>CAZKGO010000223.1:0-2571 GCA_964552235.1 uncultured Spirochaetales bacterium | reverse complement strand
CGGTCGCCCGGGCCGGGTGCGCGTGTCGCCGCGCGCGCGGCGGCTGGCGGCCGAGCGCGGCGTCGACCCGGCGCTGCTGGCCGGCTCCGGCCCGGGCGGGCGCGTGATCGTGCGGGACGTGCTCGCAGCCGCGGCCGCGCCCGAGCCGGCCGCCTCCGCTGCCGCAGCCGCGGCCGCTGCCGCCGCCGCGGGCGCCGCCGCCGCGGTGCCCGTGCGCGGAGTGCGCAGGCTGATCGCCGAGCGCATGCTCGCCTCGCTGCAGACCACGGCGCAGCTCACGCTCAACAGCTCGGCCGACGCCCGGCGGCTGCTCGACCTTCGCCGCCGCTTCAAGGAGAGCAGGCCCGAGTACGGCGTGAGCGCGGTGACGATCAACGACCTGGTGCTCTTCGCGGTGGCGCGTGTGCTGCCCGCGCACCCGGAGCTGAACGCGCTGTTCTCGGGCGGGGTCATCACCCGCCACCAGTCGATCGGCCTCGGGTTCGCGGTGGACACCGAGCGCGGCCTCATGGTGCCGGTGATCCGCGACGCGCAGAGCCTCACCCTGCGCGCTCTTTCGCTGCGCGCGCGGCAGCTGGCCGAGCGGTGCGTCAAGGGCGCCGCGAGCCCTGACGATCTGGCCGGAGGAACCTTTACCGTGACCAATCTGGGGAGCCTGGGCATCGAGAGCTTCACGCCGCTGCTCAACGCGCCCCAGGTTGCGATCCTCGGAGTCGGCTCGATCACGCTGCGGCCCGTGCGCGGCAGCGGCGGAGAGATCGAGTTCGTCGACAGCCTCGGGCTCTCGCTCACGATCGACCACCAGGTGGTCGACGGCGCGCCCGCGGCCCGTTTCCTGCAGGCGCTCGGCCGGGCCATCGCGGAGATCGACCTGCATCTGGCGCAGTAATCAAGGAGACCACCATGCCCAAGTCCATCGTCGTAGACCCCGCCGAGGTGCGCAAGGCGGGCCGGCTCAGGAGCCGCGAGATTCCCCTCAACGCGTACAAGCCGGACATCGAGCGGGAGCGCAAGAAGTACGGCGACGAGAGGCTGCGCACCGCGCTGCTGCACATGCTGTTGATCCGCGAGTTCGAGACCGCGCTCAACGAGATCAAGACCAAGGGCGCCTACCAGGGCATCAGCTACGAGCACAAGGGGCCGGCCCACCTCTCGATCGGCCAGGAGTCGGCCGCGGTGGGGCAGGCGCTGACCCTCGGCATCGACGACCTGGTGTTCGGCTCGCACCGCAGCCACGGCGAGATCCTCGCCAAGTGCTTCTCGGCGGTCGCTCGGCTGCCCGAGAAGCGCCTCGAGTCCGTCATGGGCGACTACATGGGCGGCCGCATCCTGCGCATCGTGGAGGACGGCCGCTGCGGCGGGGTGCGCGAGCTCGGGCTCGACTACGTGCTCTACGGCACCCTGGCCGAAATCTTTGCCCGCGACACCGGGTTCAACCGCGGCTTCGGCGGCTCGATGCACGCCTTCTTCGCGCCCTTTGGCAGCATGCCCAACAACGCGATCGTCGGCGGCTCGGCCGACATCTCCACGGGCGCGGCGTTGTTCAAACGCATCAACCGCAGGCCCGGCATCGTGATCTGCAACATCGGCGACGGCTCCTCGGCCTGCGGCCCCACCTGGGAAGCGATGATGCTCGCGGCCATGGACCAGTACCGGACGCTGTGGCCCGAGGAAATCGGAGGCGCGCCTCCGATCCTCTACAACTTCTTCAACAACTTCTACGGCATGGGCGGGCAGACCTCCGGCGAGACCATGGGATTCGGAGTGCTGGCGCGCATCGGCGCCGGCGTCAACGAGGAGGCCATGCACGCCGAGCGGGTCGACGGCTATGACCCGCTCGCGGTGGCCGACGCGGTCGAGCGCAAGCGCGCGATCCTGGAGAAGGGCCAGGGCCCTGTGCTGCTCGACGTGATCACCTACCGCTTCTCGGGCCACTCCCCTTCGGACGCATCGAGCTACCGCACCAAGGACGAAGTCGAGCTCTGGAGCCGCGTCGATTGCATCCCGTCGTTCCGCGGGAGGCTGGTCGACGGCGGAGTGCTGTCGGCCGCCGATGCCGACGCGCTCGCCGCGGAGGCCTCCGCGCGCGTGCGCCGGGCCGTGGAGCGTGCGGTCTCCGACGAGATCTCGCCGCGGATCTCGATTTCGAGCGAGGCGATCGGGGAGGTGATGTTCTCCAACGGCTCGGTCGAGCGCCACGACGAGCGGCAGCCGCAGCTGCTGCTCGCCCACGACGCCAACCCGCGCGTCGAGAGCAACAGGAAAAAGGCGCGCCTCGCCCTCGACGCCGACGGCAAGCCCGTGCCCAAGGCGCGGGCGCTCGCCTACCGCGACGCCCTCTTCGAGGCGATGCTGCACCGCTTCGAGATCGACCCGACCATGGTGGCCTTTGGCGAAGAGAACCGCGACTGGGGCGGAGCGTTCGCCGTCTACCGCGGGCTCACCGAGAGCCTGCCGTACCACCGCCTGTTCAACACTCCGATCTCCGAGGGGGCGATCGTCGGCGCCGCGGTCGGCTATTCGCTGTGCGGCTGCCTGGTGGTGGCCGAGCTCATGTACTGCGACTTTGTC
>CAZKGO010000222.1:0-2616 GCA_964552235.1 uncultured Spirochaetales bacterium | reverse complement strand
GGGAGGGGGAGACGCTGAACGTCGGCAGCCGCAGCCGCAGCATTCCGCCGGCCCTTCGGCGGGCCCTGATGGCCCGCGACCGCGGCTGCGCCTTTCCCGGCTGCACCCACACCCGGTTCCTGCACGCTCATCACATCGTGCACTGGCTGCACGGCGGGGAGACCAGCCTGGACAAAGCGGTCCTTCTACGTACTCGTCATCAGCTCATGGTCCACGAGGGCGGCTGGACGATCAGCCGGGCCGCCGATGGGCAGTTGCTCTTCCACGCGCCCTCAGGCGAACTGCCGGCGCGCAATCCGCAGCCGGAGCCGGCGGACGACGCTGTCGGCTGGATGCAGGAATGGGCGGATGAGCGGGGCCTGGAGCTGGGCCCCGAGACCAACTTCCCGCAGTGGGACGGCAGCAGACCGGACTAGGACCTGGCGATCAGCGGCGTGCTGGACCCGTAGGGACCGCGGCGGGAGGCGGCGGGCCCACGCGAAGCCTCCCATATCGCTGGCTGCCGCCCAATCGGTCCTCGCCATCATCGAACGTTTGCGTCACCAGCACTGCGGCGCGGCACGACAGAGGCGAGCAAACGGCAATATTGCCGGATGTCTCTACGGCGGGTGCCGACGCCGACCGGCAAAACGGGCCTCGACCCGCTGCGACATGGGCTCGCTGGGCCGCGCCGGACCCAGCTCTCAGCGGCCATATTGCCGCCATTAGCATCGGGCCCTCGCACGCGGCCGGGCGCGCTCGGGCGCTCTCCGCCGTTTGACGCGCCGGCGGCCCCGTGGTAATGTGCGGCGTCTTTGCGGTAATGAATTGCCGCTCGAAAAGGCCGAAACCCAAGAGAAGACAAGGGAGAGCAGGATGGGCCAGTACGTCAAGGATGTGATCGAGGCGGTGAGCAGGCGCTATCCCTGGGAGACCGAGTTCCTCCAGGCGGTCAAGGAGGTGCTCACTTCTCTCGACAGCGTCGTCGAGCGCGACCCCAGGTACAGGAAGCACGCGATCCTGGAGCGGATCACCGAGCCGGAGCGGGTGATCATGTTCCGCGTTCCGTGGCAGAACGACCGCGGGGAATACCAGATCAACCGCGGCTACCGGGTGCAGTTCAACAGCGCGATCGGGCCCTACAAGGGCGGCCTGCGCTTCCACCCCTCGGTCAACCTCGGCATCCTCAAGTTCCTCGGTTTCGAGCAGACCTTCAAGAACAGCCTCACGGGCCTGGCCATGGGCGGAGGCAAGGGCGGCAGCGACTTCGATCCCAAGGGCAAGAGCGACGACGAGGTGATGCGGTTCTGTCAGAGCTTCATGAACGAGCTGTTCCGCCACATCGGCGCCGACACCGACGTGCCGGCCGGCGACATCGGGGTGGGCGCCCGCGAGGTCGGCTACCTGTTCGGCCAGTACAAGCGGCTGCGCAACCTCTTCGAGGGCGTCTTTACCGGCAAGGGCCTGAACTGGGGCGGCAGCCTCATCCGGCCCCAGGCCACCGGCTACGGCTGCACCTACTTCGCAGCCGAGATGCTCAAGACCCGCAACGAAGGCTTCAAGGGCAAGCGCGTGGCCGTGTCCGGCAGCGGCAACGTCGCCCAGTACACCGTCGAAAAGGTCAACCAGCTTGGCGGCCGAGTCGTCACGCTCTCGGACTCCAACGGTTCGATCGTCGACGAGGACGGCATCTCCCCCGAGAAGCTGCGCTATGTCATGGAGCTCAAGAACATCCGCCGCGGCCGCATCAAGGACTACGCGGAGAAGTTCCGCAGCGCCAAATACTTCGAGGGCAAGCGGCCCTGGGGTCTCGCCAAGGTCGACATCGCCCTGCCGTCGGCGACCCAGAACGAGCTCGACGAGAAGGACGCCAAGGCCCTCATTGACGGCGGCTGCATCTGCGTGGCCGAGGGCGCCAACATGCCGTCGACCCTCGAGGCAACCGAGCTGTTCATCGAGAAGAAGATCCTCTTCGGGCCGGGCAAGGCGGCCAACGCCGGCGGCGTGGCCTGCTCGGGCCTCGAGATGTCGCAGAACAGCATGCGCCTGTCCTGGACCGCCGAGGAGGTCGACGAGAGGCTGCAGCGGATCATGGTCAACATCCACAAGGCCTGCTTCGACGCCGCGCAGGAGTACGGCACGCCGGGCAACTACGTCAACGGCGCCAACATCGCAGGCTTCAAGAAGGTTGCCGACTCGATGATCGACCAGGGCCTGGTCTGAACCCGACCGGCCGAATCGAGGCGAGCGAGGGCCGGAGCGCCGCGGCGTCCCGGCCCTTTTCTATGTGTCGCCGCGGGCAAAGTAGCAGAGGGCGCGCTGCTCGATCGCGTCGGCGGTCAGCAGGACGCGGTCACCGCCTCGCGCGAGGTCGGCGCAGTCGACGACCCGCACCACGTCCGCCCAGCGGCCCGCGCCGGGCGCCAGCTCGAGCAGGCGGTTGCGAGCGGACTCCAGCAGCGGCGCGTTGAGCCGGCTCTCGCTCTCGCCGGGAAGAAGCGCCAGGTAGAGCATGTCCATCTCCACCAGGTCGTTGAGAAAGTGCGTTCCCAGCGACACGTCCGGGACCAGGTGCTCCCGCATGGCGACGATCTCCACGAGAACCGAGACCCTGTTGATGTCGGCGAACGTCACCGG
>CAZKGO010000221.1:0-2671 GCA_964552235.1 uncultured Spirochaetales bacterium | reverse complement strand
CGGCCGCCTGCCCGCAGATGCCCCGGCCGTAGGGGATGCGCACGTGCTCCGTCGGCTCCCCGACAAAGGGCCCGAGAACGAGCAGCCGCTGCGCCGGGTCGGCGATGTAGAACCCCACCCAGTCGCAGGCCGGCACCTCCGCCACGAGGCGGCACAGACGCAGCAGCGCCTCGTCGCGCGAAAGGCCCGCGGCGCCCACTGTTGCCCGCGCCCGCTCGAGCAGCCCCTCGAACGCGGCGATCCCCTCCCCGCCCCCACGATCCACGGCGTTCTCCCTCTTCAGCCGATCCGCGGAACCTTGACCCACTTTCCCGAGCGCGCAGCCTCGTAGAACGCCTCGACGACCGCGCTGCGCGCCGCAGCCTCGCGGGCAGAGACGAGCGGAACCTCTTTGCCCTCGAGGGCGTCGAAGAACAGCTCGAAGGCGTGCGGCAGAGCCTCGGGCAGGCTAGTCCAGGGCTCACTGCCGTCGGCCCCCTTGACCCGCTTGCTCCTGAAGAAGAGCCGCCCGTCCGCCACGTACGCGAAGCCCTCGGTGCCGCTGATCGCAAGGGTCACCGGGTTGCCCACGTCGACCCACCCCGCTGCCAGGCTGCCGAGCACGCCGGAGCGGAAGCGCAGGAGCCCTTCGCCGGTCTCGTCGCAGGAAGAGCCGTAGCGCTTGAGCGGGCCGGCCGTCGCCCCGGCCACGGATTCGACGTCGCCGAGCATCCACATCATGATGTCCAGCATGTGGGTGCCGAGGTCTCCGTAGGCGCCGCATCCGGCGCGCTTCGGGTCGGTCATCCACTTCCACTCCGGGGTGAACCAGTCCTCGAGGGCGCCGGCGTGGCAGTTGCTCGCCCGCACGCGCGTGATCCTGCCGAACGCGCCGCGCTGCACCTGCTCGCGCAGAAAGCGGTGAATCGGCTGGCCGCGCATCGAGTAGCCGGTCTGGAACGTGACGCCCGCCTTGTCGACCGCCCGCGCCATGGCAAGGGCGTCGGCTGCGCCGAGGCCGAGCGGCTTTTCCACGAACATGTGCTTGCGGGCCTTCGCTGCCGCGCTGACCAGCTCGAGGTGACGATCGGTTTCCGAGGCGATGACGACGGCGCTGATTTCACGGTCGCCCCAGATCGAGTCGAGGGTGCTGACAGCCTGTGTCGACAGCTCGCCAGCCCGTTTCCTGGCGCGGGCCCGGTTGGGGTCCCACACCCGCTTGACCTTGACCGACTGCGAGCGGGCCAGCAGGCGCTTGACGAAGCCCGGCGTGTGAATGTGCGCGCAGCCTACCATCGCGACCTGGATCATCGCTTGTCTCCTCCGGACGGGCCGCCGCCCGCCGCTGCTTGCGGGAGAATAGTGCAAACCGGGCGCGCCGGGCAACGGGGAGAAGACGAGCGCCAACGCCCGTCTTCGGAGCAGCAACGTCCGTGGGCCGCAGTCGAGGCTCGCAACCATTCAAACGCCTGGTGCGAAGTCTTTGAGGTGTTGCAGCACCGCGTGACCTCTGCTATTAGTTACAGCCGTGGGCAGGCTCGCCGGGCGCATACAGATCCCGCCGACCCGCAGGTATTTCGTCAAGCTCGTTTCGATCACGCTCCTGATATCGTCCGTCCCGATTCTCGTTCTGAGCGTGGCGAGCTACTACAACGTCCGACGGATCGTCGAGAAAAAGGCCTTCATTTCCGCTGAGGAATCCTTGCTCCGCACCGCCACGGCCTTGGAGCTCTTGACCGACTATGTGAACCTTCAGTACCGCCAGACGACCCTGAGCAGCACAGTGAAGCGTTTCGAGACCTTCCCAGACGGCGCATACTACGAGATGCTCAAAGCTCCATACGCCGATCAGGAGTTCGAAACCCTCTACAGCTATGTCATGGCCAAGTCGGATATGCGCTCTTCACTGTCGAGCGTAGCGGCCAGCAATTCCATGATCCACTCGGTGTACTACTATGACAGCTCCAAGAACCTGGTCATGTCGAACTCGGTGGCTGATCGGACTACCAAGGAGTTCCCGGACCGCGAATGGATCACCAGTCTGCGCTCAGACGCGGAATATCCGCATACGATGGCTGCCAGAAACGCACTCCCGGTATCCCATTCGAGCCACAGTCCAGAAAACATCATCTCGATCATCTTCCGCTCGCCCAACGTGGGCAGCAACTACTACGGCATCAATCTGAGCACGCAGCGCCTCTATGACAGCTTCATCAAGAGCGCGAACCTCAACGCCGGCGACCGATACGCAATACTCTGGCGTTCAGGCGAGATGTTCATGTACTGCGATGTCAAAGGCCTCAGGGATCCGACCGCCGTAGATCTGGAAATACTCGATCAGGTCAGGGTTCAGGCCCACCCCTCTGCGAACAGTTACATACGCCACAAGGGACAGAGCCTGCTCGTGACCAAAGTCCGCTCCGACGCGCTCGGTTGGGACTTGCTCCTGTTACGCGATACGAAGTCGCTATACGGTGAGATCAACGGCTTCGCCTTTTCCATCCTGTCTTTCGCTGCCATCGTCCTCGCCCTGGTCACCGTGCTGACCCTGTTGATGGAGGCAAACGTCTACAAGCCGATCCGACGAATCGCCGACAAGCTGGCGCGTGCGGCGCCCGCCGCACGCGGACAAGACGCCGTGGCGCCAAAGGCCAAAGGAACCGAGGTGGATCTGCTCGAAGCTTGGGTGGAC
>CAZKGO010000220.1:0-2957 GCA_964552235.1 uncultured Spirochaetales bacterium | reverse complement strand
CATCAGGCCTCGGGCGTGGCGCTCACCGACGTGTACGGCTCGGGGACTGCGAGCGTGAGCCTCGACGACCTCGAACAGGCCGACTTCGCGCTCGTGGCGGGGGCGAACCCGGCGAGCAACCACCCGCGGCTGATCACGCAGCTCGTGGCCTTTTCGGAAAAGGCGAGGCGCGAAGGGCTGCTCGCCCTCGAGGACGACCTCGAGGAGATCGAGGACGGGTTCCTGCGCAAGGGGATCCAGCTCGTCGTCGACGGCACGGACCCCGAGATCATCAAGAACATCCTGTACAACGAGCTCAACCAGATCCAGGCGCGCCACCAGTCCGGGATCCTGCTGGTCGACGACTGGTCGAAGCAGGCGCCGGCCTTTGGCATGATCGGCACGATCATGGGCCTCATCATCATGCTCGCCAAGATCGAAGACCGCTCGACGATCGGCAAGGGCATGGCCGTCGCGCTGCTGACCACCTTCTACGGCGCCCTGCTGTCGTACCTGGTGCTCGGGCCGCTGAGAAAGAAGCTCGAAGACAGGGACACCGCCGAGACCCTCGTGCGCGAGATCATGGTCGAGGGTGTGCTCTCGATCCAGTCGGGCGACAACCCGCGCATCCTCGAGGAGAAGCTGCTCTGCTTCCTCCCGCCCATTCGCCGCGAGGCGGTGCGCCAGGCCGCGGCCTCACCGGACTAGGAGCGGGCGATGGCCAAGAAGTTCAGGAAGAAGCCCGAAGAAGGTCAGCCGCTGTGGCTGCTCAGCTACTCCGACCTGGTGCAGCAGCTGCTGGTGTTCTTTGTCATGCTCTACGCGATCTCGGGCGACATGCTTGACACCAGCGAAATCCGGCTGCTGCTGTCGGCCTTTTCGGGCCTCGGCAGCCTGCAGGGCGGAACGACGCTGCAGGCGGGCAAGCTCGCGGGGCTCGGCCACACGGTGATGGACCTGCCCGCCACCGAAAAGGGCAAGTTCCTCGGCCGCACGCGACAGGCGGCGGTGGCCGCCTTTCAGCCCGAGCTGCGCAGCAAGGCCATGCGCATCCGCGAGGACGAGCGCGGCCTGGTGATCTCGCTGGCCGCCGACGCCTTTTTCGACGCGGCCTCGGCGGACGTGCGGATCGAGCAGGCGCGGGCGCCGCTGCAGAAGCTGGCCGGGTTCATGTCCCAGCCGGACATGGCCGGCCGGAAGTTCCGCATCGAGGGGCACACCGACAGCGTGGCCACGGATCCCAGGAGCCGCTACCCGACCAACTGGGAGCTTTCGAGCGCGCGGGCGATCAACATCCTGCACACACTGGTCGACTACGGAGTCAACGATCAGCAGTGCCAGGTCGCCGGTTTCGCCGACACAGTGCCTCTGGCCGCCAACGACACCCCGGAAGGGCGCGCCTACAACCGCAGGGTGGACGTGATCTTGCTGTCCGAAGGCCATCTCTGACATGCCGCTGCGGCCCGCGCTCGTCCTGATCGTGATCGCCCTCGTGGCAGGCTGCGATCGGCGGCAGGAGGACTTCTACCTCGAGAACCTGGCGAAGATCGAGCGGTCCGAAGGCGGCGGCGCGGCTGCCTCCGACGAGCGAATCCGGGAGCTCAAGAGGGAGATCGGCAGGTATCGCGCCCAGGTCGAGCGCAAGGTCGAGGCGACCGAGCAGCTGGGCATCTATCACAAGATGCTCGCCGTGGCCTACATGCGCCGCGAGATGTATCAGGTCGCCTACCAGAGCCTCAAGGACGCCTTGGTCTACCATCCGGCCAACGCGGTGCTCTCTACGTACGCGGGGATCTGCGCGGCCCAGGTGAGTCGGGCCGCAGTCGGCCCCGACAAGACGCTCTGGCTCGACCGCGCCGAGGCGCATTACAGCCGGGCGATCGAGATCGAGCCCGACAACGTAGAGGCGCTCTACGGGCTGGCGATCCTCTGCGCCTTCGAGCTCGACAAGCTCGCCGACGCCGAGAGGCTGGTTCGCAGGGTGCTCAGCCTGCGTGAACGCCACGAAGAAGGCTCGTTCCTTCTGGCCAACATCCTCTACCGCACAGGCAGGCTCGAGGAAGCGGCGGCCCTGTACGGGCAGATCGCCGCGAGCACGCAGATCGACTCCAGCCGCGCCGAGGCGCTCGCCAACAAGTCCCGCATAGAGAAAGAGATGCGCGGGACGCCCTGAGCCCGCCGCCGGCTCATGATCAGAGCGGCGTCCCCTGCGAGCGCGAGCGCATGCGGCGGTTGATCGCCAGGAGCTCGAGGGCGAGCGCCGCGGTCTGCGCGAGATCGGGCCGCTCGCTCACGTAGGCCGAGAGGGCGTCGGAGGCCTCCGCGGCCCGATCGTCGCTCACGTGCGGCACGATCGCAGCGATGATCCGCTCCTGGTGCATCCGGTGCAGCAGCTCCAGCCGCCCAAGGTGCGCCCGCCACCAGTCCCACATCCAGTCGAAGGAGCGCGGGTTGCCTGCGGCGGCGGTGATCGGGACGTAGGTGTTGCGGCTGGGCACCTCCTCGAGGGCCATCTGCAGGGCCTGCTCGAGCAGCGGGCGGTTGGGAAGCCAGCCTAGTGCCTGGAGCACGTTCAGCCGCTCCTGCTCGCTGGCGGCTGCACGGTACAGGTGCACGAGGCGCTCGAGCTCCGCTGCGCCGCCGGTCCACGCTCCGATCTGCATCACCGCCTCGCGGATGTCGGCGGGCACCGGGGCGCCTGAGGCCAGATCTGCGAGCCCGCGCCGGCCGAGATCGAGGGCCGCGGGCGCGCCGAAGAGAGCGGCCGGCAGGAGTATGCGGGCGCGCAGCAGCGACACGGGCACGGGCTCGCCGGCGGCCGGCTCGACGCCGATGGCGTGCAGGACGCCCTCGAGAAGGCCGCGGCCGCACTCGGCCGCGGGCGCTCCGGCTGCCAGGCCGAGCACCCGCTGCGCGTGCAGCAGGTTCGCAGCGATACCGGCGGTCGGAAGGTACGCCGTCTCTCCGCGGTAGGCCTC
>CAZKGO010000219.1:0-2974 GCA_964552235.1 uncultured Spirochaetales bacterium | reverse complement strand
TGCGACGCTTTCACGCTACGAGGGTCCGCTCGAGCTGCCCGACGAGGCCACGATCTACGGCTGGATCGAAGGGCTGTGCGCCACGCCTCATCGCCGGCCCGGCACCCCCGAGGGCCGCCGCGCCGAGGAATGGGTCGCCGAGCGGTTGCGGGAGATCGGCCTGGAGGCTGTGACGACGGACTCGATCCCGCTCACGGTCTGGAGCGCCGATCGGTGGTCGCTGACGGTCGCAGGCGCCGAGGTCCCCTCGTTCTACGTGGTCAACACCGGCTTCACTCCCGGCTGCGGCATACGCGCGCCGCTGGCCTGGGTGGGCACCGGGACCGAGGCCGACTTCGCGCGGGTCGACGTGTCGGGCAGGATCGCGGTCGCTGACGTCACCTTTCCGCAACTGCCCGTCGGACTGCTGATGCGCGTGATGGGCGCCTGCTACGCGCTCTCCGACCCTGACGGTGCAGTGGCCCTGTCGACGCGGCAGTACCTGAACTTTGCGCGGCGGAACTTCGCGGGCGGCCGCACAGCGGCCGACGACCCCGCGAGCGACGTCTACTGGCAGGCGGTGCGGCGGGGGGCAAAGGCGATCTGCCTGATCCTGCGCGACCAGCCGTCGAACGCGAACACGCACTACGGCCCCTACGACGGAATCATGAAGCCGATTCCCGGGCTCTGGGTCGGCAAGCTCGACGGCACGCGGCTGCGCGAGCAGGCGCGCGCGGGAGCCGCCGCGGAGCTCTCGCTGCACGGGCGCGCGACTCCCGGCGAGACCCGCAACGTCTGGGCTGTGCTCCTCGGCGCGACGGAAGAGACGGTCTTCGTGACCTCTCACCACGACAGCCCGTTCAAGGGGGCGGTCGAAGACGGCGCAGGCGTTGCGCAGGTGCTGGCGCAGGCGCAGGCGTGGGCGCGCGTCGCGCGGGAGCGGCGCCGCCGAACCATGGTGTTCGTCGTCGACGCAGGTCACTTCTACGGGTCGCTCGGAGCGCACGCGTTCGCCCGTGCGCACGGCGATCTCCTGCGCAAGGCGCGGCTCCTCCTCGCCCTCGAGCATCTCGGCGCCAAGGAGGTCCGCGAGGACGGGGCAGCGTATGCCGAGACGGGCCGCCTCGCCCTGACGGTGATGTTCACGACGCCCGAGCCGCGAGTCATAGCCACGGTTTTGCGAGCGCTCGAGACGAAGCCGGCCCGGGTGACCGCTGCGATCCCGTCGGATTTCTTCGGGCCCGTTCCCACTTCGGACGCCGCGGGCTATGTGCGCGAGGCGGGAGTGCCCGTCGTCTCGTGGATCGGCTGCCCGTACTACCTCCTTGACGAGCACGACACGCTCGACAAGATCGACCGGGCGGCGCTCAGGCCGATCGCCGAGACCGCGGCGGAGATCCTCAGGGTTCCGATGGGCGGCGGTTGAGGGGAGCGGGCCCGCGATCCGGCCGGCGGCGGCGCCGCTCAGTCGTCGCGGGCAGGCGGGAAATTCGCGGCTGCTCGCAGGATCGCCTCGACGTTCTCCGTCGGCGTGCCCGGCGAGAGTCCACCTCCCGCAGACAGCAGGAACCGGGGATTCCCGCCGTTATCGGCGAGGATCTGCCGGGCGGCGCGGTAGTTGTCCTCCGGCGTTCCCCTCACCATCACGTCGAGCGGCGAGACGTTGCCCATGAGCGCCACCCGGTCTCCGGCGAGCCTGCGCATCTGCGGGATGGCGATCTGGTGCGAGAAGTTGAAGATGTCGACGCCGAGATCGGCGAGGTGGCTGAAGCAGACCGGGTTGGGCGTGTCGTTGTGCAGGATCTTCAGCGTCGCGGGGACGGAGAGCACTTGTTTGATGTAGGGGTGGGCGAACTGCAGGTAGTCCTCCTCGCCCATGAATCCCATGATGTCGTCGAGCACCATGATCGCCTCGACGCCCGGCAGCACGTCGGCCTGAGCCTCGAGCCACTCGACCACGGTGCGCGTCGTCATCTTCAGAAGCCGGTGGGTCCTGTCCGGCTCGGTCTTCATCGCGATGAGGAACTCCGTCACCCCCACCAGGTGCGCAGCCAGGGCGAGGGGTCCGCGGGCAGCGACGACCCTGATGTCCATCCCCTCGGCCCGGACCATCGGCAGCACGTGGCGGTACAGCGCGAGGATCGCCGGCATGAGCCCGTCCCGCCGGGGATCGGGCGGACGCAGGCGATCGAGCTCGCCGATGTCGGCGATCAGCGAATGGATCGAAGGCGGCTGGTTCTCGAACAGGCTCAGGCGGCAGCCGTATCCCGAGGGCTCTGCCGCCATCCCCATCTCGACCCAGAAGCCCGGGAGAAAGATCGCGGTCGGGAACCTTCTAAGGATCTCGATGTTAGCCCGCAACCAGACCGAGGGGATGAAGATGTAGTCGATCGTCGAGATGCCGAGCAGGCCGGGGATCCAGGGACTGTCAACGATGAAGGCGGCACGCGTCGCGCTCGTCTCGCCGGCGGCGACCGCTCTGAGAGCGTCCCACTGGTCCTGTCTCACGGCGAGAAGCCCTCCGCAGCGGCGCCGGCCGAGAGGCACATCTCCTTGAACCGCAGCAGGTGCTCGGCCGGGGTGGGCAGCGGAACGCACCCGCATCCCCACACGTAGCCGTTCATGCCCCGCGCCTTGCTCGCGAGCGCCTGGATCGGCCCCTCGAGGCCGGCCCAGTCGCCGCGCTCTATCTGCTTGGGGTCGAGGCACCCGCGGATGACCATGGAGCTGCCCGCAGCCGCAAGCCGGCCGCGCATCAAGGCGAAGTCGGTCATGTAGTCGGCTACGACCAGCGAGGTCCCGGTCTCCACGAAAAAGTCGATCAGCGCGGCCGTGTTGCCGCCCATGATCACCGCCGGGCCCGGAGTCGAGAAGCGCTCGCGGACAGCGCGCACGATCCTCTTCTCGCAGGGCACGACGAAGTCGCGGAAGATCGCCGGGGAGATCAGCGGCAGCGTCGCCCACGACTCGTAGATGTTGACGCCGGCTCCCGTCT
>CAZKGO010000218.1:0-3038 GCA_964552235.1 uncultured Spirochaetales bacterium | reverse complement strand
GTGTAGCGTATCATGCATCCGCCTCAATGTCAACTGATTTCCGCACTGATTAGTATGTAGAACACCTTCGCGATAGGCAGGGTCTCAGTCCTTACTCGATCGCTGTCTACGCGCCGTTTGCCCGTGCGTTCGTGGCCGCTCAGGGGCTCCCGGAGAAGGCTGCGGCCCTCGATGCCGAGGCGGTCAGCCGCTATCAGCTCGACCAAAGCCGGAACCGCTCTGGTTCTTTCGTGAGGTTGCTGGCCTCCACGCTGCGTTCGTTCTTGCGCTTCTGTTTCCTCAATAACACGACGGCAGCCGATCTTTCGACCGCCGTCCAACCTGTTCGCCGCTGGCAGCTCGCGGCCATCCCACGGTTTCTGACTGGCGAAGAGGTCGAGCAGGTGGTCGCAGCTGCGTGCACCGACCGCTGCACAGCCCGCGGCGTCCGCGACTACGCGATCTTGCTCTTGTTGGCGCGACTGGGACTGCGCGCGAGCGAGATCCTGACGCTTGATCTGGACGATATCCGCTGGGAAGTCGGACAGATCGTGGTTCGGGGCAAGGGCGGACTCCGAGACCATCTCCCTCTGCCCCATGACGTCGGGCGGGCAATCGCCCGCTACCTGCGTACCGCGCGTGGTTCAAGCCGCTCGCGCCGCCTGTTCCTGCGCCACATTGCTCCGCACGTGGGACTGTCGCAACCCTCCATGGTAAGCAAGGTCGCACACGCGGCCTTGCACCGTGCGGGCCTTCTGCAGGCTGGTCGCGTCGGCGGGCACATCTTTCGGCATAGCCTGGCGACGCGGATGCTTCAGCGGGGCGCCTCGCTCCCGGAGATCTCCCAAGTGCTTCGCCACCGCTCGACGACCACAACGCAGCTCTACGCCAAGGTGCAATTCGAGCAACTTTGTGCTGTCGCCCTTTCCTGGCCGAGCGTGGAGGTTCAGCGATGAGTGCACTCTACGACGCTCTCAATGAGTATCTGGCCACGCGACGCGCGCTCGGCACTCAGTTGAGGTGGCCGGAGTCCTCGCTGCGTAGTTTCATCCATTTCCTGCAAGTCGAAGGCGCGGAGTTTCTCACCACAGAAATCGCGCTGCCATGGGCGTGCATGCCAGAGGGTGTCCAACGCGCCACGCACGCACGCCGACTCGCCATCCTCCGAGCGTTCGCGCTCTACCTCCAGACCAAGGACCCAAGAACACAGGTGCCGCCGCAGGGGCTTCTGCGGGCCAGACACCGCCGCCCGACGCCGCACATCTACAGCGACGGCCAAATCGCGACGCTGATTGGAGTTGCAGGCCAATTGCGCTCGTCCTCGGGACTGCGTGCAGCGACGTTTCAGACACTGATCGGCCTTCTCGCCTCCACCGGCCTGCGACCTGGGGAGGCGCTCAGGCTCGACGTCGGTGACGTGGACCTCGCCGGCGGCGTGCTCACCGTGCGGGAATCGAAGTTCGGCAAGTCTCGCTTCGTCCCGCTTGATGAGTCCGTCCGCACTGCCTTGATCGATTACAGTACGTTGCGCGACACCGCTCGCCCCTACCGCGATTCGCCAGCGTTCCTCCTCTCAAGGAAGGGAACCCGCCTGAGAGCGTCGGCGGTTCGCCGCACCTTCGCCAACTTGTGTAAGGCAACAGGGCTGCGCCCCTTCGGGGTCCCTGGGCGCTCCGGCCGGGGTCCCCGGCTCCAGGATCTGCGCCATTCCTTCGCGACTCGAAGGCTGGTCGCGTGGTACCGCGCCGGCCTCGATGTCGATCGGCTCATGCCCCACCTCGCTACATACCTCGGTCACCGCAGCACGGTGGAGACCTACTGGTACATCCAAGCAGTCCCCGAGTTGCTCCAGCTCGCAACCCAGCGGCTGGAAACGATCGCCAGCGGAGACGTACCATGAGCGCGCCCAATCTCCCGGCGCTCCTCCAGCGCTTCTTCACCGAGCGACTCCAGGGACAACTTGGCGCCAGTTCCTATACCGTGGCGTCCTACCGCGATACGTTCCGGCTGCTGCTCCTGTTCGCCTCGGCGCGGCTGGCCCGCGAACCGTCGCAGCTGCGTGTGGAGAATCTGGATGCAGCGTTCATCAGCGCCTTCCTCGAGCACCTCGAACGTGAGCGTTCCAACAGGCCGAAAACCCGCAACATCCGTCTTGCGGCCGTGCGCGCGTTCTTCCGATTCGTCGCGTACACAGAGCCCGCTTGCTCGCTTCAGTGTCAGCAGGTCCTGGCGATCCCCAACAAACGCCACGAGCGCTCGACTGTCGAGTTCCTCTCCGAGGAGGAGACGGCAGCGCTCCTCGCCGCGCCCGACACCACGACATGGATCGGGCGTCGCGACCGCACTCTGCTGCAGGTGGCGGTGCAAACCGGCCTGCGTAACAGCGAGATCCGCTCGCTTCGACGCCGCGATGTGCACCTTGGTGCCGGTGCATACGTACGATGCTTGGGCAAGGGGCGCAAAGCGCGCTGCACGCCGTTGCGGCGTGATGTTGCCTCAGCGCTCATGAGCTGGCTCCGCGAGCATAGAGGGGAACCGGAGGACCCCGTCTTTCCAGGCTCACGTGGCGGCCCGCTCAGCGCCGACGCCCTGCAGGCACTCGTGCCGCGGCACGTCGCCACGGCCAAGGTGAAGTGCCCCGCGCTTGTGGGCCGATCGATCTCCCCGCACACCCTTCGGCATGCCGCCGCGATGAACCTCCTGAAGCACGGGGTCGACCTGACCGTTATCGCGCTCTGGCTTGGCCACGAGTCGACAGAAACGACGCAGATCTACCTTCACGCCGACATGCGACTGAAACAACGAGCCCTTGGCCACGCCGATCCGTCCGGTACCACTCCACGACCGTTTCGTCCTTCGGACAGCCTGCTGGCCTTCCTCAAGACCCTGTCATTATGCCGACCCGGAAGTCGCACAGGACCCGCTATCACACGAGATTGGCGGCGCGTGCACCCCCGACGCGGCATAGTCCGGGACGCGGCATAGCCACGTCGAGCAACAACTTCGCGATGTCGCCCTGGGTCGGAAGAACTACCTTTTCGCAGGCTCCCACGATGCGG
>CAZKGO010000217.1:0-3071 GCA_964552235.1 uncultured Spirochaetales bacterium | reverse complement strand
CCAGCGCCTGCTCGACCTGCGGGGTGATGTTGACGAAGCCGCGCCTGCGCGGCAGCTCGAACCACAGCTCCTTGCGGTAGCTCTTCATGGGCACCTCCCGGGCGGCCGATCAGAACGGCAGCTCGCGGCGGTAGGGGATCGAGGCCGCGGCGCCCGCGCGCGACACGCAGAGCGCGGCGGCATGGGTGGCCAGCTCGAGGGCGCGGCGCATCGGCAGCCCCTCGCAGAGACCGGCGAGGGTGTAGCCGACGAACGTGTCGCCCGCGCCGGTCGTGTCCACCACGCGGGCCTCGACGATCGGCACCCACGCGCGCTCCTCGCCTTTTCCCCAGAGCGCACCCTGCTTTCCGAGCGTCAGCACGACGTCGGCGCGCGGGTACTTCGCGATCATGGCAGACACGATCGCCTCGGGCTCGCTCCTGCCCGTGAGCTCTCCGCCCTCGGTCTCGTTGATGAAGAACAGCGACACCAGCTCCAGGGGGTAGCCTCGGATCGCCTCGGTGAACGGCGCGGCGTTCAAGCAGACCCGCAGCGACCGCTCGGCCGCCCGACGCATGGCGTGGGCCGTGACGTTGATCTCGTTCTGGAGTGCGACGATGTCGTCCTTGACCGCGAGGGCCAGGAACCGGTCGACCTCTTCGGGGTCGAGCTGCTGGTTGGTGCCGCCAAAGACGACGATCGAGTTCTGGCCGCCGGAGTCGACCTGGATCATCGCGTGGCCGCCCGGATCATCGCTGACGATGATGTGCGAGGTGTCGACGCCGTCGGCTTTCATCGGGGGGATCATCCACTCGCCCTCCCGTCCGATCTTGCCGAGGTGCAGCACGGTGCCGCCCGCCCTGGCGATGGCCAGCGACTGGTTGGCCCCTTTGCCTCCGGCGAACCGGCGGTAGCTGCGGGCGATCAGCGACTCTCCGGGCCGCGAGAAGTGATCGACCTCGTAGACGTGGTCGACGTTCAGCGACCCGATGTTCAGCACGCGCATGGACTCCCCCGCGGCGCAGGCACGCTGCCCTAACCCGCCAGCTCCGCCGCAAGGGCCTTGCGCCAGCGCTCGTAGGCGGCGCGGTAGGCGGCCGCGTCCCCGCGCGACGGCTCGATCGCCCCGGTCCGCTCCAGGCCGCGGAAGGCTCCCCTGGCGTCGAAGAGCCCCGCTCCGATGCCCGCCCCGCGCGCCGCGCCCTGGGAGCCGTCGGTGTTGTACAGCTCGACGCGCGCATTCGCCAGCGTGGCAAAGGCTCCCGCAAAGAGGCTCGAGCGGAACATGTTGGCGCTGCCGGCGCGCACGGCGCCGATGGAGGTGCCCATCGCCTGGATGATCTCCAGGCCGTAGACGAGGGCGAAGACGATGCCCTCCTGCGCGGCGCGCAGCAGGTGCGCGCGCGAGTGGCGGTTGAAGTCCAGGCCGTGGAACGAGGCCCCGAGGTTGCGGTTCTCCAGCGTGCGCTCGGCGCCGTTGCCGTAGGGCAGGATCGAGAGGCCGTCGCTGCCGACCGGCACCGAGGCCGCCAGCTCGTCCATCTCGCGGTAGGCGAGCTTCTCGCTGCGGCCGACCATGGCGTTGTGGCGCAGCCAGCTGTAGAGGATGCCGGTTCCGTTGAGGCACAGCAGGATGCCGTACCGCGGCCGGCCGGCCGCGTGGTTGACGTGCACAAAGGTGTTGACCCGCGACTTGCGGTCGTAGTCGGCCTTGTCGCTCACCGCGTACACGACGCCGGAGGTTCCGGCCGTGGCCGCGATCTCGCCGGGCTCCAGAACGTTGAGCGAGAGGGCGTTGTTCGGCTGGTCGCCCCCGCGGTAGGCCACCGGCGTTCCGGCCGCCATCCCCAGGGCCGAGGCCGCCTCGGCCGTGAGGCCGCCCTGCCTGGCGAAGGTCGGAACGATCTCCGGCAGCAGGCGCTCCGGGATCTCGTAGTGCTCGAGGAGAAAGCCCGCGGGCCGGTCGTCCTTGAAGTCCCAGAGGATGCCCTCTGACAGTCCCGAAGCGGTGGTGCGGATCGCTCCGGTCATCCGGTAGGCGACGTAATCGCCCGGCAGCATGATCTTGTCGATGCGGCCGAACAGCTGCGGCTCGTTCTCCCGCACCCACCGCAGCTTGGAGGCCGTGAAGTTGCCCGGCGAGTTCAGCAGGCGGCCGAGGCACCGCTCCGCGCCGAGCCGCTCGAAGGCCCGGTTGCCTACGTCGACCGCGCGGCTGTCGCACCAGATGATCGAGGGCCGCAGCACCGCGCCCCTGCCGTCGACGGCCACCAGGCCGTGCATCTGGTAGGAGATGCCGATCGCGGCCACGTCCGCCAGGTCGCGGCTCTTCCTGATCTCGGCCGTGGCGGCGAGCACGTTCTGCCACCACAGGTCGGGGTGCTGCTCGGCCCAGCCGGGTCTGGGCGCCGCGATCGGCATCTCCTCGGCGGGCGACGTGGCCGAGGCCAGCGCCTTGCCGCTGTCCGCGTCGATCAGCGTGGCCTTGATCGACGAGCTTCCGACGTCGTAGCCGATCAGCGTGCGCGCCATCGAAGAGCACCTCCGCGTCGTTTCGTGGCGGCATTGTTCTCCCGGCCCAAGCAGGTGTCAAGCGCGGACCTTCGGCGCCTGGCCCGGGAGCGAGGCCGGTCGTTTGACACGGACGGCCGCGGCCAATAGCCTCGGGACCATGCAGCTTCAATTCGTAGGCGCAGCCGGCAGTGTCACCGGCTCGAACACCCTGGTCGAGGCCGGCAGGACCGCGGGCAGCGGGCCGCGCATCCTCGTCGACTGCGGCCTGTTCCAGGAGCGGCGGATGCAGGAGCGCAACTGGGCCCCGTTCCCCTACGACCCGCGCTCGCTCGACGCGGTGCTGCTCACCCACGCCCACCTCGACCACTGCGGCCTGCTGCCGAGGCTCGTGCGCGACGGGTTCCGCGGGCCGATCCACTGCACCGCGGCCACGGCCGAGATCGCGCGCATCGTGCTGGCCGACTCGGCCCGGATCCAGGAGGAAGACGCGGAGTTCAAGCGAAAGAGGCACGCAGCCGAGGGGCGCAAGGGCCGCTACCCGGAGATGCCGCTCTACACCGTGGCCGAGGCCGAGGCCG
>CAZKGO010000216.1:0-3164 GCA_964552235.1 uncultured Spirochaetales bacterium | reverse complement strand
CGCAGCGGATGGGACATTCACGCGCGGGCCATCCGCAACCAGCCGGAAGCCTTCCGGCTCGTGGCTGTCCACGACCCGATCGAGTCGCGCAGGCAGGAGGCGGTGCGCGGATTCGAATGCCGGGCGTACGGGACGCCGCAGGAGGTGATGCGCGACCCGGAGGTCGAGCTCGTCATCGTGGCGACCCCGAATGCCCACCACGCGCCGATGGCGATCGCGGCGCTGGAGGCCGGCAAGCACGTGCTGTGCGAGAAGCCCTTCGGCCTCGTCACCGCCGATGTCGACGCCATGATTGCCGCCTCGCGCAAGGCAGGCAGGGTGCTGCAGCCGTTCCAGCAGCGCCGCTACGAGCCGGATTTTCGCAAGGTCATGGAAGTGTGCTCGAGCGGCCTGCTCGGCGAGATCCAGTTCGTGCGCATCTGCTGGCACGGCTTCAAGCGCCGATGGGATTGGCAGACGCTCAAGTCGTTCTCGGGCGGCGCGCTCAACAACAACGGTCCCCACCCGATCGATCACGCGGTCTCGCTGTTCGGCGACGGCGACCCGCAGGTATGGTGCGAAATGCGCCGCTGCCTGTGCAGCGGCGACGCCGAGGACTACCTGAAGATCATCCTCAGCGGAAAGGGCCACCCCACGGTCGAAGTCGAGCTGATGGACTGCGTCGCCTACGGCCAGGACCGCTGGCTGGTCTGCGGGACCGCGGGGGGCCTCAAGGGCGACGCGAGCCACCTGGAGTGGAAGTGGGTCGACTGGTCGGCGATGCCGCCTCGGCCGGTCTCGACCGAGCCGACGCCCGACCGCAGCTACAACAGCGAGAAACTGCCATGGCAGACCGCGACCTGGGATTTGCCCGGAAAGGCGGACGCGGGAGCCGGGGCGGCCCCGTCGGCCCAGCCGGTCCTCGACCTGTACGCCGACCTCTACGCGGCTATCCGCGAGGGACGGCCGCAGGCGATCACCCCGGAGAGCGTGCGCCGCCGCGTCGCTGTCATGGAGCAGGCGCGCAAGGCCGGCGGGTTCTACTGACGCCGGTCTCGGCCGGTGCCGGCTGCCTCGGGCGCCGCTGCCGGCCGGATCTCGCTCATGCCGCCCAGGCGCCGCAGCCGCGGCGACGCCAGCGCCGTGATCGCCACCACGAACAGAGTGCCGATTCCCCCGCTGGCCACCGACACGACCGGTGAGAACAGCCGCGCGACGAGGCCCGACTCGAAGCCGCCGAGCTCGTTCGACGAGCCGATAAAGATCGCGCTCACGGCCGAGACCCTGCCTCGCATGTCGTCGGGGGTCAGCAGCTGCTGCAGCGTGCTGCGCACGACCATGCTCACGTTGTCGAAGAGACCCGTCAGGAACAGCATGGCAAAGGAGAGCCAGAAGCTCGTCGAGAAGCCAAAGACGATCGTTGCAGCGCCGAATCCCGCGACTGCGAGCAGCAGGTTGCTGCCGGCGCGGCGCATCGGCGGCAGGTGAGCGAGCACGAGCGCCATGCACAGCGAACCGAGGGCGGGGGCGGCACGCAGCCACCCCAGGCCCCGCTCGCCTACGGCGAGGATGTCGCGGGCGTAGATCGGAAGCAGGTAGACCGCGCCCCCGAGCAGCACGGCGAACAGATCCAGCGCCATCGTCGTGAACAGCAGGCGCTCCTGCCGGACGAATCGCGCGCCGATCAGCAGGGACTGCAGCGACGGAGCCTGCTTCGTCCGCGCCTCCTGCCTCACCTCGAGGGGCAGGAGAAAGAAGACGAAGAGCACGCTCGCCCCCGCGGCCATGAGGTAGACCAGAGGCGCCCCCGCAGCGACCAGGAAGCCGCCCACCGCGGGGCCTGCCACGGAGGCGATCTGCTGCAGGCTGATCCGCCACGAGACCGCGTTCTCGAACGCGGTCCGCGGCACCAGCAGAGGCAGAATGGCGGTGCGGGCCGGCCGCGCCAGCACGTTGACCGCCGAGTTCAGAAGCAGCAGGGCGTACATCGCAACCACGGGCGCCTCGCTGGCCGACGCGAGGGCCAGACCGGCCGAGGTCGCCGCGGAGCCAAGCATGCTGACTACGATGAGCGCCCGCCTGCTCAAGGCATCGGCCAGGTAGCCGGCCGGGAGGGTGAACAGCATCATCGGAACCGCCTGCACGAGGCCTGTCAGGCCGAGGGCAAAAGCGTTGTCCGTGCGGCTGTAGATCTCCCAGCCGATCGCCACGCTTTGGGCACCGGCCCCGATCTGCGCGACCAGCGTGCCGATCATGAACAGGCGGAAGTCCCGCGTCCGAAAGGCAGCGTAGGGATCATGGCCGGCCGCGGCGGCCCCAGGGGCGCTCACGCGGCGACGCTACCACATCGATGCGCTTTGATCACGACCGCCCGCCTCAACCCGAAAGCATCTTCAGGCGCTCCAGATAGGCTGGCCACGGCAGCACTTCGACGCCGTTGTCGAGGCGTCGCATGTGGGACTCGGTGCAGACGACCCACCGGTTCTTCGGTGTCCTTTCGGTAAGCGTGCGTGAAAGGCGCGGGGCGGGCGCGCCCGGACTTGACCCCGATCGCCGTGTGCCTGTCGATCAGCAGATCCACCTCGTATCCCGAGGCCGAGCGCCAGAAGGCGAGCTCCTCGATACGGCGATCGTAGAACATGGCGGCAAAGGTCTCCAGAACGACGAACTGCTCGAAGGACTTACCGTACTCGGGAGTGCCCGGCGCGACCTGACGGCGCAGCAGCACATTCGCGACGCCGCAGTCGAACAGGTAGGACTTACGCGTGAGGATCGGCCGCCTCTTGCGAGTGCGCCGGTACGGCTCCAGAAAGAAGCCGAGCAAGGTGTCCTCGAGGATCTGGAAGTACTCGGCCATGGTCTTGGCGCTGACGCCCCTTTCGAGGGCGATCGGCGCGTACGAAACAGGCTTGGCGTTCCCGAGCGCCGCCAGCTCCAGGAACTCGCTGAAGGCGGGAACGCCGCGCACCAGCCCCTCGCTCTGCATCTCTTCGCGGAGGTACTCGCCGCAGTAGTCCCTGAGGTCGCCCCACGGGTCATCCGAGAGCACGATAAGAGCAACATGACGATTGATTGCGGCTGACTCGCTGCTCGCGCGCCCGCCCCGCGGCGGGGGGCTTTGTGTTTTCTGGGCGTGCCCCGGAGCCAGCGCGTCTCTTGGCATGTTGCCGCCTCCTCCGCCCGGC
>CAZKGO010000215.1:0-3313 GCA_964552235.1 uncultured Spirochaetales bacterium | reverse complement strand
CCGCTGTACGGCGTCGTGGTCACCAACGAGCTGTTCCACAACGGCAACGTCGAGGCGTGGAAAAAGATCATCGAGAGCTACGAGCACTCGCACGCCGGCAGCAGGGTCAACGTCTACTACGAGGGCGAGCGGATCCACGACATCAACACGCTCTTCAAGTGGGGCAAGGTCAAGCGGGGAACCCCGGTCATGTTCTCGGTGCAGGGCGAGCGGATCGCGGACGTGGCCAAGCTGCAGCGCTACCTCAAGCAGGGGGCGAGCCACCTCTTCGAGGCGTTCCTCAAGGGAAGCCCCGGTCAGATCCTGAAACTCTTCTAGAGGTGGACCGATGAAGAACAACATCCATTTCTTCAGCGCTACCGAGCACGTCAAGAACGCGGAGATCCTGGAGAAGATCGGCACCCGCGGCCGCGACGTGATGAACCTGGCGGCCCTGGGCCTGCCGATCCTGCCCGGCTTTATCCTCGACTCCGAGCTCACGGCCACGCTGGCCGAGCATCCCGTTAACCTCAAGGCCAGCTTCAAGCGCCTGGAGCCCAAGGTCGGAAAGGTGTTCGCCGACACCGGCAACCCGATGCTGGTCAAGATCGTGATCAGCCCGAGCCTCGTGATCGCCAGCCACCCGGTGCTGCACAACTACGGCCTCGCCAAGGGCACGATCGAGGGCTTCGCGAAGTTCGTGGGGCAGAACTTTGCCTGGCACGAGGTGCTGTTCCTCTTCAACGGCCAGCTCGCCGTCGAGGCGGCCATCGCCGAGGCCGAGGACCGGCCCAAGGACCACGCCAGGATCAAGGCCGCCCTCGCCGAGATCGCCGGCGTCCTGGACAAGGACCTGCCGGCCAGGGACTGGCAGAAGCACATCGACAAGTACCTGCCGCTGCTGCCCGCCGGCTTTTTCGACGACGCCTGGAAGCAGCTGGAGATCGCCATCCAGCGGGTCGCCCTCATGCTTCGCCTCGAAGACCCCGACGCCGCAGACACCGCCCTGCTCATCCAGCCGATGGTCTACGGCAACTACGGCAAGGACTCCTCGAGCGGCATGTTCTACACCCGCGACATCCAGCTCGGCACCGACGTGCTGCAGGGCGAGTTCTTCCAGGAAAAGTTCGATTCGGTCGGGGGCGCGGGCAAGGACATCAACAAGATCGCGCCCGTCTACCTGGCCAAGCTGCAGAAGATCGGCCGCATCGTCGAGGACCATTTCCGCGAGATCCGCTCGCTGCGGTTCACGGTCGAGAACAAGAAGCTGTGGCTCATCGACCAGCGGCCGGTGATCTCCAAGAGCGCCCAGGCGGACATCAAGACGCTGCTCGACCTGCACGCGCGCAAGGTGGTCACCGACCAGTACCTGGTCCAGAACGTGAAGCCGAACCAGCTCGCCGACATCCTGCACCCGGTGGTCGACCCGGCGTCGGTCAAGGGCCTCAAGGGGATCGCGGGCGGCATCGCCGGAGCCCCCGGAGCAGCCATCGGCCGCATTTTTTTCTCGACCGAGGCGCTGCTGGCCGAGGCCAAGGTCGCGGCCCAGACCAGCCAGGACGCCCGGCTGATCCTGTGCCTGCCGGCCTCCTACGCAGAGGACGTCAAGGCGATCGAGGTGGCGACTGGAGTGCTGTCCAGTGAGGGCGGCTACGCGGCCCACGCGTCGGTGGTCGCCCGCCAGTACGGCAAGGTGTCCCTGGTCAAGCCCGAAATGCGCATCTACGCCACCAAGGCGACCATCGGCGCGGTGACGATCAACCAGGGCGACTGGGTCACCCTCGACGTGCCCAACCACGGCGGGTGCCACATCTACCTGGGCAAGGCATCGACCATCAACCCGGACCCCAAGGATTCGGGGCTTCTGGATTTCATCGGGATCGTCAAGAAGTACGTCAAGGGCTTCCACGTGCGGGTCAACGCCGACAAGCCCCGGGACGCCGAGCTGGCGAAGAGCTTCGGGGCCGAGGGCATCGGGCTGGTGCGCACGGAGCACATGTTCTTCCAGGAAGACCGCATCAACCTGTTCCGCCAGATGGTCTTTGCCGGCAGCCGCGAGGAGCGGGTGGCCACCCTGGCCAAGCTCAAGGGCGTGCAGCGGCAGGACTTCTACAAGCTGCTCAAGATCATGGCGGGCAAGCCGGTGACCATCCGGCTGCTCGACGCACCGCTGCACGAGTTCATGCCCCACACCCCGGCCGAGCTGTCGGCTTTCATGGCTTACCTCAACAAGGGCCGGAAAAAGGACCTGGTGTCCCGCGCCGACGTGCAGGCGAGGATCGACGCGCTGCACGAGATGAACCCGATGCTCGGCCACCGCGGCTGCCGCATCGCGGTCTCGTACCCGGAGATCTACGAGATGCAGGTGCAGGCCATCTTCGAGGCGGTCTACGCGCTGCAGAAGGAGCGGGTCAAGGTCGAGCCGGAGATCATGATCCCCGTCGTGATGAACGACAACGAGCTCAAGCTGATCGTGTACGGCAAGAAGATCGAGGGCAAGGAGATCCGCGGCCTCGCCGACATCGAGCGCGAGGTGCGCACCCGGGCAAAGGCGAGGGCGGTGCCCTTCAAGATCGGCACGATGATCGAGCTGCCCGTGGCCGCCCTCGGCGCAGGCGAGATCGCCAAGTACGCCGAGTTCTTCTCGTTCGGCACCAACGACCTCACGCAGACGACCGCGGGCCTCTCGCGCGACGACATCAACAGCTTCATGCCGGACTACACCCAGTTCGACCTGCTGGCCGCCAATCCGTTCCAGATCCTCAACGACTACGTCAAGGAGCTGGTGGCGATCGCGGTCAAGCGCGGCAACATGACGCGGCCGGGCCTCAAGACGGGGCTCTGCGGCGAGCACGGCGCGGTTCCCGAGAACATCGAGTTCTGCATCGACGCGGGGCTCGACTATGTCTCCTGCTCGGTCTACTCGGTGCCGGTGGCGAACCTGGTGATCGCCCAGCACAACCTGGCGGCGGCTGGGGCCAAGTAGCCCCCCTCACGATCGCCGAGACGCTCAGGGCCCGGTGACAGCGCATGCGCCGTCACCGGGCTTTTCGTTTGCCCGTCTGAGACGACCTCCGGCGCGGCCGGGGAGCCTTTCAGACTGTGGGCAAGGCCCAAAGCGGGACGCCGGCTGCCGACGGCAGCTGCGGCGGACAACAGGCGCGGCAGACCGGCGTCTGGCCAACCCCCGCTCTGCCGGAACTCCCTCCCACCGCCTCCTCGTGCGGGCGCGCAGGCAAGAAAGCTCTTGACTTCTAATCCGTACAGGTGTATGCTATGAGCATGGCCCCCACAGAACGGCTAGGCGAAGAGATCGCCTGCCTCTCAGCTCACC
>CAZKGO010000214.1:0-3445 GCA_964552235.1 uncultured Spirochaetales bacterium | reverse complement strand
GCAGGCAGCTCGTGCGCCGACGGCGCGGCCTCTGGGAGGATGTCGCGTTCGAATTGCGCAGGAGCGCGGAAGCGGCTGCGGCAAAGGGACCGTGGAGCGTGACCTTCCACAAGAGCCCCTCGCCGGGCACCGGTCCCCACGACTACTACAGCGAGGGGCCCTACTGGTGGCCGAATCCCGCGGATCCCGGCGGGCCGTACGTCCGCAGGGACGGCGAGCCCTATCCCGGCCGCTTTACCGCTCACCGCTATGCCCTCGCGGACCTCTCTCGCGCCGTGCTCACGCTCTGCCAGGCCGGGTGGCTGCTCGGCGAGGCGCGCTGGCTCGATCGGGCGGCGCAGCTCCTGGAGGTCTGGTTCGTCGCGCCCGCGACCCGCATGGACCCGCACCTCGAGTTCGGCCAGGCGATCCCCGGCATCTGCACCGGGCGCGGCATCGGCATCATCGAGCTGGGCGACGTAGACAGGATCGTGCACGCCCTCGGCTTTCTCGAGGGCCACGCGCAGCAGGCGGTCGGCGGCGTGAGCAGGTGGCTCGCCGGGATGTTACGCTGGCTCACTGGAAGCGACAAAGGGCGCAACGAGGCGGGCAACGGCAACAACCACGCGAGCTGGTGGGCGGTGCACGTGGCCGCCTTTGCCGCGGTCACGGGCGACGACCGTCTCGTCGAGCGGGCGCTGGCCCACTACCGCGACGTGCTGCTGCCGCAGCAGATGCGGCCCGATGGATCGCTGCCCCGCGAGCTGGAGCGGACCAGGGCGTTCAGCTACTCGCTGTTCAACCTCGACGCGTGGGCTGTGCTCGCCGAGCTCGCATGGCGGCGCGGTGTCGACCTGTGGCATTTCGCACTCCCGGATGGGCGGTCGATCGCCGGGGGCATCGAGTTCATGCTGCCGTTTCTCGACAACCCCTTTCTGTGGAAGTGGCGGCAGATCGACGGGATCGTGCCCGCCGACCACCTCTGCCTGCAGATGGCCGCCCTGCGCCTCGGGATGGGGGAGGCGCAGCGGGTCAACGCGAAGCGGCGCTCCGGGATGCGGCTGATCCGCGACCAGGGTGTGATGGGGCCCCTCGTACTCTTGCCGGGCTACCCGGAGTGAAAGACCGGCGGCGGCGGTGACACTTTACAGGCCGCCCGGCCTAGGCCACAATCGGAAGTGCTTCAGGCCAGGAGGTGAGGGGGGCGAGCGCGGCGCCCTTGTGAACGGCATCCAGAGAAAATCGCCCGGAGGGATGACCGGGAAAGGAGTTGAGGGATGAAGCGAGTGCTTTTGGGGAGCCTGGCGCTGTTCGCGCTGGCCGCGGCAGCGTGGGCGGCGGGCACCGAAGAAGGGCCCAAGGCCGCGGTCGCGGCCGCGCAGACCAAGCCGGTCAAGATCCTCATGCTCGAGGTCAACAAGTCCGGCTGGGAGGCCTCGGACAATGCCCAGGTCAAGGCCTGGATGGAGGAGAAGTCGGGCGTCAAGTTCGATGTCCTCAACACCAAGGACAGCGACGAGCTCGGCCGCAAGGTGAACCTCGCCCTGGCGTCGCAGGAAGACATCGACGTCGTGCAGGTCACCTACGCGGAGGCCTGGCTCTGGGACCTGGTAGGACGCGGGGCGCTGCAGCCGATCAACGACGCGCTCAAGAGGCAGGGCGCGAACCTGCTCAGGCACTTCGACAAGGATGCGATCTGGCCGGCGGTCACAGACGCGGAGGGCAGAATCTGGGCCGTGCCCCGCAGCCAGGGCCACATGGGCAACATGATCGCGATCCGCCGCGATTGGCGCGAGAAGCTGGGCATCAAGGAGGCGCCCAAGAACCTCGCCGAGCTCGAGACCTACTTCAGGGGCGTGCGCGACAAGGACTTTGACGGCAACGGACAGAAGGACACGGCGCCGGTCATCTCGTGGCGCGCCTACTCCGACCTGCAGACCACCGTCGGCTACCTCATCACCGGCGTGATCTCCTACGCCGCCGACAACTACATCGACGAGCAGGGCCGCGTCGTGCCGGTCGTGATGCACCCCAAGTTCAAGGACTACCTGGCGAAGATGGCCCAGTGGCACAAGGAGGGAATTCTGCATCCTGAGCAGTACACCCTCAAGAAGAACCAGGTCGAGGACATGATCATCGCCAACAAGGTAGGCGCCTACGCGGGATGGTACTCCGACCCGATCCGGCCGTGGGAAAAGCTCATGGCCAAGGTCAAGGACGCCTGGTACGAGTACCCCTTCTTCACCCTCGAGAACGGCCAGAAGTACCTGGTGCCGCGCCGCCCGGTCGGAACTCCCGGCATGGGCGTCGTGGCCTACAGCAAGAACGCCGACTGGGCGGTCAAGCTGTTCGACTGGACCATCGCCAACGCGACCAACTACGTGGTCACCCGGGCCGGCGTTCCCGGCGTCCACTGGGACTGGGTCAACGAAGCGAAGCTCGAGATAAAGGACAACAAGGACCCGAAAAAGGCGATCTACAACGGCGCCTACAGCATCACCATGGACAGCGACAAGTTCGCCACCAAGACCGTCGCGGGCGATCCCGGCTTCGTGCGCAACATGTACGACGCGGTTCAGGCATCGATGGGCGCCAACGGCTACATCTGGGCTCCCGACTGGTTCGTGGCCTACAAGTGGAAGGGCACGCCCGTCGAAGTGAGCCTGAGCGACGCGGCCACGATGATGCAGGAAGCGACGACCAAGATCATCATCGGGCAGCGGCCCCTCAGCGACTGGGACCAGATCATCGCTGAGTACCGCAAGATGCACGCGGACAAGTACATCGAGCTCGCCACCCAGCAGTACAAAGCCTACAAGAAGTAGAGGCCGAAGGCTTCACGCAAGCGACGGGGCAGGTGCCGGTCCTCCGGCTCCTGCCCCTTTCTGTCGGGAGGGTGCATGAGGAGACTCGCCGCGGTTCTCGCGATCATGCTCGCCGCAGCCTGCGCGGCGGCGCAGCCCGCGCCGTGGCAGGAGGTAGCGGCGCGCGGCGCCAACCGCGTGCTCCTGCTCAGTGACTTTGAGGCCGACGAAGGCCTCTGGATCGGCTACCGCCAGGAGATCGAATCGGCCGACGCCGAGGTCAGGGCGAACCCGGCCGCGCACTTTGACGTCTCCACCATGCAACCCGGCACGCAACCGAGCTGGCATCCGCGCTCCGCGGGTCATCGCTTTGCCGCAGAGCAGGTCAAGAGCGGTCGCTCTTCGCTCAAGTGGTCGGACACCACAACTACGACCAGGATCGTGGCCGATTGCTTTCCGAAGGACGGGATCGCTTTCCGCTACCTCTCGCTCTGGGCCTACTGCGAGCGGGCGACCGGCGCGGCGATCGAGCTCGTCTGCTACTCCGAGAACACGTCCCTTCCGCAGGACGACTACTACAAGTGGGAGATCGTCGTCGACTGGCAAGGGTGGAAGCTGCTCGAGATCCCTCTGGAGCAGATCCGCGTCAACCGCAACCCCGT
>CAZKGO010000213.1:0-3471 GCA_964552235.1 uncultured Spirochaetales bacterium | reverse complement strand
ACCTCAAGCGCGAGGACCTCAACCACACCGGCGCCCACAAGATCAACAACACCATCGGGCAGATCCTGCTCGCCCGCAGGATGGGCAAGCGGCGGATCATCGCCGAGACCGGAGCGGGACAGCACGGGGTGGCGACCGCGACGGTGGCAGCGCTCTTTGGCTGCGAGTGCGTGGTCTACATGGGCGAGGAGGACGTGCACAGGCAGTCGCTGAACGTCTTCCGCATGCGCCTGATGGGCACGACGGTCGTGCCCGTGATGTCGGGCTCGCGCACGCTCAAGGACGCGATCAACGAGGCGTTCCGCGACTGGGTCACCAACCTTCGCACGACGCACTACATCTTCGGCTCGACCGTGGGGCCGCACCCGTACCCGATGATCGTGCGCGACTTCCAGACCATCATCGGCCGCGAGACGAGGGCCCAGATCCTCGCAGCCCAAGGCCGCCTGCCCGACCTCTGCATCGCCTGCGTCAACGGAGGCAGCAACGCGATCGGGCTCTTCCACGAGTTCCTCGACGACGCGGAGGTGGCGCTGGTCGGAGTCGAAGCAGCCGGCGACGGGATCGACACCGAGCGCCACGCGGCCACGATGGCCCTCGGCAGCTACGGCGTCTTTCACGGCAGCGCGATGGTCCTGCTGCAGGACGCCGAAGGGCAGGTGCACCCGACGCACTCGATCTCCGCCGGCCTCGACTACCCCGGCGTCGGGCCCGAGCACTGCGCGCTGCGGGACTCGGGCCGCGCCTCCTACGCCTCGGCCACCGACGAGGAGGCGGTGGCCGCCTTCCAGGAGCTGGCGCGCCTGGAGGGCATCATCCCGGCGCTGGAGAGCGCCCACGCCCTGGCCCACGCGCGCAAGCTCGCCCCGGAGCTCGGGCGCGACGCGGTGATGGTGATCAACCTCTCGGGCCGCGGCGACAAGGACTGCGAGCAGGTGGCGAAGCGACTGGGGATGCCGCTGTGACGAAGGATCAAGTGAAGAAGGCTGCGCGCGGCGCGGCGCTCGCGTCGAACCGCCTCGTGAGGCGCATGGGCGAGCTGGCGGCCGCCGGCGGCAAGGCCTTTGTCGCCTACATCATGGCGGGCGAGCCGACGCTGGAGGCGACGGCCGCGATCGTCGGCGCGCTGGAGGCCGCGGGGGTGAGTGCTGTCGAGCTCGGCGTGCCGTTTTCCGACCCGATCGCCGACGGCCCCGTGATCCAGGCCGCCGGCAACCGGGCGCTGGCGGCGGGCGTCACGCTGCGCTCGATCCTCGCCGCGGTGGCTGACCTGCGGCGAGCCACGCAGATCCCGATCCTGCTCATGGGATACTGGAACGTCTTTCTCAAGCCGGGCCGCGAAGCCCTGCTCGAGGAGGCCGCGGCCGCGGGGGTCGACGGGTTCATCATCCCGGACCTGCCGCTGGAGGCCGACCGCGGCTTCTACGAGGCGGCGCGCGAGCGGGGGCTGGCCACGGTGCTGCTCGCCACCGAGCTCACCAGCGACCAGCGCCTGCGGGAGATCGCCGGTGCGAGCACGGGGTTCATCTACTACGTGCCCAAGCTCGGGATCACCGGTCTTGACCTCGAGGTGACAGGTGCGATAAGAGAACGCATCCGCGCGATCAAGGCCATGACGGACACGCCGGTCTGCGTCGGCATCGGGGTCAAGACGCGGCGCGACGTCGAGCTGCTCACCGAGGCCGCCGACGGTGTCATCGTCGGGACGCGGATCGTCGACTGCATCGACCAGCACAGGGCCGAGCCCGACCTGGCCGCCCGGGTCGGGGAGATGGTCCGCGCCCTGCTGCCGTAGCGCCGCGGGCAGCCGCTCCCGCGGGCGGCGCCGTCGCCGGCCCCTGCGCGGCAACAAAGGAGTCTGAACGTGGAACGAAAAAGGATCCTCACCGGCGACCGGCCGACCGGCAAGCTGCACCTCGGCCACTACGTCGGCTCGCTGGCCAACCGGGTTCGGCTGCAGGACGAGTACGAGTGCTTCTTCATCATCGCCGACCTGCACACCCTCACCACGCGGCCGGAAAAAGAGCACATCGCCGAGCTGGCCTCCAACGCCCGCGAGATGGTGCTCGACTACCTCGCCTGCGGCATCGACCCGGCCAAGAGCGTGATCTACCTGCAGAGCGCGGTGCCCGAGGTCTACGAGTTCACGCTGCTCCTCGGCAACCTCGTCACCGTCCCCCGCCTCTCGCGCCTGCCCAGCCTCAAGGACATGGCCCGCTCGGCGCAGCTGGAGGAGATGCCCTTCGGCCTGCTCGGCTACCCCGTGCTCCAGGCGGCCGACATCCTGCTGCCCCGCGCCCACCTGGTGCCCGTGGGCAAGGACAACGAGGCGCACGTCGAGATCACCCGCGAGTTCGCCCGCCGCTTCAACGCGATGTACGGCGAGGTCTTCCCCGTGCCCGACGTGATGGTCGGCGAGGTGCCCACCCTCGTCGGCACCGACGGCCAGGCCAAGATGAGCAAGAGCCTCGGCAACGCCATCTTCCTCTCAGACGACGCAAAGACGGTCGAGAAGAAGGTCGCGGGCATGTACACCGACCCCAACCGCATCCGCGCCGACATCCCGGGCACGGTCGAAGGCAACCCGGTCTTCGCCTACCACGACGCCTTCAACAGCGACAAGGCCGAGGTCGACGACCTCAAGGCGCGCTACCGCGCCGGCAAGGTCGGCGACGTCGAGGTCAAGGCCAAGCTCGCACTCGCGCTCAACCGCTTCCTCTCTCCGATCCGCGAGCGGCGCACGGGCTTCGAGGCGCAGAAGGGCCTGGTGGACCGCATCATCGTCGAGGGCACCGAGCGCATGCGAGCCGAGGCGCACAAGACCCTCGATCTGGCGCGCAAGGCGATGGGCATCGGCAGCGTCTGGAACTCGATCCGCCGCAAGGCCGAGGAGACGCAGAAGAAGGCCGCCGCCCGGTAGCGCGCGCCAGGCCGCGCCTCGCTACCGGCGGGCGGCGGCGGCGAACGAACCTTCCACACCCGGGGCCGCATCCGCTGGTACTGTCCCTATGATTGTGTAAATTTCGAGGGCTGGCTCGCGGGGAATGAAGGCAAGAGAACGGGAAGCTCCATCAAACAAGAGAAGACCTCCTGTTGTCTGCCCGATCTGGTTGCCAAAGCTCGCCAGGTTCGCTTTCGTGCTTTTCGCCAGCGATGGTGCAGAGGGATTGCCTGTGGCCGGAGGGGGGGTGATCGCGGGATAGGTGTCCCACAGGTGTTCATCCCTCGGCCGGATCGTCGAGCAGGAGGTCGGCGGAGTCGATGATCTTCAGCTTCTTGACGGTGGCGGCGATGATCGAGCGGTAGCAGATGGTGTTGACGATGCGGGGGATGCCGTCGGCGTGGCGGTGGATCTCCGCCTTGGCGGCGTCGGAGAACAACGGGTTAGGATTGCCGGCGATACGGGTGTGATGGTCGATGTAGCGGCAGGTTTCCTCCAGGTTCATCGGCTTCATGTGGTAGAAGAGTCGG
>CAZKGO010000212.1:0-3602 GCA_964552235.1 uncultured Spirochaetales bacterium | reverse complement strand
AGCTGGACCGCGGCCACGGCATCCCGTGGAAGGGCAACTACTCGTCCTGGCTGGAGCAGAAAAAGGAAGTCCTGCGCCAGGAGGAAAAGACCGAATCGAAGCGGCAAAAGACCCTCGCACGAGAGCTGGAGTGGGTGCGCATGTCGCCCAAGGCGCGCCAGGCCAAGGGCCAGGCGCGCGTCACGGCCTACGAGAAGCTGCTTTCCCAGGAAGTGGAGAAATACCGCGGCGAGCAGGAGGTCTACATCCCGGCCGGGCCGCGCCTGGGCGACATTGCGATCGAGCTCGAGAACGTCACCAAGGGGTACGGTGACCGCCTGCTGCTCGACGGCTTCAGCGCCACGATCGCGCCCGGCTCCATCGTGGGCGTGATCGGCCCCAACGGGTCCGGAAAGACCACGCTGCTGCGGATGATCACGGGCCAGGAGCCTCTCGACGGAGGCGTGATCCGGCTGGGAAGCACCGTCAAGCTGGCCTACGCCGACCAGATGCGGCCGCTCGACGGCGACAAGACCGTCTGGGAAGAAGTCTGCGGCGGGGCGGACGAGATCGTCGTCGGCGGGCGGACCATGAGCTCGCGGGCCTACTGCACCTCCTTTAACTTCCGCGGCACCGATCAGCAGAAAAAGGTCGCCAGCCTCTCCGGCGGCGAGCGCAACCGGCTCCACCTCGCCAAGGTGCTCAAGGAAGGGGCCAACGTGCTGCTGCTCGACGAGCCGACCAACGACCTGGACGTCAACACGCTGCGGGCGCTCGAGGAGGCCCTCGAGAGCTTTGCCGGCTGCGTCGTCGTCGTCAGCCACGACCGCTGGTTCCTGGACCGCATCTGCACCCACATCCTGGCCTTCGAGGGCGACAGCCAGGCGCGCCTGTTCACGGGCAACTGGTCCGACTACGAGGCCCACCTGCTGCAGAAGTTCGGAAAGAACCTCGCCCCGCACCGGGTCAAGTACCGGACGCTCAAGCGGTGAGGCGACGGGACGGCTCGGTTCAGTCTACTCCAGGCAGAAGAATCGCAACCCTGCCGAAGGCTTGCATCGCCGTCCCCGGGCGGCGCGGATTCCGGCGACCGTGACGCCTGCGAGAGAGCGAACGGACCCGCGGCAAAGCATTCTGCCTTGCTCTCGCCTATGTGGACGATGACGACAGCAGCCATTCGTGGGCCGGTTGCAGAATCACGTCCCTGGGAAGCGCCGGGACCACCGCGTCGCGGGTGAGAGTCAGGACCCGCTTGACCGCCCGCTTGTGGATTCCTCCGGCTTCGATCAGAGCGCGGACCTCGCGCTCGGCCGCGCCCGGGCTGTCGATGTCCGCGCAGACCTGTATCAGCTCCTCGCCTCCGCCTGCGTGCCGCACAAGGAAATCCACTTCGTGGCCGCCGGGTGTGCGCACGTAGGTGACGCTCGCTCGGCGGCGCTCGAGCTCCACGAGGACGGCCGTCTCCAAGGCGTGTCCGAGGTTCCGGCGGTCGCTGCGATCGTAGACTGGAATGAGGCCGGGATCCACTGGGTATGCCTTGCGCGGGTTCACCATCCGCTGGCGTTCCGAGCCCGCCTCCATCCACACCGTGCGCACGAGAAAGCAATCCTCGATGTGCGAAAGCAGCTGGTGCACCGTGTCCTTGGCGATCGCGAGCCCCTGCGACTTGAGGGATGCATAGAACTTCTCGACGCTGAACGGGGCGCCGGCGTTGCCCAGCAGGTGCCGCACCAGCCATCGCAGGCCGACGACGTTCGTGACCGCATGCCGCTCGACCACGTCGCGCAGGATGGCGACGTCCACGTAGTCGTTGAGGAGCTGCATCCGGGTGGCCGTGTCCAGCCCCTGCGCCTCCGGAAACCCGCCGGTCGCAAGATAGTCCAGCAGCGCAAGCTCCAGAGCCGACCGCTCGGCGCCGGTCGCCGCCTCGGGATGCGCGGGCACCGCGGCCCCGCTGTGCCTGAGCGACTCCTCGAAGCTGAAGGGATGGATGACCACTTCCCAGGCCCTGCCGCGAAGCGCCGTGGCGATCTCGCGGGAGAGCAGCGACGCAGAGGAGCCCGTGACGTAGACCTGAACCTTTTCGGTGTCGAGGAGCCTGCGCACAAAGCGCTCCCACCCTGCAACGACCTGCACTTCGTCCAAGCACCAGGTCACGGTGCGCCCGCCCCGAAGGGCAGGATGCTGGCGGTAGTACGTCTCGACCATGGTACCAAGCAGTTCCACGCCGATTCCGGCCAGCCGCTCATCCTCGAAGTTGATGTACGGCAGACACTCGCGGGGCACTCCCCGGGCGCTCTGCTCGGTCCGCACCTGGTGCAGGAAGAAGGTCTTGCCGGCTCTGCGCATCCCAACGACGGCCGTTGCCTTTCCGGGCATGCTCACGGTCCCGTGCAATCGTCGGGCGGTCAGCCTCGGCAGGGGTGCCGAGAGGGAATCGGCAAGCTTCTCCGCGAGCCAGGCGCTGATCCTGCCGTCGGTGCGGCCTGCTGTGTCCATGGGATTTTATCCTTCCAGGAAGGAGATTATAGTGCAAATTTCTCCTTCCAGAAAGGATAATTTGCACGCAGGATAATCATGCGACCGCCTCCGCCGGCCAGGATCGGCAAAGCCCCTGGCGGGCGGCGGCGCTTGGGGACGCGGTGGGTCGGCGTCGCCGCCCTACCCCAGCTTGACCTTCGAGCCCGCCTTGAGAAACACCGGGATCCGCTCCAGCGGCGCCTCGACCTCCAGCCACTTGCCCGAGGCGACCGCCTTGCCGCTCCACGCGTCGACCCAGCTCGCGCCCGCCGGCAACCACACCTTGCGGCCCCGCGCGCCCTTTTCCGTGACCGGCGCCACGAGGATATCGGGGCCGAACAGGTACTCGTCCTCGATCGTCCAGGTCTCACTCTCGCTGGGATAGTCGTAAAACAGCGGCCGCATCGGCGGCGTGCCCTTTTGCGTGGCCGCTTTCGCCTGCTCCATGATGTAGGGCCGCAGGCGCTCGCGGATCTCCAGCAGGCCCTTGAGGATCCCGTAGACCTCCTCGCCGTAGGACCACACCTCGTTGGCCGCTCCCGTCGAGCCCGCGCCGCCGGTGGTCCTGGGCTCGCGCACGCCGTGCAGGCGGAACAGCGGGCAAAAGAGGCTCCACTGGAACCAGCGCACCAGCAGCTCGCGGAAGTCGGGGTCGTCGATGCGGCCGCCGTAGAAGCCGCCGATGTCGGTGGTCCACCAAGGGATGCCGCTCATGGCCATGTTCAAGCCCGCCCGCACCTGGCCCCGGAACGTCTCCCACGTCGAAGAGATATCGCCCGACCAGATCGCCGCGCCCCAGCGCTGGCTGCCCGCCCAGCCCGAGCGGCAGAGGTTCACGATCTCCTTTTGCCCCGCGGCGCGCATGTGCTCGTAGAAGCCCTGCTCGTGCAGCATCGGGTAGATGCAGGCCACCTCGGCTCCGGTGCCCGCGGCAAAGCGCATGTTGGCGAAGTCCCACGGGTAGATCTCCGGCTCGCAGGCGTCGAGCCAGAAGACGCGCACTCCCTTGTCCCAGTAGCTCGCCTTGACCTTGCTCCAGACGTAGTCGCGCGCCTCGGGGTTGGTCGAGTCGTAGTAGTGGACGTGGGCCGGCCGCTCCTCGT
>CAZKGO010000211.1:0-3752 GCA_964552235.1 uncultured Spirochaetales bacterium | reverse complement strand
GGGCGATCCTCCTGGAGTGCCAGCGGGCCGGCATCGCGCACCACAGGCCGCTCAACGACGACGAGTTCCTCGCTATCGCCCGCGCCGGCGGCGCTGTCGACGGCGAGTAGGGTCTGCGGCGAGCCTCCGGCGCCCTGCGCCTCGGCGCAGCGCGTTCGGATAAAGTCCGCCGCCTCCCGGAGATAGCGGTTGGCGTTCTCTTGGGTCCTCGAGCCGCGACCTCTGTGGCGATCATCTGAGGAGTCAGGCTCCCACCTTGGCTGCGATCACGGCCGACGGCAGCTTGAAGGCCTAGTCGATGACCGCATCGAGATCGAAGAACTCGGCGGGCTCGAGCGAGCGCCAGATCCCCTCCCGCCCGCCGCCGTGCCGCGGCGCATCGAGGACATCGACCGGGGCGCGCTCCAGCGTGGTCACCCGCGCCTCCGGCGCCCCTTTGGATCGAAATGACAAGCTTTGCGGGTTCCCAGTTGCCGCTGGTCTGCGAAAAGGTCGTACGGAATGTCTTTTTCGGCGACTAACGGCAAAGGACGACTCTCGCGAAGCTGCGGCCCCGACGCAGCAGCGACGCCGTCGGGGCCGCCGGCTCAAACTGCGGCCGCGCCCTGCAGCGCCGGGGCTCGAATCCGGCGCAGAACCACGGAAACCGCGATCCCTGCGGCCAGGAAGTCCGTGGCCAGCCTCGCCCAGAAGATCCCGGTCAGGCCGGCGAGCCTCGCCCCGAGGTAGGAAAGCGGCACGAGCAACACCAGCAGGCGGAGGGCGTTCAGACCCGCGGAGACCAGGGGCCGGTGCACCCCGGTCATGCAGAAGGTCGCGTAGCGATGAGCCTCCAGAAGCCCGTAGCCGAAGCAGGTGATGCGGATGTACCTGACCAGAACGTCGACTACAGCCGGGTCCTCCGAGAACAACGCTGCCATGGGCGGCGCCGCGACCGTGAAGACGACTGCGATGATCACCCCGTAGCCGAGAGCGAACACCGTCGTCCCCTTGTACCCCGCGCGCACCCTGTCCATGCGTTCGGCGCCGAAGTTCTGGGCGACAAACGGCACGAGGGACATGCCGACGGTCATGGGAATCATGAAGGCGAACATCTCGATGCGGCTCGCCACGCCAAAGGCCGCCACGGCTGCAGCGCCGTAGCCCGCGACGATCCTGGTGATCACACTGTTGGACAACGGATTGAGCACCGAGCTCAGGGTGCTCGGGACTCCGATCCGCAGCACCTGGGCCCAGGAAGCGAGGATCGCCGCGGCCTTGGACCGGGTCAGGGACAGCAGCCGGTAGCGTCTGTGCAGCAGAACGAACCCTCCGGCCATCACGGCCGCCTCGGAGAACACCGTGGCCAGGGCGGCGCCGCGGATGCCCATTCTGGGAAAGCCGAGCAGCCCGAAGATCATGATCGGATCGAGGACAAAGTTCGCCACGGTGCCGAGGACCATCAACGAACTCGACGCCTTGGTGTGCCCTGTGGAGATCACGACGTCGTTGAACAGGACATGAAGGGCGCGGAACGCCAGCCCCAGGTACCAGATGCGCATGTACTCCTCGGCCATGATCAGGATCCGGCCCGTCGCCCCCAGGCGCGTGAAGACGAACCTGATTGAAAACCAGCCGGCCGCCGCGAGGACCACTCCCGCCGCGGCGGCGAGCAGAGCGGCATGAGTGGTCAGAGTCGCCGCTTCGTCCCTGCGGTTTCCGCCCAGGGCGTGCGCCACCACCGCCATGGCGCCCGTGCCGATCCCGCGCACGAAAAAGCCGAGGAACATCACCACCGGAAAGGTGAACGACATGGCGGCGAGGGGCTCGGTTCCCAGCCGCGCCACGTACCAGGTGTCCGCCAGGTTGTAGGCGTTCAGCGCAAAGGTCCCAGCCAGCATGGGCACGGCCATGGAGACCAGCGTTCGCGGGATACTGCGTTCGACGAGATGCGACATCCTCTGCTCCGGAAAGACGAGCCGGCCCGTGGACTGCGAGACGGGACGCTACAGCGGGCTCCGATGATAGCCGATCGCCGCGACAGGAGCAACCGCCGCCTGTTCCCAGGACCCTGCGCCTGCAACCCTGTCGCGACGCGGTCCGCTTCTCTCAAGCGAATGCCGCCCAATTTCCGCGGCACGCAACATACGACAACGACTCGCGCTGACCTGGCAATCGCATAACCCAAGTCAAGAACAGGAATGACAAGATGAAGGCTGCACGCGGTCTGACAGGCGTGCTGTGGAAAGGGTTCGGCTGCGCGGAGCCCGACATGCTGCTGCTCGCGGGGGCGGCCGCCGGCGCACTTCGCCGGCGGCATTTCCTGCTGCCGCGTGCGCCGCATGGTATACTGCCCGCGTGGATATGGAGGCGCGCCTCGCTGCCTTCGACTGGCTGCGCAGAATGCAGGCGCTTCACGGAGAGATCCTCGGGCGCGAACTGCTCAAGGCCGGCTTTGAGTTCAACGGAAGTCGGGTCACGCTCGTCGGTCCACCCGGCATCTGGAGACCGCGGGGTTTCGCCCTGCCTCTGTCGATCACGACCGTATCGGACGGTCCGTACGACGACAGCTTCACCTCGGATGGACTCCTTCGGTATCGCTACCGGGGCAGCGATCCGAACCACCGCGACAACGTCGGACTGCGGGAGGCGATGCGCACAAGAACGCCCCTTGTGTACTTCCACGGGGTGATGAAGAGCCGGTACTTGCCCGTCTACCCCGTCTTCATACTCGATGATCATCCCGGCGAGCTCGCGTGCCTGGTGGCGGTGGATCCGGCTTACGCCCTCCAGATTGACTCGTCGGCAATCGACTTCGGCGAGTCCTCCGTCGGCATCCGACGCTACGTCGCGGCCTACACGAAGCGCCGACTGCACCAGGCCTCGTTCCGCGAGCGCGTCGTGGCGGCCTACGCTTCGACTTGCGCGCTGTGCCGCCTGCGCCATCAGGAGCTGCTCGACGCGGCCCACATCGTCCCCGACACACATCCGGGGGGCGAGCCTGTAGTGCCGAATGGCCTCTGCCTCTGCAAGATACACCACGCTGCCTACGATCAGAACATCATCGGGATCTCGCCCGACTACGCCGTATCCGTGCGCACCGACATCCTCGAGGAGATCGACGGCCCGATGCTGAAGCACGGGCTTCAGGGCATCCACGGATCAGTGATCATCGTGCCGCACAGGCGGCTGGATCGCCCGGACCGCGACCGACTCGCGTGGCGGTTCGAGCAGTTCAGGAAGGCCGTGTAGTCATGTCCGATTCAGGTCTCGGCTGCGGCGACGGCCTCCCGTGTTCTCGTTTGAACTGGTCGCCAGGCGGCGCTATTCGAGATCCTCGCTCGGCTCCCAGTGATCGGCGCCTCGCACGCCGGCAGCGTGCTCGATGGCTTCCATGAAGCGTGATGTGGGTTCCGGAAACTCCGCCTGTGGATTTCCGGATATTCTGTCCGGTTGACTTGTTAACGCAGTCAGGTCGGACTCGTCAAGTTGGAGATGCTTGGTGCGCATGGAAGGCCCATCGAGGTGGAGGAGGCGGCCACGCTCGAGAACGCGGTCGACGATGGCTGCGGCGAGGTCTTCGTCGTGCAGGACGGCTCCCCACTGTCGTGGGTGTTTGTTGGTCGTGAAGATCATGGAGCGGCGTCGCAGGTGTCGTTCGTTGACGACGTGGAAGAGCATGTTGGCGGCATCGGTGCCGTAGGTGAGGTAGCCGACCTCATCGACTTATGTGGAGCTCCACATAAGTCGATTCATGTGAAGCGCCCAGTTAT
>CAZKGO010000210.1:0-3776 GCA_964552235.1 uncultured Spirochaetales bacterium | reverse complement strand
ACGCCGTGGTGGTCGCGCTCGCGGAGCGCACCGACGGGTACGTGGAGGATATCATTGCGGGGCTGCTTGATCAACATTCGCCCCGCGCCCAGGTGCTCCTCGCCGCCTACCTCTCGCGCGTGACCCTTGCCGCCGCCTCCGCCGGGACGCCGGATGGCCGCGGCGGCCCCGCCGAGGGGCCGGTCGCGGCGACGGACGAGCAGCCGGCGGTGGCCCGCAGCCGGCAGTGGGCGCACACCAATCCCGCAGCCGTGGCGCGCCTCCTGCAGGCCCTGCCGTCGCTCCGCGACGCTCACACGCGGGCTGCCGTCCTGCGGCTGCTGCCCCACTCGGCCGCGCCCGAATCACGCGCGGTGCTCGCTTCCCGGCTCCGGACGCTGTCGGAGCTCCTGCGGGCCAGCGGCGGTGATGTGGCGGGGGGCGAACTGCGCGAGCTGTTCGCGGCCCTGCACGCGGCGGAGGTCACGGGCGGCCACGAGCTGGCCCCCGCGCTGATCGAGATCTCGCGTCTTTCCCGGGATCGGGAGGTCGTCGGTGAGGCGAGGCGCGTCGCCGAGAGGCTACTTCGGCACGATCTGCCTGAGTGAGGTCACCTCGAGCCGCAGGGCCCGAGCCTCGCCGACCAGCAGCCGCCCGATGATCTCCAGGTTGTCGCCCGAAGCGATGTCGGCTGCAAAGCCGATCGAAGCAGGCACGATTCCGAGCAGCTCCGTGCCGCGCTCGTAGCCGGCCAGGAAGTCGAACCGGGCTCCGGGAGGGTCGGCCCGGTAGTTGGCTACGCGGCCGCGCCACAGGACGAAGCAGCCGTCGTACAGCCTCGGCTCTGCGCCGACCTCCTGCCACGTGTAGGTCTTGCCGACGGCGGCGAAGCTCGGGCCGCGGACGTACGACTTGAGCATCCTCGCCCGCTCCTTGACCGCGAGATCGGCGTTGGAAAGCAGCAGGCGGTTCAGCTCGACGCACGCCTCGTTGTCCCGAAAGCCGAGCAGCAGGCGCTTGGCCCGCTCGAAGGTCTGGCGGATCTCCCGCTCTCCGAGCACGTAGAGCGCGCCCTGCGGCGAGGCGGACACCAGGGGCGCAGCCGGCAGCGCCAGGTCCGGCACGTCGCTGCGCCGGGGCCGGGCCGGCAGGTAGCGCGTCAGGGCCCCTGCCGCCAGGACGACCGCCGCAACGGCGGCCGCAGCAGCGACGGCAGGCCAGACCCGCCTGGGCAGCGGCGGATACAGCGAGCGCATAAGCCGGGGGTTCGAAGCGAGCTCCCCGGGGTCCCCGCCGCGGCGCAACAGCCGCAGGCCTCGGCGCGCCTGCCGGTTGCGCGGCCAGCGGTCGACGATCTCGAGCCAGCTCTTGAGGCACTCGTCCTTCTGGCCGCGCCGCAGCTGGATGGCCGCAAGCCCGACGAGAACCTGCTCGCGCTCTGCGAGTCCCCTCGCCCGCTCCAGGTACGAGGCGGCGCCGCCGACGTCGCCGGCGTACAGCGTAGCAACGCCGAGCAGGTAGAAGTACTGGAAGCTCTGGCGGTAGCGGAACACCTCCGGCTCGAGCAGGCGGATCACCTGCCGGAACCGCCGCGCACGCAGCAGTGCAGACGCCCTGGTGAGCGGTCCAGCCATTGCTACCTGTACTTGGCGAGGAGGTCCGAGATCAGCTTCTCCATGAGCGGCAGGTCCGCCTCGGAGACCTGTCCGGACGCCAGCTGCCGGTCGATCTCGGCGATCAGCATGTTGACCGTCTCCAGGTCGCTCTTGAGGGCGAGCGTGGGATCGCTCACGGCGGCGGAGGCGGTCGCCTTCTCCATGATCTGCGTGACCCGCGTGTCCTTGGCCGCCAGGTCGGCGGCAAAGCCGCTCTGGTTGTACAGACCCATCACCAGGGTGACCGCGAGAGCCTGTCCCGGCGGAAGCTCCTGGACCGGGTAGTACTGCGCCACGGCCGAGTCGTTGATCGAATAGGGCAGCTGGTTGAAGTTGCGCGTCGATGCGGTCTCGTAGATCCAAGAGGCCTCGTTGAGCCGTTTCCAGTTGGCAAACACGACGCGCTCGGGCCGCGTGATCCCCGCTCCGCTCACCATGACCTGCAGGCCGTCCCCTCCCCTGGAGGCGGCAGACACCCAGTACGGATCGGCGTCGCTCGGCACCAGCAGGTGCTCGCGGTCGATCCTGGCCGTGGCGGGAGACCAGAAGTGCAGCCCGCTGTCCTCGCCGAGCCGCGTGTCGAAGAGGCAGCGCAGCCCCACGGTCGTGGCGGCGTCGCCGATGTTGCGCACCGAGATGTCGATGCGCAGGCCGTCGGCCAGCACGCTGCCGGGAGAGGCGACGAAACCGAAGCTCTGGCGGACCTCCAGCGTCTTGGAGGTCCACACAAAGGCCGCCCCGCGTTCGGCCTTTTCCGTCTTCTCGACAAAGGCGGCGCTCTCTCCCATCCTGTGGGCCCTGTTGCCCTCGACGACCGTGAGAACGCTCGTCCGCGGATCGTCGTCGAGCATCAGCGGGAGGTATCCGGCGCCGGGGCGGTCCGGCAGGTAGTACAGCGAGAAGCGTCCGATACCTTCGTGCAGCCTCAGCTTGAGGCGGCCCTGGTCGATGTCCAGAGCCGTTGCCGCCCCGCACAGAAGCAGGAGTCCGAACGCGACAGCCGCCACCCGCTTCATCACCTGGCCCCCCCGCTCAGCCGGCTCATCAGGCGGTTCTTGAGATCGAGCGCCTGCTCCTTGGCCTTGAGCAGCCGGGCGCTTTGGTCGGCGGCCGGGGCCGGGGCGGCGGCCGCAGCCGCCTCGCTCCTGGCCGGCTGGGCCGGAACCGCCGCCTGCGAGAGCTGCCTCGTCAGCGCATCGACCTGCGCACGCAGGGCCTGCAGCTCGCGCTCCCGCTCGGCGAGCTGCTGCTCGATGGCCAGGGTCTGCTTCTCGGTTTCCGAGCCCTCGTTGGCCAGGCGGCGCTGGTAGGCCGTGATGGCCTGCTCGTAGGCGCGCTCCCTCCTCTGGAACTCCTCGATCGTGGTCAGAGCCTCCTGGTGGCTGGCCTTAAGCAGCTTGAGCAGCTCCAGCTCTCTCTTGTGCAGCTCGATCAGCGAAGCCCGGTAGCCGGCCGCCTCGGCCTTGGCGCTGTCGGGCCACCGGCGCGTGACTGCACGCAGCGGCACGAGGGCCTCGTCCAGGCGGCCGAGGGCGAACAGCGCTTCGCCCGCCCAGTAGGTGGCGTTGGCAGCGAACGCCGAGTCCGGGTAGCTCTTGAGGAACCGCTGCAGCGCGACGATCGCGGCCTCGAACTCGCCCCTCAGGTACAGCAGCCTGCCCTGCAGATAGACCCCTTCGGAGTACGAGCGGTGCTTCGGGAACGTAGCGAGGTAGTGCTCGAGGTCGCGCCCCGCCTCGGCCAGAGCCGACGCGGCGATCTCGGCCTTGACCAGCAGCAGGTAGGCATCGGCATGGGCGCCGGACTGGGCAGGGTCGGCGACGACCTTGCGCAGGACCGTGATCGCCCCGCCGTAGTCTCCGGCCTGCAGCGCGGAGACCCCGGCCAGCAGGTCGGGGCTTTGCGCGCCGACGCCGGCCGCAACGACGACGAGTAAGGCTGCAATCACACTTCGTCTCATAGGGAGGCGGTCCTCTTTACTAGTTCGGCATCATCCTGGGGCTGTCTGAAGCGGCCTCCGGGGACGCCGGACGCCGCCCACCCGGCGGCCGCTCCCGCCAACAGCCGCCCCCGGCAGCCGCGATCACACGGCGGCGCCTGCCCTCACGCCGGTTTTCGAGGATAAGCGCTTTAGTTGGTGGT
>CAZKGO010000209.1:0-3811 GCA_964552235.1 uncultured Spirochaetales bacterium | reverse complement strand
GCGGCCACGTCGAGCGCCTCGCGCCTGCGGGCCGCGGCGGGCCGCACGGTGTCGGCGGGCGCCGCTGTCGGCGCGGCGCCGGCGCCCGCCGCCGTGGAGACCGCCGCGCGTCCCTCGGCCTTCACCGCGGCGGCAGCGGGCGCGCCCATCATCCGCGCCGCGGCAAAGATCGCGCCGAGCACCAGCAGGATCGCCGAAACGGCAGCCAGAGGCGTCAGGTCCGGCCTCCGCGGCGCCGCGGCCTCTTCGGTCTCTTCGCGCTCGCTCATGCCCCGAAAGATGATCCGGGTCGCGCCCAGCACCACCCGGTCGTTCGTGCGCAGAAGCCGCCGCTTCTGGGCCACTCCGTTGACGATAACGGGGCTCGCCGACTCCAGCCACGCGCGCTCCTGGTCCCAGGCGATGGAGAAGCCGCGCCTGCGCGCTGCCGGCACCCTGATGCGAGCATCCGCCCCGGCGCCCACCGTGACGGGCGGCCGGTCGAACTGCAGCCGCTCGGTACGCCCTTGCGGCCGCACGACCCACAGCTCGACGATCTGGCGCACGCGCCTGCCGGCCCGCCGCCGCCGATCGTCGCTGCGCCACCGGGCTCGCAGCGCCGCGAAGGCGACGAGGCCGCAGGCGCCGGAGCCGAGCAGCCAGCGGTGAACCGACTGCAGCATCCCACCGGGTCGCGCCTGCGGCAGGGGCAGCGGATGCAGCTGCGCGAGGCGCGTGGCCCGCGCCGGCGGCGCGCCTGCCACCCTGCGGGCAGGCAGCCTGGCGAGGGCCCGCGCCAGGTCGTCGACGCGGCGGTAGGTAAAGTAGCCGCCTCCGGTCTCGCGCGCCAGCTCTTCGAGGCCCTGGCGGATCGGCGGGTTGTCGGTGTGATCGACGCCAAGCACGAAGAGCGCGAGTCCCTCGTCGGCGAAACCCTTGCCGACCGCGGCCGCGAAGCTGCTTCCCCCGGTGCCGATGCCGTCGGAGACGAGCACGACGGCGCGCCTCTGCGATTGCGCATGGCTCGCCAGGTACTCGCCGGCCCACCCCACGGCCTCGCGGATCGGCGAGAGGCGGCCGAGCGGCAGGGACGTCAGCGCCGAGCGCACCTGCGCCGGCTCTTCGGTAAAGGGAACGTGAACACGAAAGTCGCCGAGGTCCCGGAACGACAGCAGCGCCCACTCGATGCCGCGGGCCGCGACGAGAGCCGAGACCGCCTCGCGCAGCAGGTCGAGGCGGCCCGCCCCCCCTTCGCGCAGCTGCAGGCTGTAGGAGAGGTCCATCAGGAGCGCGACGCTCGCTCGCGGCGTTTCCGCGGAAACGGGCGGGGCGCCGCCGATCGCCAGCAGAATCGCCAGTGCCGCGGCCGTTCGAGACATCGGCGCGAGCATAACACAGGCGGGCGGCACGGCCCACTGCAGCGCAGCGGAACTGGGTTGACAAAGGGCGAGCTGCCTTCTTACGATAGAGACTGAGCCGCGCCTGTCGTATAACGGTCATTACCCAAGCCTTCCAAGCTTGAGATGCCGGTTCGACTCCGGCCAGGCGCTGACTCCTCCACACGCCGCGCGCGGCGCCTCGGACTGCCGCGCCGGCGCTCTGAGCGCAGCCGTGGCGGCGCAACGACCCCGTTTCGTGCTATTGTCGCCTCGCTGCATCGCGGGTGCGGGAGCCGCCGCGCCCGCGGCGCTCGGCGTCGCAGATCGGGGGCGCGGCAGGCAGTGATCAGGCTCTTCAGGTACATCCGGCCGTACGCGATTCCCGTCACCGCGGTCGTCGTGCTGGTATTCACCCAGTCGCTGGCCGACCTCTACATGCCGACGCTCATGTCGGACGTGGTCAACACCGGGATCGTGAACGGCGACGTCCCGTACATCATGAGAACCGGCGGCTCGATGCTGCTGGTCGCAGGCGGCGGCATCGCCTGCGCGGTCACGGCCGGGTTCCTCGCCTCGCAGGTGGCCATGGGCTTCGGCGCCATGCTGCGCGAGCGGATCTTCCGCCATGTCTCGAACTTCTCGCTGAGGGAGTTCGACAAGCTCGGCACTCCCTCGCTCATCACCAGGAGCACCAACGACGTGACGCAGGTGCAGATGGTGAGCCTGATCATGATGCGGATGATGATCATGGCGCCGACCTCGTGCATCGGCGGGATCATCATGGCCCTGTCCAAGGACCGCGGCCTGGCCTGGGTGATCCTCGTCGTGCTTCCGCTCCTGGTCACCACCATTGTCATCGTGGCCACCCGCGGCTTCCCGCTGTTCCAGGCGATCCAGGTCAAAATCGACCGGATCAACCAGGTGCTGCGCGAGGGCCTGACCGGGGTCAGGGTGATCCGGGCCTTCAACCGGGTCGAGCACGAGACCCGGCGCTTTGCCGATGCGAACCTCGACCTGACCGAGACGTCGATCCGGGTGCACAGGATCATGTCTGCGATGATGCCCACGATGCAGCTGCTGATGAGCCTGACCTCCATTTCCGTGATCTGGTTCGGCAGCATCCGCATCGAGCGCGGCACCACGAACGTCGGCAACATGATGGCGTTCCTCCAGTACGCCATGCAGATCATGTTCTCGCTCATCATGGCCTCGATGATGTTCGTCATGATCCCGCGCGGCCAGGCGTCGGCCGAGAGGATCAACGAGGTGCTCGACACGGTGCCGGAGATCGCCGATCCGCCGCAGGCGCGGCAGCCGGGGGGCGAGAGGGGCCGCCTCGAGTTCAGGAACGTGACCTTTCGCTACCACGGGGCCGAGGAACCCGCCGTCAGGGACATCTCGTTCTCGGCCCGGGCGGGCGAGGTGACGGCCATCATCGGCAGCACCGGATCGGGCAAGACGACTCTCATCAATCTGATCCCGCGCTTCTACGACGTGCAGGAGGGCAGCATCGAGATCGACGGAGTCGATGTCCGCGCCATGACGCAGGAGACCCTGCGGTCCAAGATCGGCCTGGTGCCGCAGAACGCGATCCTCTTTTCGGGCACGATCGCCGGGAACATCCGCTACGGCAAGCAGGAGGCCACCGACGCGGAGGTGGAGCGCGCCGCGGCAACGGCCCAGGCGGCGGAGTTCATCGCCGCCATGAGGGACGGCATGGACTCGACCATAGCCCAGGGCGGCGCGAACGTCTCGGGCGGACAGAAGCAGCGCCTCGCGATCGCCCGCGCCCTGGTCGGGAGGCCCGAGATCTACATCTTCGATGACAGCTTCTCGGCCCTGGACTTCAGGACCGACGCGAGGCTGCGGGCCGCCCTGAAACGCGAGACCTCGGACGCGACCGTGCTGATCGTCGGACAGCGGGTCGCCACCATCATGGACGCAGACCGGATCATCGTCCTCGACGAGGGACGGATCGCCGGGATCGGCACCCACCGCGAGCTCTACCGCAGCTGCCGGGTCTACCAGGAGATCGTCGCGTCCCAGCTTTCGGAGGAGGAGCTGCGGTGAACGGCGATCGCAGGTCCGCACCGACGCGGCCCTCGGAGGCCGCCGGCACGATGGGCCCCGGATCCTTTGGCCGGCCGGGCATGAGGCCGGGCCCCCTGGGCCGATTCGCCGGACGCGGCCCGATCACGCTCGTGGGCGAGAAGCCCAAGGACTTTGCCGGCACCCTCAGGCGGCTGACGGTCTACCTCAGGCCGCACCTCTCGCGGATGTACGTGGTCTCGACATTCGCGGCCCTCAGCACCGTCTTCAGCATCGTGGGCCCCAAGATCATGGGCAAGGCCACGACGCGGATCTTTCACGGAATCATCGGCAAGGTGGCGGCCTACCGCATGCAGCAGCCGGTCCCGTCCGTCGACTTCCGCTACGTGGGGACGCTGCTCCTG
>CAZKGO010000208.1:0-3886 GCA_964552235.1 uncultured Spirochaetales bacterium | reverse complement strand
GGCTCGAAAAAGGACCGCGAAGTCGCCTCGAGGCGCAATGTGCCAAGGCGGATCGCCTCAGGCGTGGAAGGGGATATAAGTGCCCATATCAACGAGTATGGGCATACTGCCTACACTAGTACCGTGAAGACCACAGTCGAATTTCCAATAGCCTCCTTCGTTGAGCCAAGGCCGTCGCCCGGCGCGAAAACGGGACACTCAGGAGCCTCACCGTAGAGGGCCTTGAGCTCGTCCGTGCCCGGACGGCCGCCACGGCCCGGCCGGCTCTCGCGCCGGTGGTCTTCGGCGGTACCGGGCTGTCGGCCAAGTTCCGCGGCAGGTCGTGGTCGGAAATCCGGGACGAGATCTGCAAGGGCTACGGTTCCTGATGGCTGTAGACACCAACATCCTCGTCTACGCGCACCGCCGCGACAGCGAGTGGCACCGGACCGCCCTCGAAACCATGAGGGGGCTCTCGGAGGAGGGGGCGCGTTGGGGAATCCCCTGGCCCTGCGTCCACGAGTTCGTCGCGATCGTCACCCACCCGCGCATCTACTCGCCGGCCACGCCGCTCGCGACGGCGTTGCGAGCCGTGTCGGTGTGGCTGGAATTGCGGGGATGCGTGGCTCTGTGCGAAGGGCCGGGATACCTGGATGCGCTGCGACAGGTGCTGGAACAGGGCCAACCGGTCGGAGGGATGATCCACGACGCCCGGGTCGCCGCTGTCTGTCTGTACAACGGCGTCAGCGTCCTGTGGACAGCGGATCGCAACTTCTCCCGGTATCCGCGATTGAAGACCCAAAACCCGCTCGTCCCAAGATAGGGCCGACTGCCGCGCGCTATCGCGCAGCCCCGCGGTACCTGTCGATGATTGCCGCCAGCCCCGCGACGCTGAAGCCGATGGGCGCCACGAAGCGCGTGAGCGCGATCAGCCCGCCGTCGATCGTGGGTACTCCCGCGATGGCCGCGGCGTTCTCCTCCTTGAGCCCTCCGCCGTAGACGACGGGGATCTCGCGTCCGAGGACGGAGCGACACGATCGCCTGACGTGCGCCGATACCTTGCCGATGTAGTCCGGGCCCGGAGGCGTCTTGCCCGGCCCGATCGCCCAGATCGGCTCGTAGCCGATCACGATCGAGCGGCTGTCGAGGAATGGCGCGACTCCCGCCAGGCAGAGGCGGACCTGCTCCTCGAGCACGGCTTCGGCGTTCTCTTTCTGCTCCGCGGTCTCGCCCACGCACACCAGCGCGTCGAGGCCCGCTTCGAGGGCGCGCAGCACCTCGGCGTTCACCAGGCGGTTCACCGCCGCATGGGCGTCGGGGGAGTTCTCGGCGCCCGGAGAGTAGGCGCCGATCACCCCCAGCTTGTCGCGCCTCTCCTCGCTGTGCCCGATGATCGCCCAGCGGCACCCGAGGTTGACCGCAGCGGCGGCGGGGCGGTTCGTCGTGAACGCGCCGAAGTTGCCGCCCGGCTTGACGTCTTCGCGAAACACGCCCTGGCATCCGATCGCCAGCGACCGCTGCTCGCCCGCGGCGCTCAGCCGCGCCCGCGCGGGCAGCAGCAGCGCCTCCGGCAGCAGGTAGACGAGCAGCATGTCCTGCCGGTCGCCGAGACCGCGCGACAGGGTCTCCGACATCACCGACTCGATCCATGCTGCGGGATCTTCCGACGGGCAGACGCCGCCGAGCCTGGCGGGCACGTCGAAACGCTTGAGGTTAACGAAAAAGTGAGCTTTCATGGCGACTCCCCTCGGCAACCGCTGCCGTTCGCTGCCGGCCTCTCGGGCTCGACGCGAGCTGCTTGATGCGATCGGCCAGCGCATCGGGGCCCAGCCCCAGCCGCTGATAGACCGCCTCGCCGGCTCCCGAAAGGCCGAACTCGTCGATGCCGATCACCTCCGCGTCGGGCGCGAACAGCCTGTGCCACCCCTGCGTTGCGCCGGCCTCGACCACCATGAGAGGCACCGAAGGCGGCAGGACCGACTCGCGGAATCCGCAGTCCTGCTTGAGGAACAGCTCGCGGCAGATGATCGAGACCACGCGGATCGCCGAGTCGCCGGCCTTGTCAGCAGCCTGGCAGACCGTCGCCACGTCGGAGCCGCTCGCAGCCACGACGAGCCGCGGCGCGGGACCGCCGTCGCGCACCACATACGCGCCGCGGCGGATCGTCCGCTTCCAGTCGCCGTCCTGCTTCGCAACGACCGGCACGTCCTCGCGCGTGAGCACGAGCGCCGTCGGCCCGCTCACGTTTTCGAGCGCCATCTCCCAGGCGACCCAGGTCTCCTCAGCGTCCGCCGGCCGCAGCACGCTCAACCGCGGGATCGCCCGCAGCGCAGCCAGGTGCTCGATCGGCTGGTGGGTTGGTCCGTCGGCGCCGATCCTGACCGTGTCGTGAGTCAGGACAAAGGTCACGGGCAGCTTCATCAGCGCCGCCATCCTGATCGCCGGCCGCATGTAGTCGGAAAAGGCGAGAAAGGTCGCGCAGCAGACACGGAGACCGCCGTGCAGCGCGATGCCGTTGCTGATCGAGCCCATCGCGTGCTCGCGCACGCCGAAGTTGATGTACCTGCCGTCGGGGTGGTCGCGGTCGAACACCTTGGCAGCGGGGACCCTGCCGAAGCACGGCACGGTCAGGTCGGCGCAGCCGGCCACGAGGTTGGGGTTCGCCTGCATGATCGCGTCGAGGGCGATGCCGCCGGCGACGCGGGTCGGCACCGGCCGGCCGGCCGAGTAGGGCGGCGCCTCGCCGGGCAGCCGCGCGGCCGCGCCGAAGAACTGCAGCCACAGCTCATGCAGCTCGGGATGGGCGCGCTGCCAGGCGGCGAAGCGGTCCTGCCACTGGGCCCGCAGCCTTCGACCTTGCTCACGCCGCTCCTCGAAGAACAGGCGCACGGATTCGGGCACGTGGAAGGCCTGATCCTCGGGGACGCCGATGGCGCGCTTCACAGTCCGCGCCTCCTCGGCCGAGAAGGCGGTCCCGTGCGCCGCGCTCTTGCCTGCGAACGACGGCCAGCCCTTGCCGATGACGGACTTGAGCACCAGAAGCGAAGGCCGGTCGGTCGCAGCTTTTGCGGCAGCGATCAGCTCGACGAGGCGGTCGGCGTCGTAGAGGCTGCAGCCTTCGACATGCCATCCGTAGGCCTTGAACCTGAGGCCGACGTCCTCGCTGAACGTGATGCCGGTGGGCCCGTCGATCGTCACGTCGTTGGAGTCGTAGAACACGATCAGCTTGCCGAGACCGAGATGACCGGCAACCGAGGCCGCCTCGGAGGCCACGCCTTCCATCAGGTCACCGTCGCCGGCGAGAGCGTACGTGAAGTGGTCCACGATCAGATGCCCCGGCCGGTTGAACGCCGACGCCAGCATGCGCTCGGCGATTGCCATCCCCACGGCATTGGCCAGCCCCTGGCCGAGCGGTCCCGTCGTCGTTTCGACGCCCGGCGTGAGTCCGTGCTCCGGGTGGCCGGGAGTGCGGGAGCCGAGGCTGCGGAACGCCCGGATGTCATCCAGCGACAGGTCGTAGCCTGAAAGGTGGAGAAGCGAGTACAGGAGCATCGACCCGTGGCCCGCCGACAGCACGAACCGGTCTCGATCGGGCCACTCGGGATCGTCAGGACAGTGCTTCAGGATGTAGCCGTAGAGCAGGACGCCCAGCTCCGCAGCGCCGAGGCACACGCCGGGGTGCCCTGACTTAGCGCGCTCGATGGCGTCGACGGTGAGGGTCCGCACGACGTTGGCGGCGTCGTGAAGGGCGGTGGCATTGAGCTTCAACTCTGTCTCCTGCGCGCGCCGTGCTCGGCGAAAGCGGTTGGATGATAGGGGAGGTGTCCGCGGCTGTCAACGTTGCAGGTGCGGCCGGGTACAAATTTGTTTTGTGGGTGAATTGCGACACGAAAATCCCTCCCAATCG
>CAZKGO010000207.1:0-4011 GCA_964552235.1 uncultured Spirochaetales bacterium | reverse complement strand
TGGAGGCGGCTGCGGGCAACGACCTGCCCGCCCTGCGCCGGCGCTTCGGGCGCGCGATGGCGTTCAGGGGCGGAGTGGACAAGCGGGCGATGGCAAAAGGCGGGCGCGCGATCGAGGAGGAGCTTGGACGGCTCGAGCCCGTGATCAGAGACGGCGGCGGCATCCCTTCGTGCGATCATGGAGTGCCGCCCGACGTCTCGTGGCCCGACTACGTGCGATACACGGGACTGCTCGCCCGCGCCACGGGGTGGCTGCAGCGGGCCGGCCACGCCGGCGACGAGGCGCCGACTCGGGCCGCCGGCACCTACAGAGCGAACCTCCGCTTCAAGGCGTTGAGCCCCCACAGGTAGAGGCCCGACAGCAGGTAGATCGCGACAAAGCTCAGGCCGAGCCCGAGGGCAGGCATGAAGAGCAGCACCGACAGGTAGAAGAGCACCAGGTTCGTGATGCTCCAGGCGAAGCCGGCGATGATGCCGGGATAGAGGCGATCGCCTTCTTCGAAGTGGAGCACGACGTAGAGCGGCATGAGCATCATGGGGAAGCCGCTGAACAGCCCCGTCCACTCCCTGCCCACCGCGGCCGCAGCTCCGGTGGCCGCGCTGACCAGCGCGCCCGCCACCGCAGCCCGGAACAGCAGCGAGCGGTAGCTGAAACGCGGGCGTGCGCCCGCGCGGTCGCCGCAGCCGAGCCGGCGCAGGACGATGATGTTGGCGGCGATCACCGGCAGCGTCACGGCGAGGCTGAAGCCGAGAGTCACGGAGAGCGTGCGGAAGACCGCAGCCGTGGCAAAAAAGGCGGCCAGCGCCGCCAGGGTGGAGGCGAGAACCGATGCGAGGCGGCCCCAGGGCCGCCTGTCGGGCCAGCCGCCGCGTCCGCCGATGCGGCCGGCCAGCAGGTAGACGAGGGAGAACACGATCGACGACGAGAGGCCGAGGATGCCCCACGGCACCGCCGCCACCGCGAACGCGGTGCCCTGCTCCGCCGCGACAAAGTAGATCGTGAGGCCTGCGCCGAGCGGCAGGCCTGAGAGGATGCCGGCGAGGGTCGGGCTCGCGCGCCGCGAGACTTCGGCGAGCGCCAGCACCACCGCGACCGTGACGGCGATCTTGACGAGGAACTGCACCATGACGAGCGCTCAGGCTCCGCGCGGCGGACGGGCGCCGCCGCACGCCGGATCGGCCGCGGTCGCGCGGGTACCGCCGGCGAGGATCACGACCACGGCTCCGGCAACGGCCAGGGCGGCGGCCGGGTAGAACATCCGCGACGGGACCTCGCCGAGGAGAACGAAGGCCATCACCCCCGAGAACACGAACTCCGCCATCGCCACGACGGACACCACCTGGCCCCGCAGCCGCCGCATGGATGCGTTGAGCACGGTGTGGCCGATCACGGTGGGAACGAGGGCGAGGCCGAGGATGTAGAACGCCTCGCGCCCGCTGTAGGCCTTGAACGGCGAGATCCACGGCAGGGCGAAGACGAGGCACGCGATGCCCCCGATCGCGTACACCGGCACGACATAGGCCCAGAGACCCACCGCCTCGCGGTTGCGCCGGGCGAGCACGAGGTAGACGGCGTAGGTCAGCATCGAAGCCAGGCACAGCAGGTCGCCCTGCCACGTGGCGACGCCGAGCCGGAAGTCGAAGACGGCCAGGAGGGCAACGCCGGCGAGAGCCAGCAGCGAGCCGCCGACTTCGCCGCGGTTGACGCGCTCGCCGACCGCGGCGGCGAGCAGAAACGGCATCACGACCGGCACGAGATTCACGATGAGCGCTGCGTTGGCAGCCAGGGTCCGGCGGCTGCCGCTGATCCACGTGGCAAAGTGGAGCGCAAGCACGAGGCCGGGAACCGCGGCGCGGCGCAGCGTCGCAGCGAACGCGAAGCCGCCTGCCCTCCAGTCGCGGAGGGCCAGCGGCAGCAGCACGACGGCGGCGATGAGCTGCCTCCAGCCGGCGAGCAGCAGAGGGTGCTCGCCGGAAAGCTTGTTGAAGATCACCGACGTCGATCCGGCGAGCACGCCGAAGACGAGCAAAAGGACAGCCACGACACCCCCGGGAGCGAGGGCCCCGGGGCACCCGCGCTCGACGTGTTATAGCCGGAATCGGAGGCGGGGAAAAGCGCGGCGGGCGGCGGCCGGCTCGCGGGTCTCGTCACGCCCCCGTCAGGGGTAGATCTTGCGGAAGCCGGGCACGCGCGCCTGCGCGTTGAGGTCCAAGGCCGAGTCGCGACCGGCGGCGTGGTAGTGCCAGGCGAGCCCCGCGATCATGGCGCCGTTGTCGGTGCAGAGCTTCATCGGCGGAAACACCGCGCGCAGACCGGGCTCCGCGCCGAGGCGGGCACGCAGGTAGCTGTTGGCAGACACGCCCCCTCCGGCGACCACGGTGCGCAGGCCCGTGTCCTCGACCGCGAGCAGCGTGCGGTCGACGATGATGTCGATGGCCGCCTTCTGGAACGCGGCCGCGATGTTCTCCTTGCTCTTGGGCAGACGCCGGTCCCAGAACTGATCGAGCTGGTTGGCCGCCGCGGTCTTGAGGCCGCTGTAGGACACGTCGTAGCGGTGATCGCCCTTGTGCAGCGACGGCCTGGGAAAGTTGAAGGCCGCGGCATTCCCGCTCTTCGCGAGCCTGTCGATGGCAACGCCTCCAGGGTAGCCGAGGTCGTAGTGCTTGGCGATCTTGTCGAGGGCCTCGCCGCAGGCGTCGTCGATGGTGGTACCGAGGATCTCGAAGCGATCGTAGCCGCGCACCAGCGCGATCATCGTGTGCCCGCCGGAAACGATCAGGCCGATGTACGGGTACTCGATCTCCTCGGCGAGATGGGGGGCGTAGAGGTGGGCCTGGATGTGATCGACGCCGACAAAGGGCTTGCCGGTGGCGAGAGCCAGCGCTTTGGCGTAGCACAGCCCGACGAGCAGGCTCCCGACGAGGCCCGGCCTGTAGGTGGCCGCGATCAGGTCGATGTCGCCGAGGGTGACCCCCGCCCCTGCGAGCGCCTCGTCGAGCACGGGGTCGATCCACTCCAGGTGCTTGCGCGAGGCGATCTCGGGCACCACCCCGTAGTACGGCTTGTGGATCTCGATCTGCGTGGCCACGACGTTGCTCAGGATCCGCCTGCCGTCCTCAACGACGGCGGCCGAGCACTCGTCGCAGGATGTTTCGATGCCGAGGACCTTCATCTGTGGCGCCCTGCCTGCTGTCCGCCCCGGCCCGGCGGCCGGGCGGGATCGCAGAGAATATACGGGGAATCGCAGTGGTTGAGGAAGGCCGGGGGCGCCGCCGGAGTCCTGGGCTTGGGCGAGCCGCGAGGCGCGGCTCTAGGGTAGCACCTCCTCGGGGGTCGCCTGCGCGATCCCCCTGGCCGGCAGGGACGGCAGCAACCGCTTGAGCACCTCGCGGGTGGCGTCGTTCTGCACGTGGCCGATCAGGATCGCGGAGCCCTTGTCCAGCGCCATGGCCACAGCCTCGGCGAAACGCGCCTCCACGTCGCCCGCCTCGGCCACGTTGTCGAGAAACACCGAGCGCTCGAGGAACGGCACGCCCCGCTCGGCGGCAGCCTCGCGCGCGACGCTGTCCGCGGTCGTGCGGCTGTCGAGAAAGAACAGCCCGCGCGCAGCCAGCGTTTCCATCACGGCGGCCATCACCCGGCGATCGGCGATGGCCCGCGAGCCCATGTGGTTGTTCATGCCGCGGGCGTTGGGCACGTTTTCGAGGGCGCGCTCCACGCGATCGCGAACGGTCGCGTCGTCATCCGCCACGAAGATCGCGCCGGGTCCCGGGTTCTGGCCGCCGATCGCCTCCATGGGCATGTGCACGATCACGTACTTTCCCGCCTGCTGCGCGCGGCGCGCGGCCTCGCGGCTGTAAGGCAGCCCGGGCAGGACCGCAAAGGTGAGGGGACCGGGAATTTCGAGGAAGGGCTCGAGATCGTCGAGATTGTTGCCGACGTCGTCGATCACGACGACGAGCCGGCCGCGCGCGGCCGGTCGCGGCTCGACCGCGCGCCCGGCGACCGCCA
>CAZKGO010000206.1:0-4101 GCA_964552235.1 uncultured Spirochaetales bacterium | reverse complement strand
GGGCGACCCCGGCGCCTTCGAGGACCTGTTCGAGGGGCTGTCGATGAACGGCTTCGCGATGCAGGCGATGCGCAGCTCCCGACCCGCGTCGGGAACCGAGCACCTGTTCAGCCACGTGTGGGAGATGGAGCACCTGCAGGTCGACGGCGTGTCGGTCTCGCACGGCTTCAAGGTGGCCATCGGGACCCTGGCGGCCACCGCGCTCATGGAGCAGCTGTTTGCCCGCGACATACGGTCGCTGGACATCGGGCGCCGCTGCCGGGAGTGGGTGAGCTGGGAGCAGCGCGAGGCCGAGGCGCGCAGCCGCTTCGCGGGCTCGCCGATCCTGGGCGACGTGCTGGCGGCCTGCCGCAAGAAGTGGGTGCCGCCCGAGGAGCTGGCCGTCCGGCTCGAGCGCCTGCGCGAGTGCTGGGAGCCGATGCGCTTGGCGATTCGCGGCCAGCTGCTGCCCTACAAGGATCTCGCGCGGATGTTCGCGCAGGCCGGCGTGCCGACGCGGCCCGAGCAGGTGGGGCTCACCCGCGAGCGGGTCCGGGACACGTTTGCTGCGGCCAACATGATCCGCACGCGCTACACGTCGCTGGACGTGGCCCACGAGACCGGATGGCTCGACGGCTGCCTCGAGGAGATCTTCGCCTCGCGCGAGTACCTGCGGTAGCGGTCCGGGCCGCGGGCCGCAGCCTTCGTCACTTCTCCGTGATCTCGATGAGGCCCTTCCAGCTTTCGTCCGGAGGGGACTTGATGTAGCGCTCGCAGCGCTCGAGGTACCGCCGCGAGCTCACGTCGTTGGGAAGCAGCCGCTGCACCTCGCGAAAGCGCACGGCCGCCTCGGCAAACGAGCGGTCGTAGTACAGCCGCGTGCCGTCCTCGTGCAGGTCCCAGGCGGCTTCCTCGTCGCCGTTGAGGTTGCGCCCCGGGGTGTAGATGCCCGCCCCCTGGGTCTTGCCCTTGACGATCACGCGGTCGAGCAGGCGGCAGCGCACCGTCTTTTCGACGTAGCGCTGCACCGACTCCGACACCACGATCGGCGCGCCGTACTGCTTGGTCAGGCTCTCAAGCCGCGAGGCGAGGTTGACCATGTCGCCGATGACCGTGTAGTCCATCTTGCGATCGCTGCCGATGTTGCCCACCGTCACCACGCCGTAGTTGATGCCGACTCCGATGCGGAAGTCGGGCCTCCCGCGCTCCCGCTGCCAGGCGTTGAAGTCCCCCAGCGCCTCCACCATCTCCAGGGCCGAAACCACCGACTGCTCCGCCTCGTCGCGGTGCTTCACAGGCGCGCCGTAGAAGGCCATGATCGCGTCGCCGATGTACTTGTCCACGATGCCCCGGTGGTTCATGATGATGTTGACCATGATGTCGAAGTAGCGGTTCAGCGACTCGACCACCTCGTTGGGCATCATCTTCTCGGAGATCGACGTGAAGCTGCGGATGTCGGAGAACAGCACCGCCAGCACCCGGTCCTCGCCCACCAGGGCCGCCTCCGGGTCGGCAAAGAACTGGTCGATCACGTCGGCGGGCACGTACTTCTGGAAGATGTTGCGGATCTTCTGCTCGCGGTTCTGAGCGACCACCGCCTTGAGGGCAAAGCCCTTGATCTCGTCGTAGGCCCGGTCGAGCTCCCGCGCCATCAGGTTGAAGGTGTGGCCGAGGCGGCCGGTCTCGTCGTTGTAGAGGACCTCGACGCGCCGCGCCAGGTCGCCCGAGGTGATGATCTCGGCCATCGCGTCGGCCACTTCGCGCAGCGGCCGGGTGAGGTAGGTGGCGAAGACGAGCAGCAGGGTGAGGGCGATCGCCAAGGCGGCGCCCAGGATCGCCGCGGTCTGCTGCAGGATCTGGTTGACGCTGCGGTAAAAGGTGGCGCGCGTCTCGCTGACGATGACCGTCCATCCGAAGGGCTCGAAGGGAGCCAGCTGCGCGACGCGCTCGACTCCGCCGATGCGCACCTGCTGCCACCCGGAGCCGCCTGAGGAGGCGATCGCCGCCAGCGCCTCCCGCTCGCCTTCGGAGAGCTCGACGTCGCGGCTGGCCATCACGAGGGCGCCGTCGCGGTCGGCGGCGGCGATCAGCTCGGTGTCGCTGCGAACGAGCGAGCGGGCAAACGAGGCGACGGCCGACTTGGCCACGGAGACGAAGTCGGGGTTCGCCGCGAGGTTGTTGTCGAGCAGCAGCCGCCACTGGCTGTTGGCGTAGTTGGCGAGCTCCTCGCTCTTGAACCGCAGGAACGAGGTCGCGACGGCCGTGATGCCGTTGCGGGCCGAAAGCGAGGCGGCCACGGCCGTGAGCAGGAGCGGCGCGATGATGAGAGGGATGCAGACGAGCACGATCTTGGACCGCACGCTCATGGTGAAAGCTCACTCCACGGCAGTCCCCCGCCTGTCGATACTAGTGACGGGAGAACCGCGCCCCGCCCGGCCTGGTCCGCGTCCGGACACGGCCCCGCGCGACGGCTATTCCAAGCATCGGTCCCGGACCCCGGAGGCTAAACACCGAGGCTGCGGGGGCCGCGGGCGGCCCCGCCACGAAAGGGCAGGCAAACCTTGGGTGGACTGATACAGAAGGCGCTCGAGCTCAAGAAGAATCTCAACGTCGACTCGACGCTCTGGAGCGACACCAGCCTGGAGAAGGTTGATCCCGCCGAGCGCGCCGAGATCCTCGGCCGCATCGACCAGATCCTGGCGTCGCGGCGCATCAAGGTGCGCCCTGACCGCTTCGCGGTCAAGCCGCAGCGCCGCGGCACCCTGCTGCCCCTTCTGGTCAACCTGGGCGCCCTGCTCGGCATCGTCGGCGGGTCGGCGCTGCTGTACCTCGTGCTCAACCGCCAGGAGACCGCGCTCGTGGTCGAGACCGCGGCCGTCGGCGGAGCCGAGGGCAAGCTGGTCGAGGCGATCCGCAAGGAGAGCGAGCAGCGGCTCGCTGCCAAGGACAGCGAGATCCTCGCGGCCCAGCAACGCCTCGAGGAGGCGCGCCGGGAGCAGGAGCGCCTGGCGCAGGAGAGCGCGGCGCAGGTCACCTCCCGCGAGCAGCAGCTGCGGGCGGAGTTCGCCGCCGAGCTCGAGGCCGAGCGGCGGCGGCTGATGGCAGCCGGAGTGGGGGGGGCGGACCTGGAGCGGCGCCTCAAGGCCTACGAGGACCGGAAGCGGGCCGAGTATGACGACGCGATGGCACGTTTCAGAGCCGAGATGCAGGAGCAGCTGGCCGCGCGCGAGACAGCCATCAACGCGATCACCGCCCAGTACCAGGCGACGCTCGCCTCCGTGCAGTCGGAGCGCCGCGCTCTCGAGGCCGAACTCACGCGCAGGCAGCAGGAGGCGGCGGCCAGCGCCCGCGCGCGGGAGCAGGAGCTGGCCGCAGACAAGGCGCGCATCGCCGCCGACCTCGCGCGCATCAGCGCCCAGCAGGATCAGGAGCGCCTCGCTCTCGACCAGATCCTCTCCTTTTACGACAAGGTCAACCGCGATCTCGCTGCTGAGCGCTACGACCAGGCCCTCGAGTCGCTGGCCGGGCTCAGACGGCTGCTCGACCAGCCGCAGGTGGCCGCGCTCCCTGCGGTGCAGCGCCGCCGTACGGTCGAGCTGTTCATCGCCGACTCTCTCGAGCGCTTGATCCAGGAGCGCCGAGCGCCCAAGACAGACATGACCCCCCTCGTCGCTTCGGCCGAAGCCATCGCCCGAGCGGCGGCTCTCGTCGAGCGGGGCAACCGGCGCTACGCCCAAGGCGACGTGCCCGCGGCCCGCACGCTCTACGAGTCGGCCCTGCGCGAGATCCCCGAGGTGCAGGGCGCCTACGAGCGGCTGCGCGACATCGAGGAGCTGGCGCGCAGGAACGAGGCGGCGCGCGCCGCCGAGCTGATCGGCCAGGGCGACCGCAGCTTCGAGCGCGGCGAGATGCAGGCCTCGATCGACCGCTACCGCGAGGCGATGCGCCTGCTCGGGCGAAACGACCCGGCCGTCGAGAGGGTGGTGCGCCGCATCGCCGACGCCGGCTTCAGGCTCTACGACGCGCGGCGCCAGGCCGCCGAGCAGGCGGCTGAGGTGGCGTGGCGCAAGGACCTGCTCGCCAGGCTGGCCCGAGCCCGGGCCGCGGCTGCCTCGGCGGCGG
>CAZKGO010000205.1:0-4125 GCA_964552235.1 uncultured Spirochaetales bacterium | reverse complement strand
GCCCGCACAGACGCCCCTTTGTCAAAGGGGCGCCCGCTGCCGGGCGGCCGCTGCCGGGCGGCCGCTGCGCGGAGTGATAGACTGCGTCTAGGGGGCTTGCCTTGCTGCGAGAGCTGCGCAACGTGCGCCAGGACCCGGACGAGCGCTACAGACGCTGGTTCGAGGACGAGTACTTCGACCTGATCGTCTGGTACGAAGGCGGGGAGATCTACGGCTTTCAGCTCTGCTACGACACCCAGGGTCGCGAGCGGGCCCTCACGTGGATCCGCGGCCAGGGCTTCTCCCACAACAGGATCGACGACGGCGAAAAGACCGTCGGCAAGCCGATGACGCCGATCCTGGTGCAGGACGGGCTCTTCGACAAGGCACTGGTCGGCGAAAAGTTCAGGGCGGCTTCGGCCGAGATCGACCCTGCGATCGCCGAGCTGGTTTCCGGCGTGCTGCGGAGATTCCCGGACGGCGGCCCGTGAGGCCGCGGCGCCTCACCGGTAGCTGTGCAGGCCGGGCAGCAGGTAGTTGACTCCGAGAAAGGTGAAGAGCGCCATAGCGAAGCCCACGATCGCAAGGATCGCCGAGGCTCTCCCGCGCACTGCGGGCACCCGGCGCCCGTGCAGGTAGGCCGTGTAGGTGAGCCAGGTGATGAGCGCCCAGGTCTCCTTGGGGTCCCAGCTCCACCAGGCGCCCCAGGCAGCCTGAGCCCAGATCGCGCCGAACACGAGGGCGCCGGCCGTGAACAGCGGGTATCCGACGGCGATGGCGTTGTTCGTGACGCCCTCCGCCTTGCGGCGCTTCTCCTCGTCCCGCGCCGCCAGGCTGCAGATCGCCGAGACTGCGGCCACGGCGAAGAACGCCTCCCCGACAAAGGCGAAGGTCACGTGCAGCAGCAGCCAGTGGGACTGCAGCGCGGGGATCGGCGGCAGCAGGTCCCGGGGCGCGATCGGCGACGAGGCCACCGCCAGCAGGGTGGCGGCCAACAGCGTCCCGCCGAACGCCGCCGGGGGCGGCAGGCTCCCGCGAACGGTGTAGCCGAACAGCGCCAGCGCGACGAGCCCGGCAAAGAGCACCAGCGACTCGAACGTGCCGGTCACGGCCACGGAGCCGATCAGGACGCTGCGCTCGACGATCGCGCCCAGCGCCAGGAGCCCCGCAGCCGGAAGCAGCCAGCGCGAGGCCGGGTCGCGACCGCCCCTCGAGGCCAGGACGAAGGCCGCCTGGAAGGCAGCGGCCAGAACCAGGGCGACGAACGAAGCGACGGCGATCACGGCTGCCTGTCCTTCGTCTTCCGGACCGCGGTGAGGGTGAGCCCCACGGCGATGAGCGCGAGCGCCGCCTTGGCGGGCAGGAGGCCCGGGTCCTCGACGACCCGGAGCACGGTCACGTCGACCTCCCTGATCTCGCGCCCGCCTCCGGCTGCGCCGGCCGCAGTGACCCGCGCCTGCCGGCCGTAGCCGGCCTGCAGCACCCGCAGGCGGCCGACGCGCAGCGGGCGGTTCACCTCGATGGCGAAGCCGCTCGCCACGGGCGCGCCGCCGCGGCTGACGTCCACAGTGGAGACCCAGTCGCGGGGCCGGCCATCAGGGTAGCTGTCGAGGCGGCAGGAGCGCAGCGTCAGCAGGTACTCGCCGGCGAGCAGCGCCCGGTCGCCCTCGGCGAGAGTGAGAGAGCCTTCGCGCCTGGCCGCGGCCGTGAGGATGCCGGCTGCGATGAGCAGGAGCACGCCCAGGTGGACCAGGTCGGGTCCGAAGCGCGGCGGAGCGGCGGAGCGCCGGCGCCGCGCGAAGCGGCCCGCAGCGCAGACCGCGGCGTTGACAAAGAGGAGGGCCGCGGGAACGAGGAACAGGGCCGAGCGCGGGAACCGGTCCAGGCCGCTCGCTGCGATCAGCGCGGACCCCCGGGGCGCGACCGTGGCCACGACCGCCACTGCGGCCAGAAGCAGCAGCAGGCCGACGGCCAGGCCGGCCGACGCGAGCGCCCTGTGCAGCGATCGCAGGAGCTTCACCGGCAGACAGAAGGACACAAATGGCGCGGCCGTGCAAGGGGCGATCGCGACCGAGGTCTCAGGGCTCCAGCGGGTGGCGCCACCGCAGGCCGGGGAAGCGCGCGAAATCGCGATCGGTCGTGATCCACTCGCTGCCGCTTTCGATCGCGAGTGCGGCCAGAAAGGCGTCATGGACCAGGTTGCCGCGAGCCTGCGCCGCAGCGCAGAGGTCGCAGAAGATCTCCCAGTGCCTCGCGCCAGGCGCCACGACGACGCAGTTGCAGTGGCCGCGCACCTGCCGCACGAACGAGATCGCCGTGGCCAGCGGCGTCGGCGGATCGAAGACCCTCGGGTGCGTCAGCACCCGCAGGCATCCGCCGAGAACGAGATCGGCAATCCCGTAGGTCTGCCGCCCCGCCCACAGCGCCTCCAGCCACGCGCGCATCTCGGCGTGACGCTCGGCGTCTTCGCGGTGGGCGTATACGAGCACGTTCACGTCGAGCAGGATCACCGCCCGCCGCCCATCAGGTCGAGCAGATCCGCCGTGCTGTCGAGGTCGACGCCCGCGCGAACGCCGCGGCCGCGAAAGGTGATCACGCTCTCGGGTGGCCGCTCGCCGCCGGGCTGGCGCCGCCGCGCAAGCTCGGCGCGCAGCGCATCTTCCATGATCTGCCGCAGCGGCCTCCTGGATTCGGCAGCCAGCCGCTTCAGCTCAATCAGCACGTCGTCGGCGATGTCGACCGTCGTTCTCACACATAAAAACATAATAGTCTCGCATCATTATGTCAACCAGAATCCCCACGCCTGCCGCGCCGCTGCGGCTTCGAGGGCGCGGGCGGATCCTGCCCGGCCTCCACGACGCGGGCCACGTACTGGTCCACGTCGAACTTCGAGCGGCAGCCCGAGGCGCTCATGTACCGGATCTGGCCAAAGACCGGCCGCTCGAACCACGGTCGATCGTGCAGCCCGCCGATCGCCCAGAGGACCCCGGCGTAGCCGTTGGGGTCGCGGCCGTCGAGCTCGTAGCGGTCGTTGAGCGCCACGGCGATCCGCACCGCTTCGGCGGGCGAGGGAGTCCACTCCAGGATCTTCTTGGCCCAGTACATGCGCATGTAGCCGTGCATCCGGCCGGTGCGCACCATTTCCAGCTGCGCGGCGTTCCACAGCGGGTCGTGCGTCCGGCTCCGCTCCAGATCCTCCTCGCCGTAGAGCGCCTCCCTGCGGTCGCGGGCGTGGGCTGCCAGGCTCCTGAGCGCCCAGGCGGGGCACCCCTCCAGCCGGTCGTAGTCCGGATTGTGCAGGCAGAAGTTGTCGGCCAGCTCGCGCCTGGTGAGCAGCTCCTCGAGGAACGCCTCCTTGGCCTCGGCCGGCGCGTCGGCGTCGAGCACGGCGCAGGCTGCGCGCAGCGACGAGAGCTGGCCAAAGTGCAGCCACGGCGACAGCCCCGACACCGCCCGGGCGTTCGGGTCGTTGCGCTCGGCCGCGTAGCGGCCCAGGCGCCCGGTCACGAAATCGCGCAGCGCCCGCGCCGCCGCCTCCTCGCCCGCCTCGACGCCGGCCGGCGGCGTCACCGCCCGGTCGACCGCGAGAGCAGCGGCGGCTGCGTCCCAGTCGGCAGCGCTGCCTTCGCTCCAGGGTACCGGGTGCGGCCCGAGCCGCGGCGGCCGCTCGAGAAAACGCGGCAGCAGCGGCACCAGCTTGCGCCGCATCGTGCGCGCAGCCCACTCCTGGCGGCCGGAGACGAAGCGGCACGGCACGACGTTGCGCGAGTCGACCTCGTGCAGGGGAACGTCGAGGCGGGCCGCAGCCTCGATCTGCCATTCCTGTTTGGGGCGCAGGGGATCAAAGTCGGTCACCACCGCGCCGGCGCGCAGCGAGGATGCGAGCTTCGCCACCGCCGCGCCCGGGTCGCCGGTGAGCAGCCGGAAGCCGATGCCGAGGCGGCGCAGCGCGGCCTCGACCTCGCGCAGACCGGAGAGCAGAAAGGCGTAGGCGCGCCAGGTCGCCCCGGGAAAGGAGGGGGCCAGGACGAAGGTCACGACCAGCGGGGCGCGGCTGCGCAGCGCCAGCTGCCGTGCGTGGAGGAGCCCCCAGTTGTCGCGGACTCGCTGCTCGCGGCTCATCCAGTAGAGGATCGGGCCGCGGCC
>CAZKGO010000204.1:1007-4180 GCA_964552235.1 uncultured Spirochaetales bacterium | reverse complement strand
CGATTCTGCCGATTCTCGCGGTGTACCCGTTCATGCAGCGCTACTTTGTGAAAGGCGTTATGGTCGGTTCCGTCAAGGGATGACCGACAGAAGGAGAAGGACATGCGGCTCTCGACCTCGACCAACATCCACCAGGTGTTTCGCGACGACAACTACTCGTTCGACGCGCGCGACAGCATAGAGCGCTGCCATGCCGCCGGTTACCGCGTGGTCGACGTCAGCCTCAACTCCGTGTCGACCGGCGATCGGCCGATGGCCGGGCCCGGCTGGAAGGATTGGGTTGCGGCCGTGCGCGCGCAGCTGCGGAAGTACCAGATGCCCGCCACGCAGGCGCATGCCTTCTTCTACGGAGGCCGGAGCGCCCTGAGCGCCGAGGAGATCGCCCGGCGCGAGGGGATCATCCGCCGGTCGATCGAAGCCGCGAGCCTGCTGGGCATCCCGTGGATTGTGGTGCATCCCGTCCACGGAAAGGACGCCCAGGGCCTCACGCGCGAGCAGGTGCTGCGCATGAACGTCGAGTACTTCAGGCCTTACGTTGCCTTTGCCGCCGAGTGCGGCATCGGCATCGCCATCGAGAACATGTTCGCCGGCAACTTTCACACCGCCGACGAGCTGCTCGAGCTCATCGACGCGCTGGACAGCCCGGCGGCCGGCATCTGCTGGGACACCGGACACGCGAACCTGACGCAGCAGGACCAGCCCGCTGCGATCCGCAAGATGGGCAAGCGACTGAAAGCGCTCCATATCGATGACAACCGCGGCAAGTACGACGAACACATGGTGCCGTACTGGGGCGACATCCGCTGGCCCGGGATCGTCGAGGCCCTGAAGGAGTCCGGATACGAGGGCGACTTCACCTACGAGATTCAGAACACCACGAAGAACGTGCCTCTGTCCCTGCGCGATCAGCTCCTGCGATACACGTGGGAGGTCGGGCAGGAGCTGCTGAACGGCAAAGCGTAGGGCGGCGCGGCGGTTTCTGGTGCGCTGCTGACGCCATGGCGCACCGAGCTCGCAGAGTCAGGGGGTGGAAGCCTTGGACACTCACCAGTCGGATACCTACGGCGAGCGAATCGCCGACGTGTACGACGAGATGTACCCGACGGCGGACCAGTCGTGCCTGGATCTTCTGCACGAACTGGCAAAGGGCGGGCTGATCCTCGAGCTCGGGATCGGTACGGGACGGATCGCCCTGCCCCTGAAAGCCCGCGGCGCGAACATACACGGAATCGACGCCTCGGACGCCATGATGGATCGCCTCAAGGCAAAGCCCGGCGGCAGCGACATACCGCTGACGAAAGGCGACTTCGCCGATCTCCCGGTCAAAGGGTCATTTAGCCTGATCTTCGTGGTCTTCAACACCTTCTTCGGCCTTACGACTCAAGAGCGGCAGCTAGAGTGCCTCAGAGAGGTCCGCCGTCACCTCGCCGTGGACGGGCGCTTTCTCATAGAGGCGTTCGTTCCCGATGTCGCCCGTTTCACGGATGGCCAGACGGTGAGGGCGACGGACGTGCGGGCGAACGAGGTCGCCCTCGAGGTCTCGAGGCATGATCGCGCGACCCAGCAGATATCGTCCGAGCACCTGGTCCTGACCGAGAGCGGGGTGCGCATGTACCCGGTGACCATTCGGTACGCGTGGCCTTCGGAGCTGGACCTGATGGCCAGACTGGCGGGTCTCGCGCTGATCGACAGGTGGGAAGACTGGAAGAAGAGCCCGTTCTCCTCGAAGAGCGGCAAGCACATATCGGTGTACGGCCCGTCGTAGAGGCAGCAGCCAGGACAGGCGGGCGGCGAGGCGCAGCGCCAGACGCCGGATCGCGGCCGCGGTCTACCGCAGGCTCTCCAGAATGCGCGTGAAGTCACGGGGCACGGGAGCGGTGATCTCCAGCAACTCGCCTCCTGCAGGGTGGCGAAACAGGACCATCTCGGCGTGCAGCGCCTGCCGCGGAGGCAGGGTCTCGTCGAGCCTGCAGCCGTTGGCCGAGTAGCGGAGAAACAGCCGCTCGTCGCGGTAGATCAGGTCGCCCCACACCGGGTGGCCGATCGACGCCAGGTGCACGCGGATCTGGTGCTGCCGGCCCGTGAGCGGCCTCACCTCCAGCAGGGTGTGGCCCCGTAGTCGTTCGCGCACCTCCCATTCGGTCACGGCGGGCAGGCCGTCCGGCCGCACGGCGCGCCGGATCCGTACGGCGCCGCCGAGCGCGGCGCCGATCGGCGCGTCGATCGTGCCGCGCTGCGCGGCGACTTCGCCTTCGACGATCGCGAGGTAGCGCTTGCCCACCGTCCCCGCCGCGACTGCGCGCTGCATCGCCACCAGCGTCGGGCGGTCCTTGGCCACGAGCACGACGCCGCTGGTAAAGAGGTCGAGCCGGTGCGCCAGGCCCGGGTAGAAGCCGGCGTCGCCGCGGGCGAGGGCGGCGGCGATCTCGGCCGCGTGGCGCTCACGCACCGCCTGGATGAGCGAGCCGCTCTGCTTGCGGCCGACCGGGTGCACGGCCATGCCAGCCGGCTTGTCGATGGCGAGCAGGTGGTCGTCCTCGTACAGGACCACGAGCGATCCGGCCGCGCTCGGCGTCGGCTCGTCGTCGTCGCGCCAGCTCACCTCCAGGGAGTCGCCGGCTCGCAGCCGCGTGGAGGAGGCGAGCCTGTGGCCATTGACCCGCGCCCCGCCCGACTGGATGAGGCGCTTGAGGCGGCCGCGGGCGAGCGACGGCGCCATGAGCGCGAGAAAGACGTCGGCCCGCAGGCCGGCATGCTCGGGCCCTACGTCGTAGAGCGCGCGCATACGCCGCAGCCGCAGAGGCGCGGCCGCAAGCCGAGCGTCACATCCTGCACAGCCATGCGGGCGTGACCCATTCCCCGCCTTTCATGACCGCCGTGATCGAGCGCAGGCGCGACAGGTCCTGGAGCGGATCGCCCTCGACGATGAGGATGTCGGCCAGCTTGTCGGCCTCCAGGGAGCCGACCTCCGACTCGAGCTTGAGGATCCTCGCCGCGTTGATCGTCGCGGTCCTGAGGCAGTCCATCGGGCTCATGCCGCACTCGCGGAACATCTCCAGCTCGCGCACCAGCTCGCCGAGGGTGTCGGTGCCCGCCCCGATCAGGAGCCCGGCGCGGCAGGCCATCTTCACGCTCTCGCGCTGGGGGTAGACCACCAGCTCGCGGATCATCTC
>CAZKGO010000204.1:0-997 GCA_964552235.1 uncultured Spirochaetales bacterium | reverse complement strand
CCTGCTGCCGCTCTCGGCCTCGCGTTCGGCCACGGTCGTGATGCCCGACATGGTCGGCACGTAGTAGACGCCGCGCTCCTTCATCATGGCGACCAGATCGCCGTCGAGGTTCGTGCCGTGCTCGATGCCGTCGATGCCGGCGGCCACCGCGTTCCTCACCGGCGCGGTCCCCATGGCGTGCACGGTGCAGGTCTTGCCGCGGTTGTGCGCTTCCTCGACGCCCGCCCGCAGCTCCTCGAGCGTGAGCTCGACCCAGGAGGGGTGCTCGTGCTCGGGCAGCCCGCCGAGGCCGCCGCTGGCCATGAACTTGATGAAGTCGGCGTGCTGCTTGATCTCCATGCGCACGGCCTTGCGCACCTCGTCGGGCCCGTCGGCCTCCACCGCCCCCGTGTAGCGGTGGGTCTCGTGGCCTCCGGTACCCGCGATGCCGAACCCGCAGGAGACCACCCGCGGCCCCGCCACCAGGCCTTCGCGGATGCAGTCGCGCAGCTCGTTGTTGATGCGGTTCTTCGAGCAGCAGTCGCGGATCGTGGTCGCTCCGTGGGTGATCTCGTACCAGCCGTTCCTCGCCGCGTGCAGGATGCGCCTCGTGTCGGGGCTGTTCTCGATCGCGGCGGCGCCCTGGCGGAAGATCCCCTTGCCGGGGCGGTGGAGGTGACGCCTCTGGATATGCACGTGCGCGTTGATCAAGCCCGGCAGCACGCACCCGCCCCTGGCGTCGAAGCGCTCGTCAGCCTCGGGCAGCGCCGGCTCGGTCCCGAGACGGCTGATCCGCTCCCCGTCGACGAGCAGCCAGGCCCGGGGCTCGAGCTTCTGCCGGACGACGTCGACGACGACGCCGTTGAAGATCAGCTTGGTCATGGCATTTCCTTTTTCTGCAGCGCGATCAGGGCCTCCTCGGAGGCCTGCAGGGACGTGCGCACGACGCTCCTGGCCCGCGCGGCGTCCTTCTTCTTGAAGGACTCGATCAGGCCGGCGTGCCAGTCGTGCGTCTTCC
>CAZKGO010000203.1:0-4219 GCA_964552235.1 uncultured Spirochaetales bacterium | reverse complement strand
GCTGATGCACACCGCCGTTCTCCTCGAAGAAAACGAAGAACTCCGCCGCGATCTTCGGGTTCTTGCTCTGGCTCGTCAGGAAGAAGGCACCGCCCGGAGGACCCATGTAGGTGTAGCCCGGGACCGAGGCTGACGGAACCGGGACCCACGACACGTCCGTGAACGGCAGCGCATCCGGGTAGGCGGTCTTGAGCGATCCGGTGTTCCACGGGCCGTCGAAGAAGAAGCCGATGTTGCCTGCTGCCCAGCGCGCCCGGGCGTTGCGCGCATCGAGCGTGATCGAGGCCGGGAACATCGAGCCCTGCTCCTTGAACTTGAGCAGGAACTCGATCGCCTTGACGTAGGGCTCGCTGGCGTACTGGTAGTCGCCGGTGCGCCAGTCGATCGGCCCGGGTGAGCCGGCCGCCATGGCGAGGTCGTCGACGGTGGCCGCCATGCGATCCGTGAACTTGATCTGCAGGACGATCCCGTAGTTGTCGCCTTTCGTCATGGCCTTGGCCGCCCGCAGGACGTCGTCATAGGTGACGATCTCCCTTTCCGCATCGATGCCGGCCGCTTTTAGTAGGTCCTTGTTGTACCAGATCGTCGCCACCGATTGCCTCTGGCTGAAGATGGGCACGGTGTAGACTCTGCCTTTGAAGACTGACAGGCCTTCGAAGAGCTGGTCAGCCACCAGTTTGTTCTTGCGCACGTCGACGTAATCGTCGATCGGAATGTACCAGCCCTCGTCGATGAGCTTCGAGGCCGGTACGCCCGTGACGTTGCTCGTCACGTCTGGAAGCTGGCCGCTCTTGAAAGCGAGCTGCAAGGACTGCGGCATCGTGGCCGGGTTGTACACCGTGTGCTCCACGGTCACGTTCGTATGCTTCTTCTTGATCTGCTCCAGGATCGCGTCGTGCGCCGCCGTAAGCGGCTGGAAATGATCCCAGAGCCGGATCGTGACCGGCCTGGTCGCGGCGGCCGGCTCCTCTGCTCCGCCGGCGAACGCAGCGGTCGCCACGAGAGCGAGCGCCAGCACGAGGCCACCCAGATTCCTCAGGTGATGCATGCGAGCCCTCCTTGCGTGCATTTTCGATCGAACCATCAACCAAGGCAGCGACGCCGCCGCCCTTGGCGCGATTCTACGAGGATTGTATGCTGCACGCGGGGGGGACGGAATGTCGGCCCGTGCCATCGAGATTTGTGAAAAGAGCATCTTTCCCAGGACCACGAGCGAGCGGTTCCTGCCGCTCACGACCGCGCCGGGGCGCAGGCTCGCCGCCGCGGGCATCCTCCTGGCGGGCATCAGCTCGACGCGCCGCGGTTTCGAGATCGGCCGCATCGACCCGCCCTTCCACCTGCTGCTGTTCACCGTGGCCGGCCGGGGGCTCCTGGTGACTCGAGAGGGCCAGACCCGCTTGAGGCCGGGCGACCTGCTGGTCTGCCCGGCCCACCGCAGCGACCACGTCCACATGACCGACGGCGACCGCTGGAAGCACCTGTTCTTCCGCCTGGATTCGAGCCCGGCGTGGGCCGGGCTGCGGCAGTACCACGGCATGTTCGTCTCCCGCGGCCACAAGGTGGGCGACCTCGAGAACGCCATGGACCGCTTCATCTACGAGTCGCTTTCGCAGCGCAGCGACTCGGGGGCCGTGGCCGGCCTCTACGCCGAGCTGATCCTCGCCTACCTCGAGCGCGAGATCGGCTTTCTCGGCTCGCGTCGGGACCAGGAGATGCGCGAGCGCCTGGACCGCCTGTGGCAGGACGTCGACTCCGATCTGGCGCGGCCCTGGACGGTCGAAGAGCTGGCCGCGGGGGCCGCCCTGTCGAAGTCGCACCTCACGCGGCTCTCGCTGCGCTTCTTCAAGCGCTCGCCCATGCAGATGGTCACCCACCTGCGCATGTCGAGGGCCCAGTCGCTGCTCGCCCGCACCAGCATGCCGGTCTCCCAAGTCGCCGAGATGCTCGGCTACTCGAACCAGTTCGCCTTTTCCGTGGCCTTTTCGCGGCACGTGGGCTGCTCGCCCACTGCTCACCGCAACGGCCTCACCGTCGGATGACGGTGAGGCCCGGCTGCGCCTCGACCGCAACCGGCCTGGTCGTGAAGCCGCGCAGCTCGACCGTCACGGCCGAGGCGCCGTGGTTGTGCACCCGGATCTCCGACGGGAGCAGCTCGATCTCCACGCTGCCGCCGCAACGCACCACGACCTCCCCTTCGGGCAGCGAAAGCCGCGACCCGTCGAAGATGAACACCCGCGTCAGCCTGCCGGCTTCGCGGCGCGCGAGTGAGGCACGGGCCGGCGGCGCGCCGTACAGGATCGTGTCCTCCGCGGCCCCGCGCCGCACGACGACCCCGCCCGGGATCTGCTGGACCGAAACACGCTCACCCCGCGGAACCATCACCGAGGCAAAGAGGGCCTCGCGGCCCCTGCGGCCGAGCAGCACCGTGTCCAGCCGGTACGGAGCCGGCAGGTCGTCGCGGTCGGCGGCCACGGGCGCATCGCCGACCGTGAGCTCGCACGGGTCGCCCAGCACGTGGAGCGCGAACGGCTCCCACGGGAGCACGGCGCCTCGGGGCAGGGCGCCCGAGCGCACGCCGTCAAGAAAAGCGAAGCCCGCTCCCTCCGCGCGCGGGCGCGAGCCCGGCCGGCTGCTCGAGCCGCCCCGCGCCGTGGAGGACCCACTCGTAGAGGTGCGGTTCGCTCGATCGCGCGCCGAATAGGTCCAGCACGTACGCGTCCGCGAGCAGCACGGTGCGCTCGAGGGTCGTGCCCGGGTAGGCCTCGACGTCGCGCATGCGCCCGACCTGAACGAGGTCTCCGGCGACGACCTCGGCGGCGGCAGGCTTTCCGGCCGGCCGCTGCGAGGCGCGATCACGCAGCATGGTATTGTGGGCCAGCGTCTGCTTGAAGTAGCCCTCGTGCGCCGGGTCGCGGTACAGGATCGAGCCCGCGTCTGGCGCGATCACCCGCCCCGAATCGCTGAGCACGAGCGAGAGCTTGTCCGGGTGGCTGTGGCCCCCTGCAAAGGGCAGGCCGCTGAGCACGGCCTGCAGCCTGCCGTCGGCGGAGCGCAGCACGGCCAGGGCGCCGTCGAGCAGCAGGCTGCGCTGACGGGGCGGGGGCGCATCGGGCAGCGGATCGGCGCCGAACGCGAGCGCCTCGAAGGACGCGCGGCCCGAAGCCTGCAGCGGGGGCACGAGCCGCGCGTCCCGCAGCCTCGCGTACGCGATCTCGAGCCAGCGCGCCCGGTCGCTTTCCGACAGCACGACCCGCCGGCCGTCGTTGAGGAGCGGCAGCGCGCCGGCGCTGTCGGCCGCGTCGAGCGGCCACGCGAGAAAGCGCCGCAGCGCCGGCTCGGCATACAGGTCGATGCCCGAGGCTCGCGCCGCCTCGGCCAGGTACAGCAGCGGCTCCATCGTGTAAAAGTGATAGTGCGGCGAGCCCTCGTACCACATGCCGTCGCCGCTGATGCTCGCCCCCATCTGGTAGAGAAAGCCGCTGTCGGGGTTGTGGATCGCGTAGCGGACATAGGAGGCATCGCGGAGCAGGAGCCCGATGACGCCCACGCCGGCGTTGTGCCACGCCTGGTGATTGTGGCGGCCGTGGTTGTTGGCGCGGATCAGGTCCGCCGCAACGCGAAAGACCGAGGTCTCCACGGCGGCGCGCTCAGCCTCGCTCATCGCCGGCCACGCCAGGTCATAGGCCCAGGCCAGGGGGATCACCCACTTGGCCTCGTTGATCGACTGCGACGTCGCGCGGCCGCCGCCGACTGCCTTCTTCGCCTTGCGCCCTTCCTTGTCGTGCACCTCGTAGGTCGGGTACAGGCCCGCATAGCCGAGCAGGATCTCCGCCGCGGCTCTCAGGTGCTTCTCCGATCGCTCGAGGCTGCCAACGAGGGCGAGGTCGCGCGCAGCCCGCGAGAGCCGATAGTGCTCCTCGGTGATCGCGTACTCCTCGGCCTGCTTCGCGTCGTGGTAGAAGCCGCCCCCCGCGCGCGGGATCGCCGGCGGCTGAGCCACGAGCGCATCGACCGACGATCGCAGCTTCGCGTAGACCGCTGCCGCCCATGGCGACGAGTCGATCTTGCGCCGCAGGCCGGCGAGGCCCTCCGCGTCGAGGAACAGGCGCGGGTGGTCGCGGACCGGAAAGGTCACCGGTATCGCGGCCAGCAGCTCTTCCCGCACCGAGCCCGTCGACGCGATCTTGATGTAGTCGACCCTGCGCCAGCCGACGGGGTT
>CAZKGO010000202.1:0-4274 GCA_964552235.1 uncultured Spirochaetales bacterium | reverse complement strand
ACGCCCATCTCGATGAACCGCAGCATCTCGGCCTCGTCGTCGACGGTCCACACCCCGACTCCGAGCCTGCGGCCCCGCAGCTCGCGGTAGAGGGCTTCGGAGAGCCAGCGCCGGTCGACCCCCGCGGCGTCCACACCGAGGGCGGCGATCTCGTCGGCAACGGCCGCGGGGCCGCGGCTGCCGACGCTTCTGAGATAGGCGGTGGAGATGAGGGCGCAGGTGGCCAGGCGCGGCTCCAGCGCCTCGACCGCCTGCAGCGTCGGGAAATCGAAGGAGAGGACAGCGGCCTCGCGCACCATTCGCGCCTTCCGCAAGGCGTCGACGACGAGGGCTTCGATGCCCGGGTAGCGGCTGCCGTCGGAGCGGACCTTGATCTCGACCTGGACGCTCGCGCGGCCGCGCGCCAGCTCGAGCACCTCCTCGAGCGTGGGGATCCGCTGCGCCGGCACCGGCGGCCCGAAGTGACGTGCCGAGGCGTCCAGGCTTCGCAGCTGCTCGAGAGTGAAATCGGCCACCTCGCCCGCCGCGGTCGTGGTGCGGGCGAGCGACGGGTCATGGATCACCACCAGCTTTCCGTCGCGGCTCAAATGCACGTCGAGCTCGAGGCCGTCGGCCCGGTGCTCGAGACCGGCGCGAAAGGCGGCGAGGGTATTCTCGGGAGCCAGGCCCGCGCCGCCGCGGTGCGCGACGGCGAGGGTCCGGTGCGCGGGCCTGCCGCCTGCGGTCGCGCAGGCGGCGAGGCCGAGGAGCAGGCCGGCGAGCGCTGCCGCGCCGACCCGCTCGCGGGATAGAGACCGCGGCACTACTTGAACGCTTCCTGGTACTCCTTGCGCAGATCAGCCGCTGCTTCCTTCATCACCTGGGGCGCCGGCACCTGGCCGATCAGCAGCTTCTCCACCGCCTGGCGCAGGATCTCGGTGCCCTTGCCGAGGGAGATCACGCTCGCCTGGGGCCGCGCGTACTGCAGCTGCTCCATGGCGACCCTCCGCTCCGGGTACTTCTGGAAGTAGGCGGTGGTCTCCGGGTGCTCCATCGCGCCCTTGCTGTAGGGCAGGTAGCCGGTCTTGACCACGATGAGGGCGTTGCTCGCCGGGCTGGTCATGAACTTCATGAACTCCCAGCTGGCGGCCTGCCGCGCCTTGTCGGTACTGGTCATGCCGAGCACCGACCCGCCGACCGGCACCGCGTGCTTGACCTTGGCCGGCATGAAGCCGGCGCCGGCGCGGAACTTGGCGCGGGTGTAGATGTTGGCCATGCTTCCCGTCGAACCGAACGCCATGGCGACGCGGCTGTTCAGCAGGTCGTTCTGAGCGTCGCCCTGACTCACGTTGCCGGGGATCGCGATCTTGTCCTTGAAGACCATGTCCTGCCACAGCTGCGCTGCGGCCACCGCCTCGGGCTTCTCGAGCAGCGGGTTGAAGTCCGCGTCGGAGACCTCGCCGCCGTAGGAGTAGATGGCGCCCTGCAGATACCAGTGAGCCGTGGTGGTCCCGAGGGTGAAGCCGACGCCGAAGCGGTCGGGCTTGCTGATCTTGCGCGAGTAGGCGACCGTGTCGTCCCAGGTGTCCGGCACCCGGTCGGGCAGCCCGGCCTCGGCAAAGATGTCGCGGTTGAAGTACATCAGCGGCGTGCTGCGCAGGAACGGCAGGGCGTAGAGCTTGCCCTTGTAGTAGCCGTCGTTGATGAACCCCGGCACGAAGTCCTTGAGGTTCACCCCGGTCTTGGGATCGGCGGCGAACTTGTCGAGCTCGACGAGGGCGCCGTCCTTGGCAAACAGCACGACGAACGGCGAGTCGAGCAGCGCGAGGTCGGGGACGCTCCCTGCCGCCAGCCCCGCCATCAGCTTCTGCAGGATCTCGGCGTAGGCGCCCTGGAACTGGGCCTCGGCAATGACCCGCGTCTGCGACTCGTTGAAGCGCTTGACCAGCTCCTCCTGCGCCTCCGCCTGCGCTCCCGTACCGGAGCGCCAGTACACGATCTTGACCGGTCCGGCAGCCGCAGCCTCGCTCTGCGGCGTCGCAAAGGCCGCGGGCGCGATCAGCGCCGCAGACAGCAGCAGGACCGACAGCCTGAATGACCTCATGGCAGAACCTCCTCGATGCGTTTTTTTCCACCGCAGCGCCGCGGCGCCGCGGTCCCTGCTCAACCCTTGACCGCCCCGGCTGCGATGCCTTCGATGAGCTGCTTCTGGGCGGCGAAGAACACGATCAGCACAGGCACGAGCACGAACAGCGAAGCGGCCATCAGGTGCTCGGGTCCGATGATGTACTCGGCCTTCTCGACCATGGCAAGGCCGACCGGCAGCGTGCGCATGTTCTCGGTGTTGGTGACGATCAGGGGCCAGAGATAGCTGTTCCACTTCGAGATGAAGAGGTACAACGAGAGGGTGGCCACGACCGGCCGCGCCAGGGGCAGGGCGATGCTCAGCATCGTGCGCACGTGCCCGAGCCCGTCCATCTCCGCGGCGTCGAACAGCGACGCCGGCATCGACAGGATCGCCTGGCGCAGCAGAAAGGCGCCGAACACGCTCGAGACGTGCGGCACGACGATCCCCGCGTAGGTGTTGATCCAGCCCATGTGCTTGAGCACCACGTAGTTGGGGATGAGCGCCACCTGCCCGGGGATCATCATGGCCGCGAGCATCAGCAGGAACAGCGGCTCGCGGAAGCGGAACTGGATCCGGGCAAAGGCGTAGGCCGACAGGGCGGCTATAAGCACCTCGAGCACGACCCCGGCTCCGGCGGTGATGATGCTGTTGACATAGAAGCGGCCGAAAGGAGCGATCCGCCAGGCCTCGACGAAGTTCTCGAAGCGCGGCTGCTCGGGCCACCAGATCGGAGGAAAGATGTGGACCTCGGTCGGGCCCTTGAACGCCGTCGTGATCATCCAGGCAAAGGGTAGCCCGATGGCCACGCTGGCCGCAATAAGCACGACGTGAGACACGAGGCGCCCGGCCGCCCGCCGCGCGACGATGTGTTGTCGGGACACGACAGCACCCATCAGTAGTGGACCCACCTCTTGGAAAGCCGCATCTGGCCCACCGTGATCAGCAGGATCACGACGAACAGAACGAGCGCGAGCGCCGACGCGTAGCCGGCCTTGAACCACTTGAAGGCGTTCTGATACAGGTACAGGACGTACACGTTCGAGCTGTTCAAGGGGCCGCCGCCCGTCATCACCGCCACGACGTCAAAGGCCTTGAGGGCGCCGATCACCGAGATGATCATCAGGAAGAAGGTCGTCGGCGACAGCAGCGGAAAGGTGATCTTGAAGAACACCTGCGCCGGCGACGCGCCGTCGACCCGCGCGGCCTCGTAGAGCTCGGCAGGGATCCCCTGCAGGCCGGCGAGGAAGATGACCATGTCGTAGCCGAGGCCGCTCCAGATCACGACGATCATGACCGCCGGCAGCGCCCAGTTCACGTCGCCGAGCCAGTTCGGCGACGCGAGTCCGACCGCGTTCAGGGCCACGCGCAGCAGCCCGTAGTTGGGCTCGAGGATCCAGCTCCACACCATGGCCACGGCCACGCTGGTCGTAAAGGTCGGCGAGAAGATCACGGCCCTGTACAGCGATCGAGCGCGCATCTTGCGGTTCAGGGCCAGGGCCACGGCCAGGGCCAGCGCCAGCTTGATGAACACGGTGCCGGCTGCCAGCACGAACGTGTTGCGCACCACGAGCCAGAACACCTTGTCCGAGAGCATCGCCTCGTAGTTGGCGAGCCCGATGAACGGACGGGTCTTCGCCACCATGTTCCACTTGAGGAAGCTCAGGTAGAGGCTGTAGAGGACCGGCCAGAAGGTAAAGACGCCGAGCAGGACAAAGTTGGGCGCCACAAAGGCGAGGAACGTGAGCGCGTCGCGGCGGGCGCGCCGGGACATTCCGTGCCGCAGCAGTGCGAGGGCCTCTCCCACGCGCGATCCTCCAAGTTGAGTTTAAGGGTAGGCGCACGCCGCCGTCAACTCGCCAAACGCGCCAGTAGCGGATCAAGCACCAGCGCGCCCGCGACCCCGACGGCAAGAAAGGGGGCAAAGGGAAGGGGGTCGCTGCGCCGCAGCCTGCCGCAGGCGATGAGGGCGAGGGCGACGATCGTGCCGGAGGCCGAGGCGATCAGCATCGCTGCCAGCCAGCCGCGCGAGCCGAGCGCGAGGCCGATCAGGGCGGCGAGCTTCGCGTCGCCGGCTCCGAGCCGCCCGCCGCTGCCCGCGCGCACGGCAGCGAACACGGCGAGGGCGGCCGCGGCCGTGGCGAGCCCTTCGAGCAGCGGCAGCCAGCCG
>CAZKGO010000201.1:0-4458 GCA_964552235.1 uncultured Spirochaetales bacterium | reverse complement strand
ACAGCGCGTAGCCCGTCGGTCCGGCCTCGTAGCAGGCCTTCCAGCTGCCGTTCGCCGTCAGCTTCCCCACAAGCTTGCGCACGCTCTCGGGCCGGTTCGGGATCGTGCCCAGGCTGCGCACCTCCCCGCCCGCCTCCGCCACCGCTATCGCGATGGTTTGCCCGTGCACGTCCAGACCTACAAAACGCCCCACCTCTGCGCTACACTTGCTCATGACCGCCTCCTTCGTATGTAGCTCTGCGCTACCTTCTTCCGATCGTAGCGTAACCTACGTTTCTACGATCGGGGCGGTCACTTCATTATGACTGGCTCGCCCGCAGCCACGACACCGCGCTGCTCTTTCTCGCAAGCGGCGGGTCGATCGGCGACGGCTCGACGGTGAGCCTGCGGGCGAGCTGCCGCAGCGAGCGCGCGGAGGAGCTGCGCATCCGATGCGCGCTGCGGCCCCTCAAGGACAAGCGCCGCAGCACCGGCTGGTGCGCCGCTTCGGGCCCGAGGCCGAGGCCGCGCACCGCTTTGCCCGCGGCGGCGTGGCCGAGCCGCTGGCGTTCACGGCCGTCCTCGCCGCTGCCGAGGACAGCAGCCGCAGGCTGCTCCTCCATGCCGAGACGGCGCTCGATCGGTTGCTGGCGGACTTGCAGGCCACGGCCGACCTCGCCGCGCAGCTGACGCTTTCGTTAGGCCTGGAGCCTGGCGGGTGGCTGCCGGAGGCTGCCGCGGGAGAGCCTGAGGCCTGCAGAGCCGACGCAGGGACGCAGATGGGTGCGCGTCATCGGTTCAGCCCTCCGGTCGAGGATCAGTTCGGGGAAACAGGGCCGCGGCGATGACCAGCAGCGCCAGGGCCAGCAGAGCCAGACCCGCCCACCCCGCGGTGGACGGCAGGATCGAGGTCACGAAAAGATACGGCTGCGCGGCGGCCCAGGCCAGGGCGGCGACCGCCCCGCTGCCCGCGGCGGCCTGCAGCAGGCGCAGGCAGCGGTGCCGGCGGCTGAGGGGGGCGAAGCGGCGACGACCCCGCACGAGCCCCCGGACCACCCGCCAGACCAGGCCGAGGCACAGCAGGACCACCACCGCGACGAAGGCACGCGCGGCCGCGGCCGCCCAGGTGATCTTGGCGAAGCCCACCGACCCGAAGCCGCGCCACTTCGCCCAGTCCCTCAGAACCGCGGCGATGAACGGCCAGCTGCGCGCACTGTTGGTCAGGATGACGATGCCCTCGCCGCTCTCCGGGACCAGGTGGAAGTGGGTCATCCAGCCGTGCCCTTGCCCGCCGTGCCACACCGCCCGCCGCCCGTCGGGAAGCGTCTCGATGAAGTGCCCGAGGCCGTACGACTCGGCCACGGCCCCGAAGATCCCCGCGATTTTCACCTGCGGCGTGTGCATGGCGCGGATGCTTTCCGGCCGCAGTACGGGGATGGGGCCCCCGCCGGGGACGACGGCCGCGGCGGGATCGGGGGCCCTGCCGGTCGCGCCGGCTGCCGCGAAGCGGGCGATGTCCTGCACGTCGGCCAGCAGCCCGCCGGCGGCCCGCACCGGATACACGTACGGCGGCACCGGCGTGCCGTCCAGCTCGTAGCCGGTGGGCAGCGACGCGCCGAAGCCCTCCTCCCACGAGAAGCTCGCCCCGCGCATGCCCAGCGGGGCCAGCACTTGCTCCTGCATGTAGAGGCTGAAGTCCATGCCTGCGGCCTCCTCCACCACCAGCTCCAGCAGGTCGAAGCCCACGTTGGAGTACTCGAACCCGCTGCCCGGCTGGCGGTTCAGCCGCGCTTCCTCCCGCAGGTAGTCCCGCAGCGAGGGCATGTCGGCCCCGGGCGGGTACTCCGCGTCCGGGCCGATGGTCCCGAGGGGCAGCCCGGCGTCGCCGCTGAGCAGCCGCCGCACCGTGATCGCCTCGGCGGAGTAGCCGGAGGCGGGGAGCTGCCAGCCGCCCAGGTAGCGCTGCACGGGCGCGTCCAGCTCGAGCAGGCCCCGGTCGACCAGCCTCATCACCCCCCAAGCGGTCACCGACTTGGAGATCGACTCTGCCCGGCACACCGCCTCCACGCTCATGCGTCGGCCGCTTGCCACGTCGGCGTACCCGTAGGCCCCGGCCCACACCGGCTGCCCGTCGACCACCAGGGCCAGGCTCGCCCCGGGGACTCCCAGGCGCTCCAGCAGGCCGGGCACACGCTCATCCAGGGCGGCGGTGAACGCCTCCAGCGGCTCGCCCGGCTGCGGCGAGCGCGGACCGCAGCCGGCAGCGGTCAGCAACGCCATCAGAGATAGCAGGGCCGGCAGCGCCGCCAGGCGGACCGCGGGCGCCGCAGCCCGTCCGCCCGTGAACCGCGAACGCGGTTTCCCGCTCATCTGTCGCCCCCTGTATTCCATCGCGTCAGTCCCCCGGCGTCCGCCGGGTCTGTTCCTTCACGCGCACCAGTTCGAGGAGGAAGCGCTCCGGCTCGGCCAGGAACGGCGTGTGCGCCGAGTGCTCGAACACCACGAGCTCCTTGCCCTGCGGCGCCTCCAGCTGCCGGAAGTACTCCTCGAGCACGGCCAGGGGCGTGTTGTAGTCCCGCCGGCCGTTGAAGAAATGCACGGGAAGCCCGAGGCTGGGCACCTCCCGCAGGGCGTCGAAATCCGAGGTTTCCTCCCACATCGGGCCGCTGCCGCGGCTGGAGCCGCGCAGCCAGGCCGCGTAGTCCCGCAGCCGGTACTCAGGTGATCCCAGGGCGATGCGCGTCAGCCGGGCCATCCCCACGTCGAAGCCCCCGCCGCAGGCGTCCACCACCCGCGCAAAGGCCACGTAGTCCGCGTGCGCCTCGTAGGGAGGTGGCCCGAGAGCCTGCAGGCGCGCGCCCTGACGGCCCAGCCCTCGCCGGCGGATCTCGCCCTCCAGCCAGGCGTGGGCGACCCGCTGGGCGCGGCGCGGGTCCACCACCTGGCTCACGCCGATGTAGGCCAGGTAGTCCTCGGGGTGCTCCTGCGCGAGCCGGATGCCCAGCTGCGCGCCCCAGGAATGGCCCAGCAGGTACAGGCGCTCGCGCCCCAGCCTCCGCTGCAGGTAGCGCGTGAGCTCGTGCGCATCGGCTAAGTAGCGCCGGAAGCTCATGGTGGACTCGTCGAAATCCCAGGGGTTGGACTTGCCCGCGCCGCGCTGGTCCCAGTGCACCACGACGAACTCCCGTTCCAGCTCCCGGTCCAGCCGATGGGCCAGCGGCATCTGCGCCGCCCCCGGCCCGCCGTGCAGCCACAGCAGCACTGGGTTGGCTGCCTCCTGCCCGGCGATGCGTAGCCACTGCCGCAGGCCGCCCAGCTGCACCGACTCCAGCGCGTAGATGCCCGGTGGTACGGGGGCTTCGCCGCGGCCGGCTCCTCCGCGGGCTGCGTCGCAACTGCCCAGCGGCAGCCAGCTCAGGCACAACAGCGCCCAGACTGCGAGCGACAGCCGGCGTCTGTCCAACGAGCGCATCCATCCCCCTTGTGGTGTGTGCTGCCAGCATAGCACGCACCGAGTGCACGATTGAAGACCTTCGCGTGCCCGCCAGGCCCGAGGGACCTCGACGCGGCGTCGTTGAGGACATGCATATACACCTGAGGCCGCTGAGTAACTCCTTGTTATGGGACAAAGAAATACCACTCGCGAGATCCTCGATCTTGACAACCGTCCTGGCGTGGCGTAGGTGCAGGGAGAGCGTAGCGAAGCGCGGCGCTCACCACCTGGGGAGGGGGATATGCTGCCAAAAGAAGGGGAAGCTCAGCAGCCCAGCTTTGGGGACCTCACGCGTTCGGCGCGCTCGGTGCCGCGGGATCACCCGATGCTGCGCATGAAGGCGCCGGCGGACTGTGCGGAGGTGGAGCGGCAGCTTGCAGGGTACCACGACCCACGGAAAGGACACCCCAGTTGGCCTCCGGTGGTGATGGTGCGGATGCCACGATCCCTTCGTCTGCCGCGCCTGCGGCAGCCACATGAAAGTCCTCGCCGTCATTACCGATCCCATCGAGGTCGACCGCATCCTGCGTCACCTCATCAAGATCGGCCGCCCGCCCCCGGGGCTCGACGTGCGTATTCCGTTGAAAAAAGCCCACGTTCCGGGAATAGAAAGCCGCCCGCGCTCTTGCCAGTCCGCAGGGTTCACAGAATGCCGCGGTGGCTTTTTTCGGTCAAGACGGACCTCCTTTCCGTGGAGTTGATGGCCGCTCTGATGAGAGTCGACACATCGAAGGGTTATCCACAGGGGGTGGCGGCGGGTCAGCAGAAACCCGCCAGCCGGGGGTGCCCAGTGGGTAACCCAAGGCCGCCAGTGCTGTCTGGGCGGGCAGCCGACCTCCTTGCCGAGAACCTCTTAACGACCGCGTCGGCTCGGTGTCGCTGTTAGACCGAACTTTTCTTTCTAGTCCAGGCCTATTTCTCTCTGCAGCCTGCAGTTGGGCCCCGTCTGCGGTGCAGCGTTCTGGCTACGGCGAGAGGCCGAGCAG
>CAZKGO010000200.1:820-4562 GCA_964552235.1 uncultured Spirochaetales bacterium | reverse complement strand
GATCGTGGCCTCGTCGGGCAGCTCGAGCGGACCCTCGTAGCGTGAAAGCGTCGCAGCCAGCCGGCGAGCAGCGCGACGTTGGGCGCGGATCGCGGGCAGCCGCTTCAACAGCCTGGCGAGCATCCCGCCGGTGGCGGTCCCGACCTGCTTTTCGCGGCGCCCTTCCTTCATCCTTGACCGCCTTTGCCGTTCGTGCTCGCGATCGTCCGGCGCAGTATGGGCGCACCCGAGCGGCAAGACAAGCGTTCGGAGAAAGGCTGGAACTGCGGGGCGCGCTCGGATACCCTCCTGGGGATGCGGGTCGGACGGCGTCCGGCCGCACGCAAGGAGGGGAGGGCAACGATGAAGGCTATGGTCGTGTACGACTCGGTGAGCGGCAACACGAAGCAGATCGCTGAGGCGATCGCTCGCGGTCTCGGCGGCGATGCCAAGGTGTACCGCGCCGACGTCGTCGACAGCGCTGCTGTCAAGAAGGTGGACCTGCTGGCGGTCGGCTCGCCGACGTACGGGGGCAGGCCGACCGACGCACTCAGCCGGCTGATGGAGAGGATCGTCCCTGCTCTTCCCGCCGGCATCCGGGTCGCCGCGTTCGACACGCGGCTCAAGACCAGGCTCGTGAAGGTGTTCGGCTTCGCGGCCGACAGGATCGCGGCCCGGTTCAAGGGCAAGGGCGCGCAGGTGGTGGGGGCCGAGGGGTTCTTCGTCAGGGGAAGAAAGGGCCCGCTCGTGGACGGCGAGGTCGAACGGGCAGCGAGCTGGGGCAGGCAACTCGCGCGATAAGGTCGCTCTGCGCTTCCGGCGCCGGCGCCCGCGGCGGCTTTTCCGGCTTGACTGCGGGGGAAACCGGCTCTATAACTTTGTAAGACAATCATACAGGCCGGCCCGGAGCCGGAGATCCAAAGGGGGAGGTGCCCGATGAAGAGAGCGGTGTTCATGGCGGTGTGCGCGTTGGTGATGGCGGCGGCATTCGTTTCCGCCGAAGGGCAGAAGGAGCCTGCCTATCCGACCAAGGCGATCGATGTGATCGTGCCCGCCACGGCAGGTTCGGGCGGCGACGTGCTCACCCGGATCTTCGCCAAGTACCTGTCGCAGGAGCTCAAGGTCCCCGTCAACGTCATCAACCAGGGCGGCGGCAACGGCATACCCGCGGTGCAGACGATGCTCACCGCCAAGCCCGATGGCTACACACTGCTCGGCGACCAGGCCCTCGCCAGCGCCTACCAGCTTCTGCTGCCAAACCTGCCCTACAACGTGGACGACCGGACCTACATCTGCCGCATCGGCAAGGGACCGCAGGTCCTGTGCATCGGCCCGAACTCTCCCTGGCAGGACCTGAACGACGTGGCGAAGTTCGCAAGGGAGACCCCCGAAAAGTTCATCTGGGGCGGCATCAGCGCATCAAGCGCCGCGGACCTGGTGCAGCTGCAGTTCATGAAGGCGGCTGGCGTCGACGTGACCAAGACCAAGAAGCTCTCCTACACGGGTGGCGGCGAGATCCTGAGCGCGATCGCGGGCGGCCACGTTCTGTTCGGGACTTCGGCGGCTTCCGGTGTTCCTCCCTTTGCCCAGGCGGGCAAGGTGCGCCCGATCTGCGTCTCCGGCTCCAGCCGCCTCGGCGCTCTGCCGGGCGTCAAGTCCGCGGCCGAGCAGGGCTTCCCCTCGGTGGACATCGGCTTCTGGATCGGTTTCAGCGGACAGAAGGACCTGCCCAAGAACGTCGTGGACACGCTGCTGGCCGCGGTCGAGCGATTCATCAAGCGACCTGACTTTCTCCAGGACATCGACCGGGCCGGAGTCGTGCTCTCGTTTGCCGGTCCTGAGCAGATGAAAAAGGACGTCCACGACGAAGCCGAGGCGGTCAAGGCGCTGCAGATCTACGGCGCGGGCAAGAAGTAGCTTCCCGATGGGACACGGTCCCTGGACGCGGCGAGCCGGCCGGCTCGCCGCGCGCTTTGGCTACTTCGCTCTGGTGGCGGTCTGCGGGGCTGCAGCCCTGGTCGAGGGCCTGAGGATCGGCCGCTTGCGCCGGACCGCCGAATTTCTCTCCGGTCCGGGCGGCTACATCATGATCCTCGGCGTGGTGCTGCTGCTCTTTGCCGCGATCGAGCTGGCGGCGCAGCTCGGGCGGACAGCTCGCCGCTCCGCCGTCGGCGGGCCGCCCCCGGAGGCGGGCGCCGGGCGGGAGGTCTCGCAGGGCGCGGCCGCCGGCGGCCGGCGCAGGATGCAGCTCACCTTTGTCATGTGCGTCGTCTACGTGCTGCTGGTCCGGCCGCTCGGCTTTACCCTGGCTTCGCTGTTGTACCTGACGGCGAACCTGCTGCTGCTTGGCAACAGGCCCGCGGTCATGGCCGCCACCGTCGCTGTCGTGTTTGTCATCCTGCGCTTTGGAGCGCCGGCTATCGGCCTGTACCTGCCGAGAGGTTTGCTCGGATTCTAGCCGCGCGGAGATGAGAGAGTGGACTGGCTGATCAACGGATTCCTCGCCGCCCTGAGCCCCGTGAACCTGCTCGTGGCGTTGATCGCCTGCTTTCTAGGAACCCTGGTGGGGGTGTTGCCGGGCCTGGGGCCGACGGCCTCGGTCGCGCTCCTGTTCCCCTTTACCGCCTTCCTGACCCCGGCCCAGGTGCTCATCGGGCTCGGAGGGATCTACTATGGGGCGATGTTCGGCGGCGCCGTGACCGCGATCCTGCTGAACATCCCGGGCGAGGTCGCGGCCGTCCCGACAGCCATGGAGGGATACCCGCTCGCCAAGCAGGGCCGCGGCGGCCCGGCCCTCGTGATGTCCGTGCTGGCGGGGTTCCTGGGCGGACTGGTGGCTCTCGTCTGCCTGGCGTTCTTCGCGCCGCGGCTGGCCGACCTGGCCCTCACCTTTGGCCCGTTCGAGTACCTCGCGCTGATGCTGTTCAGCCTCTCCTGCGCGGCTGGGCTGGGTGCAGGCTCGGTCCTCAAGGGCCTCGCTTCGGCCTTTATCGGGCTGCTCATCGCGACGATCGGGGTCGACACCAGCACGACCGTCACCCGCTTCACTTACGGATCCAACCTGTTCCTTCAGGGCTTCGACGTCGTGGCGATCGTGGTCGGGCTGTTCGGCATCACCGAGGTGCTGACGGGCGTGCTGGACAGCTCGGCCGCCGCCTCCGGGCAGCGGCGCAGTCTCGGCTCGCTGCTTCCGAACAAGCGGGAGTTCAAGCTCGGCGCGCGCGCGGCCAGCGGCGGCGCGGTGATCGGCACCGCCATGGGCATCCTGCCCGGCATCACACCCTCGGTCGCCTCCTTTATCACTTATTCCGTGACCAAGCGATTTGCCATCGAGAAGGAGAAGTTCGGCAAGGGCGCGATCGAAGGCTGCGCCGGCCCCGAGGCCGCGGACAACGCCGCGGCCATGGCCGGCTTCATCCCGCTCATGGCGCTGGGCATCCCTACCGGGCCGGTCCTCGCCATCGTGCTCGCGGCGCTGATCATCCAGGGCGTGGTCCCCGGCCCTCTGATGTTCACCGTGAACCAGGCGCTTTCGGGGACCGTGATCGCGGCCTTTTTCATCTCCAACGTGATGCTGGTGGTCCTGAACATCCCGCTGTCCGGCATCTGGGTCAGGATCGCGAACCTGCCCTACCGCTGGCTCGCCCCGATGATCCTGTTCCTGTGCGTGCTCGGCTCCGCGGTGGTGCGCAACGCGACCCTCGATCTGTGGGTCATGCTGGCATGCGGCCTGCTCGGCTTCGTGGCCAAGAGGCACGGCTTC
>CAZKGO010000200.1:0-810 GCA_964552235.1 uncultured Spirochaetales bacterium | reverse complement strand
CCGCCGCTGGTGCTCGGCCTCATCCTGGGCACGAGGCTCGAGACCTACTTCCGCCAGACGGTGGTGCTCGGCTGGGGATACCTGCCGACGCGGCCGTTCGCGATCGCGGTCGTGCTGCTCGCGGTGGTGATGATGTTCCTGTTCAGCAGGTTCAAGGGCAAGCTGGCCGAAGACTAGGCTGGGGCGGCATGGCATGGCGTTCACCAGGCTGACGCGCACGCGTCTGGTCGACAAGGTCGTCGAGTCGATCTACAACCAGATCTCCAGCGGCGCGCTGCGGGCCGGCGATCGGCTTCCCGGCGAGGTGGCGCTCGGCGAGCAGCTGGGAGTGGCGCGGCCGACCGTGCGGGAGGCCATCGGCCAGCTCATCGGCCTGGGGCTGGTCGAGCGGGGTGAGTACGGCGCCCTGGTCGCGCGGGTGCCCGATACGGCGATCGCCGCCAAGCTTTCTCCCATGCTCCTGGCGAACTGGGAAACCAGGCAGCTGTACGAGGCGAGGGTAGCGATCGAGAGCGAGATTGCGGCGCTCGCCTGCGCGCGCGCCTCGCGCAGGGACATCGAGGAGCTCGTCGAGCTGAACAGGCGGATGCTCGAGCACTGCGACGATGACCACGATTACTGGGAGCTCGACATGGCCTTTCACCAGCTCGTCGCGAAGACGTGCGGCAATGCCATCCTCGTCTCCATGTATCAGATCATCAACGACCTGTTCAGGAAATACGAGAAGAGCATCATCACCCTCGAGGAGGGCAAGAGGAAGACGCACGACTGGCACGCCGGCCTGATCGAGTCCTTCAAGAAGAAGGACGC
>CAZKGO010000199.1:0-4591 GCA_964552235.1 uncultured Spirochaetales bacterium | reverse complement strand
GGCTGTGCGGGCCGCGCGCAGGTCCGCGGCTGCGCCGGCCACGGCGTCGCGGGCCGCGGGCGAGAGGCCGCGCGGCGCTGCGCCGGGCTGCACCAGGTCGCGCTGCACATGCACGCGGCTGGCCCGTTCTGCCAGGGGCCGGAAGCGCAGGTCGCCGCGGTCAATCACCTGAGGCCTCCCGCGAGCCCGAGCATCCCGAGCAGCGCGGCCGGCTGCGCAAAGTCCGGCACCAGGAGCGAGGCACCGGCCTCGATCAGGCGCTGGCGCTTGCGCATGTTCCAGCCCCACCGCCGCACCTCGTCGCTGGCCACCCCGACGGCGATCCCCTGCCGCTTGACCGTCTCGCGCAGCTCGACCGGTCCGTCGCCGAACGTGACGACCGTCCCGGCTCCGGCCGCGGCGATCTCATGCAGGATGCTCACCAGCACCTGGCGCTTGGGCTCCTGCGAGAGGTCGCCCACAGACCCGTGGATGCGCCCCTCGAAGAGCCCGGCGTAGCCGAGCGCCTCCGCTTCCCGCTCGACGTCCCGCTGGTCGGTGCCGCTTGCGAGGTACAGCTTGACGCCCGAGCGCGCGAGAGCCCGCAGAAATGCGGGCGCGCCCTTGACCGTCAGGTCCGACACCTCAAGCTCGCCGCGAGCGAGGGAGTCGGTGCGGTGGCGCACCATGTCCAGGACTTCCCGGTTGTACAAGGCCTTGTACCCGTGCTCATCGAGGATGCGGTCCGCGGGCACGAAGCCGAAGTCGCGCACGATGTCGATCAGACCCTTCATCTGCGCCAGGGTCTGCACGCCCGTCGTGCGGTCTATGTACCAGCGCACCGCGTCGCGGACCGCATCGAGGCGCGAGCAGTCGCAGGTCGGAAGCGTTTCGCCCAGCACGGCGCGGATCATCATCGGCTCCATGATCTGCTCCCAGCCCTGGCGGAGCGTAGAGATGGTGCCGTCGTGGTCGAAGATGGCGTGGGTGACCGGCGCGGCGGGGCGCTCGAAGTCGACGATCTCGATGTCCGCCCCGGAGGCGTAGCGCGCCCGCAGCGGCTCGCGGGCCAGCTCGCTCCTGTAGCGGAAGTCCGGCTCCGAGCCGACCGCGAAGATCTCCTCAGGCGAAGCTGTGCCGGTCACGTTGAGCTTGCGCACCGTCACCGCGGCCGCGTAGTTGCCGAGCTGAGCGGCCGCAGCCGGCGCCTCTCCCGCGGCCAGGGCTGCGGCGAACCCGGCGAGCAGGCTGTCCCCGGCGCCGACCGGGTCGACCCGAGACAGGATCAGGATCCCGGGCACCTCGTGCACGCCGTCGCCGTCGGCCACGAGGCACCCGTGCTCTCCGCGGGTCAGCACCACCGGCTGACCCCAGCGGCGGAACAGGGCCCGGGCCGCCTCGCGCGCAGCCTCGGCCGACACCACACCGTCGGCCGCCACCTCCCTGCCGCACAGCGCCGCGGCCTCGCGGTCGTTGAGCTTGCGCAGCGTCCCGGCGAGCTCGTCGCTGTAGGCGCGCGAGTCGGCGACGAAGATCTTTTCGGGATGGCGGCGGATCAGCTCGATCAGGGAGCGGCGGAAATCGTCGGTGTGGATCCCCCAGCGCACCTGCTGGTTGACGATCACGCAGTCGAGCTCGGGCAGCAGAGCCTCCAGGCGCGCGAGCAGGGCCTGGGCCGTCTCGGGCTTCAAAAGGTTGTAGTTGCCGAAGTCGAGGCGATTGAACTCGGAGTCGCCCTGTATGGTCTTGGTGTAGACGTGGGTGCTCCACTCTTGGTTCTGGACGAGGAGCCCTATGGTCCTGATCCCGCGGGCCTCCAGAACGCGTCGCATCTCCCTGCCGTAGAGATCGTCGCCCACCACGCCCAGGGCATGCACGGAAGCGGCGCCAAGCGCCGCGCAGTTGGCCGCCACGTTGCCCGCGCCGCCCGGAGTGCAGCGGTGCTCGCGCACGGCCCGCGTCTCGAGGCCGGTCTCGATGGAGATCTCGGCGCGCGACTGGTCGACGATCAGGTAGGCGTCGAGGCAGAAATCACCGATGATGCCGAGGCGCACGCCGCGCACGCGCTCGAGCAGCGCGGCGAGCCGCCTTCCCCTGAGAATCTCCATACCAGGGGGTCAGTGTAGGAGAGGCGGCATCGGTGTCAAGCGAGCGCTTGTGGCGCGCTGCGCGCCGAACTACACTGAGCGAGGCGGTGTGATCAGGAGGTGCGTGCGGTGAGGGGCGCTGGGCGACCGCGCGCGCACCCAGCTCGGATGCTCAGCGTTGCGGTACCAGCCGTTGCACCGCCGCAACCTCCCCCGATCGACGCGACAATCCTGCTTCGACGCCCCGCGTCGGACGAGAACCCGAGCCTCGCAGCCCAGCACGGTGCGAGACTGCCTGCGGCTGAACCGAGGCGAGGCATGACTTGAACGTGTGCTGAGCCGAATGTAGACTTGTCAGCGGAGGGCATGTGCTGAGGAGTATTCAGATTCGCGTACAGCCGGGTGAGCAGTCCGGATATGTCGCCGATTGTATCGACCTGCCTGTGGTCTCTCAAGGCTCCACGATCGACGAGGTGCTCGCGAATATCCGCGAGGCCATCGAACTGCATCTCGCGGACGAGGACCCGGCGACTCTGGGCATATCGACCACCGCGCCCATACTCACCACCATGCAGCTGGAACCTCTGCGTGCCTAGACTGCGTCGGCTGTCTGGTGCGGAGGTGATCGCGGTCTTTCGGGGCTTCGGCTTCGAGATTATCTCGACGCGCGGCAGTCACGCGAAGTTGCGGCGATTCGTCGGTGACGTCAAACAGACCCTGACGGTGCCCACCCACGCTGAGTTGGACACAGGAACGCTGCGCGCCATCATCCGTCATGCCACGGCCTACGTTCCTGAATCCGACCTCATCCCGCATTTCCGGGCGTCCTGACGATAGGGCGCCGCGAGCGTCCGAATCCTGAGAGAACGCGGATGCCGGTGTCAAGCGAGGGCTTGTGGCGCGCGGGGCGCCGGACTACACTGGGCGAGGTCGCCTGATCAAGAGGTGCGTGCGGTGAATCGCGAGCGCCTTTCCGCGGGCAGGACCTTCCTGCTGGGCCTGGGCTTTCTCGGCGTGACCGTCATCTGGGCGCTGTACAACGCCTACGTTCCGATCTTTCTCAAGGAGAGTTTCCGCCTGCGCTCCACGGTCATCGGGCTGGTCATGACGATCGACAACGTCCTGGCCATACTGCTGCTGCCCTACCTCGGGGCGCTGAGCGACCGCACGCGCATGCGGCTCGGCAGGCGCCGGCCCTACATCCTGGTCGGCTCAGCGCTCGCCCTGGTGTTCTTTCTGCTCATCCCCGCCGCGAACGCCACCCAACGGCTCGCTGCGATGATGCTCACCATCGTGGCCATGAACCTCTCGATGGCGCTGTTCCGCTCGCCGGTGATCGCGCTGATGCCCGACATCACGCCCTCGCGCTTCCGCAGCCAGGCCAACGGGATCATCAACTTCATGGGCGGCCTCGGAGCGCTGCTGGTGTACTTTGGCGGCAAGCCGCTCTACGACCGCAGGCCGTCGCTGCCGTTCGCGGTCGGCGGCCTGGTGATGTTCGCGGCGAGCATGCTGGTGGTGATCCTGATCCGCGAACCAGCAGTCGAACGCGGGCAGGAGGAGCGGTTCTCGATGGCCGATTCGTTCCACGCCCTGACCGCCAACCTGAGGGACGTGTTTGCCCGGGAGAAGAGCTTGTTCTTCATCCTGCTGGCCATTCTCTTGTGGTTCATCGGCTACAACGCCATCGAGACCTTCTTTACCAGCTACGCCAAGTACCATTTGGGCATGCAGGAGTCGACAGGCGCGCTCATCCTGGGCTTCTTCTCGGTGACCTTCATGGCCGGCTCGGTGGGCGCCGGGTTCGCGGGCGCGCGTCTCGGGCGCAACCGCACCATCCGCATCGGCCTGCTGGTGGTCTGCGCCACGATGATGATGGCACTGTTCCTGAAGAGCTTCCTGCCGCTGGCGCTGGTCTTCGTGGTCGGAGGCCTGGGCTGGGCGCTGGTCAACGTCAACAGCCTGCCGATGGTCGTGGACATGACGACCCTGGAAAAGGTGGGCGGCTACACCGGGCTCTACTACTTCTTTTCACAGGCCGCCAACATCGTCGCCCCTCCCGCGGCAGGCGCGCTGATCGACTCTCTCGGCTACGCCTCGCTGATGCTGTTCGCCGCGGCCCTGTTCGTGGCTGCCTTTTTCGTGATGAGCCTGGTCAGGCGCGGGGAGGCCGCGGCCGAGCGCGCGGCCTGAGGCGACGCGGCGCGCATCAGCGGGCGAGGGCCTCGCGCATCAGCCAGATCTCCGATATGCCGAAAGTGCGCGTGCCGGGCTCGGGCCGCCATTCCAGCTCGAGGCTGCCGGCGTGCGTGGCTTCGGGCGGGATCGCGTACTCGTGGACCGGGTCGTAGGTCGCGTCGGCTGTGGCGTCGCGCACCGAAAGCGGCTCGTGCACCACGATGCCCCCGGCGAGCAGGCGTACGCGGGGAGAGTGCCGGCACCTGAAGTAGACGACGCGCAGCCTGTAGGAGGCGCCGGCTTCCACCGCTGCGGGCGGCTCGTCGGTCGCGCCGACGACTGCCGGT
>CAZKGO010000198.1:0-4609 GCA_964552235.1 uncultured Spirochaetales bacterium | reverse complement strand
CGGCAGCAGCCGCCGGCCCAGCAGCGCGGCAGCGGCCGCCGAATCGGCCGGCGCCAGGCGCGTGGCCGCCGCCATCGCGGCCCGCATCGCCGGCGCTCCGCGGGCGTGGGACCTGCCGCCGCTGTAGGCGAAGTCGAGGCCCGCGGCCAGCACCGGGCCGCGGGTGAGCCGCAGCGCCGCGTGGAGCGCGGCCACCCCCACCGAGCCCAGCGGCGGGATCGGGGTGGGGCTCAGGCCAGCCGCCTCGAGCCTCGACAGCAGCGCCACCGGCGCGAAGCGCGAAGCGCACAGGTACAGGCGCGGGGCGCGGCGCAGCAGGCCGGGTGTGGCCGTCATGTCCGCCAGCAGGGCGCAGCGCTTCAGGGAGCTGCCGAGAAAGTCCTCCTGGTTCACCCACTGCGCCTCCAGGGCGTACACGATGTCGGGCTCGAGGCCCGCGTCGGCGAGCACCGGCAGCGCCGTGTCGACCGCGAGCAGGCGCAGCCGCCTCCTGCGTGACGCGATCCAGTCCAGGCGCCCCTCGAGCGAAGGGCCGGCACCCGCCACGAGAATCGGAGCGTCGGCGCGCAGCGAAGTCCAGTCCGCGGCGCGCGCGAGGGCGCCGAGGTTCGCCGTGAGGTTGCGGATCCAGAGACGACCCATGCGCACGAGGGTGAGCCGGTTCTGCCAGTGGACGCCGATCGCGCGGCTCAGCGCCTCGGCGATCCGGTCGTAGCGCTCGCGATCGGCCTCGTAGCCGCCGCACAACGCCACGGTGACCACGCGGCGGAACCGGCCGACGCCGAGACGCTCCAGGAGCCCGGCGACGGCCCCGGGATCGTCGCCCCGCACAACCGTCAGGCGCGGGTCGTCGGGAAAGAGGCGCGGGGCGAGGCTGCACGCCGCAGCGAAGAGCTGCTGGTCGATCTCCACGCACAGCACGTGGCTGGAGTCGGGAACGCGGGCGAGCAGTTCCGCGAGCCCGTGGCCGAGTCCGAGGGAGGGCACGAACACCAGGCTTCGCGGGGGAATCGAGCCCGGCGGCAGCGCCTCGAGACGCCTCAGCACCCCCGCCGCCGGGTCCACGCTCGAGTACAGGAGCCTGTCGCGATGACGGACCGTGAGTCCCCTTCCGGTATCCCAGACCCGGGGCGGCTCCGGCTGCATCGACGGCCTACTCGGAGGAACCCCCGAGGATCTTGGTGAAGAAGGTCTCCTGGAAGCGATCGACCAGCTTGCCGTCCTCGATGAGGAACTCGGGAAGATCCTGCTGCAGCGCCTGCAGCGCGAACGAATCGACCACCGCCGCGATCTGCTCCCGGTCCTGCTGCGGCGTCGGCCGCTCTTCGAGCAGCGAGGCGACGATCACGCGGTCGCCGACCAGCAGCGGCTCGGTGACGCCTCCGGCCGGCAGCGCAGCGAGGGCGCGGAAGAAGTCCTCATCCGCCGAAGCTCCAGCCAGCGCCGACTGGTCGTCGCCCTTGACGCGCACCCGGCGCGCGGGCAGCGCGCTTCCGTAGTTGAGGGGAAAGAACTCCGTCTCCATCGGCGGAAACAGCTTGGCATCGGCCAACGCCCGGTTGAACCCCTTTTCGCCGGCTGCGGCCACGAGCTTCCTGGCTTCGTCCAGGAACCAGGTCTCGGCCACGCCCACCTCGCTGGCGAGGATGTAATCGCGCACGCTCTTGAGGGTCTCGGCATCCTGAAAGTCCGGCGCCACCGGCTGGGAGTCGGCGCGGAAGATGACCCAGGAGCCTCCCGACTCCAGCACCTCGCTGGCCTCCCCTTCCTTGAGGGCGAAGATCGCGTCGACGGGCCCCTCCCGGCCGAAGAGGGCTTCGACCTGGTGGTACAGCTGCCAGCCGAGGTCGCCGCCCTTTTCCGCGTACGGGTCCTTGGAGTAGGAGCGCGCCAGCTCGTCGAAGCTGGCCGTGCCGATGCGCGAGCGGATCTGCTCCGCCTCCCTCTTGCTCGAGCGCACCGTGATGCGGCTCAACTTGATCTTGCGGAACCGCTTCTCGTGCTCGAGCCCGTAGGAGAGCACCCGGCTGTCGGGCAGGTCGGCGAACTTGTAGGTGACAAAGGCGTAGCGCCTCTCGGTGGCGGCCATGTCCGCGACGAACTTCTTCTCGGCCTCGCTCATCTTGCTGGAGGCGAACAGGTCGCCCAGGAACCGGTCGTGCAGCAGCTCTTCGCGGCGCAGCCTGCGGATCGAGGTCCGCTCGGTCTGGGGCGTGGCTGCGTAGCGCGCCTGGTCGAACGCCCCTGCGACCACGTAGGGCCCGTACTCGACCAGCGAGTCGCTGACCCGGGCGTCCGAGATCCAGGCTCCCGCCCGCTCGACCTGGGCCATGATCGCCAGGTGGAGCACGGTCTGGTTGAACGCGTAGCGCCAGGCCTGGTAGAGCTGGCTCTCAAGGTTGCCCTCCTGCCCCGCCCGGCGGATGCTCTCGGCCGCGGTGTCATACTGGCTGGCGAAATAGTTGCCGCGCACGTACGAAATCGGCTTCCCGTCGTAGCTGCCGAAGTCCAGGCGCGCCACGGAGCGCCAGCGGCTCACGACCGGGGTGAAGACGAAGCTCACCGTGATGAGGACGAGAATGACGATGCTCAGAGCATAGACGAGAGGGTGGCGGGAGCGCTCCTTTTGCTGCGGGCTCTCCTGCTCCTTGTCCTTCTTCATTTTGCTCATCTGTCTGCGGACGGCTCGCGAAGGCATGGAGGGGACGGTAACAAGGAACCCCGCGGGATGTCAATTCGAGCTCGAAACGACCGCACAGCCGGGCGCCCGTTGACATTTCGGGTGCCGGAGCCTATATTGGCCTTCGCTTCAGTGGGGGCGTAGTGAAGCTGGTTATCACGCCAGCCTGTCAAGCTGGAGGCCGCGGGTTCAAGTCCCGTCGCTCCCGTGTGCTGTTCGTCGGGCTGTAGCGCAGGGGCTTAGCGCGCTCGGTTCGGGACCGAGAAGTCGGCGGTTCAAATCCGCCCAGCCCGATTGCTCCCCTCACGATCGCGGTTTGACTTTAAGGGAACCCCCGCCGAACAGTCTAATAGGACGACTGTTCATGAAACTCGCCCTGCTGCTGTGCCTGCTGCTCATCGTCGCCGCCCCGCAGCCGGGCATGGCGGAGACCTACACGCTGCGCAGGGGCGACACCCTCTACAGCGTCTCGCGCAAGTTCAAGGTGCCGCTCGACGAGCTGCTGCGGGCCAACAACATCACCGATCCGAACAGCCTCAAGGCGGGAACGCGGATCGAGATTCCCGAGGCCTGGGCCGAGGTCTGCGTCCAGAAGGGCGACACGCTCTACTCGCTGGCGCGCCGCTTCGGTATCACCGTGGCGGAGATGCGCCGGATCAACTCGCTGCCGGCCGATCACGTCCTCAAGGCGGGCGAGACGCTGCGTGTGCCCGAGGCCGCCTGGGAGCAGGTCCACGGCGGCCAGGCGGCCCAGACGCAGCCGCCCCCGGTCCCGAGCGGCCTGCCCTACTGGCCGCACCCAGGCACGGTGCGGCAGCTCGAGGGCCAGCTCGCCCCCGGCGTCGCCATCGAAGGCGCCGCCGGCGATCCCGTGTACTCGGTGTCCGAAGGGCGCGTGACGTGGGCGGCCCCTTTCCGCGGCTACGGGCAGATCGTGTTCGTGAAGAGCGACAACGGCGTCACCTTTGCCTACGCGGGGGCGAGCGAGCTGCTGGTCCGCGTCGGCGACCGGGTGAGCCCGGGAACGCGCCTGGCCACCCTCGGAGTGCACCCTCACGAGGGCGTCGCCAAGGTCATCTTCTTCGCCGCCCGCGGCAGCGAGCCCGTCGATCCCGCCCGCGCCCCTCGCAGTTAGGCCGCCGGCAGGCCTCCCGCGCCGCCGCAGTTAGGTGTTAGGTCAACGTTGACCCCTTGCCGGCAATGGGGTAGAATCACCCACCGAGGTTGCATGCGCGGGGAGGCCGAGTCCGAAGTGAGGGTTCTCGCCGCCAGCGACGGGGACTCTCAGACATTCCACGACACCGATCCTCTCTACCTCTACCTCAAGCAGATCGCCCGGTATCCTCTGCTGTCGGGAGAGGACGAGCGCCGCATCGGCCGGCGCGTCGCCGCGCTCAAGAGCCGTCTCGGCCGGCCGCCCCGCCGGCCGCCCGCCCGCGCGTCCGGCCGGCGGGGGATCCGGCCGCGGGGCGGCCCGGCGGCAGTGCGGCAGGCCGCAGTCGAGCAGGAGCTGGTCTCGCTGAAGAACCGCATGATCAACGCGAACCTGCGCCTGGTGGTCGCCATCGCCAAGAAGTACCAGCACCGGGGCCTGTCGCTCCTCGACCTGATCGACGAGGGCAACATCGGCCTGATCGAGGCGGTCGAGCGCTTCGACTACCGCCGGGGCTGCCGCTTTTCCACCTACGGCACGTGGTGGATCCGCCAGGCCATCATCAAGTCGCTGGCCGACAAGGGACGCGTGATCCGCATCCCGATCCACATGCTGAATACGATCAAGAAGTGCTACTTTGTCGCCAAGCAGCTGACCCAGGAGCTCGGCCGCGACCCGACCAGCGGGGAGCTGGCGCAGCAGATGCGGCTGTCGCCCTCCAAGATCAAGGAGATCATCAAGCTGTCGCAGGAGACCGCGTCGCTGGACACCACCAT
>CAZKGO010000197.1:0-4657 GCA_964552235.1 uncultured Spirochaetales bacterium | reverse complement strand
CTTTTGGAGGGGACGCGGTGAGCCGCAGGCCCAACTTTCTCGTCATCATGACCGACCAGCAGCGTGTGGACACGCTGGGCTGCTACGGCGCGCCGGTCTGCCGTTCGCCCGCGGCGGACCGGTTCGCCGAAACCGCGGTGCGCTTCTCGCAGGCCTACCCGATCTGCGGGCTCTGCACTCCGGCGCGCGCCTCGATCTACACGGGGCTCGACCCGCATCGCCACGGCCTGATCCGCAACAGCGAGGACCCCTACTGCAGGACCGAGTTCGCCAGCGACAAACGGCTGCTGTCGCAGACGCTTGCCGACGCCGGCTACGCCTGCGGCCTCGTCGGCAAGTGGCACTGCGGCCTGCGGCGGCCGCCCCGCGACTTCGGCTTCGAAGGGATGAACGTGCCGGGCTACGGCAGGCCGCAGGAGACGGAGGAGTACAGGCGGCACCTGGAGGCCTACGGCACTGACCAGGGCTCCGTGGAGCCGACCGGCGGCGGACGGCAGGCGAACACGCTGCTGGTCGGAAGGCGCACCGGCGCGATCGAGGCATCCGAGCCCTACTTCGTCGCGGACCAGGCGATCGCGGCCCTGCGCCCATACGCGGCAGCCGACCGGCCGTTCCTGATGTTCGTCAACTTCTGGGGGCCCCACGCGCCCTACGTCCCGAACGAGCCGTTCGCTTCGATGTACGATCCGAGAAAGATCGAGCCCTGGGGCAACTTCGCGGAGACCTTCGCCGACAAACCGGCAGCGCCACGACACTACCTGCAGGCGTTCCTCGGCCCGGGAGGACGGCGCTCGTGGGACGAGTGCGGGCGGTGGGCCGCCGCCTGCTACGGATTCGCGACCCAGTTCGACGCGCAGATCGCACGCATTCTCGCGGCCCTGGACGAGGCGGGTCTGGCCGCGAGCACGGTGGTGTTTCTCACCACGGACCACGGCGACCTGCTCGGCTGCCACGGCGGAATGCACGACAAGTGCTCGCTCATGTGCCAGGAGGTCTACCATGTCCCGCTCATGGTCCGCGTCCCCGGGGCCGGTCCGCGCGTGGTGGGCGCGCCGATCACCAACATGGACATCCTCCCCACCGCGCTCGACCTGGCGGGCGTCGAGCCGGAGCGGCCGCTCGACGGCCGAAGCCTCGCGCCGCTTCTTGGCGGCGGGGCCGCGGCCGAGCCCGACGTGATGTGCGGGTTCAACGGCCACCACTACCACTACCGGTCGCGCATGGTCACCGACGGCAGGTGGAAGTACGTGTTCAACGCCGCGGACATCGAGGAGCTCCACGATCTGGACGCCGACCCCTGCGAGACGACGAACCTGGCGCGGTCGGCCGGCCACGAGGCGACGCTCGAGCGGTCGCGCGCGCGGGCTCTGGCCCACGTCGAGCGCTCAGGCGATCCCATCGCTGCCTGGATGCGCAACTTCGTCCGTCCCAGAAAGGCCGAGTTCACGCCCTACGGCGGGGCGCGGAGGACCTCGTGAACGCCCGCCAACGGTTTCTCGCCACGATGCGCTACGAGCCTCGCGACCGATGCCCGCTCGGCGAGATGGGCTTCTGGCAGGAGACCCTCACGCGCTGGCGCGGGGAGGGGATGCCCGCAGGCGTGACGCCCGACGAGTACTTCGGCTTCGACTACTCGCGGGAGCGCGTGCCCGTGTCGCTGGAGCTGGTGCCTCCGTTCCCGGAGGAGGTGCTGGAGTCCAGCGGCGGGTACGAGGTGGTGCGGCGCAGCGACGGGGCGATCGTTCGCCGGCTGCGCGGTTGCGAGACGATGCCCCAGTGGCTGCGCTATCCGCTGCAGAGCAGGCGCGACTGGGAGCAGGAGTTCCTGCCGCGCCTCGACGCCGCGTCGCCGCAGCGCTATCCAGCGGACTGGGTGGACCGCGTTGCGCGCTGGCGCCGGCGCGAAACGCCGCTGGGCATCCAGATGGGGTCGATCTTCGGCTGGCTGCGCAACTGGATGGGGCTGGAGGGGATCGCCCTCGCGCTCTACGACGACCCGGCGTGGGTGCACGAGATGATGGACTCGATGGCCGGCTTCTGCTGCCGCTGCGGCGAGCGGGCACTGCGCGACGTCGACCTCGACTACGTGCTGCTGTGGGAGGACATGGCGGGCAAGAACGGCCCTCTCATCTCGCCCGCCGCTTTTTGCGAGTTCATGATGGAGCCCTACCGAAGGCTCACCGGCTTCATCCGCGACCATGGCGTGGACCTGATCTTCGTCGACAGCGACGGCATGGTGGACCCGCTGATCCCTCTGTGGCTCGAGGGCGGTGTCAACGGCCTCTATCCGCTGGAGCGCGCTGCCGGGATGGACGCGGTGGCAGTGCGGCGCACGCACGGTCGGGCCCTCCGGCTGATGGGCAATATCGACAAGCGGGCGCTCGCCATCGGGGGCCCGGCGGTCGAAGCGGAGCTGGCGCGCGTGGCCCCGCTGATCGCCGAAGGCGGCTACGTGCCGTGGTGCGACCACTACGTGCCGCCCGATGTGCCCCTGCAGCACTACCGGAGCTACGTCGAGCGGCTGCGCGGCATCGGCTCGCCCGCGAGCGGCACCTCGGCCTCGATCTTGAAGCCGCCCGGGTAGCCGGCGGCCTCGATCGTGCCGCCGAGCTTGCCGAAGCGCTCTCGCATGCCCCGGATGCCGATGCCCTCGGCGGCGGGGCCGGGCGCCGACCCGGTGCCGTTGTCGCGCAGCGTCACGCGAAGCGAGTCGGCGGCGCGCCAGAACAGGAGGTCGATCCGCGTGGCGCGGCCGTGGCGAAAGGCGTTCGTCAGCCCTTCCTGCACCAGGTGGTAGAGGGCGGTGTCGATCTCCTCGCCGCAGACCTGCGGCGCGTTGGCGAACTGCACGTTGACGCGCACCTGCGTGGCAGCCTCGAACAGGCGCACCAGCTTGAGGATGGCGTTCAGTCCCCCTTCGCGCCGCGCTTCCTGCTCGCGCAGGAGATAGAGGGCGTGGCGCACCTCGGTGAGCCCCCGCTCGGCCTGCTCCCGCGCGGTGCGCACGGTCTGCCGCACCAGAGCCGGATCCTTTTCCGCGAGGTCGGTTACGGCCTCCATGATCATGATGAGGTTGGTAAAGGCGTAGCCGATGGTGTCGTGGAGCTCCCGCGTGATCCGGTTCCGCTCCTCGATCATGGAGCGCTGCTCTGCGGAGCTGGCGAAGTCCATGTAGCCGCGGCTGGCGCGGGTCAGTTCCTCGACGGCGTTCTGCAGCGTCTCGATCTCGCGGTGATCGCCCACGGTCAGCTCCCGGTAGTAGCCGGCCAGGCTGGCCGCAATCGCGACCGAAACGCCGAACGCGGCGTAGGCGGCGAGGTCGGCGCCGGCGCGGCCCGGCAGCAGGATGCTCGCGGCCACGATGAGCAGGCCGAGGATCACGTTGGCCGGCCACGGCTCGTAGAGCGCGGTCTCGGCGAGCACGGCCAGCAGCAGCAGCGCCGGGATCGAGGCGCTCCCGCCGAAGGTGTAGCCCATGGCGATCAGGATTCCGACGCGAAGGGCGAGGAGCACGCGAAAGACCAGGCGCTGCCGCACCGCGAGCATCGCGGCGCTGAGCAGGAGCGAGATGAGGAGAAGGGCGGCGATCATCGCAGCGAAGCCCGGGTAGGCCTGCGCATCCCCCGGCAGCCGCCGGAACTGGAGGAGGGCGAGGGCGTGCAGCGCCGCGGACAGGGCAAAGACGCCGACGGCCAGGGGCGGGAATCGCGTTTCCACAGCGGAGGTCTTCAACGGTGTGATAGGATGGGCCATGGCGTCCAAGCATGCAAGCGTGGGGCTCGTCCATCCGGGCCAGATGGGATCGGCTGTCGGGGCGGCGGCCCGCCGGTCGGGGGCGGTGGTCCTGTGGGCGTCCGAGGGCCGGAGCGCGGCCACCGGGCGGCGCGCGGAAAAGGCGGGCCTCGAGGACGCGGGCACGCTCGCTCGGCTCGTCGAGCGGGTCCCGATGATCGTGAGCGTCGTGCCGCCTGCGTTTGCGAGCGACGTGGCCGCAGCGATCGTCGGCCTGGGGTTCCGCGGCACCTACCTCGACGCGAACGCGATCTCGCCCGCCCGCGCCCGCGGGATCGCCTCGCTCGTCGAGGCGGCGGGCGGCCGCTGCGTCGACGGCGGCATCATCGGCGGGCCGCCGTGGAAGCCGGGAACCACGCGGCTGTACGTGAGCGGGCCCGACGCCGCGGAGGCGGTCGAGCTCTTCGCGGGCAGCCCGCTGGAGACGATCGACCTCCGCGGACCCGCGGGCGCGGCGTCGGCTCTCAAGATGGCCTATTCGGCCTGGACCAAGGGGAGCCAGGCGCTGGTCGCGGCCGTGCTCGCGCTTGCCGAGGCCGAAGGAGTGGACGGGAGCCTGCAGGCGGAGTGGAGGCTGTCGCAGCCGGACCTGGCAGCCGGCGCAGCGCGGCGCACCCGCTCCGTGACAGCCAAGGCGTGGCGATTCGTCGGCGAGATGCTCGAGATCGCGGCGACCATGGAGAGCGCGGGCCTGCCTCGCGGTTTCCACGAGGCGGCGGCGGAGATCTACAGCCGCATGGCCCGCTTCAAGGACGCGCCGGAGCCGCCTGAGCTCTCGGCGGTGGTCGACAGCGTCCTGAAGCGTCGCTAAACTGCCGCTCACCGATGACAGGCCTCGTCTTCGACATCCAGCGCTTCGCGATCC
>CAZKGO010000196.1:254-4671 GCA_964552235.1 uncultured Spirochaetales bacterium | reverse complement strand
TGGCCTGGGATCAGTCCCGGTTCCGGCCCCGCACGGCCGAGAAAAGCACGGCCGGGGACCCTGTGACCTTGAATGCCTGCGCCAACCTGAGGGTGTCGCGGCACGATGCGGCGCTCAGCCGGCCGCCCACGCGCTGTCCCGCGGCGTCGAACGCGTGCGAGAACGGGGAGGCAGCGGAAAGCGGCATGGCAGATGGGAAGTGATGCGAAAACGAGCAGGCGGGAGTATACGCCAAAGTCCGCGCCCGGTCCGCCCGCGGAGGAAATCCGCTGCAGGCGGCGCTGGATGCGCGCCCGGAACGAAAACGGGGCACCCGAAGGTGCCCCATGCCGGCGTTCACCCGCCGTACGCCGGTCAGCGCGACCCGGATGGCCGCCCCGACCGGCGCAGGCGCACCGCGATCACTTCAGGTCGAAACGGTCGGCGTTCATGACCTTCGTCCAGGCCGCGACGAAGTCCTTCACGAACTTTTCCTTGCTGTCGTCCTGGGCATACACCTCGGCGTAGGCGCGCAGGATCGAGTTCGAACCGAAAACCAGATCGACCCGGGTCGCGGTCCACTTGGTGGCGCCGCTCTTGCGATCGACGATGGCGTAGCTGTTGCGCCCGGTGGGCTTCCAGCTGTAGCGCATGTCGGTGAGATTGACGAAGAAGTCGTTCGTCAGCGCACCGACGCGATCGGTGAAGACGCCGTGCTGGCTGCCACCGTGGTTGGCGCCGAGCACGCGCATGCCACCGATCAGCACCGTCATCTCCGGCGCGGTCAGGCCGAGCAACTGGGCGCGGTCGAGCAGCATCTCCTCGGGCTGGACCACGTAGTCCTTCTTCTGCCAGTTGCGGAAGCCGTCATGCAGCGGCTCGAGCACCTCGAAGGATTCGACGTCGGTCTGCGCTTGCGTCGCGTCGCCGCGGCCCGGGGCGAACGGCACCTCGACGCTGAAGCCCGCGGCCTTGATCGCCTGTTCCAGACCGACGTTGCCGCCCAGCACGATCACGTCCGCCACGCTGGCACCGGTCTCGGTGGCGATCTTCTCGTACGCTGCCAGCACCTTGGCCAGGCGCGCCGGCTCGTTGCCCTCCCAGTCCTTCTGCGGGGCCAGGCGGATGCGCGCACCATTGGCGCCCCCCCGGTAGTCCGAGCCGCGGAAGGTGCGGGCGCTGTCCCACGCGGTGGCGACCATCTCGCTCACCGACAGGCCGGCAGCGGCGATCTTCGCCTTCACCGCGGCCACGTCATAGCCCTTGTTGCCGGCAGGCACGGGGTCCTGCCAGATCAGGTCCTCGGCAGGTACGTCCGGGCCGATGTAGCGCGCCTTCGGCCCCATGTCGCGGTGCGTCAGCTTGAACCACGCACGGGCGAAGACCTCCTCGAAGTAGGCCTGGTCGTTGCGGAAACGCTCGGCGATCTTGCGGTACTCGGAGTCGAAACGCAGCGCCATGTCGGCATCGGTCATGATCGGCTTGCGGCGGATCGACGGGTCTTCCACGTCCACCGGCATGTCCTCTTCCTTGATGTTCACCGGCTCCCACTGCCAGGCCCCGGCCGGCGACTTCTGCAGCCACCAGTCGTGCTTGAACAGCATGTCGAAGTAGCCGTTGTCCCACTTCGTCGGATGCGTGGTCCACGCACCTTCGATGCCGCTGGTCACGGCGTTGCGTCCGATGCCGCGGGTGGTGTGGTTCATCCAGCCGAAGCCCTGCTCCTCGAGATCCGCCCCTTCGGGCGCCGGGCCGAGGTTGGCCGCGCTGCCGTTGCCGTGCGTCTTGCCGACGGTGTGGCCACCGGCGGTCAGCGCCACGGTTTCCTCGTCGTTCATCGCCATGCGGGCGAAGGTCACGCGCATGTCGTGCGCGGTCTTGATCGGGTCGGGCTTGCCGTCCACGCCCTCGGGGTTCACGTAGATGAGGCCCATCATCACCGCGGCCAGCGGGTTCTCGAGGTCGCGCTCGCCCGAGTAGCGGCTGTTCGGGTTGTCGGTGGGGGCGAGCCACTCCTTCTCGGAGCCCCAGTAGATGTCCTTCTCGGGGTGCCAGATGTCCTCGCGGCCGAAGCCGAAGCCGAAGGTCTTGAGGCCCATCGACTCGTAGGCCACGGTGCCGGCCAGCACGATGAGGTCGGCCCAGCTCAGGCGGTTGCCGTACTTCTTCTTGATCGGCCACAGCAGGCGGCGGGCCTTGTCGAGGTTGGCGTTGTCGGGCCAGGAGTTGAGCGGCGCGAAGCGCTGGTTGCCCGTGCCGGCGCCGCCGCGGCCGTCGGCGATGCGGTAGGAACCCGCCGCGTGCCAGGCCATGCGGATCATCAGCCCGCCGTAGTGCCCCCAATCCGCCGGCCACCAGTCCTGGCTGTCGGTCATGAGCGCCTTGACGTCCTTCTTCAGCGCGGCGAAGTCGAGCTTGCGCACTTCCTCGCGGTAGTTGAAGCCCGGGTCGAGCGGGTTGGTCTTCGCGTCGTGCTGGTGGAGGATGTCGAGGTTGAGCGCGTTCGGCCACCACGCGATCACGGACTTGCCGGCGGCGGTGTTGCCGCCGTGCATCACGGGGCATTTTCCTGCGTCAGACATGGTTCTCTCCTGGTCGGGTTGCGGCAGGAGTGAATCTAGTCGCCCGCGATCAATTGCGCCAATTTATTGTTTAGATAGATGCGATAGGAAAAACCACTTGCGCGGCGCCGCTCGTGGCGGCGGTGCACGGCGCTAGTCCTCGCAGCCGCGCGCCACCCGCAGGCGGTTCTCGCAGGTCTCCCATTGGTCCCGCATGCACTGCTGCACCCGGCAATGGAACTCGCAGGCCGCAATCTCCGGCGGCACCTCGGCGATGATCTCGCTGCGCAGCCACAGCCGGATCCTGGCGAGCATGCCTCCCTTGCCGTGGGTCGAGTCTGCCATGGTTCCTCCTGTCGGGGAGCGTCGTCCGAAGGACGGTGGCAAGAACTATGCGCCACTTACGAAGTCTTCGATTGACATTTTCGGCATGGCGGCATTTCCCCCTGGAGAACGTTCACCGCAGGGAGAGGGCCGTGGAGGTACCATCGCGGTTGCCGGGCGGCGTGCCCCTGCCGCCCTCGTGCCCGGCGGCAAGCCTCGCCATATAACAGCAACGGGAGAATCTCCATGCGTCTGCCAGGTTCGTCGATCATCCGCCTACTGCTGCTCGCCATATCCCTGGCGGCGCTTCCCGCCTCCGCGGCGGACCGCGCCTATTCCGCCGAGGCACCTTTCGCGCCCGAGGCGGCCGCCCAGTCGCTGCGCCTCGCGCTGGGGGGCAAGGCGGCACTGCGAATCGCGCTCGGCGAGGCCGACGCCGGCGAGATCGCCGCAGTCAAGAAAGCCAACACCGAGAGCTTCAACAAGCGGCTGCAGATCGGCGTGGGGCGCGCGCTGCCCGGATCCGAGCCCACGCGCGGCGGCGCGCTTCAGTGGCAGCCGGTCGACGGCGGCTACGCCGCCCACTGGGAGATCACCTCGGCCGGCGCCCGCGCGCTGCGCGTTGAGTTCGATGGCGGCGCGCTTCCCGCCGGCGCGGAGCTGCGCTTCGCCGGTTCCGGCGACCCGGGCACGGTCTACGGACCCTACGACGCGGCAGGTCTCGAGGCGGCCGGTCGCTGGAGCCCGGTGCTGGAAGGCGAGCGTGCCACCGTGGAGGTGTTCGTCCCCGCCGGCGCCACGGGCGAGGTCGGCCTGGGCCTCGCGCGCGTCTCGCACCTCTTCGTCAGCCCCGCGGACCCGAACGCCGACATCCTCGCCAAGGACTCGCAGTTCTGCGAGGTGGACCTCATCTGCCGCTCCGCGTCCGACGCCGCGCTCGCGAGCGTGGGCCGGGCGGTCGCGCGCATGACCTTCTCCGACGGGCTGGGCGGCGGCACGGCGCTGTGCACCGGCACGCTCCTCAACACCACGGCCGGCCCCGTGGCGCCGTACTTCTACTCGGCGGCGCATTGCATCAGCACGCAGGCCTCCGCGAGCACCCTCACCACGCATTGGTTCTACGACCGCACGGGCTGCGGCACCGGCGGCGTGAGCGGCTCCTACGTGCAGGTCGGCGGCGGGTCGACGATGCTCTACTTCAACACGACCACGGACGTGCTGTTCGTGCGCCTCAACCAGAACCCGCCCTCGGGCGCGGTCTACGCGGGCTGGGACGCGGCGACGCTGGGCACGGGCACGGCCATGACGGCCGTCCACCACCCGGCCGGCGACGTGAAGAAGGTGAGCCTTGCCACCTCCGGCGGCTTCTCGGCCTACGGCGGCGGCACGGGCGACTCCCACCTCATCGCCCTCTGGAACTCGACCGCCACGGGCGTCACGGAAGGCGGCAGCAGCGGCTCGGGCATCTTCACCTTCGGCAATTCGCAGTACCTGCTTCGCGGCGGCCTGCACGGCGGGCCGTCGAGCTGCTCGGCGACCGGCGCCGACCTGCG
>CAZKGO010000196.1:0-244 GCA_964552235.1 uncultured Spirochaetales bacterium | reverse complement strand
GCGCGACTACTACTCGCGCTTCGATCGCGCCTACCAGTTCGTCTCGCAGTACCTCAATCCGACGACCGGCTGCACCTACGCGATCTCGCCCTCCAGCGCCACGGTGGGCTCGGGCGCGAGCTCGGGCTCCTTCTCGGTGACCACCTCCTCGGGCTGCACCTGGAATGCCTCCAGCAACGCGAGCTGGCTCACCACCTCCAGCAGCGGCAGCGGCAGCGGGACGGTGAACTACTCGGTTGCCGCC
>CAZKGO010000195.1:0-4708 GCA_964552235.1 uncultured Spirochaetales bacterium | reverse complement strand
AAGGCTGCAGCCCCGCGTTCCCGTGCCCCTCCGCCTTGCCTCGGCCCCCGCCGTGGACGGCGTTTGCCCCGGCGGACTCCTGGCGCTATAATGGATTAGTATGGCAGTCGAAGAGATCTCCAGCGAAAGCGTTCCGGTCCTGATGCCGGACCAGACGGCTGCCCGCTCGCTCCCGCCTGAGGCGCCTCCGCCCCCGGAGCCGCCCCGAGAGGTCATCACCGACGAATCGGTCGGGCAGACCATCGACGTCACTGCCTGAGCAGGCCCGCTCCGACCTTGCCCCGGACGACCGCTTTCAGGTAGCGTGCGCGTTGTCGCCGGCGCGCCGGCAAGCGCCGCGGGAGGCAGCATGAGTCGCGTGGTCGTCCTCGGAGCAGGGGTGATGGGCACCGCGTTCACCGTACCCCTCGCTGACAACGGTCACGACGTGGCGCTGGTCGGCACGCACCTCGACGCCGACATCATCGATGCCCTCCGCGCAGGCAGGCCGCATCCGCGCCTCGGAGTCGCGGCGCCGCAGCGGGTCACGGTGCACACGCACGACGAGCTGGCGCGCGTCCTCCACGGCGCCGACGCCGTCGTGCTCGGCGTGAGCTCCCCGGGCATCCCGTGGGCCGCCTCGAAGCTCGGCCGCGCCCTTCGGCCCCACCTTCCTGTGATCGCCCTCACCAAGGGGATGGCCGTGCTGGCCGGAAGCCTGCGCATACTGCCCGACGCTTTTGCCGCGCTGCTTCCGCCGCCGCTGCACTCCTCGGTGCCGGTGGCCGCGATCGGAGGCCCCTGCATCGCGGCCGAGCTCGCGGTCCGGCGCCAGACGGCCGTCACGCTCGCAGGCCGTGACCGCGCGCTCGCCGAGCGGCTCGCCTCGATGCTCGCCAACGACTACTATCACGTACACCCGAGCCACGACCTGCAAGGCCTCGAGATCTGTGCAGCCTTCAAGAACCTGTTCGCCATCGGCGTGGGGGCTGCTGCGGGGTTCCAGGAAAAAGCGGCTCCGGCCGCCAACTCCGCGGCCATGCACAACCCCGCGGCGGCGCTGTTTGCCCAAGCGCTCGCGGAGCTGGCCCATCTCGTGGAGCGCCTCGGCGGCCGCGCCTCCAGCGCGTGGGGACTGCCCGGCGCGGGGGACCTCTACGTCACTGTCCGCTCCGGCCGCAACGCGCGCCTCGGCCGCTGGCTGGGCATGGGCCTCTCGTACGCCGAGGCCAAGAGCACACACATGGCGGACGAGACCGTCGAAGGCGCCGAGCTCGCCCTCGCCGCCGGCTCCTCCCTGCGCGCGCTCATGGACCGCGGCACCCTGGATGCGACGCGGCTGCCCCTGATGCGGGCGATCCTGGCCGCGGTCTGCGACGGCGCCCCTCTGCAGCCGCCGTGGGCCTCGCTCGCGGGGGCGGGCGGCGGCTGAGCCGCGCGCAGGGGCGGCGGCGCGAACGGCGGCAGCCTGCGTGCGCCGGCGCGACCATGCCGGCCGGCACCCCGGGCCCGCGCAATCGTTGACACCCCGTGGGCCAGAGCTTAAGCTGGCCTCGAGCCCCCGTGCGCCGGGCGGCAGCGCCGCCGGCGCCTTCACATCTCAGATCAAGGAGCAGGAACCATGGCCATCACGACCAACCGACAAAAGGTGCTCTTCCTCCCGTTGGTGCGCAGCTTTTTCAACCCCGTGCTCGGCCAGCGGGCCAAAGCCGCGGCGATCGCGGCGGCGAAAGAGCTCCAGATCGACGGGATCTTCCCCGAGGACGGCAAGTACACCGCGGGTTCGATCTGCAACGATCGCGACGTGCGCGAGTACTACGAAAAGTGGAAGGGCGAGCTGGGCAACATCAAGGCCCTGATCGTGGTGGGCGGCAACTTCATGGAGGAGCGCGGCTTCCAGGACACGCTGCGCCTTCTGCCGGAGGACGTGCCCGTGTTCCTCGTCTTCCAGAACGACAACCCCTCCAAGATGGACTTCGCCAACCGCGGCGACGCCTACTGCGGGTCGCTGTCAATCCACCGCAACGCGAGCATGCTCGGCCGGGGCGTCGTTTCCTCGCGCGGCATCGACCTGGCCAACCGCGACGTGCTGATCGCCACGTTCAAGGAGTACATGCGCGTCATCGACGGCATCGAAAGCCTGCGCAACATGCGGGTGGCCATGGTCGGCGTCAACCCCGTGGAGTTCGCCACCACCTTCACCAACCAGCTCGAGCTGTTCCGCCTCGGCTTCTCGATCCACACCTACGAGCTGCTCGACCTCTGGGGAGCTACGGTGCTCGCCGACAAGCAGGCGGCAGCGCCCGAGGAGATGAAACGGCTCTTCCCCGGCCTCAAGCCCACCAACCCCGTCACGTCCAAGGACCCGAGGATCGCCGAGATGCGCGCAAAGGCGGACAAGCTGCTCGGCCACTCCCGCATCCCCGAGGACAAGCTGAACCTCATGATCCGCTGCCTGCTGTGGATCAAGGACATCTTCGAGCGCGACCGCATCGACGCCGGCGGCATCCACTGCTGGACCACCTTTGAGCAGTACTTCCAGATCGTGCCCTGCACCTTCTCTTCGCTCTCCGCCTCGCTGCTCGGCAAGCCGCTGGTCTGCGAGACCGACATCTGCCACGCCATCATGTGCCGCCTCGCCTGGGCCATGACCGGCGAGCCGGGCGTGATCCTCGACCTGAACAACCCGGGATGGGACCCGCGGGTCTCGGCGCTGTTCCACTGCTCCCAGACTCCGGCGGAGTGGCTCAGCGGAAAGGGCGAGATCGTCGAGCAGACCATCATCGAAGGCGACCCCAACGTCGGCAAGGGCAACGCCTTCGGTGCGGTCTCCGGCGATATGGCTGCGCTGCCGTTCACCGGTGTGTCGGCCGCGACTTCGACGAGCAGCTTCGACACCACGGTCTTCCAGGGCCAGATCCTCAAGGAGCCCGTCGGCTCCTTTGGCGGCACCGGCTGGGCCTTCATCCCGAACAACCAGGACGTTCTGGACGTGATCCACGAGCAGGGCATCCACCACTGCGTCATCATGAAGGGTCACATGGGCGACGAGGTGGCCAAGGCCCTCGCCTTCCGCGGCATCGAGGTGGTCAACCTCTCGGTCCCGGTGCCGAGCCTCGCGGAGATCGAGAAGCAGCTCGGGCCCGCGCCCAAGGGCGGCCGCCCGGTCTGCCCGATTCACTCGTATTAGCGGGAGCGCCCGGCCCGCGAGCGATGCTTCAGGGCCCGGCGGGCGCTGCCTGCCAGGCCCTTCGTCTTGATGAGGTCCGGGTGCCGTCCAGGAGCCCGGCGCCGCGGGTGCGTTGTCGACTCGAGGCGAACGCGGCCGCGCGGGTGCGCCTCCTCGAAGGCGGTGTGCACCGTCCGCGGTTTGACGGCGCCCGGCGGAGTGTCACAATGCGGAGCATGCCACCCCGTGCGGGCACCGCGCCCACGCACGACGAGCTGCGCCGCTACAGGCGGCTTCGCGTCCGCTTTCTCCTGCAGCTCGACCAGCGGACAGGCCGCGAAAAGATGGTCCTGCGCAGGACGATCGCGGCCCTTTCGCGCAGGCTGCAGTGAGCCGGGGGACGGTTCCGCCTGGTTGGAGGAGGGCGCAGCATGAAGATCACCGACGCCAGGGTCATCGTCTCGTGCCCGGGCCGCAACTTCGTCACGTTGAAGATCGAGACCGACGCGGGTCTGCACGGCATCGGCGACGCCACGCTCAACGGCCGGGAGCTCTCCGTCGCTTCCTACCTGGCCGACCACGTGGTCCCCTGCCTGATCGGCCGCGATCCCCACCGGATCGAGGACACCTGGGCCTACCTCTACAAGGGGGCCTACTGGAGGCGGGGGCCCGTCACGATGAGCGCCATAGCGGCAGTGGACACGGCCCTCTGGGACATCAAGGCGAAGGCTGCGGGCCTGCCGCTCTACCAGCTGCTGGGAGGAGCGAGCCGCACGGGGGTGCTGGTCTACTGCCACACCTACGGCAGAGACATCGCGCAGGCCGTTGAGGAGGCGCAGCGTGCGGTGAGCCTCGGCTACCAGGCCGTGCGCGTGCAGGCGGGGGTGCCGGGTCTGGACCACGTCTACGGCGTGGCGTACGGAGCCGGCGGCTACGAGCCTGCGGACGCCGAGATCCCGTCGGAGCACGACTGGTCCACTGACCTGTACCTCGAGCATGCACCGCGGCTCATCGAAGCGGCGCGTCGGGCCATCGGCCCCGAGATCCGACTCCTGCACGACGCGCATCACCGCCTCTCTCCGATCGAGGCCGCGCGCCTCGGCAAGGTGCTGGAGCCCTACCGCCTGTTCTGGTTGGAGGACCCGACGCCGGCGGAAAACCAGGAGGCCTTCCGCCTGATCCGCAGCCACACCGTCACGCCCCTGGCGGTGGGCGAGGTCTTCAACGCCGTCTGGGACTGCAAGGACCTGATCCAGGGGCAGCTCATCGACTACGTGCGCACCAGCGTCACCCATGCCGGCGGCATCACCCACCTGCGTCGGATCGCGGACCTGGCGGCGCTCCACCAGGTGCGCACCGGCTGCCACGGTCCCACGGACCTCTCGCCGGTCTGCCTGGGAGCGGCGCTGCACTTCGACCTTTGGGTTCCCAACTTCGGCATCCAGGAATACATGCCCCATCCCGAGGCGGCTGACGAGGTGTTTCCCCACGCCTACACGCTCGAAGGGGGCATGATGCATCCCGGCGAGGCGCCCGGCCACGGCGTCGACATCGACGAGA
>CAZKGO010000194.1:0-4908 GCA_964552235.1 uncultured Spirochaetales bacterium | reverse complement strand
TCCTGGCGGCTGACTGCACGTGCGCGCTGGAGATCTGTTTCTGCCGCGCCCTGGGAGGCAGCCCTCATCCCGAGGGGGGATTCGACCTCAATCTCTCGCAGGTCGACGGCGGATTCGTCGTCGAGACGGGATCGCGAAAGGGCGAGGAGCTTCTGCGCCGTTTCAGCTCCCGATTCAGAGAGGCGTCGAGAGAGCAAACGCAGGCCAGGGAGAACCAGCGGGCAAAGGTCAAGGCGGAAGTCGACAAGAGCGTGCGCGAGAAAGGGGTGCCGCTCGAGGAGCAGCTCTCAGGATTGATCCGCAGGAACTACGAAGCGGCCTTCTGGCAGGAAGAGGCCCTCACCTGTGTCGAGTGCGGGGCGTGCAACACCATCTGCCCTACGTGCCACTGCTTTCTTCTCTTCGATCAGATGGACGACCGCCGTCTCGCCCGCTATCGCCTGTGGGACTCCTGCCTGATCAAGGATTTTGCGGAGGTCGCGGGCGGCGCGAATCCCAGACCGCGGCTCTGGATGAGGCTCCGCAACAGGTTCGAGAAGAAGTTCGACTACTTCCCGACAGTCGAAGGTCTCTATGCCTGTACGGGCTGCGGCAGGTGCATCGCGGCCTGTCCCGGAAAGATCGACATCCGGGACGTCCTGAAAAGGAATGTCGAGCATGTATGCGAGCGCTAATCCGTACCGGCCAATCCGCACTGAAGTGCTGGATGTGATCACTGAGACTCCGACCATCAAGACACTCAGGCTGCAGCTCGCTGAGCCGCTGAGCTTCGCCACGGGGCAGTTCATCGAGTTGACTGTCCCGGGAGCCGGCGAAGCTCCCTTTACCCCGTCCTCGCAGCCCGGAGCGGCCGGCGCTTTCGAGGTGACCGTCATGAGGGTCGGCAAGGTCACCGAGCGCATACACGCGCTTCGCGCGGGTGACACGGTGGGCGTGCGCGGACCGTTCGGCAACGGGTACCCTGTGGACGAGTTCGCCGGAAGGGATGTACTGGTCGTCGGAGGCGGGTGCGGTTTTGCGCCGCTGAGGAGCCTGATGTACGAGCTCTTCCGCCGCTCCGGTGAGTTGAAGACCCTCCATTTCCGGGGAGGTTGCAGGAACCCGAAGGAGTTCCTCTACAGGCAGGAGATCGAAGGGTGGTCCAAGAGGGACGACCTGGAGGTCGTGCTCACCGTCGATGAACCCGATGATTCCTGGTTGGGCCATGTCGGGGTCGTTACGACCATTCTGAACGGTCTGGACATGGACAGCGCCGAGGCCATTGCCGTGGTGTGCGGTCCGCCCGTGATGATGAAGTTCGCGACGATCAAGCTCCTGGACCTGGGGTTCACGAAGAACCACATCTACCTCTCCATGGAAAGGAACATGTCCTGCGGCTTCGGCAAGTGCGGTCACTGCCGGCTCGGAGTCTACTACACCTGCAAGGACGGCCCCGTTTTTCGCTTCGACCAGATCAGCGATATCCCCCACATCTGGGATTAGGAGGCTCGATGCCGAACAGTGCGGAGCAGATCCACCAGGGGCTGCTGAACCTCCAGCCTCGCAGGGGCTCGGACGCGAGGCTGTACGTGGACCTGGACGTGTGTGCCTCGGGGCGCTGTGCGGGCTGCGAGGTGCAGTGCAGCTACTTCTACCATCCGGACAACAACGGAATCGTCTCGGTGGCCGAGCTGGCCACCTACGCGCTCGTATGTCGTCGCTGCGAACAGCCCCACTGCGTGAGCGCCTGCCCGGTGCAGGCCCTCGAGCGGGAGGAGAAGGGCAACCTGCTCGTCCGGCACAACATGCGCTGCGTCGGATGCGGGTCCTGTTCCCATGCATGCCCCTACGGCACGATCTACCCGGAAAACGTGCCCATGCTTGTCCACGTTTGCGACTTCTGTCTGGACCGCAGGGGCGAGAGGGACGAGCCGGCCTGTATTGCGAGCTGTCCTCACGGAGCCCTCGCGCTGCGCAGGGCCGACGAGGAGCTGCCGCCGGACACGTTTCTGGTCGGCGACGACCTGATCGTCCACTCCACCCACTGGGTGAGAGAGCGAGCCTGAGAGGGGGTGCCATGGGCGTTACGCTGAAGGCGCTGCTGAAGTCCCCGTGGGTCTTCCACCTGTCCACCGGCAGCTGCAACAACTGCGACATCGAGATCCTCGACTGTCTCACCCCCCGTTTTGACATCGAGCGATTCGGAATGCGGCTCGCCGCAAGCATCCGCCATGCGGACGTGCTTCTGGTCACAGGCTCGGGAAACCGCAAGACGATGGCGCGGGTAAGGAAGATCTACGAAGAGCAGATCCCCAAGCCGTGCGTCGTCGCTGCGATCGGCGAGTGTGCACTGTCGCGCGGCATGTTCGTGCACAGCTACAACTGCCCCATGCCGGTAGACAGGTACATACCGGTCGACGTCTACATCCCCGGCTGTCCTCCCAAGCCGGAAGCGATCATCGCGGGCGTGGTCAAACTCATCAACAAGCTGAGGGGAAAGGCATGAACAGGCAGGAAATCCTCGAGAGCATCCGGACGAGGTTCCGCGAAGACATCGTCGAGATCTACGACAAGTCACCCAAGCGCGTGTACATCGAGATCAGGCCGCAATCGCTGGTGCCGGTGGCAAGCTACGTCTTCAAGGACGTGGCGGCCCGATTCCACATCGCCTCGGGAGTGGACACTCGCACGCACCTGGAGATCCTTTACCACTTCTCAGTGGAGACCATCAATCTTCTCATCTCGCTGCGGGTCAAGCTGGACAAGAAGAATCCGGGGATCGATTCGCTGACTCCAGTGTTCAGAGGAGCCAACTGGATCGAGCGCGAGATCCACGAGATGCTGGGCATCGACTTCGTCGGCCATCCCGACCTACGCCGGCTGCTCCTGGCGGACGAATGGCCGCAGGGGGTCTATCCGCTGCGCAGGGACTACAAGGAATGGGACGGGAGCGCTGTCCGGGATCGAGGTGTGTGATGGCAAAGTCAGTCATTACCATCGGTCCGTTTCACCCTCTGCAGGAGGAGCCGGAGCTTTTCGCGCTGACGGTCGAAGGCGAGAAGGTCCTCGACGTGGACGTGAGCATCGGCTACAACCACCGGGGAATCGAGAAGCTCTCGGAGCGGCGCAGCTTCGAGCAGGCGACCTTCGTCATTGAGCGGATCTGCGGCATCTGCTCGACCAGCCACCCGTTCGCCTACACCCAGGCCGTCGAAGACATCATACCGATCGAGGTGCCGGAGCGCGCCAGCTACATCCGCACGATCATCGCGGAAGGTGAGAGGATCCACTCGCACCTTCTGTGGCTCGGGCTGGCAGGCCACTTTCTCGGGTACAACACCGTCTACATGTGGGTGTGGAGGCTTCGCGAGGAAATCTGCGACGTGATGGAGATCCTCTCCGGCAACCGCCAGAGCTACGCGATGTTCAAGCCCGGAGGGGTCAGGCGCGATCTCAAGGCCGAGGACATTCCCCTCGTGCTCAAGAAGATCGACGGCATCATTCCCACGCTGGACATGCTCCGAAAGGCGATCCTGGACGACCCTGTCCTGCATGCCAGGCTCAAGGGCATCGGCGTGCTGAGCCGCGAGCAGGCCATCGACTACTGCGCTCTCGGGCCCACGTCGCGCGCATCGGGAGTGGCGAAAGACGTGCGCAAGGATGCGCCTTACGGAGCTTACGACCGCGTGGACTGGCAGATGATCGTCACCGAAAACGGTGACGTCTGGGACAAGGTTGTAGTCCGTCTGCTCGAGCTCTACGAATCAGTCAAGATCATGAAGACGTGCCTGCAGACCCTTCCCGGAGGGGAGATCGACGCCAGGATCAAGAGCATTCCCCCGGGCGAGGGAATTGGTGCTCACGAGGCGCCCAGGGGCGAGACCTTCCACTACGTGCGAAGCGACGGCACCAACAGGCCGGTCCGGCACAAGGTGCGGGCGCCCACTTTCATGAACCTGCCTACCTGCAAGGCCACGGTGCCTGGATCATCCATAGCGGACGCGACCATCATCCTGGCCGCCATAGACCCCTGCTACTGCTGCACGGAGCGCATGGTGGTGGTCCGGGACTCCACGGGCAAGAAGCTCTACGGCGGCGAGGATCTGGTCCGACTCTCCCAGGAGAAGACGCGAAGGATGCGCGAGGAGATGGGATGCCCATGAAGCTGCCCAAGGTCCGAGAGCTTTTCGAAGCCGTGAAGTCCCTCACCCACAGGCCATACACCTCGCGCTTCCCCGCCGCGCCTCACACTCCCTTCTCGAGCTTCCGCGGTCAGCCTCGCTTCGAAGCGGACAGGTGCGTCGGCTGCCTGGCCTGCGAGCAGGTCTGCCCAGCGGAAGCGATCGCGCATAGGGACGTCACCGGGGACGGCACGCCCAGGAGGGTGATGGTGCACTACACCGACACCTGCATCTTCTGCGGCTGCTGCGAGGATGCCTGCATAGCCGACCACCAGGGCATCCGGCTCTCTCACGAGTGGGAGCTTGCCTTCTTCAACCGCGCCGAGGCCTTCGAGACCATCGAGAAGGAGCTGCAGCTCTGCGAGATCTGCGGCGCTGTCATCGCCTGCAAGGACCATCTCAAGTGGATCGCGGAAAGGGTCGGCGAACTGGCCTACTCCAACCCCACCCTCTACCAGAGCCGCCTGCGGGAGCTCGGCGTGATCGATGAGCAGCTTCTGGCCGCAGCGCGGGACTGCGGACGTTCGGATCGGATCAAGGCCCTTTGCGCCCGCTGCCGGCGCGAAACGACTCTCACGACTGCGCCCGCACCAGAGGCCAGGGCGCAATCGACGGAAGGCCGATGATGCGTCGCGCCTGCAAGGAGCTCTTTCGTCGCGTGCTGACGGGAAAGGCCGTGATCGTGGGAATCGGAGACAGCCTGCGGGCAGATGATGGCGCCGGGCCTGCGCTCGTGGAGCGGCTTGCG
>CAZKGO010000193.1:0-5135 GCA_964552235.1 uncultured Spirochaetales bacterium | reverse complement strand
GGCGGGCTAGCGGCCGCCTGCGGGTCGGCGGCAGTCGCGCGCAGGGGCGCGGTTTCCGCAGGCACGCGGGCGCCGCCGGCCCGGCGGGCCGTCGCGAGAGCCGCCTCCTCGGGGCGGCGCCTCTCGGCGGCTGCTGCAGGCCTCTGCCGCGGCGTGTCGGTGTCGGAGCTCTTTTCCGGACTCTTCTCGCTGCCCGCCTGTCGAGGGCCGTCGGCCTGGGGGCGGCTGCGGGCGTTTGCTGCCTGCGGCGCGGCGTCGGCAGGCCGGGCCGCGGCCTGCGCCGCCGTCTCCGCGGCGCCTCGGTCGGCGCTCGCTGCAGCGGCCGCTTCCGCAGGGGCCTGGTCGCGCGCCGGGTAGGCACGCGCGGACTCAGGCGTCGTCGCGGCGGAAGCCGGCTCAGCTGCCGTCCCGCCGCCCGCCCCTGAGGTCTGCGCGTCCTGCAAGACAGCGTCGTACACCTGCGAGAACGCCGTGTGCGGCTGCGCGAGCGGCCGGCCGGGGGCCGTCGCCATTCGGGGATCGGCTGCGAGCGCTTCGATCAGGACGGACGCCAACGCGCACCTCCAGCACGGTCATTGGACGCCCGGCCTCCCCATCTTGCGCACGATGGCGGAGCTTCGCTCGGGAGGCATGAGAGACAGCCAGTAGGAGACGATCGAATCCTCGCCTTCCTGCCGAGCGATCTCCTCCGCCGTCCGGAGGATGTCGATGACATCCGTGTCGTTCGTCATGGCCAACAGCATGGCGACGGCCTTTTCCGGCGGCATGCCCACCAGGTACCGGGCGTTCTGGTCCAGGTTGACTCTTCTATTCTCGAATGCTGCGAGCCGCTCGTTGAACGATTTTTCCCGCTCCTGGATCGCCTTCTCCTTTTCCGCGAGCTGCTCCCGGATCTCCGCCGACCGCTCCTCCAGGCCTTTGAGCTCGCGCTCCCGCTTGTCCAGCTCGGCCCGGATCTGTTCGACCGCCTCGCGGTCCTTGGCGAGGCGCTCCCGGTCCAGCAGCAGGGGATCCTCGGCATTCTCCACCGGGGTGATCACCTGCAGTCCGACCACGCGCCGGACGGGGCCGAGCAGCGATTCGGCCTCGACGAGGCCCAGGAAGTCGAACCAGATCAGTCCGCCCGCAGCCAGCACCAGCACCAGAAGCAGCAGCGCGAGGATGCGTGCGCCCGAACCCATGCCTCCGTACATCGATCACTCCCCTGCGGATCTCGCCACGCGGCTCGCCTGGCTCACGTCGTCCAGAGTCCGGGCGTCCCGACTCCGCGCCTCGTGATAGTATTCCCGCTGCCGCCGCTCGCGCAGCTTGTCGAGCACCTTGCGTTCCCGGGATCGGTCGGCGTACACCGCCTGCGCCTCGCGCCGCTGCCTTTCCCGCACCACCAGGTCCCGGGCGCTCGCCTCCACCACGGCGGACAGCTGCCTGCGGTAGGCCTCGCTCCAGCGCAGCTGCTCCAGGTCCAGAACGCCGCCCGGCCTGGCCCGCTCGACGAGCTGCTGCGCCATGCGGGCGCGGGCGTCGGCGATGCGGTTGCGCAGCTCCACGCAGCGGCCGGTGGCCGCGGCCAGGGCGAGCTCCGCCTGCCGCTCGCGGTAGCGCCTGATCTCGAGGAAGCGATCGAGCCTGAAGCGGAACCTCTGCATCGCCTACTCCACCTCCGCGATCTGCGCCAGGCGCGCCAGCGTGTCGGCCAGCTCAGCGCGCTCCTCGATGTCCTGCCGCAGAAAGGCGTTGACCTCGCCGACCTTGTCAATGGCCTGGTCGATCTCGGCGCTGCTGCCCTTGGCGTACGCCCCGACGTTGATCAGGTCCTCGGCCTCGGCGTAGACCGCCATCAGGCGCTTGACGACGGCGGCAGCCGCCCGGGTGCGGGCATCCGTCACCTTGATGGCAAGGCGGGAGATCGAGCGCAGCACGTCCACGGCCGGGTAGTGCGCGCGCTCGGCCAGGGCGCGGGAGAGCACGAGGTGGCCGTCGAGCACTCCCCGCACCGCGTCGGAGATCGGCTCATCGAGGTCGTCGCCTTCGACCAGGATCGTGTAGAAGGCGGTGATCGTGCCGCGGTCCGAGGTTCCGGCCCGCTCCAGGAGCTTGGGCAGCAGCGTAAACACTGACGGTGTGAATCCGCGGCTGGCGGGAGGCTCGCCGATGGCCAGCCCGATCTCGCGCTGCGCCCAGGCAAAGCGCGTGACCGAGTCGAACAGCAGCATCACGTCCCGGCCCTGCTCGCGGAAGTACTCGGCGATCGCCGTCGCCACGAAGGCCCCGCGCACGCGGGCGAGCGGCGGCTTGTTGGACGTCGAGACCACGACCACCGACCGGGCCAGCCCCTCGGGGCCCAGGTCGTTCTCGATGAACTCGCGCACCTCGCGGCCGCGCTCGCCGATGAGGGCGATCACGTTGACGTCGGCGGAGGTGTTGCGCGCGATCATGCCGAGCAGCGTGCTCTTGCCGACCCCGCTGCCCGAAAAGATCCCCAGCCGCTGGCCCTTTCCCACCGTGGCCAGGGCGTCGATCGCCCGCACGCCGGTGGCGACGGGCTCCGTGATCCGCCTGCGGGTCAGGACGTCGGGCGGCCCCCGGAAGATCGAGGCGACCGAGCCTCCGCCCGCGTCGCCGCGGCCGTCGATCGGCTTGCCCATGGCGTCGACCACCCGGCCGAGCAGGCGGTCGGATACCGGTATCGACAGCGGCGCGCCGGAGGCGGTCACGACGTCGCCGACCTCGATGCCTTCCATCTCGTCGTAGGGCATCAACTGAACGTGGGCGCCGCGCAGGCCCACGACCTCGGCCCACACCGACCGGCCGGTGGAAGCGACCTGGATCTGGCACACCTCGCCGACGACCGCGACCGGGCCCCGGCACTCGATCAGGAGGCCCTGAACCTTCTCCACCCGACCGGTGTACTTGATCGGATCGAGCGTCGAGATCGCACCTGTGTACTTGTCCAGCGCGCCCACACGCCCCTCCCCGGCAGGCCCGCCCCGGCGGGCGCAACCGAGCGGACGCCCGCCTTGGAAAACAGACGGGGGCCTCCGCGGCCCCGCGTGTCAGAGCCCGCCCTGCCCCGTGCGCGACCTGATGGGGGCGAGCTCGAGAATCCGCTCCTCGATCTCCTGCAGCTGCGACGCGATCCTCGCGTCGATCTCGCCGAAGTCGGTCTCGATCACGCAGCCGCCCTTGTCCACCGTGCTGTCCTCGAGGATGGTGACCGACTTCACGTTCTCCACCATCTTGAGGAAATCCTGGGTGTGCTGCGTGGCGAGATCGAGGTCGGCGATGTTCACCCGGATCACGACGTCGCCGCGGCTCTTGAGCTTGCGCAGCGACTGGATCACGTTGTTGATCACAACGTTCTTCTGGTTCTCGGAGAGCACCTTGATGACCTTCTGCGAGATCTGCAGCACCAGGTTGACCAGCTGCGACTCCGACTCCTCGATGATCTGATTGCGCTTCTCGATGGCCGATGCCAGCACCACGTGCAGCCTCTCGACGAGGCGCTTGACCTCGGCCTCTCCCGCCTTGAAGCCGGCCTCGCGGCCCTCGTCGAAGCCCTTGGTCCAGGTCTCCTTCTGGAGGGCCGCCACCCGGTCGCGAGCCTCCTGCTCGATCCGCGCCGCCTCCTGCCGGGCCGCCTCGATGATCGCCCGCCTGTGGTCCTCGGCCTCCTGGCGCACCTTCTTGGCCTGGTCGCTTTTGCGGCGCACCTCGTCAAAGGCCACCTGCTCGGCCTCCTTGATGATGCGCTCGGCCTCGCTGCGGGCCGAGGCGGTGAGGGCCTCTCGTTCCTTTTCCCACCGGGCCCGGAACTCCTCGGCCTCCCTGCGCAGCTCCTCGATCGTCGGCCCGGTGTACCCCTCGCCGGCCGGCGGCGCGAGGGCGTCCGCCGCGGCGGTCTCCGCGGCAGGCTCCACGGGCCGCGGCGGCTCGATGTAGACCTTGCGCGTAAGGTTGACGATCTCGGCCGGTCGGAAAACGTGCTTTGCCATCAACACCCTCGGAGGGCCCGCTGCCCGCACGCCGGTGCGGCGCCGGGCCTACACGACCATCTCCTCTTCGCCGGCGCGGGCGACCACGATCTCGCCCTGCTCCTCGAGCTTGCGTATGATCGAGACGATCCTCTGCTGCGATTCCTCCACGTCCTTGAGCCGGACGGGACCCATGTACTCCATGTCCTCCTTCAGCAGCGTGGCCGCCCGCTTGGACATGTTGCGGAAGATCTTGTCCTGCACCTCGGAGTCCACGGCCTTGAGCGCCTTGGCCAGCTCCGTGGTGTCGACCTCGCGCAGCACCTTCTGGATCGCCCGGTCGTCGAGCAGGACGATGTCCTCGAAGACGAACATCCGCTTCTTGATCTCCTCGGCAAGCTCGGGGTCCTCTTCTTCGAGGCTTTCGATGATCGTCTTCTCCGTCGAGCGATCGACCAGGTTCAGGATGTCGACGATGCTCTCGACGCCGCCCGCAGCGGTGTAGTCCTCGCTGGAGAGCGTGGACAGCTTCTTCTCGAGCACCCGCTCGACCTCACGCAGCACTTCCGGCGACGTCCGATCCATCGTGGCGATCCGCTTGGCCACGTCCGACTGGATCTCGTGGGGCAGGCTGCCGAGGATCATCGAGGCCTTTTGCGGCTCCAGGTACGCCAGGATGAGGGCGATCGTCTGCGGATGCTCCTGCTGGATGAAGTTCAGTAGATGCGCCGGATCGGTCCTGCGGATGAAGTCGAAGGGCTTGACCTGCAGCGAGCTGGTCAGCCTGTTGATGATGTCCACGGCCTTCTGCGACCCGAGGGAGCGCTCGAGGATCTCGCGGGCGTAGTCGATGCCGCCCGTCGAGATGAAGTCCTGGGCCATCATCAGCTCCTGGAACTCCGTCAGCACGGCGTCCCTGTCCGAAGCCTCGATGTTCTCCAGCCGGGCGATCTCGAAGGTCAGCTGCTCGATCTCGTCCTCGCGCAGGTGCTTGAAGATCTCGCTGGCGACCTCCGAGCCGAGGGTCACGAGAAAGATCGCCGCCTTCTGCCTGCCCGTGAGCGCCTTGCGGTGACCGGCCGCTGCGCCAGTCCGCCTGCCGGCCGGCGCCGGCGCCGCAGCGGCCGCCGCGGGTCCCGCTCTACCGGTTGTCTTGGCCTTGGC
>CAZKGO010000192.1:0-5231 GCA_964552235.1 uncultured Spirochaetales bacterium | reverse complement strand
GCGCCCGGCCGGAGCTCGCCCCGATGCCGCCTGCGGCCTGCCGGGCCGCGCCCCCGCCCTGGCGATCTCCTTGACCATGCCCAGCTCGAACAGCTCCACCAGGCGCGTCGGCATGTCGCCTTCGATGGTGATCGGGTACTCGACCTTGACCACGTGCTCGCCGGGGGGAAGGCTCAGCTCTCCGCGCGGCTTGCGCGCGGTGACGGGTGCGCCTGTCTGGACCGCCCCGGAGATCTGGTTGCCGATGGCGGCCGTCATCGGGCCGGCGATGTTCGACATGGCCTCGCCGAGGCTCGAGTAGGCCACTTCGTCGAGCTCGACGCCCTCCTGGCCCATCATGAGCGCGGCGATGCGGGTCGCCGCCGCGACAGGAAGAAGATAGGAGTGCTCCGCCTGCAGGCCCTCCGAGAAGTCGATCCTGACCTGGGCCACCTCTTCGGGCAGGTCCTCGCCGACCTGCTCGGCAGCCACAGCCCGCACGGTCGGCACGTCGATACGAACGCTCTTTCCCGTGAGCATGCTCAGGTTGGAGCTCTGCGATTCGACCACATCCCGCAACAGGGCCTGGAACGCGGTCCTCTCCTGCTCGCTCAGCGCGGTCCCGGCCGCAACCGCCGGCCCGCCCTCGAGGTCCACAGTATCGGTGCCCTGCAACAACGCGTCGATCTCGTCCTGCGAAAGGGATCCGTCACTCATGCTCATTCCTCCACGCCGGCCGAGAGCTCCTCGAAGTCCTCGGGCCGGGGCTCCTCGATCTTGCGGACCACCTGGACGGCGATCTTGTTGCCCATCACCCCCGGCCTGCACAGGAACTTCCGGCGGGTCCCGATGGTGACCGGCATCGGGTCACCGACCCTCGTGTCCGGAAGGCGTATCACGTCTCCGGGGCGCAGACTGAGCACGTCGCGCATGGTCAGCTGCATCGTTCCCACTTCGGCGACCATCGTGACGCGGACGCTGGCCAGCCTGTCCTTGAGCACGTTCAGGTTCTCGGTCGTGCCTCCGCGTCGCACCGAGGAGTACCAGTACTGGGCGCTCAGCTTGGAGATGATCGGTTCGATGGTCATGTAGGGAATGCAGAAGTTCATCATGCCTTCGACTTCGCCGACCTTGGTCTCCAGCGTCACCAGCACCACCATCTCGCCCGGCGGCACGATCTGGGCGAACTGCGGGTTGGTCTCGATCTGGCCGAGCCGCGGCCTCAGGTCGATCACCGTGCTCCAGGCCTCGCGCATGTTGCCGAGCACCCGCACGATGATCCCCTCCATCACCGATTGCTCGATGTCCGTGAGGTCGCGCTGGAATTTGGCCCCCTCTCCCTGGCCGCCGAAGAGACGGTCGATGATGGAGAAGGTCACGGCGGGGTCGACCTCGAGGATCGCCGACCCGCGCAGCGGGTCCATGTTGATCACGGCCAGGGTCGTCGGGTTGGGGATCGAGCGGATGAACTCCTCGTAGGTCAGCTGGTCGACGCTCGCGACGTGGACGTGGACGAGGCTGCGCAGCTGAGCCGACAGCGACGTGGTGGTCAGCCGCGCAAAGGTCTCGTGCATGATCGAGACCGTGCGCATCTGGTCCTTGGAGAACTTGTCGGGCCGCTTGAAGTCGTAGATCTTGATCTTCTTCTGATCGGGGGCGTGCTGAACCTCCTGCGGCTCCACCTCCCCTGCGGAAATCGCGGTCAGAAGCTGGTCTATCTCGTCCTGCGACAGAACTTCGGTCATGCGCCGCCCTTTTCCCCGTCCGGCCAGCAGCCCCCGGCTCCGGCCTGCGCCCCATCCCTCCGCACCCCGCCTCTCGGACCGGACGCCGGGTCCGACAGGGCCCTAGAACGTCTGCAGCTCCCTGAACAGCACCTTGTAGATCGCGATCCCCGAGCTGAGCACTTCGGCCTGGATCAGCTGCTTGAGGTCGTCCTGCAGCCGCTCGAGATTGGCGGTCGTGAGCTCCGACGCCTTCTTCTTGCCGAGGTAGATCAGGATCCTGTTCTGGATCTCGTCGCTCTTGGTCACCAGCTCGGTCTGCACCTTCTGGTCGCGCTGCAGGTAGCCAATACTCACCTTGGCCATGAACGTCAGCGGCGGATCGTCGCTGGTCTGGCCCCTGATGTCGTCGAGGTTGTTCTTGAAGTAGTCGAGGGCGGGCTGCGCCTCCCGCATGCGCTCCGCCGAGAAGATGTCCACTCCCTGGGCCTCGCGGCCGCGGATGAACAGGGTAAAGGTGAGCCACGACACGCTACCGATCACGATGATGGCTGCCAGGCCGATGGCGACCCATTTCAGGACGTTGATCAGAACCCCCGAGAGGATGCCGGGCCGCGCAGCGGCTTCGCCCTGCTCTTCGCCGGTGACCTCCTCTTCGAGGAATCGCTCTTCGTCTGCCATTCTCACAGCCCTCTCATGAGCAGTCTAACAGAAATCCACGATCCGCAACAGACCCGCGGTCCCCTCCGCCGCCGGCGCCTACTCCTCGTTCTTGAAGGCGCCGATGAGCCTGCGGTACTCGATAATCCTCTGTAAGAGAGACTGGTAGTCCTCGCGGACCACCAGCCTCTTGCCCGAGAGCATCACGAGCGTGGTGTCCGGATTGCACTCCACGTACTCGATCTGATGCGGGTTGAGATAGAACGGCTTGCCGTCCAGCCTAGTGAGCTCGATCATCGCCCCTGCACCGCTCCCCCCTCATCAACTATACAGCCCCCGGCCTCCAAAGGCTACCGCGCCGAGCCTATCGCTTGAGCGTGAGGACCTCCTGCAGCATCTGGTCGGCGGTCGTAATCGAGCGGGAGTTCGCCTGGAAGCCCCTCTGGGTCACGATCATGTCGGTGAACTGCTCGGCCAGGTCGACGTTGCTCATCTCGAGGGCGCCCGCAATGATCTTGCCCTTGCCGGCCACGTTGGGCGTGTCGACCCTCGCGGCCCCCGAGTTGATGGTCACCACGTAGTTGTTCTCACCGGCCTTTTCCAGCCCGCCCGGGTTGGTGAAGCTCGCCAGCGCGATCTGGCCCACGGCCCTGTTGGTGCCGTTGGAGTAGACGCCCATGATCACCCCGTTCTGGTCGATGCGGAAGCTCTCGAGGTAACCGAGGGTGTAGCCGTCCTGCTCGATCATCTTGGTGGTGCTGCGGGAGGCGAACTGGGTGATGCTCTCCTTGTAGTCGCCCACGGTGCCGAGCCGCATGTCGAAGTTCTGCCGCGTCACGGCGCCGGCCGCGTCGGGGTTGGCCTCGGGGACGTCGAAGCCGATCGGGAGAGCAAGGTCGCCCTCGGCGTCGATCACGTTGAGGGCCGCGTCGCTCACCGACTCCAGGGCCCCGAGGTTGTCGAAGTTCAGGTAGAAGACGTTGGCCGCAGGTCCCGCCTGGCCGCCGACCGTGGTGTTGGTGGCCACCTCGGCGTCCGGGTCCACGACGGCCTCGGCCCTCCACCTGTTCGGCGCGCCGGGGTCGCGGGCAAAGCTCACCTGCAGCTGGTGGGCCCGGCCAAAGGAGTCGAAGATGTCGAAGGTCGTCGACCAGGTGCCCTCGACGATGGCGATGTCCCCCTCGGGGGTGCCGGGCGGGATGAGCGGCGTCCGCTTGTCGAGGTTGCACGCAAAGAGCACCTCGGTCGTCGCCCGGGCCGGGTCCTTGGCTCCGACGGGGATCACCAGGTCGCGCAGCGGCGAGGCCGGGTTGATGATCGTCTGGTTGCCGATCTGCTCGGCGAGGTAGCCCTGCACCCGCAGGCCGTTGGCCGGATTGACCAAAGTGCCGTTCTCGTCGAGCCCAAAGGCGCCAGCCCGGGTGTAGAACAGCTGGTCGCCCTGGCGCAGGATGAAGAACCCTTCGCCTTGGATGGCGGCGTCGGTCATCACCTCGGTGGCCTGCAGCGACCCCTGGGTGTGGATCGTGTCGATCGAGGCCACCAGCATGCCGAGCCCGACCTGCTTGGGATTGACGCCCCCGATCTCGTCGGTGGGCCGCGCCGCTCCCTGCGCCGTCTGCGAGATCAGGTCCTGGAAGTTCACGCGACCCCTCTTGAACCCCGTCGTGTTCACGTTCGCGATGTTGTTGCCCAGGACGTCCATCCGCGTCTGGTGGTTGCGGAGTCCGGAAACACCCGAGTACAGCGACCGCATCATCTCAGATCACCTCTCACTCAACGCTCACGGAATCGACGCTCGAGAAGTCGTACAGCTTGCCGTTGACCAGGATCTGGGGCACCTCGTGCCCCTGCACTTGGTCGACCCGACCGGTCACTTTCTCCTCACCCGCCGTGAGCGTCACGACGCGCCCCAGCAGCCCGAGGGCGTGGCTCTTGGCGATCAGGCCCGAAACCCTTCCGATGTCGTCGCCCATGTTGACCATCTGCTCGAGCGTCGAGAACTGGGCCATCTGGGCGATGAACTCGCGGTCCTCCATGGGCTGCGTCGGGTCCTGGTGCGTGAGCTGCGTGATGAGGATCTTCAGGAAGTCCTCCCTGTCGAGAGCCGCGCTGCCGCGCAGGCTCTTGTTCAGCGCGTCGACCTGGCGCTGAACGTCGAGCCGCTGCTGCGGTGAAAGAATCGTCTCAAGATCCATCGTCGCACTCCTCCGGCGGCCGCGGGCCGCCGTGGTCCTCGCTGCCGCGCTCCGCCCGGCCGCCGACGCCCCGGGCCGGGCGCTACACGACCAGGTCGACCAGCCCGTCGCCCAGCCGCAGGGCGAGCGGCTGGTCTGCCGGCGTCATCCGCCTCTCGATCGAGCCGACGGCCTCCGACCGGGCGAACCCCCAGGGGCCCTCGCGCTGGTCCGTCGAGCCGCGATGGCCCACCGAAACCTCGAGGCTCGCGCTGCCGAAGCCCTGCTCGCGCAAGCCTTCCTCGAGGGCGGGCAGCGCCGACTCAAACAGCTGCCTCACATTCCCATTGTCGACAACAATCTGCCCCTCTATACGGTTGTCGGCCATCCTGAGATGGATGCGAACAGCGCCGAGGCTCTCGGGCTTGAGCACCAGCCGCATCTCGCCGCTGGCCCCGTCCTCGCGCACCAGGAGCGTCGTGTGGCGCACCAGCTCGGCCTGGAGAGCCTCCCGGAACCGCCCCGCGGCTTCCTGCAGGCCCGCAGCCCGGGGCGGCTCGCCTCCCTTTTCCGCTCTGAAGACCGACACGCCCCAGCCGCGCGCCTCCCCGCCCTCCCGCCCGCCCCTGGCCGGCGGCTCGGCGGGCTCAGCCTGCTGCGACGCCTTTTCCCGCGGCGCCGCCGAGGCGGC
>CAZKGO010000191.1:0-5263 GCA_964552235.1 uncultured Spirochaetales bacterium | reverse complement strand
CCCTTGTCGTAGGGGATGCCGTCCGCAGCCGGGGCGCGGGCGCGGCCGACCATGCCCGCCAGCACCACGATCGCCAGCACGTAGGGGAACATCTGCACGAACTGGCTCGGGACCGCGATGCGGGACTCGAACATGATGCGGAATGTGTCGGCGTAGCCGAACAGCAGCGCGGCGAGCACGGCGCCCACCGGGTGCCAGCGGCCAAAGACCAGCGCCGCGAGCGCGATGAAGCCCCGGCCTCCGGTCATGCCGCTGACCCATTGCGAAGGGTAGAGCACCGCCGCCGAGAGGCCGCAGAGGGCTCCGGAGATCATCACCCCCGCGTACCGCAGGCCGGCGACGTCGATGCCGAGGGTGTCGGCGGCCGCGGGGTTCTCGCCGACCGTGCGCAGTCTCAGGCCGAAGACCGTCCGGTAGAGCACGAACCAGGCGAGCGCCGTGAGGGGAATCAGGACAAAGGCAAAGGCGTTGATGCCGAGCACGTGGGGGAACAGGTAGGGGTTCAGCGCGGACTGCGTCTCCTGGGCAAAGACGTTCTGGCTGAGGAAGCGGGTGATGCCGTGGGCGAGGATGTTGATGGCCACACCGGAGACGATCTGGTCGACCTTGTACGTGATGGTGACCACCGCGTGGATCAGCGCCAGGAGGATCCCCGCGACGACGGCGAACAGCAGGCCCGCCCCGATCGCCTGGAACGCGAGAGCCCCCCAGACGATGGCGAAGGCGCTGGTGAGCATCAGGCCCTCAAGGGCGATGTTGACCACGCCGCCCCTCTCGCAGAAGACGGCTCCGAGGGCCGCGAACGCGATGGGCGCCCCGGTCTCCAGCCCCTTCATCGTGAAATCGAGCAGGAACTGCATCAGGCGGCCTCCCTCTTGCGCAGGGCCCGCACCCACCGGGCGGTGACCTCGTTGATCACGACGATCATCAGGATCATCAGGCCGGTGATCACGTGGATGACCGAGTTGGGCACGGCTGTGAACAGCTGCATCCCGTAGCCGGCCTGACGCAGGAACGCGAACAGCAGGGCCGCGAACAGCACCCCGACCGGCGAGTTGCGGCCGATGAGGGCGATGGCGATGCCGTCGAATCCCAGGCCGGAGGCGATCTCGAAGGTGTAGAAGCCGCGGATCGCGAAGATCTCCTGCGTGCCGATCAGGCCCGCCAGCGCGCCGCTGGCCAGGAACGTGAACAGCTGCACCCGCCGCACCCTCACCCCCGCGTAGTGGGAAACCTCCAGCGAGGTGCCGATCGAGCGCACCTCGAACCCGGTGCGCAGCCGGAAGAGCAGGATCCACACCGCGACGCCCATCAGCACGGCGACCACGAGGGAGAAGTCGAGGTACACGTAGTCGGGCACGCCGAGCCCGAACAGGTTGAACAGGGGGTTGAGCTTGAAGAAGCGCGCGCTGGCGCGGATCGGCCCGGTCTGGGGCTCGAGGCTCGCGCTGCCCTGCAGGCCCGACAGCGGGCCGTTGACCATGTAGTTCACCAGGGCCAGGCCGATGTTGTTGAACATGATCGTCGTGATGACTTCGTGGATGCCGCGGGTGATCTTGAGGAGCGCGGGAACGGCGGCCCAGAGCGCGCCGCCGAGCATGCACGCGGCGACCACCGCCGCCAGGTGCAGCGGCTGGGGGAGGGCGAGGTAGATGCCGGCGACCGCCCCCACCAGGCCGCCGACAAAGTACTGCCCTTCGACGCCAATGTTGAACACGCCGCCGCGGAACGCGAAGGCGACGGCGAGCCCCGCCAGGAACAGCGGGATCGCGATGGAGAACAGGCTCGCCCGCCTGCCCGCAGTGCCGAGCCCGAAGCGGACGATGGCCTCGAAGGCCTTCCACGGGTTCTCGCCGACCAGGATCACGATCAGGAACAGCACCGCGAGCGACATGAGGAACCCGAGCACGGGCGACATGGTCTCGTAGAGCCGGTACCGGTCCATGCCCGCGCGCGTGCGCGTCGCCGCCTCAGCCCGGCGCCTGGACCCCTCGCTCCGCTCGGGGCCGGGGCGCATCCATGTCCGCGCCCGGGCGAGTCCGCCCCTGGGCTCAGGCATCCCTGCGCTCTCCCATCATGTAGAATCCCACCTCGTCGCGGGTGGTGTCGCCGCGGCGGAACTCGCGGATCAGGCGGCCCTTGTACAGCACCCCGATCCGATCGGCCAGAGCCATGATCTCGTCGAGGTCGGCCGAAACCAGGAGCACCGCCCGGCCCTCGTCGCGCTGGCGCACCAGCTGCCTGTAGATGAACTCGGTGGCCCCCACGTCCACGCCCCGCGTCGGCTGGCTGGCCAGCAGCAGCCTGGGGGCAGCGGTGATCTCCCTGGCGAGGATCAGCTTCTGCTGGTTGCCGCCCGAAAGGGCCGAGGCCGGCGTGGCGATCGACGGCGTGCGCACGTCGAAGTCGGCCACGATGCGGCTGGAGTGCTCGGCGATGGCCCGGCGGTCGATCCACTGCCGGCCGCGCACGAACGGAGGGGCGTGGTGGCGGCCGAGCGCGGAGTTGTCGGCGATGGCGAACGGCAGCAGGAGGCCGTAGCGGTGCCGGTCTTCGGGCACGTGCGCGATGCCGCCCTCGCGCCGCGCCCGCACGTCCCAGCCCAGGATGCTGCGGCCGTCCAGCAAGATCTCCCCTGCCTTGACGGGAATCCTGTCGGCGATCGCCTGAACCAGCGGTGTCTGCCCGTTGCCCTCGACCCCGGCGATGCCGTAGATCTCGCCGGCGTGCACCGCCAGGCTCACGCCCTCGAGCGTCGGCACGCCGCGGTCGTCGACCACGGTCAGGCCGCGCACCTCCAGCACCGCCGGCCCCGGCGTGCGTTCGCTCTTGTCGACCGTGAGCATCACCGGCTTGCCGACCATGAGCTCGGCGATGAGCGGCTTGCTCGCCTCCTCGCGCCGGAGCGTGCGCACGACCCGGCCCCGCCTCAGCACCGTGATGCGGTCGGCGATCTCGAGCACCTCGTCGAGCTTGTGGCTGATGAAGACGATGCCCCGACCCTGTCGGGCCATCTGGCGGAACGTGGCGAACAGCTCGCGAGTCTCCTGCGGGGTGAGCACCGCCGTGGGCTCGTCGAAGACCAGGATGCGCGCCCCCCGGTAGAGCACCTTGAGGATCTCGACGCGCTGCTGCAGGCCGACGGGCAGCTGCTCGACGCGCGCCTCCAGGTCCACCGCGAGCCCGTTGGCCCGGGCCAGCTCCGCGACGCGGGCGCGCGGGGCCGTCATGCGCAGCACCCCCGCCGTGTGGGTCTCCGCGCCGACGACGATGTTCTCGATCACGCTAAAGGGCGGCACCAGCATGAAATGCTGGTGCACCATCCCGATGCCGGCGCGGATGGCGTCGCGGGGACTGCGGATGGCGACGGGGCGTCCGTCGACCTGGATCGACCCCGCGTCCGGCCGGTAGAGGCCGTAGAGGATCCGCATGAGCGTGGTCTTGCCCGCGCCGTTCTCGCCCACGAGCGCGTGGACCTCGCCCGCCTCCAGGTCAAAGGTGACGCCGTCGTTGGCCACCACGCCGGGAAAGGCCTTGGTGACCTCCTGCATCCGCAGCAGCGGCACGCGAAGCGCCCCGCCGAGCCCCGCCGTCAGGCAGGCTCTACTTGAACGTGGCCGCGGCCCACTCGCGGACCTTGGCGTCGCTGTCGGGAACCTTGATCTCGCCGGCGATGACCTTCTTCTTGATCTCTTCGAGCTGGGCGGTGTAGGGCGCGAGCCGGTCCTTGTTGAAGTCGTTGACCGCGTAGCCGACGCCGCCGTCGGCGAGGCCAAAGGCGCGATAGCCGCCCGCGACCTTACCCCCCTCGATGTACTGCTTGGCCGTGAGGAACACGGAGCTGTCCACGCGCTTGAGCATCGAGGTCAGGATGAACTTGCCGATCTCCTTCTGCTCCTGCTGATCGGAGGTGCTGTAGATCAGCCCCTGGTCGGAGTCGACGCCGATGGCCAGCTTGCCCACGTCGCGGGCGGCCTTGAACAGGCCGTTTCCGGTGCCGCCGGCGGCGTGGTAGATGATCTCGGCGCCCTGCTTGTACATGCTCTGCGCTATGCTCTCGCCGGTCTTGGGGTCGTTGAACGCCTGGGGATCCTTGCCGGCGTACTGGCCGAGCAGCTTCTTCTCGTCGCGCAGCTTGGGGTTGGTGTACATCGCGCCGGCAAAGTAGCCGCCGTGGAACTTGTGGATCAGCGGGATGTCCATGCCGCCGATGAATCCGATCTTCTGATCCTTGACCATGAGGCCGACGAGGGCGCCGACGAGGAACGAGCCCTCGTGCTCGGCGAACGAGAGGCAGGTGACGTTGCTCGCCTCGGTGAGGCCGTCGATGTAGCCGTCGACCAGCGCGAAGTGCACCTTGGGGAAGTCCTTGGCGACCTTGGCCATCGAGTCGGTGAACAGGAACCCGATGCCGAAGATCAGGTTGTAGCCTTCTTCGGCCATGGCGCGCAGCAGCTGCTCGCGGTCCTGGCCGCCCGCCTTGGGCTCCAAGTACTTGAGCTCGATCTCCCTGCCGAAATCCACCTTGTCGGGATCATCCTTGATCCAGCCTTTGAACTGCTGGGCGACCTGCTTGAGCCCGGCGTAGGCGGAGTCGTTGAAGCTCTTGTCGCCCTTGCCGCCGATGTCGAACACGATGCCGATCTTGTACTTGGCCTTGGGCGCCGGAGGCTCTTTCTTCTGGCAGCCGGCGATGAGCACCGCCGCGGCCAGCAGCACCGAAATCAAGACGACGGCCTTCTTCATGGGGCCCTCCTTGGTGGGATCGAGCACACTCTAAGCCGTGCGCCTCCGCCGGTCAAGGAAGCGGCCATGCCGGGGGCGGCCCCGGCCGCGCCCCGGTCGCGATGGTCATGCGCTGAAATCGCCGGCGGCCTCGGGCTGGTACACCACGCGGTCGATCTGCAGCTTGACGCGCCCCTCGGGGGTGACGCACTCCACGACCGTGCCCGACCGCTCCCCGAGCAGGGCCATGCCGATCGGGGCGAGCACCGACACGGCGTCGTCGGCGTTTCGCGCTTCGCCCGGGAACGCCAGCGTCGGGGTCTGCGCGCCGCCGCTCGACAGGTTGGAGACGTGTACCCTGGAGCGCAGCGTCACCACGTCTTCGGGAACCGCGCCGGCCGGTACGACCGTGGCGTTTTCGAGCTTGCGTCGCAGCCGGGTCGCGGTGCCGGTGCTCTGGGTCGAGCTCCGCAGCGAGTTGAGCAGCAGCCTGAGCCTGTGGCAGTCGTAGTCACCAAGCAGAACGGCGCCCATCCCT
>CAZKGO010000190.1:840-5358 GCA_964552235.1 uncultured Spirochaetales bacterium | reverse complement strand
TGTGGTCTTCAAGCTGCCGTCGACCGCGGCGGGCCTCGAGGCCGCCTCGCGGCTCGGTGCGGCCGGCATCGGAGTCACCATCACCCTCACCTTTTCCGTGACCCAGGCCGACGCGTTCGCGCGCGTGCTGCGCAGCAGCCGCGCTCCGGTGAGCTACATCGCGATCATGAACGGCCGCATGGCCTTTCCCGTCCGCGACGAGCTGCGGGCCGCCGGGGTGCCAGGGGGCGTCGAGGCGGCCCGCTGGGCCGGCGTGGAGGTGACCCGCAAGGCCTGCCGCAGGCTCTACGGGGCCGAGGCCGAGGGCGGCCTCGGCGTCGATCCGAACCGCGTCAAGATCATGATCGCCAGCCTGCGCATCTACGACGACTGGATCCCGGACCTGAGCGAGCTGTGGGGAGTGCCCCTGATCACGATCTTCCCCAACGTGCGCCGCGCCTGGGACAGCCACCCGCGGCCCTTTGCGGGAAACGCTCTGGTTCAGGCCACTCCGGCCGACGCAGTCGAGACCATGAAGAAGAGCGAGATCTTCCGCCAGGCGTGGTGGATCAGCGGCGACGCCGAGGCAGCGCGGCCCGCGCAGCCGCTGAGCCTCGACCGCCGCGATGCGGCGGCGCTGGCCCAGTGGGCGCCCATGGCGCAGACGCTCAAGCAGTTCATCGAGCTCTACGACCAGATGGGAGCGATGGTTCGCGGCCGCATCCGCGCCCTTGCGGCCGGCTGATCGAGAGGGAGACTTCCATGGTGAACCGAGGAGCGCTCGAGATCGACCCGGTCCGCAACCCCGCCGTGCTGGACACGCGGACGTGGGACCCCGACGCCGCCTGCCGGGCGGTCAGGTCGCAGAACGACGCCTACTGGGCGGCCCTCGTCGGCGCCTGCGCAGCCGGCGCGCCGCTGCCTTCGGGACGCGGCCTCACGCCGCACCCCGGCTCGCTGGCCCGTCGCGGCGGCGCGCGCCTGCTGCTGGCGAGCCTGGCCGACGGCCAGGAGGTGCTGCTGGGCGTCGGCGGCCCGGTGGACCCGCTCGGTAACCCGCAGGCAAGCTTTGCCCTCGCCGACGGAACGCGCGTGGCGGTCTACCCGACCCACGCCGCGCTCCTGGACCGCTTCTTCCGCTCCGTGCAGCCGTCCAAGGGGCCGCGCGCCCTGGGCGCCACTCCGCGCCTTGGCATCGGCTGCCGCATGTCGACCCTGGTCTGGCCCGGCATCTGGGCCGCGATGCGCGACCACGGCTTTGCGGCGAACGCCATCCAGAACAGCCTGCGCGAGCTGGCCCTGCTCACGGAGCTCGAGGCGGGCCTCCCGCCCCGCAGCAACTACCAGTTCAGCTTCGGCGCGGTCCAGGAGGGCCACACCGGCAGCACGTTCGAGGGCCTGTGGACCGAAGGGGTGCTTTCGGCCCTTCGCACACCCGGCTTTCCCCGCTACGGCGCCGACGCCGACCACATCATGGTCAAACGCACGCCCGACGGGCTGGAGCGGGCCAAGCGCATCATCGAGGCGGGCCGCTACTACAGCTTTTTCACCCTCGACGTCTCGGACCTCCTCGACTACGGGGCGCTTTCCGCCGGCGACGGCGCGGCGCGCTTCGAGGCGATGCTCCCGGACCCGCTGGAGCGACGCCTGCTCGTCGCCTATCACCACGACGCCAGCAGGGCGATCTGCCGGGCCCGGGGCGGGAAGCCGGCGCCGGCCTACGCCGGCGAAGAACGGCTGATCGGGCCGCTGGTGGCCAAGTACTGGAAGGCCCTCGACGCCGCGGACAACCTTGAGCGGCACCTGGTGTCGCTCAAGGGCTCGACCCGCTTCGACCTGGAGCTGTCGATCGACGAGAACCCGGCCGACATCCGCACCTGCGACAACCTCACCAGCGAGCAGGAGCTGGTGTTCCTCCTGCTTGAGGCTCAGAGGCGCGGCCTGCAGCTGACCCACGTGGCGCCGAACTTCGGCATCGAGAAGGGAACCGACTACCGCTGCCCCGACGGCCTGGAGGGCCTGCAGCGGCGAGCCGCGGGGCTGTACCGCGTGGCCGAGCGCTTTGGCGTGATGCTCGACTGCCACTCGGGAGACGATCTCAGCCGCGAGACGATGCGGGTCATGGGCCGCGCCTCGCAGGGACGCATCCACTTCAAGGTCTCCCCTTCGCTGCAGGTGATCTTCGGCGAGGTGCTCCACGAGCACGCGCGCAAGATCTTCGACTTCTGGTTCGACGACGCCGTCGCCCACGCCCGGTCCCAGGAATCGGCGGGCTCCGAGCTGGCGCGGGCCGCGCTGCAGGAGTTCGAGCGCGACGGGCGCAGGCGGCATCCCAAGTCGCCGGTCTTCCACCATTTCGCCTTTGCCAGCGTCGGGCGGCGGGACGAGCGCAACCGTTTCTTCAACAGGGAGCGCTTCTACGACCTGCCGCAGGGCGTTGCCGAGGCCTACGCCGAGCGGGTGGCGCGCTTTCTCGGCGAGGTGGCGTCGGACGTGTTCGCCCACGAGTGAGGAGGCTCCCCGTGGAACAGAACCTGACGGGCAGGGTAGCGGTCGTGACCGGGGCCGGCCAGGGCATCGGCCGGGCGATTGCCCTGCGCCTGGCCGCCCAGGGCGCCGACGTGGCGGTCGTGGACATCAATGGGGCCAACGCCGAACAGGCGGCGCAGGCGATCCGCGGCCTCGGGCGGCGGGCGCTGGCGATCGCCTTTGACCTGTCGTCTGCGGCCGGCATCCCGGCGATGATGGACCGCGTCGAGCGCGAGTTGGCGCCGATCGGCATCCTCGTCAACAACGCCGGGGTGGTGCAGACCAAGCGGCTCCTGGACATCACCGAGGCCGACTGGGACCGCGTCGTCGACGTCAACCAGAAGGGCACCTTTTTCTGCATCCAGGCCGCGGGCGCCCGCATGCTCGCGCAAGTGCCCGAGGCGGTCCGAGCCTCGGGCGAGGCAGACCGCTGCTACGGCAAGATCGTGAACCTCTCGTCGATCTCCGGCAGGCGGGGCCGCGCGGAGCAGCCGCACTACGCGGCCACCAAGGCCGCCATCATCAGCCTCACGCAGTCGGCGGCCCTGGCCTTCGCTCCGTTCGTGAACGTCAACGCCATCGCCCCTAGCATCGTACCCACCCCCATGTGGGAGCAGGTCGACCGGGACCGCAGCCGGCTGGCCGGCCGCGCTCCGGGCCACGCGATGAAGGCCTACACCGAGAGGATCCCGCTCAAGCGGGCCGGGACCGTCGAGGACATGGCTGCCGCGGCGGCGTTTCTGTGCTCGCCCGACGCCGATTACATCACGGGCCAGTGCCTCAACGTCGACGGCGGATTCGAGATGAACTGAGACCGGTCGCCCTCAGCCGAGCAGGAACTCGATCGCCTGGCGGCGTCCGGGACGCACTCCGGCGTCGGGCAGGTTCTCCAGGAGCCAGTCGCGCGGGAACTCGCGCAACAGGAGCAGGGCGGCCACTCGCAGCGCTTCCCTGGTGTCCTTGCGCAGCACGTGGGGTTTCTGAAGGAGGATGGGCGGTCGATCCGGGGTCCGGTGCTTGAGGATGCCGGGGAACACGGGAACCGAGACGCTTCGCGACGCGGTGACCTGCACCGAAAGCCTGCCACTGCTGCGGACAAAGCGCAGAGTCCGCTTCACGGCCGCGCCTCCTCCCGCAGCCACGCCAACAGCAGGTCCCGCATCCGTGCGGCGTCCTCGGGATCGACGTCCCCGCAAGCCGCTGGGTCCGCCGACAGCGACGCCGCGTCCCACGATAGCAGCCGCTCGCCCATGAGCGGCGCGTCCTGCCGCCCAACGGCCGCTCTGACCGCACGCTCGACCGCCGGGTCGCGCCGGAGCGCGGGCCTCCGCCGGCTCGACGACGCACTGGACCTTGTCCTCGCGGCAGCGGCGGAGCGTAATCCTCATGATCCCCGGCGTCGTCGACGAGGCCACCAGGTCGAAAGGCCGGACATTCTGGAGATTGAAGGGGACCTCGATCGAGAGCCTGGCCCCCGAAGGCAGGGTCATCAGACCCCGGAAGCCCGAACCGTGCTCGCCGGGAGCCTGGACCAGCTCGAACAGATCGCCAGGCGCCTCCTGCAACTCCGTCAGGATGGGCCGCGTGCCCGCCATCGCCTTGCGCGTGTGGAAGTCGAGGTCGAAGGAGCGCCGGTGACGCCGCTGCTCCAGCGCGATGCTTGCCGTGCCCGCCCAGCAGCAGGTGCGGACGCGACTCGGGCAGCATCGCATGAGCAAGGCGAGCGCTTCCCGGACCTCGCGGTCCTCCCCTGTTCTTCCATCCGGCCGCTTCCCCGCTCAAGAATGCAACCCGCCCGGGAGGCCGCCGGCGAATCGCCGGCGCGGGAGGCCGCCGGGACGGTTTACATGATGCCGAACGGCACGACGATCGCCGCGACGCCGGTGAGCAGCACGACGAGCATGAACAGGTTGTACCTGATCCTGTAGGACTCCAGCGGGGCCGCGTCGTAGCAGGCATCGATTCCGTTGTCCTTGTACGTGCGGCCCAGCCCCGCGACGAGCCTCGCCC
>CAZKGO010000190.1:0-830 GCA_964552235.1 uncultured Spirochaetales bacterium | reverse complement strand
GTTTTGTCTTCGCGCCGCCTGCAGCGATGGCCGCGTTGGTGCTCAAGGCGGCGATGTTGAGAAAGATGGCCGCCAGCACCAAGATGGTGTCGGTCTTGGTGTTGGTGCTGATCTCCTCCACGATGTGGTCGTGAACCTTCTCGATCATGGCATCCCTCCCCTGATTCGGATCATGGCCGCCGGTTGAACCGGCGGAACAGCAGGACAGAGAGCGCGGCCGTCGCCGCAGCCATGGCGATTCCCACGCCGGGCCAGAGCAGCCGCGGGGGCATGGCGGTGATCCAGACCTCGGCGCCGGCCGACAGCTGTCCGGCCCGCGCCACCACGGCAAAGGATTCCTGGCGCTCGAGGAGACATCGCGGCGGCTCGACGACCAGCCGGAAGGCGCGGCTCCTGCCGCGGGAAACGATCGTTTCCAGGAGATCGGGCTCCAGCCGCGCGCCAGCCAGGTCCGCTCACCGCGAGACGGACTCCGACAATCGGAGTGCTCGTGTTGTTCTCCACCCGCATCTCGACGGTCACGGAACGCCCGTACTCCGCCCTGTCGTTTTGCCAGCGAGGATCGATCGACAACTCCTCGGTCGGGACGGGCGCCGGGAGGGCAAAGACCAGCGCGGCGACGACAACCCACCTGCTCCGCAGCCTCCAGAAGAGTCGAGCCATGGCGTCCTCCGCGCAACCGCCCGCGGGGCGGCCGGCCGCGATCTCGCTGACCGTACAGGCGAGCGGGCGGGCGGCTGCATGGCCGAAGGCGCCGTTGACGCTCCCGCCTCGCCCGCATTAGCCTCGGCTCACCATGAGCGAAAAGATGAGAGACAGCAGCTGGGACC
>CAZKGO010000189.1:0-5360 GCA_964552235.1 uncultured Spirochaetales bacterium | reverse complement strand
CCCGCCTCGCCGACCTGATACAGGACTCGGCGACCAGCGGTCCCTTTGACAGCGTCTTCAGCCTGACGCTCCAGGACACGATCCGCAAGGTGCTCGAGCGGCTGACCGAGCGCGAGATGCGCATCATCAAGCTGCGCTTCGGCCTCGAGGGCTGCGGGCCGCACACCCTCGAGCAGACGGGAAAGCTGCTCGGGATCACGCGCGAGCGGGTGCGCCAGATCCAGGAAAAGGCCCTGGGAAAGCTGCGCCACTTCCAGGCGATCGAGGAGCTCAAGGGCCTGCTGTAGGCTGCTGTAGGCTGCGGTCGGCCGCTCAGCCGACCAGGTACTGCCCGAGCCGGGCGAGATCCGGGTTCCTCTCGTAGACCGCGGCGCGGCCGGTGTGCTCGGCGCGGTCGAGGCTGGTGACCTTGAGGTACAGCTCGTTCAGCATGTCGGCGAAGATCGACAGGTTGGTGGGGAAGTTGGCCACCACCATCTTGAGAACGACCTGCTCGCCGGCGGGCGCCCGCCCCACCAGGTTGCGCAGGCCGGGAACCACCTGCTGGCGGACCTGGTAGACCAGGGTGGCGGCCGCGACGATCTGGTCGTAGAGCTCCTCGTACTGATAGCCCTGGAACTTGTAGTACTCGCTCTTGGCCGTCAGGTTGTCGATCTGCTCCCACGTCGAGTTGGGGATCGACAGGGCGAGGAAGGTCTTGCGCACATGCTGGTTGTTGATGTTCCGCTGGTAGTGGTCGCTGATCCTCTCGATCAGCTTGAACACGTCGGGATCTTTGACCGCCATCTGGCCCCCGAATCTAGCACCGCCCCCACCCCTTGTCAAGTTTTCCGCCGCCGAGCATCGTCGAGCCGTCGTCGACGGCCCGCCCGGCGGCGTGCTATCGTCGGCCCATGGACTTCGGAGAGCTCGTGCGCAGGACGCGCAGCTATCGCCGCTTCGACCAGAAGGCGGCGATCGACGCCTCGACGCTGCGCCGCCTCGTCGATCTGGCGCGCCAGACGCCGTCGTCGCGCAACCGCCAGCCGCTGCGCTACATCGCCTCCTGCGGCCCCGCCGCCAACGCCCGGATCTTCAGCACCCTCAGCTGGGCGGCGGCGCTTCCCGACTGGCCGGGGCCCTCGGACGGCGAGCGGCCGGCGGCCTACGTGGTGATCCTCCACGACAGCACGGTCTCAGAGCCGGTCCCCATCGACGTCGGCATCGCCGCGCAGACGCTGCTCCTGGCCGCGGTCTCCATCGGCCTGGGCGGCTGCATGCTGGGCGCGGTCGCGCGGACGAGGCTCGCCGAGATCCTGCGTCTGCCGGCCGAGCTCCAGATCATGCTGGTGGTCGCCCTCGGCAGGCCGGTCGAGAGGGTCGTGCTCGAGGACGCGCCGCCGCTCGCGTCGCTGGCGTACTACCGCCAGCCCGACGGGACCCACCACGTGCCCAAGCGCCGGCTGCAGGACGTGCTGCTGCGCATCGAGGAGAGCTGACCCGGGGCCGGGGCGCCGCTAGTAGATCTCGGGGATGAACGGCTGGCTCTCGATCGGCGGCCGCACGTACCCGCTGTCGGGCTGCCGGGGGGGGCAGCTCGACGGGCGCCGGCGTAAGGTCCTCGTAGGGGACCAGGCTCAGCAGGTGGGCGATGCAGTTCAGGCGCGCCCGCTTCTTGCTGTCGGCGTTGACGAAGTGCCACGGCGACTCCGGGATATGGGTGTGCTCGACCATCCTGTCCTTGGCCATCGAGTACTCGACCCACCGCTGCCGCGACATCATGTCCATGGGACTCAGCTTCCAGCGCTTGGTCGGGTCCTCGATGCGCTTGCGGAACCGCCGCTCCTGCTCCTCGTCGCTGACCGAGAACCAGTACTTGACCAGGATGATCCCCGAACGGATGAGCATGCGCTCGAACTCGGGGCAGGAGCGCAGGAACTCCTGGTACTCCTCCTCCGTGCAGAACTTCATCACGTGCTCGACGTTGGCGCGGGTGTACCAGCTGCGGTCAAAGAGCACGATCTCGCCCGCAGCCGGCAGGTGCGCCACGTAGCGCTGGAAGTACCACTGGGTCTCCTCCTTCTCGGTCGGCTTGGGCAGCGCCACCACGCGGCAGCCGCGCGGGTTCAGCGGCTCGATGATCCGCTTGATGACCCCGCCCTTGCCCGCGGCGTCGCGGCCCTCGAAGAGCACGACAAGCCTGAGGTTCTTGGCCTTGATCCATTCCTGGAGCTTCACGAGCTCGATCTGCAGCTTCCGCAGCTCCTTTTCGTAGCGCTTGGCCGTCAGCCTGGGCCGCTCGGCCTGCTTGCCTTCGCAGTGCGCCTGCCCCCGATCGCCGCCCTTGTTCCTGCCCATCGCCCGGTCCTTTCCCAGGCGGATCGTACCGCGGGGTCGGGACGGCCGCAAGCTCGCCGTTCCAGCCGTCGCCGCGCGCAGTTGCGCGCGGCCTCCTGTCGGCTATCATGGAGGGGAGAGGCCGCGCTGCCGCGAGCCTCACCCGAGGAGGACCGCCATGGTGCTCAGGAGCCCCGCCTTCAGCGAAGGCGGCATGATCCCGCCCAGGTACACCTGCGACGGCGACGACGTCTCTCCGCCGCTGTCGTGGACCGACGTCCCCGACGGCACGGTGAGCTTTGCCCTGATCTGCGACGACCCCGACGCCCCGGCAGGCACCTGGGTGCACTGGGTGCTCACCGATCTTCCGGCTGCGGCCCGGGAGCTGCCGGAACGGGTGCCGGCCGAGCGGCAGCTGCGCACGGGCGGCAGGCAGGGCACGACCGACTTCGGGCGGATCGGCTACGGAGGCCCCTGCCCGCCGGGAGGCACCCACCGCTACTTCTTCAAGCTCTACGCCCTCGACCGGACCCTCGGCCTGGCAGCGGGCTCGACCAAGGGGCAGGTCGAGCAGGCCATGAAGGGCCACGTGCTCGCCGAGGCCCGGCTGATGGGCCGCTACCGCAGGTAGGCCCCGTCCTGGCCGAGCCCGCCTACCTGCGCCTCGCAGCCGCCGAGCTGCGGGCGCGCGCCGAGGCGGCGGCGGCCGCTCTTCGCTGCTGCCGCATGTGCCCGCGCCGCTGCGCCGTCGATCGCGCCGCGGGACGGCTCGGCCCCTGCCGCGTCGGCCGGCAGGCGCGCGTGGCCTCCGCGGCCCCGCACTTCGGCGAGGAGCGGCCCCTGGTGGGCGCAGGCGGCTCTGGAACCATCTTCTTCGGCGGCTGCAGCCTGCTCTGCAGCTTCTGCCAGAACTTCGACATCAGCCACACCCAGGCCGGCGCCGAAGTGACGGCCCGCGAGCTGGCGCGCATCATGCTCGGCCTGCAGGCTGCCGGCTGCCTGAACGTCAACCTGGTCACGCCGACCCACGTGACGGCCCAAATCCTGGAGGCGCTTCCGTTCGCCGTCGCGGGCGGCCTGCGGCTTCCGCTGGTCTACAACTGCGGCGGCTACGAGTCGGTCGAAACGCTGCGCCTCCTCGACGGGGTGATCGACATCTACATGCCGGACTTCAAGTTCTGGGGCAACGAGGGTCAAGGCTGGTTGTCGGGCGCGCGCGACTACGGAGCGGTCGCGCGCGAAGCGATCCGGGAGATGCACCGGCAGGTCGGCGACCTGGTCATCCGGGACGGCCGGGCCGTGCGCGGGCTGCTGGTCCGCCACCTCGTGATGCCGCGCGGGGCCGCGGACACGGCGGCGATCATGGGCTTTCTCGCCTCGCTGTCCCGCGACACCTACGTCAACCTCATGGACCAGTACCGGCCCCTGTACCGGGCGCGGGACGACGCGAGGATCGGAGCGAGGATCACGCGCGCGGAGTTCGCCGCGGCTGTCGCCTCAGCGCGCGCCGCCGGCCTGCACAGGCTCGAGCGCGCGGGCTGACCGGGGCCAGTAGCGGGTGGGTTGACCTTCGGGCCTGCCGGCGTGTATCTTGCAGTCAGTTGAATCGAGTCAGCTCAACGGCTCTGTCGCACAGCGGATACGCCCCGGGGCGAAACAACCCGACGGGCAGCGAACAGCGCGCAGGAGCCGTTCTGTTTCCGGAAGCGGTCACGGTATCGTAGAGCAATCCGCTCCTCTCCTTTACCCCCAAGAGAACACCCGGCCAACGGAGGACCCGGGAGCCCGCCCACGCTGCAGCTTCAACGAGTACATCAACACGAGGAATCATCTTGACCAACAACGTTTTCGGCGGGCTCGCATTGATCGAGCCTCTCCAGCGGGCCATCGCGGACGCTGAGTTCCACACCCCCACCCCGATCCAGGAGCAGGCGATCCCGCTGCTGCTCGAGGGCCACGACCTGCTCGGCTGCGCCCAGACCGGCAGCGGCAAGACCGCGGCCTTTGGCCTGCCGATGCTACAGCACATGGCGCGCAACCCGCGGCCTCCCGCGCCGCGCTCGACGCGCGCCCTCGTCCTCGCCCCCACGCGCGAGCTCGCCCTGCAGATCAGCGAGAGCCTCACCGGCTTCGCGCGGCACATGCGCGTGCGCGTGGCCGTGGTGTTCGGCGGCGTCAACAAGAAGCCGCAGATCGCCGCCCTCACCCGCGGCGTCGACATCCTGGTGGCCACCCCGGGCCGCCTTCTCGACCTGATGGGCGAAGGGTGGGTGCGCCTCTCGAACGTCGAGATCATGGTGCTCGACGAAGCCGACCGCATGCTCGACATGGGCTTCATACCCGACGTCGAGCGGATCATCGCGGCGCTGCCGGCCAGGCGGCAGTCGCTGTTCTTCTCCGCGACCATGCCGCCCGACGTCGCCAGGCTCGCGCGGGGCATGCTGCGCGACCCGCGCCAGGTCGAGATCGCCAAGAGCGTCGAGACGACGCCGCGGATCGAGCAGCAGGTGCTCTTTGTCGACCGCGAAAACAAAAAGACGCTGCTCTCCGAGCTGCTCGTCGACCGGTCGATCACCCGCGCGCTCGTCTTTACCCGCACCAAGCACAGGGCCCAGGACCTGGCGCGGGTGCTGGTCCGGGCAGGCTTTCAGGCCGACGCGATCCACGGCAACAAGAGCCAGTCGCAGCGGCAGCGGGCCCTCGCGGCCTTTCACGCCGGGCGGATCCAGGTGCTCGTGGCCACCGACATCGCCGCGCGCGGGCTCGATGTCGACGACATCGACCACGTGATCAACTACGAGATGCCCGACGAGCCGGAGAGCTACGTGCACCGCATCGGCCGCACGGCCCGCGCCGGCAAGGAGGGCATCGCGCTGTCGCTGTGCGACGCGACCGAGGTCGAGTCGCTGCGCGACATCGAGCGGCTGCTCGCTTCGCCGCTGCCGGTGCACGCCGGCCTCCGCTGGCGCAGCAGCGCGGCCGGGGCGGCGCGGGCGTCGGTCGTGCGCCGCGGCGGCGGCGCCCCCGGCGCGGGGCTGCGCCGG
>CAZKGO010000188.1:0-5425 GCA_964552235.1 uncultured Spirochaetales bacterium | reverse complement strand
TCTCGCCCTCGCGCAGCGCGGCGATCGCCGTCGGGTTGCCGCAGCCGAGGCCGAGATTCGCCCCTTGCGGCAGCGAGGCGAGCTGCTCGGCCGTATAGCCGAGAGCGAGGCTCTGCTCGGTCGCCGCGGCGGCGCCGCAGCAGCAGGAGCCGCCGTCTCCCCCGCAGCAGCCGCCCTGCGACTGCGCGGCGGCGCCGTAGCGCAGCCGCACCGCAGCCCTGATGTCGTCGCTCATGCGATTCCCCCTTCGCGCATGGCTGGGGCGAGGACGTCGTGCACCGCGCCGCTGAGGGCGTCGGTCTTCATGAGCGAGAGGCAGCAGAACCTGCCCTTGCGCCGCAGGATCACCACCGCCAGCTTGTCGCCCGCCTTGATGCCGGCCTGCTCGCGCAGCTCCTTGGGCAGCACCAGCTGGCCGCGGGCGTCCACGGCCACGATCGCCTCGATCCGACAGCATCCCATGAATCAGCCTTTTCTGAATGATCAGAATGATCAGAATATAGCTGCGGCTGCGCGGCGCGTCAAGGGCGGAGCGGTCGGACCGGGAGGCGGCGTCGAGGCGGGCGTCGCCGCAGGCGCTCAGGCCGCCGGGCCCGGCCGCCGGCCGCGCCCGCGGGATCGTCCCACCGAGTAGACGACCAGCGCCGCGAAGCTCAGGGCGTAGGGAAAGGCGAGGACGATGTCCGACGGCAGGGCGAGGAAGCCCTGCGAGTAGTTGGAAAAGCTCTCGGCCAGGGCGAACAGGGCCGCCGCGGCCACGATCCCGCCGATGCGGCGCTGGCCGAGAAAGATGATCACCAGCGCGATCCACCCGCGGCCCGCGGTGAGGTTCGGCACGAAGGCCTGCAGGCCCAGGGCGAGGGAGGCCCCGGCGACGCCGCAGGCGACTCCCGAGAGGGCGATCGCCGCGATCCTGTGGCGCTCGGGATCGATGCCGACGCTGGCCACGACCTCCGGCGCGTATCCGGTGCCTTTGAGGCGCAGCCCGAACGGCGTCCGCTCCAGAGCGAGCCATGCGGCGGCCACGAGCAGCCAGGCGAGGGGGACCAGCGGGGTCTGGTCCAGGAACACCCGCGCCGCGGCCCCGAGAGGACCCAGCCTCTCCAGCGCGGACGCCGGCACCATCGGCGCGAGGCTCGGGAAGCGCTCGAAGCGCACGACTCCCTTGTAGCCAAAGAGGCGGTCGGCGAGCACGGTCGTGAGGCCCGAAGCGAGCAGGTTGGTCGCGATGCCGGCGACGAAGATGTTGGCGCGCAGCCGCAGGGCGGCCAGGCCGTACAGAAAGGCGAGGGCGCCCGCAGCCGCTGCCGCGGCCGCGATGGCGGCGGCAGCGCTGCCGGTGTGGGCCGCCGTGAACACCGCGGCAAAGGCGCCGAAGAGCATCAGCCCCTCGAGGGCGATGTTCAGCACTCCCGCGCACTCCGTGAACAGCCCCCCGACCGCTGCGAGGAGCAGGGGCACCATCAGGCGGACGGCTGCGTGGACCACGCCCTGCTCCTTGCCAGCACCAGGTCGGCGAGCGCCTGCGCCGTGACCAGGTAGAAGATCACCGCCTGCACCAGCAGGACCATCTCGTAGCTGACCCCCGCCAGCACGGTGGCCGTGCGGGCGCCGGCCTCCAGCCAGGCGTAGAAGAGCGCGGCCGGGATCACGGCCAGCGGGCGGTTGCGGGCGATCAGGGCGATCGCGATGGCGTTCCAGCCCGTGCCCGCGGAGAACCCCTTGACCGCCCTGTGGTAGGTTCCCAGCAGGGCGGCGGCTCCCGCCAGGCCGTGAAGCGCGCCGCTGAGCAGCATCGGCAGCACGAGGTAGAGGCCGACATGCACCCCCCCGTAGCGGGCAAAGTCCCGGTTGGCCCCGCACAGCCGCAGCTCGTAGCCCCGGCGGGTCCGCGCGAGAAAGAGGCTCGTGAGCGCTGCGAGGCCCAGCGCGAGAAACAGGCCGCCGCTCAGGTGCGAAGGGGGCAGCAGCTCGGCCAGCCACAACCCGCGCGGGATCTCGCGGCTCGCCATCAGGTTGCTCACCGGATCGTCGAGGGGCCCGGTGATCAGCCAGTCGCCCGTCAGCAGCACAACGGCCGACAGCAGGTACGACGAGATCAGCTCGTTGGTTTCCCACCGGTGCCGCAGCCAGCCCGAGATGCCGGCCATCGCCGCGCCGAACGCCGCTGCCGCGGCCATGGCGACGGCCACCCCCGCGGCGCCGCCCCGCAGCCCCGCGGCGGCCAGCGCGGCGGTAAGCACCCCGGCGCCGTAGATCTGGCCTTCGCCCCCGAGGTTGAAGACTCCGGCGCGGAAGCTGATCGCGATGCCCAGGGCCGCGATGGCGAGGGGCACGGCCGCGTCGATCATGTTTCCGAAGGCGAAGAGGCTCGAGAAGGGCCCGAAAAAGAAGGCCGCGAGCGCGGCGCCCGGCCGCTGCCAGGTGGCCAGGATCGCCACGGCGACCGCCAGCGCCGCGGCCAGGGTGAGGGCGAGCCCCGCGGGGCCCGCGAGGCGGCGGGGGCTGATCACGCCGCGTCCTCCCGAAGGCCGAGCATGTACTGCCCGAGCGTGCGCCGGGACAGGCCCGGTGCGTTCGCGAGGCGGGCCACGGCGCGGCCGTCGCGCAGCACGACGATCCGGTCGGCGAGCTGAAGGATCTCCTGCAGGTCGCTGGAGATCAGCAGGATCGCGCGCCCCTCGTCGCGCAGGGCGAGGATGCGGCTGTGGACAAACCGGGTCGCGGCCACGTCGATGCCCCACGTCGGCTCGGCGAACAGCACGAGGTCCTTGCCCGAGGCCAGCTCGCGGGCGAGGATCACCTTCTGCCTGTTGCCTCCCGAGAGCATTTCCATCGGCAGGTCGGGGCTGGCGTCGATGGAGAACTCCCTGATCAGGTCGAGGACGCGGCTGCGGGCGCGCGATGCCCGCAGCAGGCCGCAGGGGCCGAACAGCTCCTCCCGGCCGAGCATCATGTTCTCCTCGACCGTGAGGGAGAGGCTCGCCCCCCGCTCGAAGCGCTGAGAGGGAACGTAGGCGAGCTCGCGCCTGCGAAAGGCGTGGCGGTCGCCGGCGTCCAGCCGCCTGCCGCGGTGGCAGACGTGGCCCTCCGCCGGCTGCCGCAGGCCCGCGACCGCGTCCTCGAGCTCGCGCAGCCCGTTGCCGGCCAGGGCCGTGACGCCCACGATCTCGCCGGCCCTGACGGTGAGGTCCAGCCGCACGAGGCCGGGTCCGACGCGGGCGGGCAGCGAGACGCCCCGCAGCTCCAGCACCGGGTCGCCCGCCGCGGCCGGGGCGCGCTGCCGCTCCGGAGGCAGGTCGGAGCCGACCATGAGGGCGGCCAGCTCCTGCGCGGTGCACCGGCGGGCCTCGCGAACCGCCACGACGCGGCCGCGGCGCAGCACCGTGACCCGGTCGGCGGCCTCGAGCACCTCCTCGATGCTGTGGGTCACCAGGACGACCGTGCGGCCCGCATCGGCCAGCGACCGCAGCGTGCGCAGCAGCGCCTCGGCCTGCTGGTCGGTGAGGACCGCCGTCGGCTCGTCGAGGACCAGCAGGCGGGCGTTGCGGTACAGCAGCTTGAGCAGCTCCACCTGCTGCAGGGCGCCGACGTCCAGCTCGCCGACCGTGGCCCCGGGCTCGACCGTCAGGCCAAAGCGGTGGGCCGCCTCGGCGACCGAAAGCAGCGCTTCGGCCTGGTCGATGAACAGCCCGTGCCGCACCGGCTCGATGCCGAGCACGACGTTCTCGGCGACGCTGAACGTGGGGATCAGGCGGAAATGCTGGTGCACCATCCCGATGCCGCGGCGCATCGCCTCGCGGGGCGAGCGGATCGTGACCGGGCGGCCGTCGAGCGAGATGGTCCCGGCGTCGGCGCTGACCACGCCGTCGAGGATCCCGACGAGGGTCGACTTGCCGGCCCCGTTTTCTCCCACCAGGGCGTGCACCTCGCCCCGGCGCACGTCGAAATCGACGCGGTCGTTGGCCAGCACGCCGCTGGCGGGATACCACTTGGTGATGCCCCGCATGGCGAGGTGCGGATCGTTCACCGCCTACAGCTCCGGCAGGACGAGGCCGAGCTCGTTGCGCTGCACCCGCTGCGCCTGCTCATCCATGCGCCGGCGCACCGGCTCCGGGACCGCCTGCGTGTAGTGTGGGTCGTCCTGGACGAACTTCACGAAGCCGTCGCGCGCGTGGAGGACCACCGCCTTGCCGAACTCGAGCCTGCCCGTGAGGAACGCCTTGACCGCGCGGTAGGTGGCTTCGTCGTGGGCGACGACGCTGCTGCCCACGACCGTCCCCGGGGCGACGGCGTAGCCGTTGGCATCGAACCAGAGCACGTAGCGGCCCCGGTCCCGGGCCGCCTTGACGACGCCCTGGTTGGCGCCTCCGGCGATCGAGAGCACGACGTCCACGCCGCTGTCGAACATGCTGTGGGCGAGCTCGGCCGCCTTGGCCGCGTCGTACCAGTTGCCGATCACGCGCACGTCCACGGTGATGGCGGCATCGACGTCCTTTGCCCCCCTCTCGAAGCCCGGCCGGATGGCCTTGTCCATCACCGGGTACTGCTGGCCGATGATCATGCCGACCCTCTTGTCCCGATTGGCCCCCGGCATGGAGCTGGTCGTGACCAGGCCCGCCATGTAGCCGTCGAGGTAGCCCTGCTCGACCTGGTTGAAGATCACGGTGTGCATCTGGGGATGGACCAGGCGGCCGTCGATGATCACGAACTTCTGCTTGGGGAAGCGCCGGGCCACCTCGGCGCAGAGGGCGGGCAGCGCCGGGTTGGAGGTGGCGATCAGGTCGTATCTGCCCGTGGCCACCAGAGCGGTCAGCTTGTCCAGCCATTCGGCCTGGTTGAAGCCCGCCTCGGTGACGTCGACCGTGGAGCCCGGGTGCTCGGCTGCGGCGCGCCGGGTGCCCGCAACGAGCATTTCGTAGGTCGGGCTGCCTTGCACGAAGCCGGGAACGAAGACTCCGATGCGGGCTGCGGCGGGCGCCGCGGGCGCGCGCGTGCAGCCGCCGAGCGCCGCGATTGCCGAGAGCGCTGCCGCGAAGAGCGCCGCCGCTTTCACCGACAGGCTGCGAGTCTGCATGAGACACCCTCCGGAACTGAGCTCCTCCGGGGGGTGAGCTGCGGGACGGGGAAAGGAAGCGCGTGGCTTGCGCGCGGAGCGAACAGACGAAGGCCTTCTCCCATCCAGACTCTACTGTCGGCTCCGGAATCCCACCGGATCAGCCGCTTGCGCGACTCGCGGGCTGTACCGCCGGTCAGGAATTGCACCTTGCCCCGAAGGCCCGGCTATAGCCGGTGGCTCTGTTATGGCAGATCGTGCGGCGCTCCGTCAAGTGGGACGAAGACGGTGCCGGTTACGGGCGCGGTCGCGCCGCGCTCACGCGCCGGCGACGCCCGCCGTGGGCGGCACCGGGCCGCGCGGGCGGCG
>CAZKGO010000187.1:1875-5495 GCA_964552235.1 uncultured Spirochaetales bacterium | reverse complement strand
CGGCGCTGCCCGCCCGCCCCCTCTCAGCCGACCGCGGCCTGCTCGCTCTTGTCCGCCTTGCTGGCCAGGATCTCCTCGGGGATCGGCGTGATCAGCTTGGACAGCTCGTCGAAGATGAAGTCGATGTCCATGACCGCGCGCAGCTCCCTGCCGTTGTGCACCGGCGTCCTGGCCGCGGCGGCGGCCGAGCGGGCGCGGCGGCTCCCCGTCGCCGCAGCCTTCGTCCTGCCCTTGTCCGGGGCGTAGATCGGCAGCGCGGCGGTCATGATCAGGCGGCCGGTGTACTTGGAGAAGAACAGGTCCGAGTAGTAGGGCTCGCCGGTCTTGAGCACGTTCACGAACCAGTCGTGCTTGCGGAAGTCCTTGTTCATCAGGTTGCGGAAAAGCGGCTTCTCCCCGCGCCGGGTGTGCACCTGGCTGATGCGCCTGCCTTCGGTGTTGGTGACGGCGATGAGCTGGATCGAGCCTTCCTTGCGCACGACGTCGTGAAGGAAGCGGCCCATGCGCTCGGCGTCCAGGCGCTGCACCGCCTCGGAGGCCGAGATGCGGCCGGCCAGGGCGATGGCGCGGCCGATGGCCTCGAGCCGCACCTTCTCGAAATCCGACACGAATAGGTGGGGCAGGTAGTGGCGAGCCTGGGCGATGAGCTCCTCGGGCGAAATGCTGCTCGTGCGCCCCTGCTCGTACTGCTCCATCACCCACGTGTTGATGTGGCGGATGCCGGGGTGGCGCTTGGACAGGGGCGGGAAGTGGATCCCGGTCGCCTCGGGGATGTTGTCGTTCATCCACTGGGCGATGCCGGCCATGCCGCTCTTGTCGGTGACCGTGATGCGCAGCGGGCGGTTCAGGATCTTCTTCGTGTCGAAGATGTTGTAGATCTCCTCGTTCTTCATGATCCCGTCGGCGTGGATGCCGGCCCGCGTCGTGTTGAACTCGCTGCCGACGAACGGGTAGTTGGAAGGGATCGGCGCCTTGACCTGCTCGCGGAAGTAGCTGGCGATCTCCGTGATGACCCGGGTGTCCATCCCGTCGTCGGTGCCGCGCAGGCTGATGTACTCGATGACCGCGGCCTCCAGCGGCGGGTTGCCCGTCCGCTCTCCGAAGCCGAGCAGCGACGCGTTCAGCGACGCACAGCCGTACAGCCACGCCGTGGCCGCGTTCACGTGCACCTTGTGGAAGTCGTTGTGGCCGTGCCACTCCAGCCACTCGGGCGGGTAGCCGAGCTCGTAGGCAAAGGCGTGCACCAGCTTGGGAACGCTGCGCGGCAGCACCGCTTCGGGGTAGGTCAGGCCGTAGCCGAGGGTGTCGCAGAGCCGCAGCTTGATGCCCACTCCGCTCTCCTGCATCAGCCGCAGCACCTGCTCGGCAAAGGGCAGGCAGAAGCCGTAGATGTCCGCCCGCGTGATGTCCTCGAGGTGGCATCGCGGTCGGATGCCCAGCGACAGCGCTTGCTTGACGATCCCCAGGTACTCGTCCATCGCCTGCCGGCGCTTGAGCTTGAGCTTGAGGTGGATATGATAGTCGGAGCACGAAGTGAGGATCCCGGTTTCCTTGAGCCCGAACTCCTTGACCAGCTTCAGGTCATCGGCGTTCGCCCGGATCCAGCTCGTGATCTCGGGGTACTTGTAGCCGAGCGCCTGGCAGCCCTCGACGGCGGCGCGGTCGCGCTTGGAGTAGATAAAGAACTCGCTCTGCCTGATGACTCCCTTGGGGCCGCCGAGCCTGTGCAGCAGAGTGTAGATGTCGACGATCTGCTGCGGCGTGTAGGGCGGCCTCGCCTGCTGCCCGTCGCGGAAGGTCGTGTCGGTGATCCAGATCTCGGACGGAGGCTGCGGATGCACGTAGATGCCGTCGAAGAGGATGCGGGGGATGTCGGTAAAGGGGAACTGTTCGCGATAGAGGACCGGCTCGTCGGGCTCGATCATCGGGAAGGTGCGCCTGGGCATGGCGGCGAAGGGGCTCTTGACCATGGAACGGGCCTCCTTGAAGAGAGCGCATCTTAGCACACCAACGGGGCTTCCTGTCAAGCACGACAGGGCACGAAAGTGACAAAAAAAGGCCTTTCATGTCGGATTTCTGTCCTGAGGCTTCGACGGCCGGCCGCGGCCCTCGCGCGGCGCGCGCGAATCGCTGTTGTCCCCGGCGCGGGAGCGTCTATACTGCCGCCATGGGGCTCAAACACGTGTATCGGCCCGAGCTCTTCCAGAGCGAAAAAGCCCTTCGGCTGCTGCGCGCCGGCGGTGCGCAGGCGGCCCGCGGGGCATTCGAGGGCTGGTTCTTCAAGGTGGCGGCCGGCGACCGGGCGTGGGCGTTCATACCCGGCATTTCGATCGCCGGCGGCGGGAGCCACGCCTTCGTGCAGGCCAACGGTCCCGGCGGCTCGCGCTACGAGCGGTACCCGGTGGAGGCGTTCGCGTGGACCGATCGCCCGTTTGCCGTGGCGGTCGCCGGAAGCCGCTTCTCACTGGAGGCGGTCAAGGTCGCCCTCCCCGGATTCGCGGCGGATCTGCGCCTGTCCTCGCTCGTGGGCTGGCCCTCGACGCCGCTGTCGCCCGGCTCGATGGGCCGCTACGGCTTTGTCCGCTTCATGGAATGCTACCACGGCATCATTGCCCTCGACGGCATCGCAGACGGCGAGATCGACGGCCGGCCGCTGCGCGGCGGCCGCTTCTACCTGGAAAAGGACTGGGGTCGTTCGTTTCCCCGAGCCTGGGTGTGGATGCAGACCAACAGCTTCGGCGAGGCGGCTTCGTTGACGTGCTCCCTGGCCACGGTGCCGCTGCGCGGGCGGGTCTTTGCCGGCTTCATCATCGGCCTGCTGGCCGGCGGCCGCCTGCACCGTTTCGCGACGTACAACGGGGCTGCGGTCGCCGGTCTGCGCATCGAGGAGGGCTCGGTGGCCCTGGAGGTGCGGCGGCGGACGCTGCGCCTCCTGATCGAGGCGAAGCCGGCTCCCGGCGCGGAGCTTGCCTCCCCGATCGAGGGCGCGATGGAAGGCCGCATCAAGGAGTCGCTCGCTGCGACCGTGGCTGTGCGCCTCGAGGCGGACGGCCGCACTCTCTTCGCGGGCAGCGGCGGCAACGCCGGGCTCGAGGTCGTAAACCCCGACGCCTTGCGCGAGCGCTGGCAGGCGGGGTAGCGCCGCGCGGCCGAATGCGGGCGGCCGCTGTTCCCACGGGCAGGCCGGCCGTGTAAGCTCGCGGCCATGGACATCGTGGACGCCCACTGCCACGCCTGCCTCTCCTGGTACGAGCCGGTCGAGATGCTCGTCGCCCAGATGGACGCCGCGGGCGTGCGCCGGGCCTGCCTGGTGCAGATCAGGGGCCAGTTCGACAACCGCTACCAGAGCGAGGCGGTCCGCCGCTACCCCGGACGCTTCGTGTCGGTGGTGCACCTGGACGCTTCCCGGCCCGACGCCGAGGCGACGCTCGAACGCCTCGTCGCCGAGGGCGCCCGCGGCCTCAGGCTCCTGCCGGGCGACCGCTCGCCCGGCCGTGACCCGCTGGCGATCTGGAAGCGGGGGGGGGGGCGGGGGCGGGGGGGGGCGGGGCGGGGGGGCGCCCGGGCGGGGGGGGGGGGGGGGCCGGGAGCGGGGCGCAGCCCCCCGCGCGGCCCCGGCC
>CAZKGO010000187.1:0-1865 GCA_964552235.1 uncultured Spirochaetales bacterium | reverse complement strand
CCGCTCGCCGGGCGGTGACCCGCTGGCTATCTGGACGCGGGCGGCCGCCGTGGGAATTCCTGCCACGACCGGCGGCCGCCCGCGGCAGTTGGCGGGCGCCGATCTCGAAGCGCTCGTCCGCGCGGTTCCGGACCTGGCCCTCGTGATCGAGCACCTGGGCTCCGACAACAAGCCCGACGGCGAAGCCGCCCCCTACCCGCTGCGCATGCGCGTCTTCGACCTCGCCGCCCGTTACCCGAACGTCACCATGAAGTTCCACGGCCTCGGCGAATTCGCCGCGCGGGCGATGCCGGTGGCCGAGCCGTTCCCGTTCGTTCGGCCCGTGCCGCCCCTGCTCGACATCGCCCTCGAGCGCTTCGGGGCCGACCGCATGATGTGGGGCAGCGACTATCCCCCGGTAAGCTCACGCGAAGGCTACGGCAACGCGCTCCGCCTTTCCCGCGAACACCTCGCCCGCTACGGCGAGGACGTTGTGGCCAGGGCGTTCGGAGGCACCGCCAGGCGCCTCTACCGCATCGGCCCGTGACGCCCATGCGCCGGCCTCCGGGACAGCGACTGTTGACCCTTCTGACGGGCGGGCGCGGGGTAGGAAAGAGCACCGTCTGCCTGCGCGTCGCCGAGCTGGCGCGGGCGGCCGGCCTGCCCGTTGCAGGCATCGTCTCCAGCTACCGCGACCCGCTGCGAAACCTGCTGGACGCCGTACATCTGTCGACCCTGCAGCGCTGGCCCCTCGCGAGCACCGTCGAACCGCTGGACGGGCCGGCAGTCGGGCGCTTCAGCTTCAGCGCGGCCGGGCTCGCCCGCGCCCTCGCCGCCCTCGAACAGGCGGCCGCCTCCGACGCGGCGCTGCTGGTCCTGGACGAGGTCGGGCCTCTCGAGCTCGGCAGGCGCGAGGGCTTCTACCCGTTCGTCGAGCAGGTGCGGCGTCTCGCCTCGCCGGACCTGCTCATCGTGGTCAGGCCGTCGCTGGTCGACGAGCTGCGCGCCTTTCTGGCCGGCGGGCTTCAGCGCGTGCTCGAGGTCACCGTGGGGGCGCGGGAAAGCCTCCCGGGCCGGATCCTGGAAGCCGCAGCCGCGCGTCGGAAGATTTGACTCTTCCGGGCCGGCGGGTGTAGAAATGCCCATCCGGACCACTTGAGCCTCCGGCTCGAGCCGAACCCCGTCCGACACACAGGAGAGCGCTATGGCAACCAGCTCCGAGAAGCTCAAGACCAAGATCTACGAAGCGATCAAGGGATCCAGCGAGATCAAGCCCGGCAGCTACATCTCGGTGAACGTCAAGAACGTGGGCCTCCCGATCTTCGGCAAGCGCGTCATCGAGATCACCGGCCGCGCGAGCTCGGACAAGGACAAGGAGACGATCGAGAAGATCGCACGCGACCTCTCGGAGGGCCTCGAGGTCGTGAGCACCGTTCGGACCGGCCGCACCGGCTAGTCCCGCCCCCGCACCCTGCCCGGGCGCACGCGGTCGCAGCCAGGCACGCCCGGGAGGGGAGCCTGGACGCCGATTGACCGAGCCCGGGCGGCGCCGTATCTTGAGCGGTGCCTCCCATGAGCCGCTCGACGCCTCCTGCCCCGGCCGACGACCAGGCGATCGTCATCGAAGGGGCCAGGCAGAACAACCTCAAGGGGTTCGACCTGCGCCTGCCGCTCGGCAAGCTCATCGTCGTCACCGGCGTGAGCGGAAGCGGCAAGTCCTCCCTCGCCTTCGACACTGTCTACTGCGAAGGCCAGCGGCGCTACGTCGAGACCTTTTCCGCCTACACCCGCCAGTTCCTCGACCGCATGGACAAGCCCAGGGTGGACCGCATCGACGGCATTCCGCCCGCCATCGCCATCGACCAGACCAACCCCGTGCGCACCTC
>CAZKGO010000186.1:0-5920 GCA_964552235.1 uncultured Spirochaetales bacterium | reverse complement strand
CGTAGTCCGGCTCGATGCCGGTGGTGTCGCAGTCCATCAGCAGGCCGATCGTGCCGGTGGGCGCGATCGCCGTGACCTGGGCGTTGCGGTAGCCGTAGCGCTCGCCGAGCGCGAGCGCCCGGTCCCAGCTCTCGCGGGCGCACCGCAGCAGGTCCTCTGGGCACACCGTCGGATCGAGCCCCACAGGGGTGATCGACAGCCCCTCGTACTCGTCGGCCGGCGCGTTGTAGGCGGCGCGGCGATGGTTGCGGATCACCCGCAGCATCGGCTCCCGATTGGCTGCGAAGCGCGCGAACGGTCCGAGCTGCCCCGCCATCTCCGCCGACATCGCGTAGGCCTCGCCCGAGAGGATCGCCGCCAGCGCAGCGGCGATGGCGCGGCCCTCGGCGCTGTCGTAGGGGATGCCCATCACCATCAGCAGAGTGCCGAGGTTGGCGAAGCCGAGGCCGAGCGTGCGGTAGTCGTGGCTGCGGCGCGCCACCTCGCGGCTCGGGAACTGGGCCATCAGCACGCTGATCTCCAGCACCATGATCCAGAGCCGGATCGCGTGGGCGTACTCCTCGAGCAGGAATCGGCCGCTCGCCTGGTCGTAGAACTTGAGCAGGTTCAGCGACGCGAGGTTGCATGCCGTGTCGTCGAGGAAGGCGTACTCACTGCAGTTGTGAACCACGATGCCGTTGGCAACGAAGTGATGGCTCTCCGGCTCGCTCAGGTCGTAGACGTCCTCGACTCCGCAGGATTCGAGAGAGGCGAAGCGGTCCGCGAACCCGTCGTCGTAGACGCCGACCGACGCGTTGAGCTCGGCGAGCTTCCGCGCCTTGGGACTCGAAGGCAGGAACCCGATCTCGCGCTCGAAAGCGACGCGCGACGAGCGGCTGATGCGCAGGCTGTGCATCGGCTGCACGTAGTAGGCCCGAGAGCCGCCCTTGCCATCGGGCATCATGGTGATGGTCTCGCCCGCAGGCCTGCGGTTCTCGTAGATCTTCGCCTTGATGCCGAAGCCAAGGAGCAGGAGCTGCACCTGGCGCAGCAACTCGAGGCTGGTCGAATCCAATCCGACGTACGTCGCCGTGGACTTCGTGACAGTGCCGTCCGTGGTGAACAGGCCCCGCAGGATCGCGGCGACGCTCTGCTGGTCGAGGCCGTGGATTTCGTCGGTGAAGAGCTTGGCTCGCGATCCCTGGTCGAGCACGGCGTAGCGCGAGAGCTGCTCCAGCACCGCGGCGACGCCGGTGCCCACGCGCAGCGTGGTGGCAGTCGCGGTCAGCCCGGTGCGGCGCGTTCCTCGCCGATCGCCGTCGTACATCCACCGCTTTGCGGCCTCGATGCAGTCCTGCAGCTGCAGCGCGACGTGCGGCTCCTTGCGTCCGACAGTGACGAACAGCTGGTCCCTGTGCGGACCTCTGATGATGCAGCCGTCGCCGATCGCGGCGCCGAGCAGCGTCGCGAGCTCCTCGGGCATCGACTCGGTGCCGAAGAGCGGGCGCTCGAGAACCACGCGGTCATCAACGGTCAGCTCGACCGCCGGCACGTCGCCTCGGTTGGCAGTCTTGACGCGGTGGTCGGCGGTCAGCCGGACGCGATACCCGCTCGCGGTCTTGAGCTCGAACACCGGCTTGGTGCCCGTCCTGAAGATCCGGTCGACCGGAACAGCCTCGCCGTCGCCGTTGACGACCACGGCGCTCTCGCCGACGAGGCTGTCGATGCGCCGCAGCCCCCGGTCGGTGGCGATGAGTGTCTCGCCGGTGACGCAGGGATTGGTCGCGCGGATCTCGCCGTCAGCCGGGCAGGTGTGCCACTCGTTGAAAGTGGTGTGGAACTGAAGGCCGGGGTCGGCGCACTGCCAGGCGCTCACCGCAATCTTTTCCCAGAGCTCGCGGGCCTTCACCTTTTCCTTGTGCGTGGCATCGGTGCGCCACACCAGCTCCCACTCGCCGTCGTCGAGCACCGCCTGCATAAAGGCGTTGGTCACGCGCACGCTGTTGTTCGACGACTGGCCGCTGACCGTGTTGTAGGCCTCGTCGTCCCACTCTGTGGTGTACTCGCGCACCGGCAGATCGTGCACGCCCTGCCGCGCGAGCTGGATGATGCGGTGCACGTAGACCGGAGGCACCTCGTCGCGCAGCGCGTCGGCGATGGCCCGCCGCAGCTCGGGGTCGTGGTCGCCGGCTCCGGAGCGCACGACGGAGAGCAGGCGGTCGGCGTGCCTGCGGAGGATGCGGCTGCCGGTCACCATCGAGGCGACCTTGTGCTCCTCGGTCACCTTCCAGTCGACGTACTCTCCAATGTCCGGGTGATCGGCGTCGAGGATCACCATCTTGGCAGCGCGCCGCGTGGTGCCGCCGCTCTTGATCGAGCTGGCCGAGCGGTCGTTGACCCGCAGGAACGAAAGCACCCCCGAGGAGATGCCGCCGCCGGACAGCGGCTCCTTGCGGCCGCGCAGCTTGGAGAAGTTGCTGCCCGTGCCCGAGCCGTACTTGAAGATCCGGGCCTCGCGGGCGATCAGGTCCATGATGCCGCCCTCGTTGACCAGGTCGTCCTCGATGCTCTGGATGAAGCAGTTGTGAACGACGACGTTGTTGGAGAGGTAGCGCGAGCTGTCGGTCTGGATGTCGTACACCGGCATCGGACCCAGCTCCTCGATGCGCACGATCGTCTCCTCACGGAGGCCCGGCAGCGCTTTGCCCGCCCGCTCTGGGTCCGGCTCCGCCTCGAGCACGGCCTGCGGCGACGCGAGCCCGCCCGCGCGCCGCACCAGGTCGGACCTGTTCACGACCCTTCTGTCGAGATCCGGTGACCGGGAGTCGGCCGAGCGCGCTTGGCTATGGACGCCCGGGAACACGTGCTCGACCCGCTCGCGGACGGCGTCGAGCTCTTCGGTTCTCGCTTCGCCGTTGACCGGGGGCCCCTGCGGAAGCGTCACCCTCGTCGCGGTCGCCAGCACCAGGCGCATGCCGACGGCGAGCTCGTCCATCCGGCGCCAGGAACCCTCCTGCCGTCGCCCGTCCCTGGCCCACACCAGGTGATCGCCCGTGGCATCGAGGCAGGTGCCGTTCTTCAGCACGACGCGACGGACCGGCTTGATGCCGTTGGCCTTGACAGCGACGACCCGTGTCGTGCCGGCGCCGCCGTCGGTGCCGTCGAAGACCTCGAGGCCGACGAGACCTTCTTCTACTATTCTGCCTATGGGCATCAGGCCTCGAGGGGTCGAGACCGGCGCGTCGTAGGGCTGACACGCATGCGGCTGCGGGCGCTCGTAAGCGCTGTCGGAGGGCCGGATCTCGCCGGTGACCGGGTCGGCGTAGTAGTGGCCCTGCGGCGGGCCGTCGATGCCGTAGACCGCGTGCAGCCCCGTGTTGAACCACTGCGGGGAGTTGGGGGCCGCCATCTGGCTGGCGAGCATGTAGACGGTTTCGTCGTAGAACGCCTGGGCGTCGGCCGGCGTGTCGAAATAGTGGTGACGCTCGCCCCACATCCGCCACGTATGCGCGAGGCGATGGAACACCTGCTTGGCCGAGGTCTCTCCTCCGCCCTTGCCCTTGCGCTCCCCGGTTTTGCCGCGCGGCACCCCCGCCTTGCGGAAATACTTCTGCGCGAGGATGTCAGTCGCGATCTGCGACCAGCTCGACGGGACCTCGACGTCCTCCATGCGGAACACGACGGACCCGTCGGGGTTCCGCAGCTCGGAGACCCGCTTCTCGAACTTGATGCCGGCGTACGGGTCCTCGCCCTCGCGGGTGAAAACGCGGGAAACGCGCATGCCCCCCTCCCCAGGCTGTCTTATATATTATCTATGAGATCAGGTAAAGTCTTCCGACGCGCAACGCCTACGTTAGCATAAGCCGGCCCTGCTGTCCACAAGATCTTGTACGAAAAACGTCAATCCGACCACAAGAAATCAGCCTTCTGTCAACCCGGGGCCTGCGGCTTCCCACCGCCAGCTTGCCGCGCCGGCGGAGTCACGCCGCCAGATCCGCCGCCCCGGGACCCTCGCGCCGGCCTGCCCCGCCGCCCAGCGCCACCGCCGCCTAACGCCCGCTATGCGAATCAGCCGCCCGAACTGAGCCTCCCGTGCCCGTGCGCCGCGCCGCCCTCTTCGGCCCCCGCGCGTCCGGCACGCCCCTTCGCCCCTGACGCCCCGCGGAGCCGCGCTATATTGACCATTGTGTTCGCGCGATTCAGCCTGCGCCGGCTGGAAAGCGGCCGCCTCGCCCTGCTGATGCCGTTGAGGGTGCGCATCCTGCCCGCGCTCGTCTCCGGCTGGCTGCTGTACGTGCTCGTCGGCGCCGGAGGCGCCACCGGACTCCGCGCCGTCGCCCTTTCAATCTTCGCCCTCTGCCTGCTCGCCGCGCTCTACGACGACCGATGGGTCTTCGACGGAAACAAGAAGAAGGTCACGCGCCGCTTCGGCCTGCCCTTTGCCGCGCGCGAGACCTCGCTCGACATGGCCTCGCTGCGGCGCGTGATCGTTGGCGGCCGCATCGTTTCCGGTGGTCGCTCCGGCTCGGACGCCGAACGGCCGCGCTGCGGGGCCGGGAGCTTTGCCAGCCTCTGCCTCGAGGACGCAGCCGGCAACCGGCACAGGCTCGAGCGTTACGTCGGCAGCCGCGCGGGCGAGCTGCGCGCCGTGGCTGCTGAGATCGCCGCGTTCTGCGCCCTGCCCCTCGAGGACCAGACCGCGCCGGCGGCCTGAGGCCCGCCTCCCCCCGGTTCTTCCGGTCGATCCCTCCCGTTGACACCTCCGCGGCTGCTCCCGATACTGGCCCCACGGGCGAGGCCCGCCGGCAGGACCCATGAGCGACCGACCCCACGTCCTTCTCATCTGCACCGACCACTGGCCCGGGAACCTGCTCGGCGCCGAAGGCCACCCCGCCATCGAGACCCCGACCCTCGACGAGCTCTCGCGCGGCGGCGTGCGCTTCGCGCGGGCCTACTCCGAGTGCCCGGTGTGCATCCCCGCGCGGCGCACGCTGATGACCGGCACCGCGCCCCGCACCCAGGGCGACCGCATCTTCCAGGAGCGGCTGCCGATGCCGCGGCTGCCCGTGCTGGCGCAGTGCTTTCGCGACGCCGGCTACCAGGCCTACGCCTCGGGCAAGATGCACGTCTATCCCCAGCGCGACCGTGTCGGCTTCGACGACGTGATGCTCGTCGAAGAAGGCCGAGCGCAGTTCGGAGTCGTCGACGACTACGAGCTCGCTCTCGGCGATCGCGGCTATGCCGGCCGCCAGTTCGAGCACGGCATGTCCAACAACCAGTACGTGACGCGGCCGTGGCATCTTCCCGAAGACTGCCACAACACCAACTGGACCGCGGCCCAGATGGAGCGCCTGATCAAGCGCCGCGATCCCAAGCGTCCCGGCTTCTGGTACCTGTCGTTTCCCCAGCCGCACCCTCCTCTGGCGCCGCCGGAGTGGTACATGCGGATGTACGAGGCGATCGACATCCCCGAGCCGGTGATCGGCGACTGGGCTGCCGACCCGCCGGCGATGCCCTACAAGCTGCGCGAGAACCACGAGCGCGGCCGCTGGCTGACCCCACCGATGATCCGGCGGGCCCGGCAGGCCTTCTACGCGCTGTGCACCCACATCGACCACCAGATCAGGCGCGTCATCGGCACGCTGCGCGAGGAAGGCCTGCTCTCCAACACGGTGGTGATGTTCATCGCCGACCACGGCGACATGCTCGGCGACCACGGCCTGTGGGCCAAGCGCTGCTTTCTCGAAGGCGCGGCCCGCGTGCCGCTGCTGCTCAGCGGCCCGGTGGTCCGCGCGCGCATGGGCGCCGGCACCACCGACGACCGCCTCGTCGGCCTGGCAGACGTGATGCCCACCCTCCTGGACCTGTGCGGCATCCCGATCCCGGAAACGGTGCAAGGGTTCTCGCTGGCCGGCGAGCGCAGGCGATCGGATCTCTATGG
>CAZKGO010000185.1:0-5925 GCA_964552235.1 uncultured Spirochaetales bacterium | reverse complement strand
GTGCCGTCGGAGCCGAGCGAGAGGATCTCGAAGGGCAGGTTGTTGGGCCCCGGAGCCCGGTAGACGTAGTCGCGGCCCCAGGGATCCTTGGGCACCTGCTTGGTCAGGTAGGGCCCGGCCCAGCCACTGGGCACCGGCTCGATGATCGGCTTTTCCCACAGGGCCGCGAGCCCCTGCTCGGTCGTGGGGTAGGCGGTGCAGTCGAGAAAGTACGAGCCGAGGGCAAGCTCGAACACCTGGATCTGGTCGCGGGCGCCGACGACGCGGGCCCGCGAGACGTAGCGGAAGTAGACGAAGCCCGCGGACCCCGCCAGGATGAAGACGATCATCATGGCCACGAGAATCTCGATAAAGGTGAACCCCTGTTCGCGGCGGCGCCGCGTCGCCCGCCGGCGCCGCGTCGCCAGGCGCCCCGGCCTTCGCATTCTTGTTCTCACAGCACGCTCCCGTAGAGAGAAAACAACGGCACGATGAACAGCACCACCAGCACGATGATCATCGCGCCGACGCACAGAATCAAGACGGGCTCGGCGAGGCTCATGAGGCGATCGGACCACTTCTCGGTCTCGCCTTCGTAGTAGAGCCGCAGCTGGTGGAACACCTCGTGCACCGACCCCGAGCGCTCGCTGATGCCGACCCAGCGCACCAGGCGCTGCGGCAGCTCCGACTCCGCCTCGAAGGCGCGCGAGAGCGGCTCACCCTTGAGCACGCGCTCGCGGGCGCGCAGGATCCCGGCGCGCAGCCGGCGGTTGGCCACGACGCCGGCGGCCTCGAGCATCGCGTCCTCCACCGCGAAGCCGCCGCCGACCAGCGTCTCCATGGCGAAGACGAAGCTGAGGGTCTCGCGATGGCGGATCACGGAGCCGGCCCCGGGCAGGCGCAGCAGGACGCGGTCGAGGGCTTCGGCCGCTGAGGAGGAGCGGCGGCGAGCCAGGCCGAGGAGGGGCAGCGCCGCGATGGCGGCAGCGGCGGCGGCCAGCAGCGCTGCGAGCAGCACGCGGAACCAGCGGGCCCGCTCGGCGATCGAAGGGGGGATCGCGCTGCCGAGCTCGCGGAACAGCTCCTCGGCGCGGGGAAGCACAAAGAACGTCACGGCGGTGATGCCCGCCAGGGCGACCACGAGGACGACCGCGGGGTAGATGAGGGCGCTGGTGACCCGCTCGCGCAGCCGCCTCTGGCGCCCCATGTACTCGGCCAGAGTCCGGAACGCGTTCTCGAGCGAGCCGACCCGCTCGCCGATGCGCACGAACCCGGCGAACAGGGCGGGCACGCTCGACGACAGGGCATCCATCGCGGCCACCACGGAGCTGCCCCGTTCCAGCTCCTCGAGCAGGCTCACGACGATCCGGTTGACCTCGCCGCGATGGTACACGGTCTGGGCCACCCTCAGGGCGTCGCGCAAGGTCAGCCCCGACGACAGCAGCAGCGCCATCGCCCCCGCCAGATCGGCCACGGCCCGCGCCGAGGAGCGGCGGCGCCGCGAGGGGGCCGCGGCCGCCGCTTCCGACAGCTCCACGCGGATCGGCGAGAGCGATTCTCCGGCGAGCTGGCGCAGCAGCGCCTCTTCGGTCGGCGCTTCGCGCACGACGTCGCTCGGCCTTCCGCGGCCGTCGACGACGCGGCACCGGTAGACCGGCATCAGAAGGCCACCGCCCGTTCGACCTCCTCGACCGTCGTGAGCCCGGCGATGCACTTGCCGAGCCCGTCGACGACGAGGGGCCGCAACCCGTGCTCCAGGGCGTAGGAGCGCAGCTCGGACTCGCGGCTGCCGCGCACGGCCAGCTCCTCGAGCCCGGCGTCGATCTCCAGCAGCTCGAAGAGCCCGAGCCGTCCGGCGTAGCCGCTGCCGCCGCAGGCCCCGCAACCGCGGGCCTCCCACAGCGGCCGGGGCTTCTGCTTCCAGCGCTCGAGCAGGGCGGCCTCGGCGGCCCGGGGCTTGCGCCGGGCTCGGCAGGCCGGGCAGAGCCTGCGCACCAGGCGCTGGGCCAGGACGCAGCGCAGCACCGCGGCGATCAGGTAAGGCTCAACGCCCATGTTGGCCAGGCGGGTGAGCGCCGAGACCGAATCGCGGGTATGCAGCGTCGACAGCACCAGGTGGCCGGTGAGGGCGGCCCGGATCGCCAGCTCGGCCGTCGGGCTGTCGCGGATCTCCCCCACCATGATCACGTCGGGGTCCTGGCGCAGCACGCGGCGCAGGATCGACTCGAAGGTGAGCCCGATGCGCTCGTTGGTCTGGATCTGGTCGATGCCGTCGGTGACGTACTCGACGGGATCCTCGATCGTGATGATCTTGAGGGCGTCGGCGCGGATCTCGCGCAGCACCGCGTTGAGCGTCGTGGTCTTGCCGCTGCCCGTCGGGCCGGTGACGAGCACCAGGCCGTTGGGCAGCGAGGCCATGCGACGCAGGCGCTCGATGCCCTCGCCTTCGAGCCCCAGTTCCTCGAGCCCCATGGGCCTGCGCTTGGTGGGGAACAGGCGCAGCACGATCGACTCGCCCGCCGAGATCGGCACGACCGAAACGCGCACGTCGACCACGTCCTCGTCGAGGTGGACCGTGAGGCGGCCGTCCTGGGGCAGGCGGCGCTCCATGATGTTGAGGTTCGCCATGATCTTGACGCGGCTGGCCACCGCGGCAAAACGGTCGGCCTCGAGCCTGTGCACGGTGCGCAGCCGGCCGTCGACCCGGTAGCGCACGACCGTGGCGTCGGAAAAGCCTTCGATGTGGATGTCCGAGGCGCGCGCCCTGATGCCGTCGATGACCAGGCTGTTGACCAGGTTGACCACCGGCGCGTCGTTGGCGATCCGGTCGAGGACGATGCGCTCGCCGCCGGCCTCCACGCCGGCCAGCGGCGCGTCGATGCCGGAGAGCAGGCCTCCGAGGTAACTGGCCAGCTCGCTGCGGTCGATCTCGTGAAAGCGCACTTCCTTGTCGTGGAAGGCCCGCAGCCCTTCCATCAGCTCGCGCCTGCTGCCGTCGCACAGGCCGATGATCACCAGGTCGTCGGACTCGCGCAGCTTGATGACGCCGTTGGCCTCCATGTACTCCAGCGGATACTGCGTGCGGCCGTCGGGCAGCGGCCGGTAGTCGGCCAGGGCCGCACGCGGCAGCGGCGCCGCCTCGCTCATCCGAGGGTCCCCTTGACCAGGCGGTGGTAGAGCCGGTCCAGGCGCGTGGCCGTGTCCGGCTGCGCCTCGGGGGCGTACTCGAGGTGGGGCACGATGTAGATCACCAGCTCGGTGTTGTCCACGCTCTCCTTTTTTGAGCGGAACAGCAGCCCCAGCAGCGGGATGTCTCCGAGCACCGGCACGCGGCTCTCGGTGAGCGTCCGCTCCTGCCGCATCAGGCCGCCGATGACCACGGGCTTGCCGCCGGGGGTGCGCACCCGCGTGGTCACCACGTTTTCGCTGGTGGGCGGCAGCACTCCCGCCGTTCCCGAGGTGTCGGTGCCGCGCTTGGACACCGTGGCGCTCACGTCCATCGTGATCATGCCGTCGCCCGACACCCAGCCCTTGACGCCGAAGATGAGGCCCGCCGTGATCTCGCGCGTGACCCCGGTGTAGGTCACGGAGCCGTCCTCCTGCACCTCGGGCTCGCGGTAGCGGTAGGTGTCGGTGTTCTGGAACTTGACCTCCTGCCCCGCGGCCCCGATCAGGGTCGTGTCGGCCATCACGCGCGCGGCGTTGTTGCTGAGGTCGAGGCTGAGCCGGGCGGCCATCCGGTAGCCGAGGGCGTCGACGACGTCGAAGTTCAGCGACAGCAGCTGCCCGATGGTGCCGACGAACGAGCCGTCCTGCCCCGAGGGCGCAGGCGAGATCTGGTAGCGCGCTCCGCTGGAGTCGCCCCAGTTCACCCCTTCGCCTCTCTGGTGCTGCAGCACGAGGAACTGGTAGCGCAGCTGGGGGGTGGGAACGTCCATGAGGCGGACTTCCTCGAGAAAGGCCGCGACCCTCTGGGGGCCGCCTTTGACAAAGATGAGCGTCGGGTCGGTGCTGACCACGACGTCTTCCTTGGCCGCCGAAGGCGGAAGCGTCTTGATGAAGTCCTCGCTGCGGATGTACTTGAGGCGCACGGGCGTGATCGCGTCGCCGCGGTCGACGAGGCGCACGTGCCGCGCGAACGCCTCGCGCCGCTCCTCGGGCAGGGCGGCGACGAACGCCCGCGCCCCCGGCACCGCGACGATGTCGGTCTGGGCGAACTCCGGCGGGAGCACGGCCTTGAGGTTCTTCACGTCGATGTAGTCGACGGTGAACAGGTGGTACTCCAGCCCCCGCAGCGGCACGTCGATCGAGCGGATGAACTGCTCGAGCGGGGCGATCTCCTCGAGGCTGCCGTTGAGGATCATCGTGTTGCCCACCGGGTCGATCTTGAACAGGCGGCTGTCGAGCAGGCCGGCGGGAACCAGGTTGGGGACGTCGCGGACCGAGATGTGGGTCAGGGGGATCCGCACGGTGGTCTTGAGCTTTTTCAGCACGTCGCGCTGCTGCACCTCGAACACGTAGGTGACGTCGTTCAGCTGCGCGTAGTCCGCCCCGCCCTGCTCGAGCAGCAGCCGCAGCAGCTCCTCGAAGCTCTTGCCCGAAAAGCGCATGCTCTCGATGAGCGTGTCGCGGCTCATGAACAGCGAGTACTCGCGCCCGGCCTTCTGGAACAGCTCGGCGAGCAGCTCCTGGAAGCGTGCCTTCTGCGCCTCGATGGCGTAGCGGTCGCCGTCGCGCCGGATCGCCTCCGCGCGGCGGGCGACGGCCGCGCCTGCAGCCGGCGGCGGCTGCGCCGGGCGCGCCTCGCGCTTGACGTAGAAAAAGGTGGCGTCGGCCTCGACCTTGTAGTCGGGAAAGCGGCGCAGGATGATCTCCAGCAGCTTCTCGGGCGTGATCGAATCGGCGTGCACGGTCAGCCGCTCGCCCGGCAGCGGGTCGAAGAGGATCGTGCGGCCGATGGCCCGCGAGGCGGCGCGGATCAGCAGCGGGATCTCGACGTCCTCGGCGTGCATCGTGATCAGGCCGCGATCGGCGTCCCACTCGGTCCTGATGCGCGAGACGTAGTACACGGCGCCTTCGCGGCGCACGTACAGCTTGTAGGTCTCCAGGAACAGGCGCAGCGCCGTCTCGAAATCGGTCTCGGCAAAGTAGTAGCTCGCCTCGCCGCGCACCGTTTCGTCGGGCACCATCGAGCGGCCCGACACCTCGGCGAGCGCCAGGAGGATGTCGGTGATCGGCTGGTTGACGAAGCGCATCTCGCGGATGCGGGCAGGCGGCGCGTCGGCCGGCGCGTCCGCCGGCGCCTGGGCCGCAAGCGGCAGCGCTGCAGCCAGAAGCGCGAAAGCAACGAGCGAGCCCGTCCGGTTGCGCACAGATCCCACCACCATCGACAGCATAGGCGGTCGGCGACCGCCGGACCTTCATTCTAATCCATGCGGGACCGGATTGCGAGCCGCGGCTGGTTGCTGCCGCCGAGGGGCCTGGGCGCACTATGCCTGACGGCTTGCGCGCAGCCACAGAGCAGCAAGCGCTTCTCCTGCGCCGACACCCTCAGGCGGCCCGAGGGCGAACGCTGGGAGCTCATCGACGGCGAGGGCTTTGCCATGAGCCCGGCGCCGACCCGCCGCCACCAGGCGATATCGCGCGATCTCGGCCTCCAGATCGCGAACTACCTCGTCGGACGCGATTGCGAAGTCCACCACGCGCCGTTCGACGTGAGGCTTCCCGACTCGGCGACCGCCGACGACGAGGATACCCGGACGGTCGTGCAGCCGGACCTTGCGGTCATCTGCGACAGGGGCCGCCTCGATGAGCGCGGCTGCCGCGGGGCGCCGGACTGCATGATCGAGATTCTTTCCCCCGAGTCGGCGCAGCGCGACCTGCGGGAGAAGCCGGCTCTCGACGGGCGGCACGGGGTGCGGGAGTACTGGGTCGTCGACCGGAGCC
>CAZKGO010000184.1:489-5970 GCA_964552235.1 uncultured Spirochaetales bacterium | reverse complement strand
GAGCCCTTCGAGCCGCGGCAGCCAGCCGGCGCGGGGGGCCGCGGCGAGCACCCGCGCGGCTGCGACCCCCGCCGCCGCGGGCGCCACCACCGCATCGGGGATCCGCCGCCGCCGCAGGTCGACCGCGGCGGCGGCCGCGGCTGCCAGCAGCAGCGCGGCGCGGGCGATCGTCTCGCCGCTCACCCCGCCTCCTACCCCACCGGCGTGAGCTTGAAGGTGCGCACGTCGAAGGGCCGCAGCGTGATGCCCGCTGCGCCCCCCTCGAGCTTGACCTCCTGGAGATCGCGCTCCATGAGGTCGGTCTCGTGGCAGAGCGCCTTGCCGGCCACCGCGAGCTTTGCCCGCGTGCGGCAGCCGCGGCATTCCCACACCCGCAGCACCCAGGCTTCGCTGCGTTCGGCCTTCTTCATCACCTCGAAGACCACTCCTTCGCCCTCGACCCAGGCCGGCAGCGAGAGCTCCGCGTGGCGGCCGGCGAGGCCGTCGAAGACCAGCGGCGGCTGGTTGAGGCCCGTCGCCTCGGCGAACACGCAGGAGTCGCGCAGATCGCCGGCGTGGGGCAGCAGGCTGTAGGTGAACCGGTGGCTGCCCTGGTCCGCATCGGGGTCGGGGTGCACGGGGCTGCGCAGCAGGGCGAGGCTGATCTCGCCGTTGAGCACCTTGTAGCCGTACTTGCAGTCGTTGAGCACGGCCACGCCCCAGCCGCCGATCGACAGGTCGGCAAAGCGGTGGGCGGCCGCCTCGAAGCGCGCCCGGTCCCAGCTGGTATTGCGGTGCGCGGGCCGCTCGAGGGTGCCGAACTGGATGTCGAAGCGGGCGCTGCCGTTGATCAGGCCGGTGAAAAAGGCGGCCCGCAGCAGCCGCCTGCGCTCGCGCCAGTCGGCCTCGGTGACGAAGTCCAGCCGCTTCGAGCCGCGCGCGAGGGCGACCTGCTGCCGGAGGGTCGACTTCCCGAACCGGTAGACGAGGTTCAGGCCCTGCCGCAGCGGACCGCCGAACGCCTCGCAGGCGGCAGGCCTGAGCACTTCGCGCAGCTGGTTCTGGTAGAAGATGTCCACGTCCCAGGCTTCCCAGTTGGCGGGCGCGTCCTCGAAGAGCTGCAGCTCGGCCGGCCGGACGAGGACCTCGCGCTGCTCCTGCTTGTCGACGCCGCCGGTGAGCACCCCGGCGGCGTCGAAGCTGTAGCGAACGAGGTCGTTCTCCAGCACCCAGCCGTCGCCTGCGCGCACCGGCGCTGGTGCGGACGCCGCCCCCCCGATCGGCTCGCCGCGGCGCAGCGTGCGCACTCCGCGGGCCGGCACCGCCGGCGCGACCCAGGCCGCCTCCCCTTCGCGCTGCACCTCCACCCGGGCGCCGCTCTCGTCGGTGACCGTGTGCCCGGCCCAGCGGTCAGGCAGCCGCAGCGGCCGCTCGTACGCCGCGGCGGTGGTGTTGACGATGGCCACCGCGTTCTTGTCTGCGGCGAACAGCGCCGAGGCGGCTCCGCGCAGCAGCTCGCCGCTGCGCTCGTCGATCTCGCGGTACTGCCGCTGGCTGTCGACGTAGACCTGGTTGATGCTCGAGCCGGGGATGATGTCGTGGAACTGGTTGAGCAGCAGCAGCTTCCACAGTCGCTCGAGCTCCTCGCGGGGATAGCGCTCCAGCGGAAGCGCCGACCACAGCACCTCGACGTCGCGCAGGCGGTACTCCATGAGGCGGTTCATCCGCTTGTTGCGCGCCTGGGTGGTGAGGGTGCCGCGGTGCAGTTCGAGGTACAGCTCGCCCACCCACTCGGCGAGCTCGCCCCTGCGCTTGGCGAGGCGATCGAGCATCTCCTGCGCAGGGCCAAAGGTCACTTTGGGTGAACCTTCGAGGTTCCGCTGCCGCAGGCCCATCTCGATGTTCTCCTCCGTCGGACCGCCGCCGCCGTCTCCGATGCCGAAGAGCGTCATGAACTCCTCGAGGCTGTCGCGCTCGACAAAGTTCTCGGCCGCCTTGATCAGCCCCGAGGCGAGCATCATGCTGTTGTAGGTGTCCTCGGGCGGGAAGTGCACCAGCACCTCGCTGCCGTCGATGCCGATCCAGCGGAAGCTGTGGTGCGGGAACCGGTTGTACTGGCTCCACGAGATCTTCTGCGTGAGGAACGCGTCGATGCCGGCCTTGCGCAGGATCTGGGGCATGGAGGCCGAGTAGCCGAACACGTCGGGAAGCCAGAGGTTGCGCACCTCGACGCCGAACTCGTCGAGGTAGAAGCGCTTGCCGTGCAGGATCTGGCGCACCATCGACTCCCCGCTGATCAGGTTGCAGTCGGCCTCGACCCACATGCCGCCCTGCAGCTCCCAGCGCTTGTCGCGTACCGCCTTCTTCACCTTTTCGTAAAGAGCCGGGTAGTGGTCCTTGGTGAACTGGTAGAGCTGGGGCTGAGAGGCGCCGAACACGTAGCCGGGATAGCGCTCGGTGAGGGCGACCTGGGTCGCGAAGGTCCGGCCGCACTTGCGGATCGTCTCCGAGAGGGGCCACAGCCAGGCGGTGTCGATGTGGGCGTGGCCCACGGCGCGAGTCGTGAGGCTCGAGGCGCAGGCGGGCAGGCCGAGCACGGCCTCCAGGCGCTTGCGGGCCGCAGCCACGGCGTCGGGGTTCGGGTCGTCGGGACTCAAGCGGTCGGCCACGTCGCAGAGCGCCCGCAGGATGCGGGCGCGGCGCGGCGAGCGCTGGGGCAGCGCGCCCATCTGGTCGGCGAGCACGCGGCAGTCGAGCCACAGGTGCCAGATGTCGTCGCGGAAGACGGCCAGCGACGCCTCCTTGACCGTGGCGTCGAAGACGCCGAAGCGCTCGGGATCGTCGGGGTCCGGCTCCTTGTTCAGCACGACGCCAAAGAGACCGCTGGCCGACGCCTCGATCCAGAAGTCGATCTCCTCGCCGCCCCGCGCCTGCTTGAACAGCTCATAGCGTTCGCGGAAGTAGTCGTTCCTGTGCACCGAGAAGCCCGTGAGGCCGTAGATGGGCGTGCCGCCGGCGTCGAAGAGGCAGCACTCGCCGGTCAGGTTGAAGAGAGCCACGACGTGGCGGCCCTTCCACTCGGCCGGCACCCTGCCCCGCGCGTGGAACCAGGCCGACTGCCAGGTGCGGCCCCACGTCTCGCCCCGCCGGATCCGAGCCAGATCGCCGTTCGCCCTCTCGGCGAACGGCACCGGCTTGTCCGAGACGCGGAAGCGGAGCTCGAAGGAGCTCCTGGCCGGATAGAACAGGCGCTCCAGTGCGGCGATCAGCTTGGGTACGCGCTGCTCGTTCTGCTTGACTTCCCAGTCCTGCACGGCTTCCTCCTGCGGGGTCCGCTATTGATAGGAGAGGCCGCTGCCCGTGTCAACGGCGGCCCCGCGCCCGCCCTCCGCGCACCGGGGCGCGCTTCCCGCGTTGATCGGCAGGGGCGTAACGGGTATATTCACCCGGCCGGGGACCCCGGCCACCCATGGCATCCGACGACATCCGCAACTTCTGCATCATCGCCCACATCGACCATGGCAAGTCGACGCTGGCCGACCGCTTTATCCAGAAGGGTGGTCTCATCTGCGACCGCGATTTCCACGACCAGCTCCTCGACAACATGGACATCGAGCGCGAACGGGGCATCACGATCAAGAGCCAGGCCGTGATGATCCCCTACACCAGCCGCGCCGGGCGCAGCTACCGGCTCAACCTGGTCGACACCCCGGGGCACGTCGACTTCACCTATGAGGTCTCGCGGGCCCTGGCCGCCTGCGAGGGAGCGATCCTGCTCATCGACGCGGCGCAGGGAGTGGAGGCGCAGACGCTCTCCAACCTGTTCCTGGCCATGGAGCACAACCTCGCGATCATCCCCGTGATCAACAAGATCGACCTGCCGAGCGCCGACATCCCCGGCGTCAGGCACCAGATCGAGCACGACCTCGGCCTCGACCCCGAGGAAGCGCTGCTGGTGTCCGGCAAGACCGGCCAGGGGGTCGACGAGCTGCTCGAGGCGCTGGTCGAGCGCATCCCCCCGCCCAGGGGGTCGGCCGACGCGCCGACGCGGGCCATCATCTTCGACTCGCAGTACGACGCCTACCGCGGCGTGGTCGTGCACGTGCGTCTCTTCGACGGCGCGATCAGGCCCGGGCAGCAGGTGCGCCTCTGGTCGACCGCGGCGGCGCACAAGGTCGAGGAGACCGGCATCTTCCGCCTCGGCCTCTGCCCTCAGCCGCGGCTGGAGGCGGGCGAGGTCGGCTACCTGATCGCCGGCATCAAGACGATCGCCGACGTGAGCGTGGGCGACACGCTCACCGACCACGCCCGGCCCTGCGAGGCGCCGCTGCCCGGCTTCAAGCTGGTCAAGCCTGTGGTCTTTTCCTCGATCTACCCGGTCGACGCCAACGAGTACAACGAGCTGGCCACGGGCCTGGCCAGGCTCAAGCTCAACGACGCGTCGCTCGTCTACGAGAAGGACTCCTCGGCGGCCCTCGGCTTCGGGTTCCGCTGCGGCTTCCTCGGGCTGCTGCACCTGGAGATCGTGCAGGAGCGCCTCGAGCGCGAGGCCGACCTCAACGTCGTCTTCACCTCGCCGTCGGTGCGCTACCGCGTGTCGCTCAGCGACGGCACCACCGTAGAGATCGACAACCCCACGATGTACCCGGACCCGGGCCAGATCGAGCGGACCGAGGAGCCCTACATCCGCGCGACGATCATCACGCCGAGCACCTACGTCGGCCCGATCATCAGCCTGTGCCTGGAAAAGCGCGGCACCCAGACATCGCTCGGCTACCTCGACGAAAAGCGCGTCGAGCTCGTCTACGAGATGCCCCTCGCCGAGGTGGTCTACGACTTCTACGATCGCCTCAAGAGCATCTCCCGCGGCTACGCCTCCTTCGACTACGACATGATCGACTACCGGCCCACGGAGCTGGTCAAGGTCGACATCCTCATCAACGGCGAGCCGGTCGACGCTCTCTCGATGCTGGTGTTCAAGGGCAACGCCTACGCCCGGGCGCGGCGGGTCTGTGAGCGGCTGCGCGACGAGATCCCGCGCCACCAGTTCAAGATCCCGATCCAGGGCGCCATCGGAGGGCAGATCATCGCCCGCGAGACCGTGAACCCGGTGCGCAAGGACGTCACGGCCAAGTGCTACGGCGGCGACATCACGCGCAAGAAGAAGCTCCTGGAAAAGCAGAAGGAAGGCAAGAAGCGGCTCAAGACCGTCGGCTCCGTCGAGCTGCCGCAGAGCGCCTTTCTCTCGGTGCTCAAGACCAGCGAGGACTGAGTACAGGGATGTACTCGCCCGTGGGCGACGCGCGCTTTCGCCCCGGGGCGTCAGCGGAGGGGGACGTCGAAGCCCACGGGCCCCGAGATCACACCGCCAGCGCCCTGGAGCGCTCCCACAGGGCGGCGGCGGCCGCGGCCGCTTGCCCCAGGCGCGCGAGGAACGACCGATCCGCAGACGGCAGCGGCGTCGTGTCGTGCTGCACGCGCGACCAGACGAGCACCGTCTGG
>CAZKGO010000184.1:0-479 GCA_964552235.1 uncultured Spirochaetales bacterium | reverse complement strand
GTCGACCACCATCACGGCGCCGTCGACCAATGCGTTGGCTGGCACGAGCAACACGCCGGCCTTGTCGCGGCTGACGATGTTGGCTTCGACGCTCATGCCGATATGCAGCGGCGTCGTGTCGGGGAAATGCAGGTAGAGGTAGTCGACGGCCTGGAAAAGGCTGCGCGCCGCGGCGTCGAGGCTCTCCGCCTCCGGCGCCTCGAGCAGCCGCGCCACGCGGTCGGCCGCCCGCGCGAGCAGATCGCGCTCGGCCTCGACGAAGCGCAGCACCGCGTCGCGGCTCCACGCCGGCTCGGCTGCGCCCGCCTCGAGCGGCGGCGGCAGGCCCGCCAGCTCCGCGTCGAGGGCTCCCTCGTCGGGCCGTCGTCCGCCTTTCTCCAGCCCCGCGGCGTCGAGGTCCACCAGGCGCCCCCCTGCGGCGCCGGCGATGCGGGCCGCCTCGCGGGCGTAGCCCTGCAGCACCAGGTCGCTGCGCGTCG
>CAZKGO010000183.1:0-6007 GCA_964552235.1 uncultured Spirochaetales bacterium | reverse complement strand
GGCTCTTGAGCTCTACGGCAGGCTCCACGGCGGCCACCTAAACGTAGTACATGGCGGTGATCAGCGCGTCGACCAGGATGCAGAGCACGAAGCCCTGCCCGACCGCCCTGATGGCCACCACCGGAACCTCGGTCGACGCGATCTTGACGCTCAGCCCCTGGTAGGTCGCCACGGTGCCGGTGATCGCGCCAAAGGCCGCGGCCTTGAGCATCGAGGACAGGACATCGACCGGCTTGAGAGCGGCAAAGAGGTTCCTGAAATACTCCTCGAACGGCAGGGGAGTCAGCAGCCGCGCGACGAAGTAGGAACCGATCAGCCCGCCGAAGTTGAAGTAGACGTTCAGGATGATCATCGACGCGATCGCGGCCAGGAACCGGGGCACCACCATGTACGAGATCGGGTTGACGGCGACCGCGACGTAGGCCTCGATCTGGTGGGTGACCACCATGCCCCCGAGTTCGGTGGCGATCGCCGTGCTCGAGCGCGCGATGAGGATGAAGGCGGTGAGGATCGGGCCCAGCTCCCGCGTGATGACCATCACCAGGATCGTGTACACGAGGCTGCTCTCCCCAAAGGCCGGCAGGAGCGAGGAGCCCTGGATGATGATCACGGCGCCAATGGCCAGCGAGATCAGGGTGATGATGCCGAGCGCCTGCACTCCGGTGAAGTAGATCTGCTGGACGAGCACGCGCCTGCCGGCGCGGTTGTGGCGGAAGAAGCGCACGCTCTCGACGCAGACGCGGTAGAAGAACCCCGTCGCGTACAGGAGATTGCGGAACCGCTGGACCAGCCACCCGCCGATTGCTTCGAGCATTCCCTTGCGCCCGTGCGCCATGATAGCAGCAGCGCGGCCTGGGGGGCAACGCCCGGGGGGCGCGCTACGGGAGGGGACGGTGCGTGAACCGGCGCCGCCCCTCGGCGTACTCAGCCACGGTGTGGCCCCGGCCCTTCAGCCGGTACTTGTAGATCGTGAGGCCCTCGAGCCCGACCGGCCCGCGGGCATGGATCTTGTTGGTCGAGATGCCCACCTCGGCGCCGAGGCCGTAGCGGTAGCCGTCGGCGAAGCGGGTCGAGCAGTTCCACATGACCGACGCCGAGTCGACGCCGTCGAGAAAGGCCTCCGCCGCCTCCTCGTCCTCGGTGACGATCGCGTCGGTGTGATGGCTGCCGAACCGGTTGACGTGCTCGATGGCCTCCTGGAGGCTGCCGACGACGCGCACGGCCAGGATCAGATCGTTGTACTCCGCGCGCCAGTCGTCGTCGGTGGCCGCCGCGGCCGCGGGAATCCACAGCCGGCTCTCGGGATCACAGCGCAGCTGCACTCCCGCCAACCGCTGGCCGAGGGCGGGCAGCCAGCGGCGAGCGATGGCCCGGTGCACGAGCAGCGTCTCGATGGCGTTGCAGACTGCGGGGTACTGGCACTTGGCGTCCCATGCCAGATCGAGGGCCATCGCCGCGTCGGCGGCCGCGTCGACGTAGAGATGGCACACGCCCTCGGTGTGGCCGAGCACGGGGATGCGGGTCGCGTCCTTGATGCTGCGCACGAGCTGGTTGGATCCGCGGGGGATCACCAGATCGATCAGGTGGTCGAGGGCCAGCATCTGCCCCATCTCGGAGCGGTCGGCCACCAGCTGCACGGCGTCGGCGAGCCCGGGCGCGTTCGCCTGCACCGACTCCCGGATGATGCGGTGCAGCGCGGCGTTGGTGCCCGCCGCCTCGCTGCCGCCCTTGAGGATCACGGCGTTGCCGCTCTTGAGGGCGAGCGCCGCGATCTGCACGAGGGCGTCCGGCCGCGACTCGAAGATCACGCCGATCAGGCCGATCGGCACGGTCACCTGCTCGAGCTCGAGCCCCCGGTCGAGCTCGACCCTGCGCAGCACCACGCCCAGCGGGTCGGGCAGCCCGGCGACGTCGCGGACGCCCGCCGCCATCTGGGCGATCTTTGCCGGCGACAGAGCCAGCCGCGCCAGCAGGGCCTGGGCGAGGCCCTCTTTGCGCGCCGCAGCCACGTCCTGCGCGTTGACTGCGAGCAGCTGCCCGGACTGCGCCTCGAGCGCCGACGCAATGGACTCCAGCAGCCGGTTGCGCTCCGCCGCGCTCGCCGCCGCGAGCCGCAGCCCGGCGCCGCGCGCCGCGCGGGCCTGTTCTTCGGCATCCATCCCGGTCATCGTATGCGCCCGGCCCCGGGGGGGTCAAGCGCCGCGGCGCCAGCGGCCGGCTTCACGACCTGGCGAACAACTGCATCAGCTGCACGAGGTGGTACAGCCTCCGGTAGGCCGCCACCATCGCCTCGCGCATGCCGCGCGGCATCTCGGCGTCGAGCTCGCGCCAGTTCACGATCAGCTCCCCCCTCTTCCTGTCGCGATCCTCGATCAGATCCTTGACGCTCTTGCCGAGGGCGATGAGCGCTCGCACGATCCCCACCATGATCTGCCGCGCCGTCGCGTTGACCTCCTGCAGGGTCTTGCGTATCTCCGAAACGGCGCTGCGGTCGCGCTCGGCCCTGCGGAGGGCGGTCGCAAGGCGCAGGCCGACGTCGCCCTCCTCGTCCAGGTCCTGGTCGAGCTTCAGGAGCCGGTCGCGGTGCTGCAGGACGGTGTGCAGCGCCTCCGAGACCTGCTGCGAAACCTGGTTGGCCGTCCACTTGCCCCGGATCAGGAGCAGGTCCACGACCGGGCGCATTTCCTTGTCGAAGTGGTCCTGGAGATAGGCAAAGAGGTAGTTCAGCGGCACCGTCTGCGTGTAGCCGCCCGTGACCAGGCCCCTAAGCTCGGCGTTCGACCTCTCGGCGTAGTTGCGCAGCTTCTGCGCGGGCGGGGAACCAAAGACCAACCGCGCCAGCTCCTCGACGCGCCGGCCGCGCTGGTCGCTGGCCACCCGCTGCGATGCGAGCTCGACCTGGGTCCGGAACTTCTGAAGGTACGCGTCGACGATCCGCTCGCCGTGGACCGCGGGGCGCGGCCTGTACCCCGGGTCCCCCTCGGCATGCTTGATGATGAGCTCGAGCAGCCGCGACCGCTTGAGCTGGGTGACCGCCTGCAGCACGCGCTTCCATCCGTCCCGGGGGATGATCTCGACGTCGCGGTAGCTCTTGAGCACCTCCAGCAGCGGGTTCCACTCGGCGGTGGCGTCCAGCGCCAGGATGCAGTCCCAAAGCTCGCGCAGGTCCTCGACCACGTACCCCGCGTCGATAGCGGCGAAATGGGGGCTCACGGTGAAATTGGCCTCGGGCAGCGTCGAGTCGAACTTGCGCAGAAAAAAGTAGAAGTCGAAGTGCACGAGATCAAGGAGCGCCATCAGGTGCCCGTACGCCAGGTTGATGGCCCGTATCTTCTCCGCGTCGAAGCCGGCAACGAACGCTTCCAGGTCCGCCTTGACCTCGGCACCGACGTCCGCGCCCGCAGCGCGCCGCGACCGCTCGGCGATCGCCTCGTCCTGGAGATCCGCGTGCAGCCGCTTCTGGGACTCGGAGAGCGAGCTCTCGATCAGCAGGGTCCTCAGCAGGTTGGACGATTCGGCCCTTCCGATCAGCGTCCGGGCGGGAGCCAGCACCTTGTAGATCCCGTGGAAAAAGACCGCGAGGCCGGGCAGCACCTGCGACCGGCGCGGATTGTAGAACCTCTGCCGCGACGCGTGCAGCTGCCGCTCGATCAGCTTGAGCTGTCGCCGCTTTTCCCACTCGGGATCGCCGAGATCGGTGAAGAGAGCCAGGAACCTGGCGAAAAGGCCCCTCCGCGGCGCTGCGGCGCGAGACTGGCCAGGGGGGGGTCTGTCGCGCGAGGGGGCCGCGGTCCTCTTGCCTGCAGTCGGCGCCTGCCGCTCTGCCAGCCCCTCCAGGCGAACCGCGTCTTCGCCTGCGCTCCGTTTGGCTGTCCGGCTCGCGTCTGCCCGGCCCGGCGCCTTCACCCTATCGATCGTAGAAAAAAAGGTCAAAGATGTCAATTAACGGGATCGAGCCCCGAGCGAGCGAACGACTATGCCGGCACTCGGATCGGAAGGCGGCTGCGACCGCCTCACTCCGATGTTTTTCTCGTGGAAAACCCGGGCTGCTGACATTATACTTCACCTCACTGCGGAGGAGGACCCCTTTCAACATGGCGCGAAGACTCGGTTCTCTGTTGGCCGTTGCCTTGATGATCGCGGCGGCCACCGATGCGGCGTCTGCCCAGGAGGTCTCCAAGAAAAAGGAGATCGCGATCTTTCGACTCAGCCACTACAGCTGGACGATCCCGCAGGCCGCGCTGGCCAGCATCGACGAGGAGCTCAAGGCTGTCTTCATCAACCTCGGCCGCTTCGACGTCATCGGCATGAACTACCGGCTGGCAGAGAGCGACGTCGAGCAATTCATCTCCAAGATCCGCGAGTTCAAACAGGAGAACGTGAAGATCCCGGACAAGTTCCAGATGGGGCAGGAGATCTTCACCGAAGCCGACATGAACCGCCTGATCGGATCGTTCATCGTCGTCGTGCCGGCGGTCACGTTCTACGACGTCACGCGCGAGGAGCGGACGGTGGTCGGCGGCAGGCGGGTGGCGAGCTTCTCCTCGAGGATCAAGACCTCCTTCACCTTTGTCGATGTGGCCGAGGCCAGACCGATGGCCCAGTTCTTTGTCGAGACCAGCGGCAGCAACCAAGACGGCGACCGGGCCGTCCAGGCCGCGATCAACGCGATCCCCGCGCGCCTCGCCTTCGAGATCGCCAAGGTCCCCGAGTTCACACTCAAGACCGGCGTGCTGGAAAGGACCGGCGGCCAGGTGATCCTGGAGCTCGGAGCCGACATGGGCATCAGGCGCGGCCAGGAGTTCGCCCTGGTCGGCGAGAGGGTGCTCGCTTCGGGCCACAAGCTCGACACCGAGAGCGGCCTCCTGGTGATCAAGGAGGTCGGCAAGGAAGTCTCGGTGGGGACGGTGCTGTACGGCGACCCGCAGGTCGGCGACCAGCTGCGCGAGGTGCCGCGGTTCGGCGTCGAGGCGGCCCCCTACTTCGACCTCCTCGTCGACCCCACGGGCTCCGACGAGGGCTACTTCGCCCTGATCGGTGTGAGCGGCGTCTACACCAGAGGCTTCTACGACATCCGCCCGATGGCGGGCCTGGAGTTCCCGCTGCCGCTGGGACCCGACGACACGCTGCTGCCGGCCATGTGGGTGTTCGGCTTCCCCTTCAACGTCTACTTCGGCGGCGAGTACATGGTGTACCTGCGGCGGCTGCAGGTCAGGCCCCAGGCCGGCGTCGGGTTCGGCATGATCATCCCCTGGCTCATCGACACCGAGGACCCGATCTTCACCCACGTCGGCGGTTTTGTCGGGATCAAGATCGCGTACCTGTTCAGCCGTGATACGGCCTTCAACGCCGAGGTCGGCTACAAGGCCTGGTTCGGGGTCTACGACGCGATCTTCGAGACCTTCGATCTCGAGCGTGACACGATGACCTACAGCGGCCTGCGCCTGAGCGTCGGTGTCAGCATGAAGCTGTAGAGGTGTTGAGATGACAAGGATGATCCGATCGTTGGCAGCGGGCCTGCTTGCGGGCGTCCTGCTCGCATCGTGCGTTTCGACCGACTCGGCGGCCCGGACCGGCTCCGGCGCAGCGGCGATGCCGGAGCGCCAGGAGTACGCCGGGGCGGCCGAGGCCAGGGGCACGACGTTTCTGGCGGCGCGCAACAAGGCCGTGATGGCGGCCGTGCAGAAGGCTGTTGTCGACATCATGGGAGCCGAGCGGGAGGCGGCCAGCCGTTCGCGCCTCGACGAAGTGCTCTACAACACGCCGAACCCGAACACCTACATCTTTGCCGACACCCTGCAGACGGTCCGGCGCGAGACCCGGGGCGACGACAACTGGTACTACGAGCTCAAGGTGCAGGTGAACATGGCGGCCGTGCGCGCCACCCTCGACGCCAACGGGCTTCTCGGCGCGCCCGCGACGGCCCCGGCCGGCGGGGCCCGGGAGACCGCGCAGGCTGAGGGCGCCGCCGGCGGCGCCGCGGGCGCGGACACAGCCGCGGGCGCCC
>CAZKGO010000182.1:0-6165 GCA_964552235.1 uncultured Spirochaetales bacterium | reverse complement strand
AGCCGGCTCGGGCTCCAGCAGCTCCTCCACCTCGGCCGCAGCCGGCTCGGGCTCCAGCAGCTCCTCCACCTCGGCCGCAGCCGGCTCGGGCTCCGCCAGCTCCTCCACCTCGGCCGCAGCGCCCTGCGGTGTTTCGGGCACCTCTTCGCCCAGCTCGATCTCCAGCTCCTCCAGCGGCTCCTCCGCCGGCTGCGCGGCGGCCTCGACAGGAGCCTCCAGCTCGTCGAGCCCGATCTCCTCGACATCAGGCAGCTCGAGCTCGATGCTCTCGGCCTGCGCCGGAGCAGGAGATTCCTCGGCCGGCTCTTCGATCGTGGGCTTTTCGATGCTCTCGAGCGATCCCTCGGCGGCCGCCTGCGGCTCCGAGGCCTGCATCTCGCTCGGCTCTTCGCCGGCGACCGGCTCGAATGCTTCTTCTTCGGTGATCTCGGCCGTGTTCAGGATGTTGTCGAGCTCGTCGCCGGTCAGGGCGATCGTCTCGTCGCTGTCGTCGTTGAAGAAACCGGCCTCTCGTTCGCTCTCCGGCGGCTTGACTTCGACTTCGCCTTGCGGTCGACGCAGGTGCACGAGCTCGCTCTTGAGCGCCGTGAGCTCGCCGCGAATCGCCGCCAGCTCCTCTTCGATCTTCTGCAGGACCTGGGAGCGGGGCGCCTGGCCGAGCTCTTCGCCGAGAGCCGGCAGATCGTCGAATCGTCCGCCGGCTGAGGTCTCCTCCGAAAGCTGGACTTCGACCTGTTCGCCTTCGGGCTCGAGGGAGCCGAGATCGGCTTCTTCGGGAACGGAAAGGTCGCCGATATCCTCAAGCTCGGGAACCGCCTCGGCGGCGCTGCTCTCCTCCAGGCTGCCGAGCAGCTGTTCTTCTTCTTCCGTGAGACCTTCGTCCACGGGAGGCAGCTCCTGCTGGAGGCTCTCGAGGCGCGAGTCGGCGAGCCGGGCGTCGAGGTCTTGGCTGACGGGGTGCGGTTTGACCTTGACCCAGACGCCATACTGGTCCAGGTCATCCTTCGAAAGGAGTCCGCCGCCCGGCTGTTCGGAGCCGATCTCTTCGATTTCGAGATCCTCGACGTCCAGCTCCTTGTCGTGATCAACCGCCATCGAGTGCTCCTGCCCGGAAGTGGCTTTAGGATACCCTAATTATCGGTCGTGCTTCCAGCCACTTTATTGCCTACTTTAATGCCGGCCCCTAGGCGTGTCAACAATGGCGGCCACTTTCCCGTCGTCAAGTCGCGTCGAAGGGCGTCCGTTAATGAGAGCGATGAGGCTGTTGCGGCCAGCGCTCTGCCTGTACGCCGGACTGGTTCTCTCGATCTGCTACACGACCGTGTTCGGCTCGATGGGCGCGCGCGAGTACGCGCTGCTCGAGCGGCGGGCGCGGGCCCTCGAGGCGAACCTGCGGTCGCTCGAGCGCGTCAACCAGGAGCTGACCGAGGAGTTGCGCAGCCTGTCGTCGGATCCCGAAACCATCGCCCTCCTGGCCCGTGATCTCGGATACTATCGTCGTGGAGACCGACGCGTGGCGGTGCAGGGCCTGCCGCTGCCGAGCGGCGGCAGGGCAGTCGGGACCCTGGTGATGAGCGGGGAGGGAGGCAGCGAGGCCGAGAACCGGTGGCGCCTCGCCCTGTTCATCCTGCCCATCGCGACGTGGGCCCTGCTGCGGATCGCTGCCCGCATAATCGGCCATGGTGACGCGGCTCGACGATCCTAACACTCCCGCGACTCTGCGCCGCGTTCTGGCAGGCGGTGGGGTCGTGATCATGCCGTGCGACACCATCTACGGGATCGTGGCGATCCCCGCCAGCGAGGCCCGCATCGGCCGGCTCAAGGGCAGAGGGCAGGGCAAGGCGTTTCTGCGTCTCATCGGCGACGAGTCCTGGCTCGCGCGTTACACCGACGCCGCGCTCGCGCCCGAGCTGCGGCCGTTCTGGCCCGGTCCGCTCACCGTGGTGTTTCCCGACCGGGCCGGCGGGACGATCGCGCTGCGGGTCCCCGCCGACCAGCGGCTGCGCGACCTGCTCGTCGCTCTCGACCAGCCGCTGGCATCGACCAGCGTGAACGCCGAAGGCGAGCAGCCTCTCGGGCGCATCGCCCAGATTGTCAGGCGCTTCGAGTCGCAGGTGGACCTGGTGGTCGACGGCGGCGACCGCATCGACGCGACGCCCTCGACCATCCTGGACGTGACGGTCAGGCCCTACCGGGTGCTCAGGCAGGGCTCCGTCCGGATTCCCGCGGAGCTGACGCGGACTCCCTGAGCAGCTCGATGACGCGCTCGGGCCGCAGCGCCGAAGCCTCCGCGGCGCGCGAGCCGAGGGCCGCCAGCGTCCTGTCGAGCAGGGCGCGCATCTCGGCCGGCCTCTCGGTGGCGGACAGCAGCTGCTGCATCACGTCGGCTCCCGACCTCGACAGGAGGGCGAGCACGTTGTTCTCCGTGTTGTCGATGAGCCGGCCCAGGCGTGCGCCGTCGCCGCTGCTCACGATCTGGCGCAGGTCCTTTTCGTGGGCGCTGAGCACCGGCTCGCCATCGAAGCGCACGGCGGCCACCAGCGCGCCGACGTCGACGCTCTCGCCCCGCTCGATGGCCGTGCGCAGCTGCCTCAGGCCCGCCACCAGCGACTGCGAACGCGCGATGGCGCGGGGCAGGGCCCCGTCGGCGTCGACCTGCACGTCCGGCCGCCCGCGGCGGGGCGCCGACGCGCGCGCCCGTTCGTCGCGGCGCAGGGGCCGCATTTCGTTCTGCGAGGGCTCTCGCGGTGTAATCCTCACGCTGCACCTCTTCGCGTCCACGTCCGTCGCCGTGGACTCTGCCCTCATCTTAGGTTAGGCTCTCACGCGATGTCAAACCTGCGCCACGCGGCGGACGCGCTCCTCGACCTGCTGTTCCCCGGCGCCTGCCTGCTGTGCAGCCGCGACCTCGCCGGCAGCGCGGCCGCAGCCGGCTCCATGGTGTGCCCGGCCTGCCTGGCAGCCGTGCAGCCGATCCGCGGTCCGCGGTGCTCCGTCTGCGGGATGCCGCTGGTGTCCGAGACCGGGACCTGCACGCGGTGCCGGCAGCGCGGCTTCCACTTTGAGGGAGCGCAGCCGCTGTTCGAGTACGCCGGCGCCGTGCGGCAGCTGCTCTACCTCTACAAGTTCGAGGGGCGGCGGCGCCTCGCCGTTCTGTTCGCCGAGTGGCTGGCCGGCGCGCTGGCGGACCACTGGCCGGCCGCCGCGGTCGTGCCGGCGCCGGGACGGCCGCGGGCATTCAGGCGCCGGGGCTGGGAGCACGTCGAGGAGATCGCCCGCCAGCTCGAGCGCCGCCACGGGGTGCGCGTCGCGCGCTGTCTCGCGCGGCTGGCCGGCGAGGAGCAGAAAGGCCTCGACTTCGCCGGCCGCTCGGCGAACGTCCGCGGCCGGATCCTGTACCGGGGCGCCACGGCTCCGCCTGCCGAAGTGGTTCTGCTCGACGACGTGCTCACCACCGGGGCCACCGCCGACGAGTGCGCCCGCGTGCTGCGGGCGGCCGGCTGCCGCCGGGTCTGGTTGCTGACGCTGGCCATCGACTGACCGCGGGCGGCTGCGGCTCGACGGATCGCGGCGACGGGCAGGCGGCTCGGAGGCGAAGGTGCGGTTGACAGCCTCCCGAGCGCTTGTTATTCTTGTCTTGTACATCCTTAGGGCTTGCAGAGAAAAAGAGTCTGAAAAGGACTCTTTTTTTTCGCCCGAGGATGGCAGGGAGGCCGGTGGACGTCGAGCTGCAGCAGGCGGTCGAGGCGGAGGTCAGGCCGGTGGTGGAAGGGCTCGGCTTCCGTGTGGTGGAGCTGGCCCTCGGGCGCAGCCGCCGGCTCACGCACGTGAGGCTGGTCATCTACAGGCGGCCCGGCATCACAGTGGAGGATTGCACGCTGGTGTCGCGGACCGTCAGGCCCAGGCTCGAGGCGATCGACGGAATCGGCGACCTCGAGATGGAGGTCTCGTCGCCGGGCATCGACCGGAAGCTCAAGAGCGCGGCGGAGTACGAGATCTTCCGCGACCGGGGAGTCCGGCTCCTGCTGGCGGGCGAGTCGGAATGGAGCGGCGGCGTGATCAGGGGCATCGAGGGCGAACGCCTTTCGATCGAGCAGGAGGACGGGGTGAGGGTGATCGATCTCGCAGACATTCGAGCGGCCAGGCTCGACCAGAGGCAGGAGGTCCGTAGGTAACACATGTCATCGCAGATGTCTCAGGCCATCAAGCAACTCGTCCAGGACAAGGGCATCTCGGAGGAGCTCGTCCTGAAGACGATCGAAGAGGCGCTGCTGGCCGCCTACAAGCGCAAGTACGGCACCTCCGAGAATGCCGTGGTCAAGTTCAGCGAAGACGGCACCGAGGTTACGGTCTACTCGCAGAAGAAGATCGTCGACGAGGTGTATGACCCCGTGACCGAGATCGCCCTCGAGGACGCCCTCGACTACGACGACAGCTGCGAGATCGGCGACGAGCTGCTCATCGAGGTCAACCCGCAGGAGTTCGACCGCATCGCCGTCCAGAGCGCCAAGCAGAAGGCGCGCCAGACGCTGCGGGAGATACAGAAGGACACCCTCTATTCCGAGTTCAAGGACAAGGTCGGCGAGATGGTGATCGGCTACTACCAGCGGGAGCGCAACGGCACCATCTACGTCGACCTCGGCAAGACCGAGGGGATCCTCCCCAAGCGGTTCCAGTCGCCGCGGGAGATCTACCACGCCAACGACCGCATCAAGGCGCTGATCTACGAGGTCAACAAGACCCCTTCGGGCCTGCAGATCGTGCTGTCGCGGACCCACACGGAGTTCGTGAAGCGCATCTTCGAGCTCGAGGTGCCCGAGATCTACGACCGGACGGTGGAGATCTTCAAGATCGTGCGCGAGCCCGGCTACCGGACCAAGATCGCCGTCTACTCCAACCGCGACGACGTGGACCCGGTGGGCGCCTGCGTCGGCGTCAAGGGAGTGCGCATCCAGGCGATCGTGCGCGAGCTCGAGGGCGAGAAGATCGACATCGTCAAGTACGACCCGGACCCGAGGATGTTCATACGCAACTCCCTCAGCCCGGCGGAGGTGAGCCAGGTCGTGCTGCTCGACGAAGCCAAGAAGCACGCCCTTGCGGTGGTCGCCGACAACCAGTTCTCCCTGGCGATCGGCAAGCAGGGCCTCAACGTGCGCCTGGCCAACCGCCTCGTCGACTGGAACATCGACGTGAAGAACGAGCAGCAGTTCCAGGAGATGGACCTGGGCGCGGAGACCAAGCGGGCGGTGTCGGCCCTCTTCGGCGAGGTTGAGGAGGAGCGCGAGATCGTCACCGTGGCGGAACTGCCGGGCCTCACCGAGCGGCAGATACAGCTCCTGCGCTCGGCGGGAATCGAGATGCTCGAGGATCTGGTGGCCCTCGGCGCCGAGCAGATAGCGGCCATCGACGGCCTGACGGCGGCCGACGCCGAGGGGATCCGCAAGGCGATCGAGGAGAACGTCGAGGTCGTCGACGAAGAAGCCGAGGCTGCGGAGCAGGGCCAAGTCGCCGCTGCGGCCGCCGAGGCGCCGCCGGTCGAGACGACCGAGGTCAAGGTCCTCGAGGTCGAAGAGGAGATCTCGAGCGTCTCCGAGCTGCCGGGAATCACCGAGGAGCAGGTCGCCGTCCTGCGCTCCAACAACGTGGAGCGCATCGAGGACCTGCTCGCGCTCGAGGAGGCGGACCTGGCCAGGCTCAAGGGCATGAGCCCGGAGAACGCGCGGGCCATCCGCGCCTTGATCGAGGACAGCGTAGAGGTCGTCGAAGAAGAAGGGCAGTCCTCCAAAGAGCAGTGAGGACGAGGCCGGCGCCCGCGCGCAGGCCTGAGAGTCAAAGGAGCAGGGCAGAGCGCCGAACAGCATGTCTGACGAGAAACCCGCAAAGAAGAAAACGACCCTCATCAAGGCGAAAAAGGTGCCCCCTGCTTCGGAGGCGCCCGCGCAGGCGGAAGCGCCGACGGCGCCGGCGACCAGGAAGAAGGTCCTGGTCAAGAAGCGCATCGTCGTCAAGAAGGTCGTCTCCGGGCCGGCGGAAACCCGCGTCGTGCCGGAGGCAGCAGCTCCCCCGCCAGGGGCGCCTGCCCCGGCTGTGCCCGCCGCTGCGGCTGCGGCGCCCCCCCCGCCGCACGTCGAGCAGGAGAAGCCCCGCGGGGCTGCCCCCGCAGCC
>CAZKGO010000181.1:0-6177 GCA_964552235.1 uncultured Spirochaetales bacterium | reverse complement strand
CAAGTTGACACCGCGGAACAGCCCCACCTATAGTGTTTTGCTCGATGACCCGCAAGCAGAGCGAACAGGCGCGACCCAAGTACTACCTCAAGACCGTCGGCGATGCCCTCCGGATACTCGACTTCATGTCCGGCCACAGCTTGCCCATCGGAATCGCCGAGCTCGAGCGCAACCTCCCGTCCATGGGGCGCAGCAAGATCCACCGGGTGCTCGACACGCTCCGCTACTGGGGCTGCGTCGTGCAGGAGCGGGAAGATCGCCGCTACCGGCTCGGCCCTCGCGTGCTGCAGTGGGCCGCGGGCCAGCAGGAGGCGAGCGCCCTCGTGCGGGCAGCTTCGGAGCACCTCAGCCGCCTGTCGCGCGACACGGGCGAGACGACGCACCTCGCCGCCCTGGAGGACGGGGAGGTTTTGTACCTCGACAAGAAGGAGGGCGGCCAGGCGATCGGCATCATCTCCCGGGTCGGACAGCGGCTGCCGGCGCACTGCACCGGCCTGGGCAAGGCGCTGCTGGCCCACCTCCCTGCCGACGAGCTCAAGGCCGTCCTCAGGGACAAGGGCATGCCCCGCATGACGCCCAACACCATCACGGACCCCGAGGTCCTGGCCGGTGAGCTGGCGCGCGTGCGCCGGCGGGGCTACGCCGTGGACGAGCAGGAGATCGCCGAAGGGCTGCGATGCATCGCCGCACCCGTGAGGGACGCCCGGGGCAGCGTCGTGGCAGCGATCAGCATCTCGGTGCCTGCCTTCCGGATGGACGAGAGCCGCCGTGACGAGCTCGCCAGGCTCCTGACGAGCGAGGCCGGATTGATCTCGGCGGAGCTCGGATTCGGTCCAGGCCGCACCGATCACACCGAAGGGTCGAAGCGTAGGGTGCGGGTGCGTCCCGCAGCGCGTAAGTCGACGCGCTGACCGGAGGCGGTCCGCGACGTCCGGCCGCGGAGTGAGGTCGGGAGGGGGACATGAAGTACCGCAAGCTCGGCAAGACAGGCTGGAAGGTCAGCACCGTGTCGATGGGCTGCTGGGGCATCGGCGGCCAGTGGGGCGACGTCAGCGAGAAGCAGGCGATCGCCACCATCAAGGCAGCGCTCGACGCGGGCGTGAACCTGTTCGACACGGCTGACGCCTACGGCATGGGACAAAGCGAGCGCTTCGTGGGAAAGGCTCTGCGGCGGCGGCCGGACAACGTCTACATCGCGACCAAGGTCGGCAACTGGGGCAGGCGGTTGGGCGACCCGCTCGGCTTCAAGACGATGTGGAGCGTCATGGAGTGCTGCGACGCGAGCCTCTACCGGATGCGCCTCGACGTGATCGACCTCTACCAGTGCCACATCGGCACACCCGAGCACCCCGAGGTGTTCGTCGAGGCCTTTGAGCGGCTCAAGGGGCAGGGCAAGATCCGCCACTACGCGATCTCGACCAACGACCTGGCGGCGCTCAAGGCGCTGAACGCCAACGGCGGGTGCGCGAGCTGCCAGATGGAATACTCGATCCTGCGCCGCGGCCCCGAGAAGGATCTGCTGCCCTACTGCCTGGAGAACAACATCGGCGTGCTCCTGCGGGGTCCGCTGGCCAAGGGCATCCTCGCCGACAAGTTCGAGGAGAGCACGAAGTTCGAGGACTCCGTGAGGAAGGGCTGGAACCAAGGCTCCGAGCACGAGCGCTTCGTCCGCGACGTGCGAACAGTCGCGAGGCTGCGGCCCGCGCTCAGGCGCGGACAGAGCATGGTGGCGCTGGCGCTGCAGTTCACGCTGGCCCACCCGGCGGTCACCTGCCCGATCCCCGGCATGAAGAACCCGCAGCAGGCCCGGTCCAACGCGGCCGCCGCGGACGGCAGGCTCACGCCCGAGCAGAAGCGCGTCGTCGACGAGGTCGCGCCGCCGCCGGCCTGAGGCCGGGCCGGCGCGACTCGTACGCCAGGAGGGTCTCGTGGACGGTCACACCATCGCGATCGCCGCAACGCGCCTGACGCTGGACGGCCGGCCGTTCTTCTTCCAGGGCTTGAGCTTCTTCAACGCGATCTACAACCCCGCGTTCAACGCCGATCGGGAGCTCTGGCTTCGCAAGTTCCTCGCTTCGGGCGTCAACGCTCTCCGCATCTGGTGCCAGTGGAACTTCGAGCCTCCCCGCACGTTCGTCGGCGTCGATCCCGACCACGTGATGTACGCCGAGGACGGCGCTGTGCGCGAGCTCACGCGCCTGCTTCGGCCTTACCGCAACGTGATCCTGCAGATCTGGAACGAGGACTCCCACGAGATCAAGCGCCTGTTCGAATCTGCCAAGGCCGAGGACGGCTCGAGGCTGATCACCAACTGCCCGGGCTTCTCGTGCAACCTCGGCGACGACGCCCAGAACCGCTTGCTCGACCTGCTCACTGCCCACACGGTGCGCGGCCAGGACCCCCGGTTCTGGGAGGTGGCGCCCCGCCGGATCCAGACGCTGATCGAGCTGTATCAAAAGCCGGTCATCGACGACGAGCCCGCGCGGGACGGGACGATCAAGTTCGGCGGCATCGAGGGCGGAACAAGGGCCGAGTGGCACATCGCGCAGATCGAGGCCGTGCGCCGGGTCGGCGGATACCACACCTATCACCACGACATGTTCCAGAATCAGGACCCCGACTGCACCCCCGCGCACGGGATTTCCCGATCCGGATTTCCGCGAGCTGCACCGCAAGGTGTTCGACCACCTGGCCGCGCACGTGACCTGGTGGAACGGCCGCCTCCTCCGCCTCACTTCTCGCAGAGAAAGAAGACGCGGCCGGGTTCCTTGGCCTTCAGGTCCCTCTGCGCATCGTAAGCCCGGATGCTCTTGAACTGGCTCTTGGCGAGGCGCCTCTCGATCTCGACCTGCGTGTAGGCCTTTTCCAGGACCACCACGTCGACGCGGTTCCAGCGGCGCTTCTCGCGGCGAAAAGCCGCGAAGGTGGCGCGGCCTTCGCGCCGCTTGGGATCATAGCTGGTCTCGGCTGCCAGCACGTGGTCCTTGGCGATGATGCTCGTGGCTCCGGCCCAGCGCGCCTTGAACCCATCGTCGGTGTTGATGTCGAACATAAAAAGAGCGCCCGCGCGCAGGGCCGTGTAGACGTTGTTGAAGACGCCGGTGAGCTCCTGCAGGCTCATCACGTGGTTGAGGCTGTCAAAGGTGCACAGGGCGGCATGGAACATGTCGATGATCTTGAAGTCCCGGACGTCGCGACAGATAAAGGTTGCTTCGGGGGCGTTCCTCTGCGCGCATTCGAGCATCCTGCGCGAGCCGTCGACCCCCGTGACCTTGTAGCCCTCGTGGGTGAGCCACCGGGCGATCTGGCCGGTGCCGCAGCAGAGGTCGAGCACGGATCGCTCGCGCTTGACCCGCGAGACGAACAGATCGCGCAGCACCCGCTCGTAGTGCGAGAGGAACTTGTCGCCCCAATAGCGATCGTAGAACCAGGCAAAGTCGTCGTAGGTCGTGTAGCTCACCGCGGGCGGATCCTCTCGTCGGATTGCGGGCCTTGCGGTCCGCAGTATATCGCGCCGGCTCCCGATGTTCCACGCGGCCCGGCCGCTAGCCTTCCGACTCCCCGGGATCGTCCACTCCCGCCGCGCCCCAGCTGTTCAGGCGGGACCGAATGAACTCCACGATCTGCAGATGCTGCTCCTTGCCGCGGCCTTCGACTTTGATCGGAGCGCCGAACTCGAAGTGAACGGTCCGCTCGGGCCTGATGGGGCCAAAGCCGCGGAACAACCCTTCTTCGCCCCAGAAGTCGCTCTTGATCGCGATCGGGATCACCGGAACCCCGACCCGGGCGGCGAGCTTGATGCCGAGGGTGTTGAAGCTCTCGGGCCGGAACACGGGGCTGCGCGTGCTCTGCGGGAACACGATGATCGAGATCCCCTTGCCGAGCCGCTCGGCTCCGCCGCTGAGCACGGCCTGGAGGTCCTCGCGCGGGTTCCTGCGGCCGACCGCGATCGGGTCGCGGGAGCGCAGCACCGGGCCGAACACCCTGCCGGTGAGCAGACTCTCCTTGACGACAAAAGTCACGGGCATGAACGGCACGATGAGCACCGGCAGCACCTGCGTCTCGAGGGTGCTCATGTGGTTGGCGATGAAGACAAAGGGTCCGCTCCCCGCCGCGCGGCGCAGGTTGTCGAGGCCGCGGATGTCGACGCGGCCGCGATGACGCTCGATCAGGCGGACGACGCTGATCGAGCTCTCGGCCCACGCGCTGTCGTCGTAGAGTCCCCGCACCGAAAGGCTCCTCGCCTTGAGCACGATGTCGATGTACGGAATGTAGTAGACCCAGCGCCACCGGCCGAGCAGGCGACTCCACAGAGAGATCCGCACATCAGCCGGGGTCTCGTAATGGTCGTCGGGAAAGTAGGTCCTCATGCATCTGGTCCGTCAACACCATATCACATCCGGCAGGCCTGCGGCGCGGCCGTTCCCGGCTATGCTGCCGCCATGTCTTGTGCGGCAGCCGCCTTCGACCCGGACGGGACGCTGCTGGATTCGCTGAAGGACATCGCGGATTGCATGAACCGGGCTCTGCAGCGCCACGGCCCCCCGGTCCATCCGGTCGACGCCTACCGCGGCCTTATCGGCAACGGGCCCAGGCTGCTGGCGCAGCGCGTCCTGCCGGCAGATCGCAGGCACGACGAGGCTCTCGGCCGACGCATCCTGGCCGAGATGCACGACGAGCACGCGCACCGCTGGGCGGACAAGAGCCGCCCGCACCCTGGGATTCGGGACATGCTGGACAGCCTGGCTGCGGAGGGCGCGCGCATGGCGATCCTGTCCAACAAGGCGGACCGCTTAACGAGCTTGATTGCGGCGCCTTTCTTTGCAGCCTGGCCATTCGACCCTGTGGTCGGCAATCGCGACGGGGGTTCCGCACAAGCCGGATCCGGCTGCGGCGCGGGAGATCCTGCGGGGCTGGCGGGTGCCGGCGGGCGAGGTGCTCTACGCGGGGGACACCGACGCCGACATGCTCACGGGACGAGCGGCGGGCATGTTCACTGTCGGAGTGCTGTGGGGCTTCCGCTGCCCCGACGAGCTGAAGCGCAGCGGGCTGCCGGAAACTTCAGCTTTCCATTGGCCAGAGCACTGAGCGGCTCGATCGCCGCGGTCCCTCGATCTTCCAATGCGGCCCGCGCAGATCCCGCAAGGGAGCAAACCGGCCCGAAGATCGCCCGGCCGTTGGTAACGGGGCAGGCGACAGCGACCTGGGCGGCGAGACTGCCGTCGGGCGGCTCGGCCGCCAAGGAAGCGAGGGAGCCGGCGCGAGCGCACACGCAGCTTGGGCGACCTCAATCGCTCGATCTGCAGAGCAAGCGCCACTGCGCGGTTCGCTCAGATTGAAGGGCTGGCGGAGCTGAAGCGGCTGCGCCTGGTGCTGGAGAACCTGCCTGATGAACCGCTGATGAGGGCGCTGGAGGCAGCACGAGGGCGCCGCGGCCGCAGCGACGACTGTCCGGTGCGGGCGATGTGGAACGCGCTGATTGCCGGGGTGGTGTTCCAGCACCCGACGGTGGAGAGCCTGCTGCGGGAGCTGGCGCGCAACGGACAGCTGCGGCAGGTCTGCGGATTCTGGGCTGGCAAGCACAGAGCTCTGGTGCCCAACTCCTGGGCGTTCTCGCGGCTTCTGGCCTCGGTGATCAAGCAGGAGGATCTGCTGAAGGGGATGTTCGATGCCCTGGTCGAACAGATGGGCGAGGTATTGCCGGACTATGGGCAGCATCTGGCCATCGACGGCAAGGCTGTGGCCAGCTACGCCTGCGGCAGAAGCAAGGGGCAGAGGGAAGCTGCTACCAGGGGCCTAACGAAGATGCGCGTGCGCTGCACCCTCGCCCTGGCGGTGATGCTGGCCATGGCGTTGGGTCGCATCCGAGCCAACCAGGAAAAGGCGATGCGGAGTCTGCTGAAGCCAGCCGCCTGAATCGGTCTGTCATCGAGCGCGGGGGCAAACCAGGGGCGAGATCTGCCCGCCGCTGAGCCGTAGGCCGACCTCCGCGCCCAGATCCGGTCCCGACAGCCACCTTCAAGCCCACCGTGGTGCCCGCCAACCCTGCCCGCCACCACGGGCCGATCCCCCAGCCCCGTGCGCTCCTCGCCAAGAGGGGCACAGCGCAAATGCCTCCAACTGAGCATTCTGCGCTGCGGGCAAACAGCGACGGGGCAATGATTTGCGAGCGACGCG
>CAZKGO010000180.1:0-6183 GCA_964552235.1 uncultured Spirochaetales bacterium | reverse complement strand
AACCACTGACGTTGGTCTTCATGTCAAATAACTTGTCATGTATGGGGCGTATCGTCAAGCATATGGCTCGCCGTGTAGTACGCGCAGCCGGGGTTGCCCGTCGGCGTGGTTGAAGCCTTCGCCGGCCGGGCGTCTACAGCCCGTGGAAGGAACGCGCAGCCTCCCAGTCGATTCCTCGGCTCATGTCCGGGAGGCCGAGCCTGGTCAGGTGATCCGCCAGGCGGCTCGACCTCTCCTGTTCCGTGGTGACGCAGGTGTAGTCGCGCAGGTTGTTCGCCGTGGCGAAGGCGAAACCGTAGCGGGGATTGGAGAAGCTGATCCCGCCCAAGGTTGAGAAGGCCACCGCGTCGTCGATCACGGACCGGCACCGATTGCAGACGGGAAAGTGCGCTTTCCAGGTCGTCTTCGTGATCACGTCCGCCGAGGGCGTCGAGTCCTTGATGACGCGCTTGAGCTCGTGGAGCGAGACGGCCGTCTCGCTCAGGCATGCCGCGCACACGTTGGGGTACTGGTACTCGCCCGATACGGGCACAGTCACCTTGACGGCATCGGCAAAGGCCTGCTTGAACCGCTGGAGGACCCAGCTCTTGAGAAAAGCCGCTTCGCTCGCGCTGACCTTGGCTGCTTGCGAATCGAGAGCCGCGATGAGCCGCCGGTACTGCTTGACCGCCTTGTCCGGACGAGCGTACGGCGCTCTTTCCAACGAGGCGGTGTTCGACGAATCCGCCCCGAGATGCTCGAACAGCGGCCTGAGGATGCCGAGCAGCTGCCTGTCCCTGGTTTTCAGCAGGATCGAGACCAGCCGCTCGAAATCGTCCCGCGGCGACTCGATCTCCTTGAGGCAGGCGCGTGCCTTTGCCAGGGTCTCGGGGTGGCTCTTGCCCACCTCCGTGGACACGAAGCCGGCAAAGGCGAGCCTGGTCGCGACCACGCCTTTGCAGATCTCCACGCATCTGCCGAGCGCCGCATCGTCGACCGAGAACCAGTAGGGGTCCTGCTCGAGGAGCGTCCTCAGCACCGGTGCGGCGTCGTCGGCGAGGCCGGCCTCCTGGACCGCCTCCAGCAGGTACCTGCAGCCTTTCAGCGAAGAGACGGTCTGTCCGCGCAGCGCCGCGAGCACCGACGGCAGCGCCTCCCGCCTGCCTCCGGCCAGCGCCTTTCTCGCGGCTTCGCACACCTCGGGCCGCCGGGTCGAGAGCTTGAGGTCGCAGAGCGCCTCCGCGAGCGCCCTGAGATCTCCCTTGGCCTGCCATCGCGTGACTTTTTTCTCCGTGACCATAGACGCGGGCGACGATATCATGGCCATCCGGCGGCCACAAGCTCGACCGGCGCTCGCAGTCGCGCCGCCCCGGAGGCAGGCCATGCGGACATCCGATGTTCCCTACTTCCACCTGACCATGGCGCTCGATGACCTCGCGGCCGTGCCGGCTCTCTCGCTTCCTCCGGGCTATGCGACGCGCGCCTACGCGCCGGGCGATGAGCGGCACTGGGCGCGCATCGAGCACGAGGCAGGGGAGTTCCCCGACGACGCAAAGGCGCTGGAGCATTTCGCAAAGGAGTTCGGCGGCCACGAGGACGAGATGACGGAGCGCTGCCTCTTTCTGTGCGCCCCCGACGGCAGCCCGATCGGAACCACGACCGCGTGGTACGGCGAGCACGGCGGCGCGACCATCGGCAGGCTGCACTGGGTGGCGATCGTGCCCGCGCACCAAGGCCGCGGACTGGCCAAACCCCTGGTGGCTGTCGCGCTCGCGCGCATGCGTCGGTGGCACTCCCACGCCTACCTCACGACCCAGACCACGAGCTGGATCGCGGTCAAGGTCTACCTCGACTTCGGCTTCAGGCCGGTCTTCGACAGGAGCGACAGCGCAGAGGCTTGGGCCCTCATGGCCCGGATGCTCAAGCACCCGGCGCTGCGCGGGCTGGACTCATGAGGGGGGGCAGCGGCCGCGAGCGCGTGCTCGAAGCGCTCTCCCACAGGCAGCCGGCGCGCGTGCCCTTTTCCTGGGGCTTCGGCCCCACGCCCGAGATGAGCGCCGTCCTCGAGCGCGACCTCGCGCGCGACGGCATCGACTGGGAGACGCTGCGTTTCGTGACCGAGGACATCCTGACGGTCACGCCGCAGTACGTCGGTCCCTCGCTCGCGCCCGGCCTTGACATCTGGGGCGTGCGCCGCAGGCCTGTCTCCTACGGAGGCGGCAGCTACGACGAGATCATCGCGCACCCCCTGGCCGGCGTGACCGATCCGCGGCTCGTCGCGGCCCACCCGTGGCCCAGCCCCGACTGGTTCGACTGGGACGGCTTCCGTGACCTTGCTCTCGCGCCCGACCCCGCGCTCGCCAGGGCGCGCAGGCTCGCCCTGGTGGCGAGCGGCAGGCCGCTGGAGGAGTACACGTGGCTCACGGGGCTGGAGGAGACGCTCGTCAACCTTGTTCTATATCCTGACGTCGTCCACGCGGCCCTCACCCGCATCTGCGATTTCTTCTGCGAGATGCAGCGCCGCGCAGCCGAGAGCTGCGGCGACCTGATCGACCTGCTGTACTTCGCCGACGACCTCGGCGGCCAGCAGGGCCTGCTCTTTTCACGCGAGACCTACCGCGGCGTGGTGCAGCCGCACCACCGCAGGCTCATCAGCAACGCCCGGCGCCTCTTTCCGCGCGCCGCCATGATGTACCACACCGACGGCGCTGTCTTCGACGTGATCCCGGACCTGATCGAGGCAGGCGTCGACGTGCTCGAGGCCGTGCAGGTCGACGCCACGGGCATGGACCCGAAAAAGCTGAAGGCCGTCTACGGCGATCGGCTCTCGTTCCAGGGCGCCATAGCCGTGCAGTCGCTGCTCCCGCGCGCCGACGCAGGGACCGTCGTGGCCGAGTGCCGGCGCCTTGTCGAAGTGCTCGGCGGCAGCGGCGGCTACATCGCGGCGCCTTCGCACGCGGTGCAGGTCGGCACGCCGACGGCCAACGTGCTGGCGATGCTGCGCGGCGTCCTCGGCGACTCCGGGTACGCGGACGCCCTTGCCGAGGCGCGCCGCTGAGAGTCTGACCGGCGGCGCGTCCCCGCGGGATGCGCCGACCGACGGGAGGCTTCGCTAAAGGCGGAAAATACGCTATCTTATGCGCCAAGGGGGCGGCCGATGGCAAACGTACTCGTCGTCGATGCCGACCTTCTGGTGCTCAGCATGGTGGCGGATGTGCTCGAGAGCTCCGAGCACACCGTGTCTAAGGCGCAGTCGAACGCCGAAGGGCTCCGGCTCCTGCGGGCTTCTGGTCGCTTCGACCTGCTCATCGCGGATGTGGCCCACGAGAACGGGTCGGGGGTCCGGCTGATCCAGAAGGCGCGCAGCGAGCAGCCTGACATGCCCGTCATGGCGATTTCCGGATTCTCGGGCCACGAGTCGACTGCGCTCAGGCAGTCGCTGCGAAGGCTCGGCGTCGCCCAGCTTCTGAGAAAGCCCTTCCACTCGCGAACGCTGGAGCAGGCGGTCACCGAGGCGCTCGGAAGCCGGCGCTGAGGGGCCGCGCCGCGCAGTCTCCGGACCCTCAGGGGATCTCGTGCTCCTGCCGCGCACGCGACAGCAGTTGAGCATACGGCGCGGCATGTTCGTCCACGAAACGCCTGATCTCGGGCCAGCGAAGCTCCAAGTACTCGTGGGCGAGCAAGCTGCGCAGCTTGGCGAACGAGGCGAGCCGCTCCGCCGCTTCCGCCGGAAACCCCTCCAAGACGGACAGGTTCCGTAGTGTATCCCGGTAGGTTTCGGGCACAGGCATGTCCCTTGCTGCCAGAAGGATCTTCGCTGTGTCGATCGCCGCGTTGACGAGGTTCTCGACCAACCGTTCGACATTCCGTCGAGTCGCCGGCTCGCCCAGGTAGCGCTCCCGAGTCAGGGACGCGAAGGAGGCGCCGTCCTTGATTTCCGAGTTCGCGAAGTCCACGATGCGAAGCAGCCGCGCGCGGTCCCGCTGCGACAACGAGTGCGAGCGGGCTCTGATCGCCACGTAGTCGCTGACGAACTCCCGGTACTCTTCCGCCAGCCGCGTGACCGGCAGGAAGTAGCGCCAGTACTCGGCGGGGTCACGGCAGACCAGCGGCGCCCCGTCGTGAAACACAGCCTCGGCCAGGGCTACCGGCGCACGGTTCAGCACGACGAGATCCACCGGTCTGCGGCAGATGCGTTCGAGATCGGACCACACGTCGTCCTCGTCGGGATAGGTGGTTTCGGCCTCGATCTCGACACCCGGCGCATCCGGCCGAAAGTACACCGCCACGTCGACGTCGGAGTCGGCAGTCACGCGACCTCCGGCAGCAGAACCGAACAGAAACGCCATCCTGACCGCAGGTCTGGCCTCGAGGCAGCTGCGCATCGCTTGGATCGTGTCGGAGGCAAGGCTCGCGATCGCCCTTCAGTCTACGTCTTTTCTTCGCTGCCGGAAAGAGGATCCGCCGATATAGGGCGAGCGCGCGAGGCGCCGCCGCGAAAGGGTGCCCCGCCATGGCCGCGCGGCGCGCGCTCCGGACCGCCGCCTGCGGCGCCGTCGCCCCGCCGCGGCGCCGGCGCCCTGCCTGCTACGCGGTCGCCCCGCCGCAACCTTCGCTCTGCTTCACCTTTTCCAGGATCTGCTCGTAGAAGCGCTGGTTGATCGGGTAGAAGGAAAGCACCACGACTCCCGCCACGAAGAACAGGGCGGGCACCGGCCCGCACAGCAGGCCGATGCCGAGCTTCGACAGCGCGGTCTGCGTCTTCTCCGGCTGGTAGCCGAACGCGGCCAGCACCCAGCCGTTGAGCGCAATGGCGAAGGCCTGTCCGACCTTGCTCGCGAAGGTCCACAGCCCGTAGTAGACGCCCTCGCGCCTGCGGCCGGTCTCGGCGTAGTCGTACTCGACGACGTCGGGGATGATGGCGAAGGGCATCACGTAGTTCGTCGAAAGCCCGATGCCGCCGATCGTCATGACCACATAGGCGAGCGGCAGCCCGCCGCGCTCTCCGAAGAAGAAGAAGAACACGACCGCCGCGGCGAACAGGCCCATGCCCAGGTTGTAGCTGAGCTTCTTGCCGATGCGCCGCGAAATCGCGACCCAGATCGGGATGAAGACCAGGGCTGTGATCAGCAGGAAGATCAGGGCGATCTGGAACTGGCCCTCGGCCTCGAAGATGTACTTGAAGTAGTACAGCAGCGCGCCCTGGATGATCGTGACTCCGGTGATGTGCAGGATCCACGGAAAAAGGGCGAGCAGGAACACCCGCGTGCCGAGCACTTCGAGAAAGCTGCGCACGATGCCCGCCCCCTGCGCGGCCTGCTGGCGCGAAGGATCCTCGCGCACGGTCGCGAACGTCACCATCGCGGTGGCCGTCATCACGGCGCCCATCGCCGCGCCCGTCGCGGTCCAGCCGATGTTGCGGTCGGCAAAGGCGTTCACGATCGGCAGCACGACCCCGGCGCCGACCAGCGTGCCGACCACGGCAAAGGACATGCGGTAGCCGCTGAGGGTCGTGCGCTCCCCGAAGTCTGTCGTGAGCTCGGGCAGCAGCGCTCCGTAGGGGATGTTGACCAGCGTGTAGGCGGTGCACAGGAGGCAGTAGGTCAAGGCCGCCCACGCGAACAGCAGACCCTGGCCGGCGATTGCCGGATTGGTGAACTGGATGATCATCGAGAGCAGCAGCGCGATCGCGCCCCAGAAGATCCAGGGCCGGCGGCGCCCCCACCTGGTGCGGGTGCGGTCCGAGAGGTAGCCGACCGCCGGGTCGGTGACCGCGTCCCAGAACTTGCCGATCATCAGGGCCGTGCCGGCGAGCCCTGCGGTCAGGCCCACGACGTCGGTCATGAAGTACAGGAGGTAGAACCCCATCATCGTGAAGAAGAGGTTCCCCCCGAGGTCGCAGATGCCGTAGCCGAGCTTGGTCTTCAGGGACAGGCGTTCACCCATGCTTCCTCCACCGCGTGAGAACGAGTATAGGTGAGGCGTCCCGGCGGACGCAAACTGCGCGCGAGGGGAGGCCGCCTGCGGCTGCAGGGTGCTTGCGGGCGGGCCTCGAAGCCCGCGGATTCGCTACGATCGCCGGGCGCCCAGCGCCGCCCCCAGGCGCTCCTCGGCCTGTTGCAGGGCCGGGGTGTTCGCGGCGCCGAAGTGGGTACAAATTTGTTTTGTGGGTGAATTGCGACACGAAAATCCCTCCCAATCGGA
>CAZKGO010000179.1:0-6313 GCA_964552235.1 uncultured Spirochaetales bacterium | reverse complement strand
CGACCGTGATCAGGATCGACGCGGGCTCGAAAAAGGCGAGCAGCGTTCCGCCGCCCCACACGATGCCGATGATGATCAGCACCAGTCCGCCGAAAACTCCCAGGATGACGCCAATATCCATACTCGTGCGCTCTCAGCTCCGAATTTCCACCGACGACCTCGAATCTACCACGCGACCATGCAGAGGCGGTGCGAAACGGCCCGAAAATACACCGCGGGCCGCCCTCCCCCCTCATTTATCCCATCGGAACGAGCGGCCGCCTCCGATAGCCTGCCGCCCTACTTCCTCTCCAGCTCCTCCTCGATAAAAAAACGAAGGACCGTGTCCCCCGCGACGATCCGGTCGCCGTACATGAGGCGCGTTCTTCTCTCGAGCTTCTTCGCGTTCAGGGTCGTGCCGTTGGTCGAGCCCAGATCCTCGACGTAGAAATCGCCTTCCTCGATTCCGACCCGGAAGTGCCGGCGGCTCATCATCGGATCGGCGAGGGCGAAATCGCAGTCGCCCTGCCTGCCCACGACGACCGAAGCGCCCTCGATCACGGCCGACCTGCCGAACAGGCCGCCCGAAAGCACCACCAGCACGCCCCGGCTGCCCAGGATGCCCGCTGGTCCCGTCTTGCGGGCATCCTTCTGAACCACCGTCTGTTGCTGCGCCTGCTCCTGCGGCTGCCCCATGGCTACTCCCACTCGACCGTGGCCGGCGGTTTTCCGGTCACGTCGTAGAGAATCAGGTCGATCTGCGGAACCGCCCTGCGCAGCCGCGCGGCCACCCGATCAAGGGCCGCCGGCTCCAGGTCGCGGCCGACCCAGGCGGGCCTGCCGGTCATGTAGTCGTGGGTGATCACAGCGCGCAGCGCCACGGAAAAGCGCCCGTCGTGGCCAAAGGGCAGCAGGACGGGAAAGGTCTGGCTCACCGGCGGCCGATCGAGTTCGGCGCGGACGACAGCGTCGGCCTCGCGCAGGAGGTCGAGCGCCGGCCTGGACAGCAGCGCCGGGAACACCTCGGCGCCGGCCAGGCTGCCGTCGATCACGTAGGCGATTCGGTTGACGAAGTCGAGGCGGTTCGGGATCTCAGCGCCCAGCCGCGCCAGCGTCTCCCAGTCAGGCCGCTGCGTGTGGGCCAGCAGCGCGAGGTATCGGTAGCTGCGGTTGTCGCCCTGGACCCCGACGGTGCGCAGCGGCACGACCCGTCCCTCGAAGCCGGTGCCCGCCGTCCACTCGGAGAACCGCCGCGCCTGCTCGGGCGAGACCCGGTCGCGTGCGTCGGTGCAGATCATCCGTATGGCGAGCCCGGGGCCGGGAAACGGCTGCCGCGAGGCGATGCGCTCGTCGATGCCGAGCCTGCGCGCCACGTCGCGGACTTCGTCCTTGTGCCAGTCCCAGTTGGTCTCGATCACCCGCCCGCGGGCGCGCGCCTCGCGGATCAGGTCGACGTCGTTGTGGTGGGTCTTGATCCTGTTCGCGTACCCGCTCACGTCCGGGTTGCCGCTCTCGATCAGGTCGGGCCGCAGCGTGCCCTGGGCCAGAAAGACGTCGCTGCCGAGGCCCAGCTCCCGGGCGGCCCGGTCCACCACCTGCACGAAGAGCGTGCCGATGATGCGCCGCTTCTCCTCCGGGTCGGTGGTGCGCGAGAGGGGCCCGATCACACGGTCGCCCTCGGCCACCGGGGTGCCGTAGAACTCGTCCCAGGCGTTGAGGCGCACCAGGTTGCCGAGGCCGAGGCGGGCCAGGTTCTCGCAGACCAGGTCGCTCTCGTCCTTGCGCATCAGGCCGTGATCGACGTGGATCGCGTGCACCTGCTCGGGCTCCAGCGCCTTGAGCAGCAGGGCGGCCGTCACCGCCGAATCCACCCCGCCGCTGACCAGGACCACCACGCGGCCGCGGCCAACCCGCGAACGGATCATCTGCAGCGATGCCCGGATGCGGTCCTCCATCGCGTAGGTGCCCCGCAGCCCGCAGATGCGGTAGACAAAGCTGCCGAGCATCGCGCGGCCGTGCTCGGTGAGGTCCACCTCCGGGTGGAACTGCACGCCGTAGATCGGCCGCTCGCCGTGCCAGATGGCCGCCACCACGTCCCGCGAGCGGCCGGCCACGCGGAAGCCCTCGGCGAGCCGCTCGACCGAGTCGCCATGGCTCATCAGCACGCGCTGCATCGGCTCCAAGCCCGCGAACAGCGGGCAGTCGGGGTCGACCTCCACAGCCGTCTCGCCGTACTCGCGCCCGCCGGTGCTCCTGACCACGCCGCCGAAGTGCTGGTTGATGAGCTGCATCCCGTAGCAGATGCCGAGAAAGGGCACCGGCAGGTCGAACAGGCCGGGATCGTAACGGGGGCTGTCATCGGCCCACACGCTGGCGGGCCCTCCCGACAGGATCACGCCCCGATAGCCCCTGAGGTCGCCAACGCCGACTCCGAGCGGAAAGATGTCGCTGCGCACGGCCAGCTCGCGCACCCGCCGGTCGATCACCTTGGTGTACTGCCCCCCGCAGTCGAGGACTGCCACTTTCTCGATCGTCATGGCCGCCCGCCCCCGCCGGAAAGCCGCGCCTCCACCGCTGCCATCCTGCGCTCTTCGCGGTCAGCCGTGTCGACCGCTACCTGCTGAGCAAGTCCCGAACAGGCGGCCGGCCGGGCAAAGAACTGCTCCGCGTCCAGGGCGCCCCGCTGGGAAAGGGCCGTGCGCAGCCGCTGCCAGACGTCCGGCCGGGCGCGCAGCACCTCCGCCAGCCGCTGCCCTTTCGCCGCGGCCTCGCGGGCGGCCTGCCGCAGCACCTCGTGGGCCTCGCTCTCCCCCGACGCCGCCAGGAGGATGTAGGCCGCCTCGGCGAGGACGTTGTCGCCGGCGGCCTCGAGGTTGGCCGCCATCCGCTCGCGCACCACCTCCAGAGAGGAGAGGACGGCGAGCAGGCGGTTGGCAGCGGCAGCGAAGCCCGCCAGGTACTCGGCCACGAACCGCGAAGAGGCCGAGTTGGTGAGGTCGCGCTGGTGCTCCGACACCTGGTCCATGAAGAAGGTCACGACCCGGGGGGCGAAGGCCTTCCAGAGGCTCTTGACGTGCTCGCTGTTCCAGGGGTTGCGCTTCTGCGGCATCGTCGAGGAGCCGACCTGGGTCTCCGAGACCCCTTCGCGCACCTCGTCGATCTCCGAGCGCTGGAGGCTGCGCAGGTCGTCGGCGAGGTTCGCCATGATCCCGAAGGCGGTGTTCATCTCCAGCAGCACCTGCAGCAGGTGCTCGGGCTCCACGATCTGCGTCGAGTGGTCCGAGGCCGCGAGGCCCAGCCGCGCGAGCACCTCGGCCTCGAAGGCCCTCGGGTCGCGCACCAGGAGGGCCGTGGCGTTGTACGCGCCCACCGCACCTGCCAGCTTGCCGCGCAGGTCGCAGGAGCGCGCCTCCAGGCGCTCGATCGACTTGCCGAGCCGCGAGACGTACTCGGCCACGGCAAAGCCAAAGGTGATCGGCACGGCGAACTGCCCGTGGGTGCGGCCGACCTGCGGCGTGGCGGCCTCGCGGCGGGCCAGGTCGATGAGCGTCCGCTCCAGGCGCAGCAGCAGCGGCAGGATCGCCTCGCGCAGCGCCGCGCGCACCTGCAGGGCGGCGGCGGTGTCGCGGATGTCGTAGGAGGTGGCCCCGAGGTGGACCAGCGGCCGCACCGCGGGCGGCACCTTGCGCTTGAGCACGTTCACGAGGGCGCGCAGGTCGTGGCGGGTCTTTTCCTCTTCGGCGTTGACCTCTTCGGGGCTGATGCCGTCGCGCTCGAGGGCGGCGAGGGAACGGGCCAGCGCTTCGCGGTCCGCGATCGACGGATCCTGGTCGATGAGGGCGCGCAGCAGCGCCATCTCGACGCGCACACAGGCGCGCACCCGGCCGTTCTCGCTCAGGTCGGCGGCCAGCCGCTCGAAGAGCTCTCGGTTGGCCAGCAGGTAGCGGTGATCAAGCGGTGAGATGTTCGCGAATATGTCCCGCGTGGGCATGCGCCACTAGTAGAGCATTGCGGGGAAAGTGTAAAGCAACCCGCGGCCTCAGGGGGTATACTCGACGCGAGGAGCCGACCATCAGGGACTACGACAAGCTCTTCGCCCGGGCCCTCGAGGCCGGGCGGAGCCGCGACTACCGGGCCGCGGCCGACCTCCTGAGCGAGGTCGCCGCCGGCAGCGACCGCCACCCCCAGGCCCTGCTGTACCTGGGCCGGGCCTACCACTCCCTCGGGGAGCTGCCGCGGGCGCTGCAGGTCCTCGAGAGCTACCTTAGGACGGCCCCGGACTCGGTTCCCGGCCGGTTCTTCCTGGCCCGGACCTGCCTCGCCCTCGGCCGCAACGCCCGAGCCGCCGGCCTGCTGGCCGAAGTCGTGGCTGCCCAGCCTGGGTTTGCCCCGGCCGAGAGCCTCCTCGGCCTCTCGCTGCTGCGCCTGCACCGAACCACGGCGGCCCTCGCGCATCTGGAGCGCGCCGTCGAGCTCGCCCCGGACAACGAGCGCATTGCCAACGGGTACCTGGGAGCGCTGGTGATCAAGGGCATCCGGGCTTGCAGGCGCGGCGGCGTCGCGGAGGCCGAGCCGATCTTCAGGTTCGTGCTCGAGCGCAGGCCCGACAACCTGCTCGCCCACGTGTACCTCGGCAGGATTTACCGCGAGGCCGGGCAGCCGCGGCTCGCCCTCCAGCACTACGACCGGGCCTGCGCCCTTGCGCCCGACGACCCCGTGCTGCCCATGCTCGCGGCCCTCGCAGCCCTGCGCGCCGGCCGCCCCGAGATGGCGGGCCTCCAGCGCCTCTCCGCCGTGATCGGCGACGAGGCGGCCATAGGCCGGGCGGTCACGGAGAACCCGGACGCCCTGCCGCGCGTGGCTGCCCTCGGTTTCTTCAAGAACCGGCGTTTCCGGGAGGCGCTGCGAGCGGGTAAGCTCGCCCTGCGGGCCGACTACCACGACGCGGAGATGCACTCCCTGGTCGCCGGCTCCTACCTGTCGCTCGGCGAACCGGGGCGGGCCCGCAACCACTTCGAGCGGGCGCTCCAGCACGGGGCCGCGCGCCTGGAGACCTCCTACGGCCTCGCCCTTGCCCTGTGGGAGCTCGGCGAGCACGAGGAGCTGCTGCGCGTGGCCAGCCGCATCGAGCACCTGAACCCGGGCGACCGCACGGGGCGCTACTTCAGGGCCCTGGCCCGCTCTGCCACGGAAAAGGCGGGCAGCCGGCTGGTCGACGACCTGCGCCAGGCGATCCACGAGAGCGGCCCCGACGCCAATCTCATGACCGCCCTCGGCCGGGCCTACCTGGACACCGGCCTCCAGGACCTGGCCGTCGGCTGGCTCGAGCGCACACTCAAGGTCGAGCCCGGCCACGGCGAAGCCCTCGCCCTGCTGGTCCAGGCCCGCGAGGCCCTGGGGCAGGCCGAGGAGCTGGGGACCGCCTATCGCCGCTATCTCGACCGCTTTCCCGGCGACAGCAGGGTGCGCCGCCGCTTTGCCGACCACCTCAGCAGCCGCCGCCTCTGGGACGAGGCCGCGCGGGAGCTGCTGCTCCTGCTGCCCCGGCGGCGCGACAGCCGGCCGTTGCGCGAGGCGCTCGCCAACTGCTACCTCATGGCCGGCCGCTATCGCGACGCCGCGGTGCTGTACCGCGAGCTGCTGCGCGAACGGCCGGGCTCCCTCGTGCTGCTGCGCGCCCTCGTGCGCTCGCTCGACCGCATGCGCAGCCACCGGGTCGCCATCTCGCTCCTGGAAAAGGCTGACCCCTACTTCAAGGGACACCCGGAGGTGCTGCTGCCCCTCGGCGTGCAGTACATCAAGGTCAAGGACTACGAGCGCGCCCAGGCGACCCTCCGCCGCCTGCTCGCGTCTGCGCCTCGCGACTGGCGGGTCCACCACAACCTGGCGCGGGCCTACGAGAAGGCGGGGCAGCCGGTCTTTGCACAGCGTTTTTTCGAGAACGCCCGCAGGTACAGGGCCGGCGAGCGATAGCCGGCGCGGCAGCGGCCTGCGCGACGGCGAACGGCTGGGGGCCCGGCGGTGCGCTCCGGCTTCGTGCGCAGCTTCAGGCCGCCGCGGCCTGTCTCGGCGGCCCTCACGGGTCCAGCACGCCGCTGATCGCCAGGTCCTAGTCCGGCCTGCTGTTGTCCCACTGCGGGAAGTTGGTCTCGGGGCCCAGCTCCAGGCCCCGCGCATCCGCCCATTCCTGCATCCAGCCGACAGCGTCGTCCGCCGGCTCCGGCTGCGGATTGCGCGCCGGCAGTTCGCCTGAGGGCGAGTGGAAGAGCAACTGCCCATATCGGCGCGCGAGGGCCAGGGCGCCTGCGCGCAAGCGCCCGCTGCCGGGGCCCGC
>CAZKGO010000178.1:0-6495 GCA_964552235.1 uncultured Spirochaetales bacterium | reverse complement strand
CCCAGGGCGCGGCAGAAACAGATCTCCAGCGCGCACGTGCAGTCAGCCGCCAGGATCAGGTTCTCCTCCCGCGCTCTGGTGTATGAAGGGTCCTGGTAGTCGTGGCCCTGGAAGATTCGATCCAGGACGTGGAGACCCCTCAAATCACACGCTTTCACCCCGACCAGGCAGAGCGGTTTCGCGCCGACGACGGGCACCGTGTCGTCGTAGTCCTCCGCCACCTTCTGTCTGGCCCTGAAGTAGAAGGCCTTCAGCGGCTCCACGGCTCTGACCTCGCCGATCACAGGAACATCGGCCTGCACCTCGGTGTCTCGCGCTCCCACCGTCGGCGCGGACGGCTCATATCGCCCGTAGTACAATCTGCCGCTTTTCTTGTACGGGACGAGGACCGCGTACCGCTCCCGCAGGTCACTCAACAGGCCAAACAGGTCACTGGTTGCGAGAAACTGGAGTTCCATCGCGAGCACTCACCTTTCTCGTTCCTGACTCGACGAACGGACATGGGAGAAAGACACTGGAGGAACGTGTGGGGGAGAATTTCTCGGGATGTTCTTCCGGTGCCTGCGAAAAACTATCCAGCCGAGAGAAGTGAGCTGAGCGGTTCAGCCCGGGGGGTCGAATCGTGCGGGCGCAGCGTGGAAGACCAGGCGCAGGTGCCAACTGCTGGAAAAGTCCGACCCCCTTGGCCGATTCTGTAAGGCTCTGCATCGTTGGCCTCGTTTCAGAATCAGCACTGTTTTTCGTTGCGCCGGCTGTTATGCGGCCTAATTCTAGACCCGGTCAGGGGCAAAGTCAAGGCGATGTTCATCCTGCGGAGGTGTTTGCGAGCGAGCGGATTCGGTGTGCGGAGGCGGGTTAGTCGCGGGGCGAAAGGCGCTTGCGCGCATCCGGGGCGGGCAGGGAGGCTGCTGCGATGGTGGTGCGCGGTGAGTTCGTGCTCACGTGGACAAGAGGGCGAGCCGCAAGGAGTCGCTGGAGAACGTGGCAGCCTCGCTCCGCCGCGTGATCGAGCAGGGCTCCGGGATGATCGCTTCCGGGCGTCCCCTCCTCTGCGTGGAGAACATGGGCGCGAAGCCCGAGGGGCCGCGAGTCCGTCGCGGGGGACCGGGCTCGCGGCCGTTGGTCTATTGCGGGGCCGCTGCTACTTGCTCTTGGCGTTGATCTCCGCCAGGATCTCGGCGAAACCCACCTCTTTCTTGTAGCGCTCGAACTCGGCCATGACCTGCTCGTAGGTCATCTCGCCGAGCACGTACTTCCAAAGCAGCTGGTTCTTCTTGTCCGTCATGTCCTCGCGGATCTGGTCGTAGCCGGAAACGGAGACCACCGGCTCGCTCATGGCCGCATAGTAGGAGTGCTTGGCCTGGGCCGCTTTGTAGGCGGCGTTGACGTCCGAGATCTTCTGCGCCGAGGCCGGCAGCTTGAAGGGCAGCCGCTGCTCCAGATCGTAGGGCTCCCACGGATTGATCGGCTGGCCCTTGAGCGCCGTGATCGTGCCGTCCTTGATCTCGTAGTCGTCGCCCGGCACCCCATAGGCAAAGAGCATGCGCACGTCCAGATCGAAGAAGAACTTCTCGACGAACTGCTCCCATGCGAATCGCGGGTTCTTGCTGCCCTTGGTGATGCACATCGGCGTCGTGCCCGCAGTGAGGCTCGCGCCCATGACGCCGCCCTTGGGATTGGCGAACGGAAGCATGTGCCCGACCTCGGCCTTGGGGAAGCTCTTGGTGACGTCCTTGTAGACGGTCGCGTACCGGTCGGCCCAGTACACGAAGCTGGCGCCCTTTCCCGAGGCGAACTTCGCCCTCACCACGTCGCTCTTCTGGGGAAGGGCGTGCTCGGTGTCGATGAACTTTTCCGTGTAGAGCATCTTGACGAAGTCCAGGTAGCTCTTCAGTTGCGGTGAGTCCCACCCTTCCCGGTACTTCGCGTCGCCCGGGTGCTTGATCACGGGCAGGGCGGTCACGTCGAAGTAGTTGGCGATGACCTGCGTGTAGCCGGTGTTGTACATGCGCACGACCAGAGGGTACGTGGTGATGCCTTCGGGGCCCTTGTAGCGATCGCGGATCGCCCGGCAGTAGGCGATGAACTCGTCGAGGCTCTTGGGCATCGAGAGACCGAGCTCCTTCAGGATGTCGAGCCTCACCCAGAGAGCCCCGTTCTGCCCCATGTCCGTGGGCACTCCGTAGGCCTTGCCGTCGACGGTGTGGGCCTCGAAGGCCTGCAGGTTCTCCTGCTTGAGCTTGGCCATCTTGGGCGAGGCCTTGATGTAGTCGTCGAGGGGCAGGAAGAAGCCCTGCCGCGCAAAGTCGTCGAGCCGGGCGGTTCTCGGCTTGGCGATGTCCGGAAAGTCCCCTGCCATGAATCGGGCGATCATGATCTCGGTTGTGCCCGACGAGCTCACGGGCTGGATCTCGAGCGTGAGCCCGGTGAGCTTCTTGAAGTGCGCCACGAACGGCGGGATCCTGTGCTCTTCGCCGTGGAATCCCGTTTCCATGTAGACGATCTTGTCGAGAGCCTGCGGCGCGGCAGCCGTCTCACTCCCGCCCGCGGCGAACACCGCGGCCGCCGCAGCGAGCGCCAGCGCTGTTGCGAGAATCCGCTTCCCGTTCATTGTCCTCCTCCTTCGCCGTTTCAGTTGATCTTCGTACCGAAGCGAACGCTTGTGCCGGAAACCCCTTTCGCCGATTCCTGTCCCGGCCCGCTATCCCTTGAGCGAGCCGAGCAGGATCCCCTTGGTGAAGTAGCGCTGCAGGAACGGGTAGAGCATCAGGACGGGGATCAGGGCCACGATCACCGTCGTGTACTTGATGTTCTGCAGCAGCATCATGTTGGGATCTTCCCTGTCGATCTCCTCGTTCTTGATGATGATGGAACGGAGGATCACCTGGAGGGTGTGCTTGCGGCTGTCGGAGATGTACAGCACGATGTTGAAGTAGGCGTTCCACATGTCCACGAAGTAGAAGAGCGCGATCGTGGCGATCACGGGCAGCGAGAGCGGGATCACGATCTTGGCCAGCGTGGCCAGCTCCGAGGCCCCGTCGATCCGCGCCGAGTCGAAGAGCTCCGCCGGCAGCGACTGGAAGTAGTTGCGCATGATGATGAGGTTGAACGAGCCGATGCCGCTCACCAGAACGATTCCGAGGTAGGAGTTGAGCAGGCCCAGCTCGCGCACGAGGAGGTACTTCGGCAGAAACCCGAGGCTGATCAGCATCGGCAGAACGACCAGGAAGTTGAAGAAGGTCCTGCCGGGCAGCCCCCTGTCGGCCAGAGGGTACGCCAGGACGCAGGTCATCACCATGCTGAAGAGGGTGCTCGTCGTCGACAGATAGACGCTGTTCAGCAGAGGCCGCACGATGATGTTCTTCTCGATGACGAACCGGTAGTTCTCGAGCGTGAACATCTTGGGCCAGATGCGGAAGGACGGATCCGGGGAGCTCGACAGGGTGAGCTGCCAGATGTACATGATGGGAATCACGACGGCGAGGGCGAGGAGAGTCATGAACGCGTAGTTGAAGACGGCAAAGACCCTCTGTCCCCCGCTCTCTTTCATCGCTGCCCGCCCGCTCCCTCGGTCGCTAGAATATCCCCAGCTCGCCCTCGCTCACGTTTTTGGCGAGGGCGTTGGTCGAGGCCACAAGCGCCAGGCCGAACGCCGCCCGGAACACCGACACGGCCATCGCGTAGCCGAACTGGAGCCTCTGGATGCCGATCCTGTAGGCGTATGTCATGAGCACGTCGCTCGGCTCGCGAACCACGGGAGTCGTGAGCACGAACACCTGCTGGAAGATGTCGAGGATCTTGCCCAGGGCCAGGATCAGCAGGATGACGATCACGGAGCGTATGCCCGGCAGCGTGATGTGCCACGTCTGCTTCCACCTGCCGGCTCCGTCCATGGTGGCCGCTTCGTAGAGATTGGGGTCGATGCCGGAGAGGGTGGCCAGGTAGACCACGGTGCCGAACCCGGCTCCCCGCCAGATGTCCGTGAACACGAGCAGGCCCCTGATGTACCGCTCGTTGGCCCACCAGTAGATCGGATCACGGCCCAGCATCGCCGCGATCTGGGCGTTGGGGCTCTCCATCGGGGAGAGGATGATGTACCAGACGGCACCGACCACCACCCAGGAGAGGAAGTGCGGAAGGTAGATGACCGTCTGGATCGTCCTCTTGATCGGGGTGATCCGCATCTCGTTCAGGAGGAGAGCGAGGATGATGGGAATCGGAAACCCGAAGACGAGCTGCAGCAGACTGATATAGATCGTGTTGAAGAACGACCGGAGGAACTGCGTCGTGGCGAACAGCTTCGCGAAATTGTCGAAGCCCACGAACCGGACCTGGTCCAGGGGCACCATGCCGATGTTGGTAAAGGCCCACGCGACCTTGACCATCGGGTAGTAGTCGAACACCACGTACCAGGCCAGCCCGATGGCCAGCATCACCAGCATGGCCTTGCGGGTCTTGAGCCTCCCGAGCACCTTGCTGCGCCGCCGGCCGCCGATCGGGGCGGCGGCAGCTGCCGCCTCCGCAGGGGTGGGTGGGCTGGCGATCGGTCCGGTGCTTCCCATCGGCTGCCGGTAGTCTACACCCGCACCCGCGGCCGCACAACCTGATGGTTGCGCTGCGGTGTCGGGCCGACGTCGCTGCGATCGGGCGGTCAGGCGTGTAGCGCCGAGCGGCAGGCGGCCAGAAAGCGATCCACAATCGGTCTCACGCGCGGTTCCAGGACCAGCGCCTGCTCGAGAACGATGGCAAGCTTGGCCGGGTTCAGCTCCAGTGCATAGGCATGCCTGAATACGTGGCGAAAGGCGCGCAGCTCGTTCAGAGCGCGCAGGTCGTTCACCTCGACAACCGCAGGGCGCACTCCTGGTATCTCCTGCCGCATTCTCGACAGCAACTCGACATGCCAGCCGCCGCCCTGTTCGATCTGGTTTTCGAAGGCCTCGGCGATCATTCGGAACAGATCTTCGAAAACGCAGTAGAGGTTGTGCAGATGGAAAGCGAGGCTCTCGAGCCGTTCCTCGTCGGCGGCAAAGCCCTCCTGTCGTTGATGGATCTTCCGGTAGCAGCGCTCGATTTCCGCCACCTGCGCCGCGAGGTCCGCCTGGAGCAGCTTCAGGCTTTCGGCGTCCACCGTCTGCCCTCCCTCCTGATGCGCGCGGCGAAACGGCATTTCGCCAGCTCGACGAGGTCGACTTCACGTCCGACGAGCTCGGAAAGCCGCCCCAGAAAAGACCAGTAGTCCGCTCCGAGGTCCTCGATCGCCAGGTCCACGTCCGATTGATCGGTGAAGCGGCCCGGTCGCACGATCGAGCCGAACAGATAGGCTTCGCTCACCCCGAAGGCCGGGGCGAGCTGCTCCAGCGCATCCTCGACGCGTTCGAGCATCCGCAGCCGTGCCGCCTCGCGCCTGCGGCGCCCGGCATCCACGGCCTTCTCCAGAAGATCGAATCCCACGAGCCCAGACCTCTCCGGCAGTATAAGCCCGGCGCGCTGGCGAGGCAATCCGGCTGTTGCGGGCGCCGCCACCCTCGGGTAGCATGCCCCCGTGACCAGCCCTGCCGGTCGTCAGAGGTTCGTGCGGATCGTCTTTGGGGCGGCCTGGACCGTTCATGCCGCCGGTGCGGTAGGCACCGGCCTTGCCGTCAACGACGGCGCTCTCGGCAGCTATACGCGCCCGGTTGGTCTCTTTCTCTACGCGCTCTGGCTCGTCGTGGCCCTTTGGGTCTGGGCTCTGTGGCGCAAGGGTGACCGCCGTGACGCCCTCCTGGTCTCCATGATGCTGGGGGTGAGCGTTTGCATCGGGGCGCTGCGTGTGCCGTGGGCAGGCTTTGGTCCGATCACCGTGTTCGCGAGCATCGCGATCGTGGCGACGACCATGGACCCGCCCTTTGCCGTGGGCGCGATCGTCGGGGCTTCGCTGGCCGCCGCTGCGATGCTGGCCGCAATCGGCGAGGCGGCGTCGGCGGTGTCGGTGGTGCTTCTCGCGCTTGCCGTCGTCCCCGCAGCCGTGGCCCGGTGGAGACTGGAGGCCAGGCTCGAAAGCCAGTCCAGGCAGGCAGACCAGGCGCGCTGGGCGGCCTCCGAGCTGCCGGGAGTGCTGCTGCGCGTGGAGGATTCGATCAAGCGGGCTCAGGCGGAGTCGGCCCGCTCCGAGCGCATCCGCGTGGCACGCGAGGTCCACGACACGGTCGGCTATTCGCTGACCGCCGTGGCCGTGCAGCTGCGCGTGGCTCGGGAGATGGTGGATTCGCCGGACGTGAAGGGACGGCTGGAGCAGCTCGAGCAGCTGGTTCGCCTGACTCTCAAGGACATCAGGGAGCAGGTGACTTCCCTGCGAAACCGAGAGGACGATGAGCCCGCGGCAAGATGGAGCGCCCGATGGCAGCGGTTGTGCGGCAGCTTTGCCGACAGCACCCGCGTGCGCATCAACGCGGAGATCGACCCTGTGCTCTCTGGCGTCGATGACTCGATCGGCGAGGTCATCTACCGGATCCTCCA
>CAZKGO010000177.1:0-6505 GCA_964552235.1 uncultured Spirochaetales bacterium | reverse complement strand
ATCTCTGCGCTCGTCGCTGGAGCACGTGTCCCTCCGCCCCCGCCGCGGCGACGCGCAGGCGGCGGGCGGCGGCACGGAGGACGCCACCGAGACGGAGGCCGCGCGCATCGGCGCCTTTCGCGCCCACATGGGGGCATTCGCCGGCGTGAGCGCCCTTCTTCTCGTGATCTGGCTCGTCAGGACTCCCTTTGGCCACCCGTGGTTCCTCTACCCCGTGGCCGCGTGGGCGATCGGCGTCGCGCACCACTTTGTCGCGACCGCGCTGCGCAAGGCTCAGAGCCGCGAGCTGCGCGCGCGGCTGAGCGGCGAGCAGCGGCGGACCCTGCGCCGCCTCCATGCGGCGGAGCGGGGATTCGCGCACCACCTGACCGCCTTCGTCTCGGTGTCGGCATACCTGTTCATGGTGAACATGGTCACGTCGCCGAGCGTTCGCTGGTTCCTCTTTCCCGCGGCGGGATGGTCGGTGGGACTGGTGAGCCACCGCCTGTTCTACCGGGTCCGGCACAAGTCACTGCTCGAGCGGATGCGCAGGCTGGGCGTGGCTCGGGGCGAACTGGCGCGCACGCCGGCGCCGCCGGCGACCGCCGGGCGCTTCGGGCTCCTGGTCGACGAAGCGAACAGCATCAAGGAGCCGCTGGTGCGCCAGATCGGCGGCATCGCGTCCCTGCGATCGCGCTTCGAGGCGGACCTGGTTCCGCTTCTCCAGCGCCACGTCGGCCGGATCGGCGGGCTCAACGAGCGCAGCCGGGAGCTCCAGGGGCTGCTTGCCACGCTGTCGGAGACGCAGATCGACGCCGGGATCGAGAAGCTGCAGGCGGGCCGGGAAGCGGCCCGCTCGCCCTCGGTGGGCACGGAATACGACCGCGCCCTCAGCCAGCACCGGCAGCAGAGAGAATCGCTGGAGGACCTGCGCGGCCAGCAGGAGATCCTCGACCTGAGGATCAAGGGCTCCGTGCTCGCCCTCAAACGGATCGAGATGGATGTGGTGCGGGACAAGGGCCTCGACACCTCCGACGTGCCGTGGTCGCTCAAGGCCAAGTCCGAAGAGCTGTCCCGGTACCTCGCGGACCTCAAGGCCGGCTACTGCGAGCTCGGCGCATGAGGCCGGCCGCTGCCGCCCCGCCGCCGGTGCCGGGTGGCCGCTGCCGTCTCGCTGCCGTTGCCGGGCGACTGCGGCCGCCTCGCTGCTGCCGCCGCCTCGCGACTGCGGCCGCCTTCGTGCCGATAATAGAACGAGGAAAATGAGGCTTCTTGCTCTTGCACTGCTGCTGCTTTCGGTCCGCGCGTTCGCCCTCGAGCGCGAGGTGGTCGTCGGCTCCGAAGGGCCGCGGCCCTGGGCCGAGCTCGAGCAGGCCGAAGGCACGACCACGCGGACAGGTTGGCGCGGGCTGCCCGACCTCGTGCTCGAGGATGCCCGACATGTCCCCGACCCCTCGACCGAGCTGCTCCTGCACTTCGACTCGCTGCCCCCGTCGGACGCCGCAGGCCGCTACTCTACAGCCACGGCCGGCGACACACGCCTCAGCGTCCACGTCAAGGCGTTCGGCGAGGCCAGCGCGGCCTTCGAAGGCGCAGCCCCTGTCGAGCTCGAGCCGTCGCCGGGCGGCGGCTCGAGAGGCTTTCTCGGCGCCGGGGACTTCTCGGTCGAGTTCTGGCTCTACCCGCTGCACCTCGGCGACGGCGAGACCGTGCTCGCCTGGACCGGGCAGCTGCCGCGAGACGGCGGCGTCCTCTCCCAATCGCTCGTCTGCAGGGTGAGGGGACGGACCCTGGAGTGGCGCATCGAGGGGCTGTTCCTGTCGGGAGCCGGCCGCGCGCTCAAGGGTCTTTCGCTGCTGGTGCCGGGCACCTGGGCCCATCACCTCCTGCGCTACGACGCGGAGACCGGCCTGATCGAGTACCTCGTGGACGGCGCACCCGAGGCAGTGAGCTATGCCACCGCGAGCGGCCGCGACGGAAGCCCGCCGCTTGCCCTCGTGGGCCAGTCCGCGGGCAGGATCCTGATCGGCGCAAGGCTCACGGGCCTGCTCGACGAGATGAGGGTCTCGCACCGGTTCGTGGAGCGCCCCCAGCTTTCCCGCTACGGCACCCGCGCCGCGAGCGCGGTGACGCGGCCCCTCGACCTCGGGCATCCGCGCAGCCGCTTGCTGCGCATCGAGGCGATCGCGAGCACGCCCGGGTCGAGCGCCATAGAGCTTTCCTACAGGATCTCGGAGGATCCTTTCTTCGACGACGGCTGGCACCCGTTCACGCCCTCGGCTCCGATCGGCCCCGACGCGCGCGGCCGCTATGTGCAGGTTCGGGCGGACCTCATGTCCGACGGGGTGGTGTCGCCTTCGCTGTCGCGGCTGCGCCTCGTCTACGAGCCGAACCTGCCCCCGCCTCCCCCGGCGCGCGTCGTGGCCACAGCCGGCGACCGATCGGTCGCCCTGTCGTGGCAACGAGTGCAGGAGGACGACGTGGCAGGCTACCTCGTCTACTACGGAACCGAGCCGGGCTCCTACTACGGCGCTGACAGCGCCGCCGGCCCCTCTCCGGTGGATGCGGGCAACGTCACGAGCTTCGCGCTGAACGGGCTCGCCAACGGCCGCCTCTACTACCTGGCGGTCGTCGCGTACGACCACGCCTACCCCCGCCAGCAGAGCCGCTTCTCGGCCGAGGCGACGGCGAGGCCTTCGCCCCGCGCCGGCGCTCCGGCGCCGGACCCGGGGGCGCGCCGATGAGCGACGCGAGCGACTCGAGCGACGCGGCCAAGCCCGCTGCGCTGCACGAAACGCCGCCCTCGACCGTGGCGCTTCCGCAGGCGCCGGCCGACCCGGGCCCCGCGGCGCTCCCGCAGCCGGCTGCGGAATCCGCGCCCCCGTCTGCCGGAGGCGCCAGGGCGTCATCGGCCCCGGACTCCCCGCTCCCGTCCGCGGCCGGCGCCTCCAGGATGTCCCCGGCCGAGCTGCTGCAGCGCGGCCGCCAAGCGCTGCGCCTCGGCGAGCTGGACGTGGCCGAGCGGCTGCTCGAGCGCCTCGCGGTGGAAAAGCCGCGGATCGCCGCGGTGCACGTGCTCCTCGGCAACATCCACCGCAGCCGCAAGCGCTCGGGCGAGGCGCTGCGCGCCTACGGCCGCGCCCTCGAGATGGACCGCGGCAACGTCGAAGCGCTAAACAACCTCGGCGTGGTGCTCAAGGATCTCGGCCGGATCGAGGACGCCGTCGCCTCCTTCCAGAGCGCCCTCGATCTCGCCGGCGAGCGCGCCGACATCCGCTACAACCTCGGCAACGCGTACAAGGAGAGCCGCAACTACTCCCGCGCGATCGAGGAGTTCGAGCGCGCCATCAGCGCCGATCCCCGGTTCGTCCTCGCCTACACCAACCTCGGCACGGTCTACCAGTCGCTCGGCCGCCTCGAGGAGGCCAGGAAGGTGCTGAGCCAGGGTCTGGCGATCGACCCGAACAACGCGACCCTGCGCTACGACCTCGGCATCATCGCGCGCGAGCAGGGCGACCTGGAGGACGCGCGCGAGCAGTTCAGGGGGGCGCTCAAGTCACGCCCCGGCTGGCCCGACGCTCTCAACAACCTCGGCGTCGTCGAGCTGGCCCTGGCCGACCGCAAGTCGGCGGTCCGGCACTTCGAAGAGGCCTTGCGCCGCGATCCCGCCCACGCCAAGGCGCTCAACAACCTCGGCGTGGCGCACAGAGAGCTGGGCGACACTCAGGCCGCACAGCACTACCTCGCGCAGGCGGTCAAGGCGGACGCGAACTACCAGCGGGCGTTCCTCAATCTCGGCGCGCTGATGGAGGAGCAGGGCCGCCCGGATCGGGCGGCGATCGCCTACCAGCGGCTCGTGAGCCTGAGCCCTAACGACATCGTGGCGCGCCTTCGCCTCGCCAACTCCCTGATCGAGACCGGCAGGCACGACCAGGCGATCGCGCAGCTCAGCAGGATCCTCGACTCGCAGCCTGACCACCCGGCTGCCCTCCGGGCCCTCGGCAACGCGTACCAGCGCAAGGGCGACGTGGAGAGGGCCGCAGAGTGCTACCGCCAGCTCGAGTCGGTCGCTCCCGCCGAGCTCGACTTCCACATGGACCTGGCGATCTACTGGAACGAGAAGAAGGCCGCGGCCAAGGCCGAGGCCTAGGTGCGCCGTTACCTGGAGGGCAATCCGAAGAGCCTCGACGCCGGTCTTCTGCTCGGCCGGCTCGTGCTCGAGCAGGGGCGCAACGAGGAGGCCGTCGCCGTGTTCGAGAGCGTCATCGCCGCGCACCCCGCCAGCACCCAGCCCTACTACTACCTGGCCCGTGCCCATCACGAGGCCGGACGGACGGAGAGCGCCGTCGCGGTTCTCGAGCGCCTGGTGGCGCTGCAGGGCGAACGGGGCGACACCGCCGACCTCGCCGCGCTCGGCGAAAGTCTCGCGCTGCACGAGCGGCTCATCAACGACTACGAAGGCCGGTTCCACGAACGCTGGAAGACGAGCCTCAGCCGCATCCACGAGGCCGAGGGCGCCCAACCCCGCGAGCCTGCCGTTGAGGAACAAAGCGCCCTCGAAGGCGCGGCCGAGCTCGTGGCCGACACCGTGCCGATCATCAGCATCGGGTCACTCGAGCCCCCGCTGGTGGTGGAAGAAGAGGAAGAGCTCCTCGACCTTTCCGCGACCGAGGAGGAACAGGAGGAGCAGACCCTGCAGATGGACCACGTGGCTCCGCCGACGGTGGTCACGCTCGTCGCCCCGCAGGATCGCCGGCCGGAGCCCGCGCCGCAGCCCTGGCCTCAGCCGGCTCCCCAGCAGCCACCGCCGCAGGCCTGGCCCCAGCAGCAGCCTCAGGCGTGGCCGGTTCAGCCGCCTGCTCCGCAGCGGCAGCCCGCGCCGGCCGCCTCTCCCGCTGCGCCCGTGATCGTCGCCGCCGCCCCGCAGGCCCAGCCCTCCGAAGCGACGATTCGCCAGGGACAGATGCTCGCGGAGATCCAGGAGGAGCTCAAGGGCATCAGGCGCGCGCTCGCCGCGCGGGCGCAGCCGGTGCAGGTGATGGTCAGGCAGCCAGAGCCCGCAGCAGCCGCCGCCCCCGCGCACAAAGCAGAGGAGGACCGTGCGCGGCCGCCGGTTCCGTTGCAGTGGAGCAAGACCGCGGCCCTCATGGAGTACCTGGAGGGGCTTGCCCGGCACCTGCCGGACAAGCCCCGCAAGCGCTTCGACGCGAGCGACATCAAGCTGCGGATGCAGTACATCCGCGAGCGTCTCGAGGGCCGAAGCGGGCTCAAGCAGCGGGTCGAGCGCCGCCTCCTGGAGAGGCCCGCGGCGGGCCGCGAGGCGGTGCCCGACGTCAAGGTGACCTCCAGCAGGCTGGCCGGCACGCTTCGCTTTCTCAGGGGTCTTGCGACGCTGCTGCCGGACCGCGAGGTCAAGAGCTCGCTCGACGGCAAGCTCGACTCGGTGATCGTGCAGCTCGAAAACGGAGACTCATAGACCCGGCCGCCCCCGGAGATTCCCCTCTGGCCGCGGGCTCGCGACGCTGAGCGTCGGGCTGTGGTGGTCGGCGATGCGGTGAGGGAGGGGTGCGAGCTGAAGGCAGGGGTGGAGGGCGACCACTGACATGGTGGTTAGGGCGAGATCTATCTTGCGGCTTTCGCTGCGTGCCGAGCTTGGCTTAGGATATGGAAGAAGGCGTGGAAAGCTGTCAGGGCCAGGCAGAACAGACGCAACAGGGCAGACATGATCAGCAGGTGTGCCTCCAGAGTGCGCACAGTCTTGAAGCAGGACTGATTGAAGTAGTGCGGGTCCAGCAGCCACAGTTGCGGGGCGCTGCGACCGAGTTCTTTCTGCAGGACCGGCAGCCAGTGGTGGGTGGTTTTCAGCTCGTGGCCTCGGCCCTTGCAGGGCTCCACCGGCACGGGGCGATTGACCGCCCCGCACAGCGCAGCCGCCACCAGGTAATGACCGCCCATCGGGGAGCCGTCAAGGCTCCGATTCGCTTTGGCGTGGAGGTTGCAGTCAGGCGACGGAAAAGGATGCTTTCGGATGTCATGGAGACCATCGAGAATCTGCGGGATTCTGACGGTATCCCGGAAGAATGAAGCCGGTTTTCCTTGATACGGCACCAGTTCCCCTCCCAACTCTGGTGCAGACAAAGACCACAACCGCAACCCTTTGGCGCCAGGGTACTCGCCTGCCCACCTCCTATCCCTGAGGCAAAGCGGCACCGAGGGCTCCTGCGCCGATCCTAATGCAGAGGCTCCCGGCCCTGCCGCAGGAAGAAAGCGCGCAGCCCGCCCCCCCTGCTCCTGCCTACTGGCCCCGCTCCCGCCGAGGCCCCTGCCCGCTGCACAGATCAATAGGCGAATGGGCGATCTCTGGGCCGGTCCCCGACCTATTGCCCCGAGCGGCGCAAACCTGATAGACTATGACTGTGTGCGGGGGATTAGCTCAGCTGGTAGAGCGATTGGTTCGCAATCAATAGGTCAGGGGTTCGAATCCCCTATCCTCCACAACCGCTTCGTCCTGTCGGCCGGTTGCGCG
>CAZKGO010000176.1:0-6654 GCA_964552235.1 uncultured Spirochaetales bacterium | reverse complement strand
GACCCGGACCAGGAAGAGTTCGTGATCGTGATGCAGTCGAACTGACGCGTCTGCGCGGCGGCGGTCTGGGCGTCACTCGCGCACGGGGTCGACCGCGGGCGCGCCGGGCCGCGCGATTGACAGCGGGCGCCCATCGGGTATCGAATGCGGATCGCGCGCGGCGGCGCGGCAGCCCGCGCACCGTCGGGAGGGAGAGGGTGGCGCAACAGAAGATCCTGCGGCAGAAGCAGGTCGAATCACGCCTGGCCGAGTACACCCGCGAGGTGCTCGCCTGCGCGCGGGTCCTGCGCGAAGCCTTTGACGCCATCTGCGAGGGCTGTCCCCGCGAACGCCTGCGGGAGATCTACGGGCGGCTCCACCAGGCCGAGAGCAACGCCGACGACATCCGCCGCTCGACCGAAACCCAGATGTACACCGAGGCGCTCTTTCCCGAGTCGCGCGGCGACATCCTGGGTCTGCTCGAATCGGTCGACCGGGTGCCGAACCACGCCGAGAGCTCAGTGCGCATGGTGCTCCTGCAGCACATCTCGATTCCCGAGGCGCTGCGCGCCGACGTGCTCGCCCTCGTGGATGTCGTCGCCCGCTGCATCGAGGCGACGGTCGAAGGCGTCAACCTGCTGTTCAAGAACTTCCTCACCGCTACCGTTGCCGTCGGCCAGATCGACGAGCTCGAGAGCCAGGCGGACAGGCTGGAAACAAGCCTCGTCGACCGCATCTTTTCCGGCGACTTCGACACACTGACAAAGATCCTGATGCGTGACCTGGTCGGTCGGATCGGAGGCGTGGCCGATCGCTGCGAGAGCGCCGGCGACCGGATCCGGATCATCGTCGCCAAGAGGAGCACATAGCGTGCTGCTCGCCTATGTTCCGCTGCTGGGCGGGGTGTTCCTCGGCTGGGCGCTCGGAGCCAACGACGCGGCCCACGTGTTCGGGACGGCCGTCGGGTCCCGGATCATCAGCTTCCGCACCGCGAGCCTGATCTGCGCCGCCTGCGTGCTGGCGGGAGCCGCGCTCGAGGGACAGGGGGGCATCGCCACTCTTTCGGGCCTGACAGCTCAGAACGCGAAGACGCTCCTGATCGTGTCGATGTCTGCGGGGATCGCCATCACCGCCATGACGCTGCTGGGGATGCCGATCAGCACGAGCCAGGCGATCGTCGGCGCCATCACCGGCATCGGGCTGGCCACCCGCAACCTTCAGGCCGCGGGCCTGATCAAGGTGGTCGTCTGCTGGATCGCCACCCCGATCGGGGCGATGATCGCATCCTTTCTGATCTACATCGCTCTGCGGGCCCTCATGCGGTGCTTTCCCATGAGCATCCTGACCCGCGACAACCTGCTGCTGATCGGGCTGGTCACGGTGGGAGGCTACGGCTCCTACGCCCTGGGCGCCAACAACGTGGCCAACGCCACCGGGATCTTTTCCGGCCTCGTGCCCGGCGTCACGGACTTCCACCTCGCCGTTCTCGGCGGCGCCGCGATCGCCCTGGGGATCCTGACGTTCGGCAGGCGCGTGTTCATGGTGGTCGGCACCGGCCTGCTGCGGCTCAACGCCTACTCGGCGCTCGTGGCCGTGTCGGCGATGGCGGTCACGACCCACGTCTTTGCCGTGATCGGCGTTCCGGTCAGCACGAGCCAGGCGATCGTGGGCGGCATCCTCGGAGTGGGGCTGCTGCAGGGCTTCCACGCCTTCGAGTTCCGTGTCCTGCGCAACATGGCCATCGGCTGGCTGCTGTGCCCGACCATCTCGTTCGTTCTCGCGGCCGCGGGGTTCGCCATCTTCGGGGCCTGACGGCCTCCGCCGTACCGGCCGGCGGGCGGCTCAGTTCCCTGTCGCAGCTGCGCGCAACAGCGTCTCGGCGGGCACGACCTCGATGCGGTCATCGAGCGAGTAGCTGCGATCTCCGAGATACACGATTCTGCCCTCGTCGATCACGCCGTCGGCGAGTCCCGACCTGAGGCCGGAGGCGTCCGAGCGGCTGACTGACGTGGCGCACTTGATCTCGTGGCCGATGCTGCGGCCGGGACGCTCGACGACCAGGTCGATCTCCGCCCCGGCGTGAGTGCGGTAGAACCAGAACTGGCTGCCCCCGTGGGCGGCGTGCTCGAGGGCGATGAGCTGCTCGATGACGCAGCCTTTTCAGCTCGCGCCGCGCCGCGGAGACTCCAGGAGATCCCGCTCGTCGCGGATGCCGAGCAGGTAGTGAAGCAGGCCGCTGTCCCGCAGGTAGACCCTCGGCGCCTTGACCAGCCGCTTGCCCGGGTTCCGCGCCCACGGGCGCAGCCGCCGAGCGAGAAAGTGAGCCTCGAGCACGTCGAGATAGCGCTCGACCGTGTGGAAGCTCACGCCGAGCGAACGTCCGATCTCGGAGGCGTTCAGCAGGCCGCCGTGAATGTGGGCGATGATGGCGAGAAAGCGTCTCAAGTCGAAGGACGAGGCCTTGAGGTCTTGGATCGCAGGTCCCGCTCGACCGTCGTCTGCACATAGCTCTCCTGCCAGCGCACGCGCCGCTCGGCGCTGCTTTCGAGGCACGCATCAGGGTAGCCGCCGGGCAGCCAGTGCGCGTGCAGATCCACGCCCGCCGAGGCAGCCTCGGCGTAGAGCAGCGGAGTCAGCTCGACGATCCCCACGCGGCCGGCCGTCTCCTGCGCGTCGTCGGGAGTTCCCGGGAGACACGAGCCGGAATCTGCGGCGTTTCCGCGGAAACGCCGCAGGCGTGCGGCCTGCGACCACTCGGTCGGAGCGGACCCGCCGGCTCGCAGCCCGTCAGGACGGGCGAACGAGCGAGAGCCTGTGCTCGACCGCTTCGCGCTGCTCGCGGGCAAGCTCCGACGCGGAGGCCGGAATCGCGGCTGCCGAGACCAGCCGGTGCCTGAGCAGCGCCCGAACGAAGTCGATGTCCTTGCCGCGGCCGGCAGCCAGCCTGGACACCGCCAGGTCCGCGGGATTCGGACAGATGGCTTCGACCTGCCGGGTAGCGTCGTTGCACGTGCACAGCGCACGCTCCATCCACCGCGCGGGCAGAATCGCCGTCTCGGGTCCGACGCCGTGAGCGTAGTACCCGAACTCCTCGTGAAAGGGCGACTCCTCTCCGATGGCGCCGTCGACGATGTCGGCCTTTCGAGGATCGTCGGCGGGGCAGAGATCGGCTTCCATCGAGCCCAGGAGCTCGCGCGGCGCGTCGGGAAACGCCGCGAGGATCGCCTGGCTGCCGATCACGATCAGGGAGTCGCTGCCGGCGATCGCCCCCGCCGCGCGGATGATGTGCTCGAGCTGGGCGCGCGTCACTGCGTGCGGAACCTCCGCCAGATCGACCAGCGCTCTCGTGGGGTTAGGATTCCGCAAAACGGGCTCGACTGCCGCAGCCGCCTCCCGGTCTCGGAGGGATCGAGCAGCGCGGCCCGCACACTCGGCCACGGGCCTTTCAGGATCTCCTGCCATGCGTCGACGTCGGGGGGATGCTCGATCGCGGCCCAGCGGGCGCACACCCGGCGGGCGCGCTCCAATCCGCGCCGGGCGGGGTCCGCGTCGATCTCGGCCGCGAGGGCGAGGCTCCGCTCCTCGATCTCCTGATGGGTCCGCATGCGCGCTTCCCGCTTCTGAAACCGAGTATCGGCTCGCCGAGTCAACGGGCGACCCTTACGCGCACTCGATCAACGCCCGGTGGCTGCCGGCCGGCCGCCGCCGCCGCGGATGCGCAGCAGCAGCGACAGCAGCGCTCCGGCAGCCGCGGCCGCCGCAGCGGCGGCAAAGGCCGCGGAGTACGACCCGCTCGCATGGGCGATGCGTCCGGCTGCGAAGGGCCCGGCCACCTGCCCGAGCCCGAAAAAGACCGTGATGAAGCCAAAGGCCGCGGGCGCCAGCCTTCCGCCCACGATGTCGGCGGTCGCCGCTGCCATCACCGCCGGGATGCTCCACGCGGTCAGCGCGAACAGCCCCGCCGAGACGTAGATGCCGGCGGAGGTCCGCCAGTACGCGAACGTGGCAAAGCACAGGCTCTGCAGGGCGAACACCAGGGCCAGCCCGTACTTGCGGCCGATGCGGTCGGAGACCGTTCCCCAGAGAAAGCCGCTGGCCAGGCTCAGGGCGCCGACCGCGGACCAGAGCGAGCCCGCCTCGCGCGTCGTGTAGCCGGCCTCGCCGGTGAGCGAGCGGGCAAAAAACGTGGCGTAGATCACGTAGGAGAAGCCGAACAGCACGTAGGCCGCTGCCAGGTGCCAGACCGCGGGCGCCCGGTAGACCAGCCCCCACTGCATCCTGCCTGCCGCAGGCTCGCTGGAGTCCCTGCCGCCGACCGGCTCCAGGCCCAAGGCGGCCGGGTCGCTGCGCAGCGCGAGCCACCCGACCGCGGCGACCGCCAGCGCCGCTGCGGCAAAGAGCTGCCAGGCGACGCGCCAGCCCGCCTCGCCCCACCGCTCGAGGACCGACGGCACGAGGCGGCCGGCGATGAGGATGCCGACGCTCGAGCCGCTGACCACGATGCCCGTGGCCAGGCCGCGGCGCCTGCGGGCGAACCACGCCGACGGCAGTCCCATCACCGGAACGTTGCTGCCGCCGCTTCCCCCTCCAGCCATCGCGAGGCCGAGCAGGCACGCCGCGTAGCTCGCCGCCAGCCCCGCGATCAGCATGCCCGCGGCCACCACGACCATGGAGGCGGTGATCACGGCGCGCGCTCCGAAACGGTCCACAAGAAAGCCCGAAAGCAGCGACAAGGCCAGGTAGCCGATCATGTTGGCCACGGCGAGGTCGCCGGCCTGCACGTCGGAGAGGGCGAGGCCCGCCTTCATCGAGGGAAGGATCATGGTGAAGCCGAACCGTCCGAGGCCGAGGCAGCCGAAGACGGTCAGCACCCCGGTGGCGACGATCACCCAGCCGTAGTGCAGCGACGGGCGCGTGGTCTTCAAAGCGCGATGAGTATAGCACGGGGCGACGCGCGTCTCTGCAGTGCGAGCGCGAGATTGTCCAGGATGAAGGCTGCACGCGCCGCACCGGCTACGCGGCGGTCGCCTGCTCGGGCTCGGCGTGGGCAGCGCGCGCGGCCGCCGCCACGTCCTCGAGACTCATGCCCGGCTCGAGGGCCACGTCGGAGCGCACGCGCACGACCTCGGCGTCGATGAACGACGACTTGAGCGCGTGGGCGACCGAAACGCGGTGGTTGCCGTCTCGCACGAAGTAGACGCCGCCGACCTCGAACACCTGGATCGCCGGGAGGGCCTTCTGTTCGTAGTGGGCGAGGTCGATGCTCTGCCATCGCCGACGCACGAACTCGCGCCGCGGCAGGAACTCGTGGTTGAACTCCACCGAGCCGCGCTCGCTGCCCACGATCCGCTCGACGGGAATCGACTCGAGCCCCGCGTAGAACTCCGCGGACGGGCCGACGAGCCGCCTCACGGCCTCGTAGGGCAGCAGGTCATCGTTGCGCCGGGTGACCAGGGTGCGGATGCGGGCAGCGAAGGCCTTGCGCCGCGCCTTGTCGAAGTCCTTGACCGCCATGGCCATGTGCTCCAGGTTCATCGCCTTCCTCCCTCTGGAATACGGGGGAAAGGCTAACGCTCGTCCTCGAGATCCGAAATCGACCGTTGTGATGCTTTTTTACAGGGCCGCGGCGCTGCCGCCCCATCGGTATTCCGAGGGAGAGGTGCGTACGTGCGGCCGCGGCGGCAGCCGGCGCATCAGTCTTTATGCTGAGACGAAGGGGCCCGGCCGGCGTCGGAAAGCCCGTGGCGTATGGCGTAGGCCGTCGCTTCGGCGCGGTTGGCCACGTTGGCCTTCTCGTAGATATGGCGAAGGTGGGTCGCGACAGTCTTTATGCTGATGAACAGCTTGTCGCCGATCTCCTGGTTGGTCAGCCCCCGCCCCAGCATCCGCAGCACCTCGACCTCGCGCTCGGTCAGGTCGTCGGGGTAGGCAGCAGGCTGGGCGGTGGGCAGTTCGGAGAGCGACGCCGACACTCGCGCGGCGAGGTGCCTGAGGCCCAGGCGCGAGGCGAGCCGCGCCGCCTCCTCCAGCAGCGCCCGGGCCTTCGCCGCGTTCGCCGGACCCTTGCGGAGGAGAGTCGCGCCGTTCTCGTAGCAGGCCCACGCCAGCTCGACCAGGGCACCCGCTTTCCTGAGGACCTCGACCGCCTTCTCGAAGTGGCCGAGAGCGCGGTCCAGGTTCCCCATGGTCCGGGCCAGCAGGCCCAGCATCCGCTCGGGAGTGATCGTGTAGGTGAGAACGCCGTACCGAGCGGCGCTCAGCGCCTCGTACTGGCGGGCCGCCAGCTCCCGGTCCCCGTTGACCACGGCCCTCAGCCCCGGAATGATCCCAAGCACCCACAGGGAGGAGCCTCTCCACAGGTCCGCAGGCCGGGAGCGCCGCATGATCCGATCGGCGAGGTCCAGGTACTCGGCCCGGCCGGACTCGTAGGCTGCGCCGCTCGCCCAAGCCGCGGACATGCTCGCCACCCCGCTGTGGAACGGCTGAAGCCGTTCGATCACCTGCTCGAAGCAGCGCCGGCCAGCCTCGAAATTGCCCAGCCTGCACTCGATCATGCCGGCGTACGTGTCGCCCAGGGCGCCGTGGTACGGAGTGGCCTCCAGCCAATCGATGAGACGCCTCGCGTCCTCCCATCGTCCGATCAGCGAGAGATAGCCGATGCCGAAGCGGTTCACA
>CAZKGO010000175.1:0-7140 GCA_964552235.1 uncultured Spirochaetales bacterium | reverse complement strand
CTGTGCTCTCTGGCGTCGATGACTCGATCGGCGAGGTCATCTACCGGATCCTCCAGGAGAGCCTGACGAACGCGTACCGGCACGGCCGGGCGACGTACGTGCACGTGCAGATGAAATGGCGCAAGGATCTGGGGCAGATCCTGCTGCACGTGTCCGACAACGGCATCGGGGCCGGCAGTCTGAGCCCGGGCAACGGGCTGAAGGGAATCCAGGAGAGAGTGGCGGCGTTGCACGGCGTGGTGGCCTGGGATACCCTGGCGGGAAAGGGGTTCGACATAGGGGTGGACATTCCGTGGAGCGGCGCGTCGTGAAACCGATCAGGCTGCTCGTGGCCGACGACCATCCGGTCTTTCTGGACGGGTTCTGCACGCTGGTGCGGCTCAAGTACCCCGAGATCGAGGTCGTGGCCGCGGTCCGCAACGGCCGAGATGCCGTGGACAAGGAGCAGGAGCTACGTCCGGACATCGTGCTCCTCGACATCCGGATGCCGCTCATGAACGGCATCGAGGCCGCCCGTCTCATCAGGCAGCGCCGGCCGGACGCGAAGATCATCATGCTCACGACCTTCAACGAGCACCACCTGATCAAGGCGGCGCTCAAGGCCGGCGTGCGGGGCTACATCCTCAAGGAGACACCCATCGAGGAGCTCGTGGACAACATCAAGAGCGTCCACAGCAACAACGTGCTGCTCTCCAGCCAGGTCGCCGAGCGCTTGAGCTGGCTCGACGAGGCTGAGGTCGAAACGGAGGCGGCGGCCGATCAGCCCGGGCTCCCGAGCGGGCTCACGCACCGGGAGAAAGAGGTGTTCCTGCTGATGCTTCAGGGCAGGAACAACCGCGCCATCGCCGAAGTGCTTGCCCTCGGCGAGGGGACGGTGCGCAACTACGTGAGCCGCATCTACGAGATCATCGGGGTGCACGACCGGGCGGCCGTGGTCACCTGGGCGCTCGAGCACAAGGTCGTCCCCGGCTCTTGAGGCCCGCCAATCGTGACGTTCGTCACGGCTGTCATAGCGGGATTCGTCGAATGTGACGAATCTCGGTGACGTTCATCACTTCCCAGGCGCGGAGCGGGCACCTACAATCGGGCCTGCAGGAGGCTCAGTTGGCCAACGCGATGCGCGAGTTCAGGCCGGTGGTGAAGAAACGCCGGTCGCCGAGCGCGAAGAGCATCACGCGCAACTACGAGCTGTACCTGTTCCTGCTGCCCGTCGCGGTCTTCTTTCTGGTCTTCCATTACGGCCCCATGTACGGCGTGCAGATCGCCTTCAAGGACTTCTCCGCGGTCAAGGGAATCGCGCGGAGCCCGTGGGTCGGATTCAAGCACTTCGAGCGCTTCTTCAATTCCTTCCAGTTCTACACCGTGCTGCGCAACACCCTCAGCCTGAGCCTCTACCAGCTCGCCGCCGGGTTTCCCGCGCCGATCATTCTGGCCCTGCTCGTCAACCAGCTGCCCGGCCGGCGCTTCCGACGCGTCGTGCAGACCGTCACCTATGCGCCCCACTTTATCTCCGTGGTGGTGCTCGTGGGCATGATCCTGGTGTTCACCTCGCCCAGCACCGGCATCATCAACATGGTGATCAGGGGTCTCGGCGGGCAGCCGGTCCTGTTCGTCGGAAGGCCGGAGTGGTTCAAAACGATCTACGTCCTCTCCGGCGTGTGGCAGAACGCCGGGTGGAGCGCCATCATCTACCTGGCGGCCCTGGCGGCGATCAACCCTGAGCTGCACGAGGCCGCCATCGTCGACGGCGCCGGCAAGCTGCAGCGCATCTGGCACGTCGACATTCCGGGGATCATGCCTACCGCGATCACGCTGCTGATCCTGAACCTGGGCCGCATCATGAACGTCGGCTTCCAGAAGGCCTACCTCCTGCAGAACCCCCTCAACCTCGAGTCGTCGGAGATCATCCAGACCTACGTGTACAAGATCGGGCTGCTGGGAGGCCAGTACAGTTTTTCGGCGGCTGTCGGGCTTTTCAACGCCGTGATCAATTTCGTCCTGCTCGTCCTGGTGAACCGCCTGGCCAGGCAGGTCTCGGAGATCAGCCTGTGGTAGCGGTCAGTCGGTCGAGGGGGGAAACGACAAGAGGCGGAGATCGCTTCTTCGACGCCCTGAACTCGGCCTTCCTTTTTGTGGTCCTGCTCTCGATCCTCTACCCGCTGTACTTCGTCTTGATCGCTTCGGTGAGCGACCCCACGGCGGTCAATACAGGCCGGGTCTGGCTTGCGCCTCAGGGTATGTCGTTCGAAGGCTACAGAAAGATCTTCGAGGACCGCGAGATCTGGCGAGGATACCGCAACACGATTCTCTACACGGTGGTCGGCACGGCGATCAACCTGCTCCTGACCCTGCCTGCGGCCTACGCCCTTTCGAGAAAGGACCTGCGCGGTCGCAACGCCGTGATGTTCGCCATCGCCTTCACGATGTTCTTCCACGGCGGAATCATCCCGACGTACCTGCTGGTACGATCCCTGGGCATGATCAACACGATCTGGGCCATGATCATCCCCGAAGCGGTGCTGGTGTGGAATCTGATCGTGAGCCGGACCTACTTTCAGACGAACGTGCCCGACGAGATCCTCGAGGCGGCCATCATCGACGGCTGCAGCAACACCCGCTTCTTTCTCCAGGTCGTACTGCCGGTCTCAAAAGCGATCGTCTCGGTGATGCTGCTGTTCTACGGAGTGGCCCACTGGAACGAGTTCTTCCGGGCCCTCATCTACCTGAGGGACAAGCGCCTGTATCCGCTGCAGTTGATCCTTCGGGAGATCCTCATACAGCACCGGGTCAGCCAGGAGGCTCTCCTGGTCGGGGACCTGGAGATGGCCCATCTGGCCCGCGACCTGGCCGAGTTGGTCAAGTACGGAGTGATCGTCGTGGCCAGTCTTCCGGTGCTCGTTCTGTACCCGTTCCTGCAGAAGTACTTCGTGCAGGGCGTGATGATAGGGGCGATCAAGGGCTGACGCATGTCGGCCGCAGAGCAAGACCCAGGAGGTGGAAGTCGTGAGACACGTAGTGATGTTGCTTGCAGCGCTGATGCTCATTCCCGCGGCCTCGTTTGCCAGCGGAGCGGAGGAGCCGACGAGCCAGGTGGCGCTTGCGCAGATCGGTTTCCGCAAGACCGGACTGCCGATCGTGGAGACGCCACTGCCGATCAACGTGGCGATCGCGCGAACGACAGGTCGCGGGCCGCACGCGGAGATGACCGTGCTGCAGGACCTGGAGAAGCGCACCAACGTGCGCATGCAATGGCAGGATCTTCCGGCCTCGGGAGGAGCCGAGACCTTTAACCTCATGCTGGCCAGCGGTGACTACCCCGAGGTGTTCCTGCGGGTGCCGATCAGCGACTACGACGTCGTCAAGTACTCCTCCGAAGGCATGTTCATGCCTCTGGAGAACCTCGTAGCCGAGTACGCGCCCATCCTGCACAAGCTCTTCGAGGAGAATCCGGATGCCCGCCGCGAGAGCACGCTGCCCGACGGACATCTGTACTCGCTGCCCTGGTACCTGCAGCTGCGATTCCGCGAGTACCGCGCGGGGCACCTGGTCAACAAGACATGGCTCGCCAAGCTCGGCCTGGCCAAGCCGACGACCACTGATGAGCTCTACCGCGTGCTGAAGGCCTTCAAGGAGCGGGATCCAAACGGCAACGGCAAGGCCGACGAGATACCGCTTTCGGTGCGCGCCAACGACACGAACAACGGGATCTTCGATCTCTACGGCTCGTTCGGCTTCGTCGACGAGAACCGGCACCTGGAGGTGCGCAACGGCAAGGTGGTCTTCACGCTGACGAGGCCCGAGTACCGGACCGCGGTCAAGTACTTCCACAGGCTGTACGCCGAGGGCCTGATGGATGCCGAGTCCTTTACCCAGAACCAGAACCAGTTCTACGCCAAGCTGCGCGCCAAGGAGATCATCGTCGGGTCGCTGACGGCGTTTCTCGGCAACTTTGAGCTCGGCAGCCAGGAGCGGCTCGAGGACCACTACGACTTCGTGTCGCCCCTCAAGGGCCCCGACGGCACGCAGAGGTGGCGGCGGTACAACGGGGTGTTCACCCGCCACTACTTCTTCATCACCAACAAGTGCAAGTACCCTGAGGTCCTCATGCGCTGGGTCAACGAGACCAACGAGGAAGACACGGCGATCCAGCTGTTCTACGGCCCGTTCGGGTCCCACCTGCGGCGCAACGCTCAGGGCAAGGTCGAGATCCTGCCCGAAGGAGTCAAGACGCGCCTGCTGGTGACCCCGCACAACGAGGGTCCGTGGGGCCTGCGGGCGGACTTTCTCGAGAACCGCCTCGTGCTGCCCGCCGACTGGGCGCTGAAGTTCGAGCAGCTCAAGGTCTACTGGCCGTTCATCACCGGGAAGGACGAAGTGTACCCCTGGGTCTACTTCGGTGCCGCGGAATACGAGAGAGTGAACGCGCTCGCGACCGACATCGTGGCGTACGCAGACAAGATGAACGCCAAGTGGATCACCCAGGGCACCGTGGACCAGGACTGGGCGGAGTACGAGGCGCAGCTGAATCGCATGGGTCTGCCCGAACTGATCAAGATCTACCAGGCGGCCTACGACAGCTACGCGAAGAACTGACGGGGCGCTGTCCGGCCCGTGGGAGCACACGCATGGCTTCGCCGAACGTGCTGTTGATCCTGGCAGACGACATGGGTTACGGCGACCTGGGCCTGGTGAACCGCGGGTTGAGCCGAACGCCGGCCCTCGATCGCCTGGCAGGCGAGTCGCTCAGGCTCACGCAGGCGTACTCGGCTTCGTGCGTGTGCGCGCCCGCCCGTGCCGGACTCATGACCGGCCGCTACCCCCACCGCACCGGATGCCTGTCGCTGAACGACCTGCACGGCCTGAACCACCTGGCGTCGCGGGAGGCGACTGCCGGCGACCTGTTCCGCGGCGCCGGCTATCGAACGGGGCTCGTCGGCAAGTGGCATCTGGGCGAGACCGCCGACTGCCACCCCAACCGGCGCGGCTTCGACGAGTTCTTCGGTTTCCAGGATGGAGCGACGGACTACTGGAAATGGGAGCTCGACCGCAACGGCAGCCCGGTGCCCGCGGACGGGCGCTACCTGACCGACGTGCTGTCGCAGGCCGCGGTCGACTTTCTGAGGCGTCGGCCCGCCGACCCCTTCTTCCTTTACCTGGCCTACTACACTCCTCACAGACCGTTGCAGGCGCCGCAGGACGTGCTGGCTCGCCATCTCGCCCGAAGCGACCTGACTCCGGGCCAGGCTCACGTCTATGCGATGATCGAGGTGATGGACCGCGGCATCGGGCAGGTGCTGGAAACGCTGGACGAGCTTGGGCTCGCCGACAACACCATCGTGCTGTTCTCGAGCGACAACGGCCCTGACCCTGTTCGCGACGGCGAGCTGTCGCCGCAGCGATTCAACTGCGGGCTCAGCGGGAGCAAGTATCACGTTCACGAGGGGGGAATCCGGATCCCCATGCTCTTTCGGTGGCCCGCGGGCCTGCCGGCAGGCGTGAACGATCACAACCTCGTGCAGTTCATCGACGTTCTTCCGACCCTGGCTGCGGCCTGCGGGGTCCCGGTTCCGCGGGGCCGGCGGCTGGACGGCGAGGACCGGCTGCCGGCTCTGCGCGGCGACCTCGGCCGCGTCGATCCCGTGCGCTTCTGGCAGTGGAACCGGTACACGCCGGTCCGCGCGTGCAACGCCGCCATGCGCGACGGCCCGTGGAAGCTCGTCAGGCCCGCGCTGGCCGGCTTCCGAGACCTGGTGGCGGAGGATCACGAGCGCCTGCACGCGGGCGGCTCTGCGCGCCGCGCGGTGACCCCGCCTCCGGTCCAGCAACTCGGGGAGCCGGGAGAGCCGGAGCTCTACGACATCCACGAAGACCCCGAGGAGCGGCGCAACCTGGCAGGCGAGCAGCCGGGCCGCCTCCGTGCCATGGAGGGCGCTCTTGATGGTTGGTTCGACGACGTGATGGAAGATGCCCGATCGGCCCTGGCCGAGCGGCAGGGATAGAGGCGGGTGCGCAAGGAGGGACGGGTGGGGAGCAGCGCAGTTCCTGGGATCGTCATCGATCACGTGCCGGCGAGCACGCAGCGGTACATCGGGTCGCCGAGCATCGTGATCCTGCCCGACGGCTCGTATCTCGCGAGCCATGACATCTTCGGGCCCGGCTCGACCTATGACACGACGCGGGTGTTCCGCTCGCGCGACAGGGGCGGGTCCTGGCAGCAGGTCACGGAGATCAAGGGCCAGTTCTGGTCGAACCTGTTCCTGCATCGCGGAGCCGTCTACCTGATGGGCGCCAACCGCCGCTTCGGATCGGTGATCATCCGCAGATCCCAAGACGGCGGGGCGACGTGGACCGATCCGCGGGACGCGGACTGCGGGCTGCTTCTGGGCGACGGCATGTACCACACGGCGCCGATGCCTGTGGTCGAGCAGCGGGGGCGCCTGTGGCGGGCCATGGAGGACATGCACCCCGAGGCGAAGTGGGGGGTCAACTTCAGGGCCTTCATGATGTCGGCGCCGGCAGACGCGGACCTGCTGCGGGCCGCGAGCTGGACCTCGAGCAACCGGCTGCGCGTCGACCAGCGCTGGCTCGACGGCCGCTTCGGGGGCTGGCTCGAAGGCAACGCCGTGGTCGATCCCGACGGCAACGTCGTCGACGTGCTGCGCGCCGACTACCGCGTCGGGGACCGCGAGCTGGCCGCGATCGTGCGCATCGATCCTTCGGGCAGGCGCGCCTCCTTCGATCCCGAGCGGGATTTCGTCGAGCTGCCGGGCGGGTGCAAGAAGTTCACGATCCGCTTCGATGGCGAGAGCAGGCTCTACTGGACGCTCAGCAACATCATGACCCCCGAATCCAGGGGGTACAACGTGGAGCGCACACGCAACACCCTGGCCCTGCTGAGCTCGCCGGATCTGCGCGCCTGGAGCGTGGGCGCCATCGTGCTGCATCACCCGGACCTGGACAAGCACGCCTTCCAGTACGTCGACTGGCAGTTCGACGGCGCGGACATCGTCGTTGCCTCCCGGACGGCCTTTGACGACGGCCTGGGCGGGGCGCACAACCAGCACGACGCCAACTACATGACCTTCCACAGGGTGCAGGAGTTCCGACAGCGAGGCGGCGGACAGCCGCGCCCCTGACGCC
>CAZKGO010000174.1:5093-7142 GCA_964552235.1 uncultured Spirochaetales bacterium | reverse complement strand
CGCGATCCGGCGCTCGAGCGCAGCCACGCGCGAGGCGGCCGCTGCCGGGTCGTCGGCGCTCGCCTTGAGCAGGTCGCGTTCGGCGACCAGGTCCCGCAGGCGGCGCAGCGAGGCCTCGACTTCGCGGTCCTTCTGGGCCAGCCTGCTGGCCGACTCCTCGCGCAGCGCCGCGACCAGCTCGCCTTCGGCGCCGATCACGCTGCGGGCCGTGGCGACGATCTGCCGCTCCTCCGAGCCGAAGGTCCACAGCAGCGCCGCCAGCCCGACGGCGATCACGGCCGCGGCCGCGATGTTGGTGACCACCGGAAGGAGGCCGCCCCCCCGCCGCGACACGAAGGCGCGCGACCTGCGGCCCGCCGGCATCCGCGTGCCCAGCGCCTCGATCTCCGCGAGGATCTCCATGCGCTCCTCCTCGCTGATCGCGGCCGCGGCGCTCGACTGCTCCTTGATCTCCAGCGCCCGCCTGTAGAGGCCGCGGGTCGACTGAGCGCGCGGGATCGGGGCGACGCTTCGCATGCCGCAGAGTCTACGCCGACGCCCGCTCTTTCACAAGCGGGACGCCTGCGGACTGCCGCCCTCGGTTTGACCCGCATGCGCGGCCGATGTACGATCGGCGGCGTGAGAATCCGCTCCAAGATGGTGCTGATCTTCCTGCCTCTCGTGGTGACGCCTCTCGTGCTCACGACGGCCGCGGCCTCGCTGGCGGCGCGCAACGGCATCACGGGCGTCGCCACCGGGCTGCTGCGCTTCAAGGCCGAGCAGCTCGAAAGCTACGCCCGCGGCCAGTGGAGCCTGCTCACCGCCAACGAGCTGCAGGGCAACCCGCGCTTCGTCGATGCGGTGCGCGCCGGGGTCGGCACGTTCGCGGCGGGCCTCGTGCGCAGCCCGTCGGAGCTGATCTTTGCCGTCGACGAGGCGGGGCGCGTGGCCATGAGCTCGGCGCCGATCGAGCTGAGCGCAGCCGAGGCCCGGGAGCTGGCGATCCTGGCGGAGCTGCAGGCGCGCGGCTGGCGCACACTGCGGCTGGGCGGCGCCGCGCGGGTGCTGCAGACCTTTGCCTTCGAGCCGCTGGGCTGGCTGGTCGTCGTGAGCGAAGAGGCCGGTGCGTTCTACGGCGCGGTCAGCCGCATCTACAGCCAGAGCCTGATCATCGGGGCGGCTTCCCTGGCGGCGGCGCTCCTCCTGATGCTGCTGTTCTCCCGCTACCTGACCCACCCGCTGCGCGAAGTAGTGACCGCGATGCGGGACGTCATCGACAGCGCCGACCTCTCGCGCCGCGTCGCGATCCTCTACCAGGACGAGACCGGCGAGCTGGCCCACACCTTTAACCTCATGACCGCCGAGCTGGAAAAGGCCAGCTCGGAGATCAGGGGCTACGCGCTGCGCGCCGCGATCGCCGAGCGCAGGGAGCGCAGGCTGCGCAACGTCTTCCAGATCTACGTGCCGCGCGACGTCATCGACCAGCACGTCTCGAATCCCGAGGCGCTGCTGCGGGGCGACAACCCCGTCGTGGCGATCCTCTTTGCCGACGTGCGCGGCTTCACGACGATCTCCGAGCGGCTGCAGCCCGACGACCTGGTCGAGATGCTCAACCGCTACTTCACGGCCTGGGTCGACATCGTGATGGCCAACGGGGGGATCGTCGACAAGTACATGGGCGACGGGATCATGGCGTTCTACGGCGCCCCGGCAAAGCACTCCGACGACCCGATGCGCGCCCTGCGCTCGGCCTTCCAGATGAAGGGCGCGCTCACGGAGTTCAACGCGTGGCAGAGGCAGCACGGCCGTCCCGAGTTCCGCGTCGGAGTAGGCATCAACTACGGGGTCGTGACCGTGGGCAACATCGGCCACTCGGAGAAGAAGCTCAACTACACGATCATCGGCGACCAGGTGAACCTCGCCTCGCGCCTCGAAGGGCTCACCAAGGTGTACGGCGAGCCCCTGATCATCTCCGAGAGCATGCACCGTTACGTCGGCAAGGAGTTCCCCTGCCGCATCCTGGACCGCGTGGCGGTCAAGGGCCGCACGATGGGAACGACGATCTACGCG
>CAZKGO010000174.1:0-5083 GCA_964552235.1 uncultured Spirochaetales bacterium | reverse complement strand
GAGGAACAGCGGGCGTGGGAGCTGCATCACGCCGCGCTGCAGTGCTACTACAACCGGGAGTTCGACGAAGCCGCCCGCCGCTTTGCCGAGGTCGGGCGCATGCTGCCCGGCGACAGGGTCGCGCGGATCTTCCTGGAGCGGGCCACGGGCTTCGCGGCCGCGCCGCCGGTCGCCGGCTGGACCGGCATCACGGAGCTGGAGGAGAAGTAGGCCCCTTGCGCTTTGCCGCGGAAACGGCCAGCCACTCGCCCGTGAGCTTCTGGACGGCCTCGGCCACGGCCTCGCGCGTCGCGGCCGGAGCGGGCCCGCGGGTCCGGTAGTCGAACCGCCCCGCGAACGCCAGCAGCTCGGCGTCGAGCCGGTCCCAGGCGCGATCCTGGGCGTCGAGGATCTCGACGATGAGCTCGGCTGCCCGCGCCGCGGGCAGCGCCTCGCGCGCCACGGCCAGCTGAGCGCCCAGGTGCGCCAGGCAGAAGCCCCTCGAGGCGCGCAGCTCGCGCTGGAAGTCGGCCTCGTGGTCCCACAGCCAGGCGACGGTAAAGGTGTAGCGCAGAAGTCGTTCGGCCAGCCGGTCGCACAACAGGCATCGGCGCGACTGCGCTTCGAGCACCGCCGTGAGGGCGGCGATGCGGCGGTCCAGGCCGCCGCGCCCCCGCCCGCCGGCTGCAGCCCGCACCGCGGCCTCGGCGTCGCGCAGCCTGGCTCGCAGCTCGCCGATGTGGGTCTGCGTGATCAGGGCGAGGCCGAGGCGGTTGCCGCCCTCGAGCAGCATGGAGAAATGGCGCGGGCAGAAGCCGGCGTCGTTGACCTGCAGGCGCATCTCCGGAACCATGACCGAATTGCCGAGGTAGAACTGCACGTAGGATTGCTCGGCCCTGGCCAACAGGAGGCAGTGGGGACACTCCCCTCCCGCGCGGTACGCCTCGAGCACCGGGATGGTTTCCAGCTGGTACTTCATTCTGCCGCAGCCTACCCGGCAGGCTCCGGCAGCGCAATGCGCGCCCTGCGGTTGGACCCGAGAGCCGCGATCAGTTAGAATCATCGCATGCGGATCAGACTTGCGAGCGCCGCCTCGGCCGCGCTGCTCCTTGCGCTGCTGCTGCCCGGCTGCTCATCGATGCCGGTGCCCCGCCGCGAAGGCGACGCGCTGCTCATCATCCTGGCGGCCAACCCCACGGACAGGAACCAGACCGCCGAGTGGGACGACATCGTAACCTTGCGCGGGCCGACCGAGCTGGCCCTGCGCACGGGAACCGACCGCCGCCGCCTGCTTCTCGAGCGCGTGCGGCCGGGCACCTACGCGTTTGCCGGCCGCGCGATCCGCTGGAGAGAGGGCGACCGGCCGGTGGAGACTCCTCAGGTCGAGCCGCTGGAGATCGGACCGGGGACCATCAACCTGTGCCCGGTCAAGCTCCTGCGCTGGGCGGACGAGCGCGGCGGGGCCAGGACCGGCGTGCGGCCGGTCACACCCGACGACCAGAGGATGGTCACCGCCGAGATCTCCGACTACCTCAACTTCGGCGAATGGATCGGCAGCGGCTTTGTCGGGTTCGGTCCGTATCGGCCGCGGTTCTCGCTGGAAAAGGACGCCTACCGCTACCGGATCGCGAGCAGGCCCGAGGGCGCCCGCGTGCGCATCGACGGGCAGGACTGGGGCACGACGCCGCTCGACGCCGACCTCACTCCCGGCAGGCACCAGCTCGTCCTGGAAAAAGAAGGCTTCGCCGTCACGCGCACCTACGTGACGGTCGAAAGCGAAGGCGAGGTCGAGGCGCCCCTGGCCGCGCTGGCCGGATCTCAGGAGGCGGCCCGCAGCGACCGCGGGCGGCTCGCGCTCGCGCCGTTCCGCAATCTGGGGCCGCCGCAGGACGAGGCGATCGGGGCCGTGTTCGACGACACCCTCGAGGTCTCGATCGCCGCCGGCAGCGACAGCCTGGAGCCGGTGCGCGCGAGCGCAGCCGCCGCCGCGCCGGATTTCGGCGAGGCAGAGCGCGCCGGAGCGGACCTGCTCGCGGTCGGCAGCTACCTGCTCGACGACGAGCGGCTGCTGGTTCAGGCCGCCCTCTACGACGTGCCGAGCCGCATGACGCGCGGAGCGACCACCTACAGCGGCCCCTCCGGCCTGGCTATGTTCGCCGGCATCGACGCTCTCGTGGAGGAGCTGCTCACGGGTGCGCGGCGCGACCTGCCGCAGCCCGGCCAGCCTGTGATCCGCGCGAGCGACCCCCTGCTCAGCGTGGCCTACGACCGCAAGCGCACCGAAAACGAGGTCATCGCCAAACGCCTGGAGCGGAGGACCTCGATCGCGGTCCACGGTTACCTCGGCGGCGAGTTCGATACGATCGATGACCCGCCGGCCTTCGAGAACGACATGCGCCTGCAGACCGACGGGCCGGCGCTGGGCCTCGGCGTGACCTACGAGCGGCAGATACGAGGGCCCTTTTCCCTGGCCCTGGTCACGAATCCCCTCGTTTCGCCCAGCGACAACGCCGGGCTCATCTGGGAGCTTCCCCTGTATGCCGGCGCGCGCTACTCGTTTCTCGGCTACCGCACCGACCTCTACTGGGGGCTCTACGGGGAGGCGCGGTTCGTCGGGCCGATGACCGTCACGCAGGACGAAGCCGGCGTCGAGTCCGACTACGACTACGGCCCTTACCTCATCGGCGGCCTGACCTTCGACACGGGGCTCAAGCTCTACACCTACGACCGCATCAGCCGCCCCGCGCGCTTCGTCAACCTCGGCATGATGATCGGCGTGCTCGGCGCGAGGGCAACCCTCGATTTCAGCGAGATCGAAAGGGTGCCGATCGCCCTGTGGCTCTACTGCGGCTTCGGAGGCAGGCTATGAAAGCGCGCATCGGCTTGGTGTCGCTCATGCTCATCGCCCTCGCGCGGCTCGCCGCCGCCCAGGAGCCGCAGCTGATCCCGCGGCGCATCCACGTCGCCGCCGACACGGCGCAGGTCGCCGAGGGCGCGCCGCACCTGGCGGGCGCAGCCGACGACGTCTACGCCGCGGTGGCGGCGCGCACCCCCCTGGTGCGGGTCGAAGATCGCGCGCTGGCCCACGCCCGCCTCGAAGTGTCGGTCCGTCCGGACGGGGACGCGTATCGGCTCGCCGCGGCGCTGGGAGTAGGCGAACGGCCGGCCGTGACGCGCGAGGCCGTGGTGGCCCGCGGAGCGCGCGGCTTTGCCGGCTACGCTGCGTTCGTACGCGAGACAGGCGAGGCCTTTGCCCCGCTGCTGCCCATGGTGCGGCCGCAGGTCGTGTTGGGGGACGCGTCGCAGGAGGCGCGCTATCGCACCGTGGCCGGGGAGACCGACTTTGCCACCGAGCTCGCCCGTCGCTGGGAGCTGTCGCTGTGGGGCAGCGGGCTCACGGAGCTCTACCACGAGCCGATGATCGAAGACCCGGACCAGATCGAGATCCGCACGGTTCCCCTGCTTCCCCTCTACGTCGACGCGGCCTGGTACTACAGCCGCAACGGCGGCCTGCTGGCATCGTTGTTCTTCGACTACGGCGAGTTCATCGGTCTCGGAGTCATCTACGACGGCTCCGGCGAGCGCATCGACAAGGCGGTCTCGACCAACCTCTTTCTGCTGCCCGGCCTCGGCATCACCTACAGGACCCTGGCGCGCATCAGCGCTCAGTTCTCGGCCGTGTTCTACCTCGGCCCCGTCCACGTCTCGGCCGAGGATCCGATCGAAGGGATCGCCGAGGCGGGCGAAGACGTGTGGACCTACACCTCGATGATGCTGTTGAGCTCGGGGGTGGCGTGGAACATCGACCTGCACTGGTCCGTCAAGGCGAGGGTGTCGGTGGGCATCGACATGATGAGCACGTTCCTCGACCGGCTGTCGGACCGCAGCGGCTACGCGCCGGTGATGCTGCAGTTCTTCACGCTGGGATTCGCCTGGCGGCCCTGAGCGGCCTCACGGCTGGAGCCCCCTCGGGTCGATCAGGTAGAGGCTGCCGGCCGCGGTCCCGACGGCCAGCAGCTGCCCGTAGCCCGCGGGCCGCGTGGTGACCGCCTCGGGCAGGCGCGCTCCGCCCAGCCGTCTGCCGGTGGCGGCGTCGAGGGCGACGAACTCGCCCGAGGCCATGCCCACATAGAGCCGGTCGCCGGCCAGCAGGGGGGGACAACTGACCCCTTCGAGGGCCGGCCACAGCGGCTGCCCGCTGCCCGCTGCCAGCGCGTGCAGCCTGCCGCCGCCGAAGGCGTAGACGCCCGGACCACCGACTGCCAGATCGCTGAAGACCTCGACGCCCAGCTCCTGCTGCCAGACCACCTCGCCGCGGGAGGCATCGACGCACACGACCGTGCCGCGCCGGCCGGCAAAGTAGGTCCTGCCTCCCGCGAGGACCACCGAGGAAGCGACAGGCTGAAGGCCCTTGGTGGTCACCGAGGCGAGCTGGCGGCCGGTGGCGAGGTCGAGCACGACGAGCGAGCCGCGCTGGCTCGCCACGTATGCCCTGCCCTCCTCCACCGCCGGGGTCGCCCTCGTGCCGGAGGCGACGGGCAGCTCCCGCAGCCGGTCGCCGGACTCCAGATCGAAAAGCTGCAGGCCGCGGCTGGTAGACAGGAGGCCCCGCTCGCCGTCGCTGGCGATGCGCGCGCCGAACGGCTGGGCTTCGTGCCGTTCGAGGGCCACCCGCTTGAGCAGCTGGCCCGTGAACAGGTTGACCACCAGCAGCTCGGAGCCGCCGCCGTAGTAGAGCCGGCTGCCGATGCGGACGGGGTACGAGCTGTCGCCCGGCTTGACGGCTGTCTCGAGGCTCCAGATCAGGCGCCCGTCGGCGTCGACGGCTGCGAGCCTGCCCGCGCGATCGGCGGCGATCAGGCTGCGCTCGAACACGGTCACCTGGCCGACGAGCGGAGCGGCGCCAAAGGTGAAGCGGGCGGCGATGGCGTCGGGCGCCTGCGCGGGCGGCGCGGGCGCGGGCCGCAGCGCAGGCACCGCCTGGGGCGCAGGCGCTGGCTCAGGAGCAGCCGCGGGCTTCTCCGCTGCGGCCGGCGCCGGCAGCGCCGCAACAGCGGCCGGCGCAGGAGGCGGATTATGAAATCGCGTCTGCGCTCATGGGATC
>CAZKGO010000173.1:0-7304 GCA_964552235.1 uncultured Spirochaetales bacterium | reverse complement strand
CTCCGGGGCCCAACAACCTGCCCTTCGAGATCCTCTCGCTCGGCTCCGACGGCACCGAGGGGGGCGAAGGTGATGCCGCTGACATCGTCTCCTGGAAGAGCTGATCCGGCTGCGGCGCGCCGCGAGGGCGGCTCGATCCTCCTCGACGCTCTGCTCGCCCTGCTGGTCGGCACGCTGGCGCTCTCGGCGGCCCTCGGCGGGCTCGCGCTCGCGGCGCGCATCGCGGGCCAGCGCTGGGAGCAGGCGCGGGCGCTGGTCGGCGAGCGCAACGAGGCCGCTGCGAATCGCCCCGTGCTGTTCGAAGGCCGGCAATGACGAAGGCTGCACGCCCGCCCGCCGCTCCCGCCTCCGCCGGCTTCTCGACCCTCGATGCGCTGGTGGCGCTGCTCGTCATCGCGCTGGTCGGGCTCGTGGCGGTCCAGGCGACGAGCGGCGGCCTGAGGGCTTCGCGGGCGGGCAGCGCCCGCGGGGCTGCGGCCGTGCGCCTGCTGCAGCTCGACGCAGCGCTGCGGCGGGCCGTGGGCGCCGTCGACGTGCCCTTCTGGGCTGGCACAGTCGAGGCGGTCGAGTCGGCGGAGGGGCTGCTCCTGCCCTACAGCGGCGGCGAGGCCACGCGCTCGCTGCGCATCCGCGCGGCCGACGGCTGGATCGTCCTCGACACCATCGACGCCAAGGCGGGCGAGGAGAAAGCGGCATCGGCTGTTCGCCTCGGCCCTTTTGCCGAGGTCGCCGCGGCGCCCGTGTACGAGGAGCAGCAGCTCTGGGGCGTGCGGGCCACGGTGCGCCTGCGCGAGGGCACCGAGGCCGTGGAGCTGCGCGCCCGCATCGGCTCGCGGCCGCTCGTGTCCGCGGAGGCGCCATGAGGCGGCCCGCCCGCGAATCCGGCGCAGCCTCGGCGGTGGTGATGGGAGTGCTCGCCCTGCTGAGCGCGCTGTTCCTCGGCACCGCGGCGTTCATCGAGGCGGGCACCGCCGAGCTCGCTCGTGCGCGCTCCCGCGACGCCGAGGAGCGGCGCTTGAGCGAGCTCGCCTCGGCCGCGGCGGCTTTGCTGCTCGACGACCCCACGCCCCATGCTGACTCGCCCTTCGATCCTGTCTGGTCCGGTGCTCTGGCAGCGGGGGAGGGGAGAGCGGCCGAGATCCCCGTGAGCGGGGCTCCCCAAGGCTACGCCGTGAGCCTCGAGGATCTCTCGAGCCGCCTCGGCATCAACTGGGTGCGCAGGGAGCTGCTGGCTGCCATGGACGTGCTCAAGCCCGAGGCGACGGCGCGGGAGCTGCAGCAGTACCGGGAGGACACCGGCCTTCACCTGGACGCGAGCCGCTACGAGCGCTTCGTCGGAACCAGGGACCTCGAGGCTTTCTTCACGACGCGCGGCTGGTTCAACGTCAACATCGCCGACGAGTTCGCCCTTCGCAAGGTGGCCCTCGAGCGCACGGGCGACCTGGAGCTGGCAGAGGACCTGCGCACGCGGGTGCAGAACGTGCGGATCCGGCGCCAGCCCGAGGACCCGCTGCGGCTCATCTCGCGGGAGGACCTGCGGGGGTTCCTGGGGCCGGCGCTCGCGGACCTCTTTCCGATCGTCGGCTCCGAGCCTGCGATGAACGTCCACTTCGCTCCCGGCCGGGTTGTGGAGGCTCTCGTGAGCCACTACAATGCGGGCCCGGCGCTCGGTGAGCGCATCCTGGCCGAGCGCGCCGAGGGCGAGATGAGCGAAGAGCAGCTCGCCGCGCTCCTTGGGCAGGCCGCCACAAAGACGCCGCTGGCGCACTATCTCGGCGTGCGCACGTGGTTCTGGCGGATCACGGTCAGAGGACCGTCGCGCAGCCTCGAGTGGGTGCTTGCCCGGCTTCCCGGGATTGCGCGGCTTTCCGCGTCGACGGGTGCGCGCGACGACGAGGAGCCGAGGCTGCAGGTGGTGGAGGAGCGGTGGGCCGCGCGTTAGGCGAGATCTGCTGCGCCCGCAGGAACGGGCAGGAGTACGTCCTCGACTGTTGCGGCCCCGCATCAGGCGCCAAGGGCGGCCGCGCCCTGCTCATGCAGCGGTCCGACTTTTTCGTCGTTTTTGTCGATCTGCCGCGCGGCGCCGAGGAGCACGCCCGCGAGTACCTCGGATTCCGCGTGCGCGGCCTCTACCCGGCCGCTGCCGAGGACACGGCCTTCGACTACCGGCTGCTGAGGGCGGGCCGCAGCACCAGCGCCGTCGTGTTCGCCACCAGGCGCGAGGTGCTCGACCGCTATCGCGCGCTGGGGATCCCGCTGGTCCTGCCCCTGAGCCTCCTGCAGTCCGTCGTGCCCGGCCTCGTGGCCCAAGGCGGCGCCTTTGTCTTTGTCGCGCCCGAGTGGCTGGAGGCGCTCGCGCTTCCAGGCCGCAGGCACAAGCCCGAGGCGCGCTCGATCCTGCTGCCGCGCACCGATTCGCTGGCGCGCGACTTGGAGTCGGCCCTGCAGTCGCTCGGCGCCGCGGAGCTGCCGGTGCGGATACTGGCTCCGCGGGCCGAAGCGGCGCTGGCGCGCGAGGCGCTGGCGGGCCTCGGCCTAGATGGCAGGCAGGTGTCGATGCACCAGGTCGAGGGCAGCGGCAGCGTCGAGCGGGCTGCGCTCTTTCGCGTCGGCGCGCGGAGGCTGCTGCCCGCGTGGGGCCTTCGTATTCAAGCTCTGCTCTTTCTCGTCCTCGCCCTTGCGACGCTGCTGTACGTGCGCGGGGCTTCGCGCGAGCGCGCCTACCTGGCCGACCTGGAAGCGCGCCTGTCGCGCATGAGGACGCAGGCGGTCGGCGCGGTCTCCGATCGCAAGCGCTCCGAGGCGCTGGCGCAGGAATGGGCCGCGCTGCAGGCGCGCAGGCCCGTGGACGTCTACCGCCTGCTGTCGGAGCTCGCGCGGGTTCTCGGCGGCGACGTGCGCGTCGCGTCGCTGATCGTGGACGGTCGGGTCTTCCAGGTCGAGGCCGAAGGCCGCGCCGCGCTCGAGCTGGTGGCGCGCCTGCGCGAGGACCCGTGGTTCGAGTCGGTGCGCCTGCTGCAGATCGTGCCGGCAGCGGGCGGCCTGGAGCGGTTCAGGCTCACGGGGGCGTTCCGTGCTCAGTAAGCGGGAAAAGGCCTTGCTCGCCGCGCTCTTCTGGACCGCGGCCCTTGCCGCGGCCGGCGTGAGCGTCGACATGGCGGGCGAGCGGCGCGCGGCCACCGCCGAGCGCATCACGCTGGCCGAGCGCGAGATCGCGGCGCTGTCTGCGCGGCTGGCCGGCGGGGCAGGGGGCGGTGCCGTCGCGCCCGCCGACCTCGAGGCGCGGATCGCCGACGCCCGCGGCCGGCTCTACGCGCCCGGCGAGATCGATCCCTATCGATTCGGCATCATCATCCGCGACCTGCTGCGCTCCGAAGGCCTGGCCATCGCGCGCTACCAGACCGTGGAGCAGCGCGGCGCGACCGTGCTCGAGTTCTCGGTCGAAGGCTCAGCCCGCGCCCTGGCCGGCTTCCTCAAGCGGGTCTCGGAGGCGCCCAGGTGGTGGACCGTGAGCTTTCTGTCGGTGCGCACCGCGGGCGCCGCAGGCGCGGTGCAGGCGGTGCTGCGGATCAGCTACGAGCAGGCGGGAGGGTGAGGGCGCGCGGGGCTACGGGTGCGGCTCCGCTCGCAGCAGCCGCTGCGGCGCGCCCGCATGGCTGCCCGCCTCCGGCATCAGGTCGTACTGCTGCAGCGCCTTGACCAGCCCGATCTTGTTGTCGACTCCCAGTTTGCCGTACACGTGGGCGATGTGGGCCTTGACCGTTCGCCCGGTGATCTCCAGGTCCTCGGCGATCGCCTTGTTGGAGGCTCCGGTGAGGATGTGCTGGATCGTGTCCCACTCCCGCCGTGTGATCCCGAAGCGCTTGACGAAGTGGCGCGCGCCCGGACCTCCTGGCCGAGCACCAGGGCGCCGAGGGCTTCGCCCATTTCGTCTTTGACCAGGGACAGCTTCAGCTCCACGATCGTGGGGTCCAGGTCGTGCGGAATCTGCACGAGGTACGACTGGCCGTCCGCCCTGCCCGCCATGACCCTGCGCAGACCTTCGACCAGGAGTCGACCCTGGCCGATCACGGACTCTACGGGCCGCCCCAGCGCCCGGCTGGCCGCCACGTTCAGCACTGCCTCCGCCTTCCTGTTGATGCCGACGATCCGGCCGTTGGTGTCCAGCAGGACGATCGAGGCATCCATGTTGTCGACGATGTCTCTGCTCACGGTCGCATGGGTGATGGAGAGGAATCTGTATCGAACCATGGCGTACGCGGTGCCCGCAATGACGGACACGAAGTAAACCGGTGTGAGCGCGGGCATGGGGATCGTGTGGACGAAGAGGTTGTCCGGAACGGATGCCACGAGCACCAAAACGAGAAGGCTGTACGAGATGATGCGCGCCTGCTGGCGAACCCGCGCCGAGACCGAGGACTTCCTCCAGTTGTGCAGGAGGACGAGCCAAAGGATGATGATGCCATGGGTGTACACGCCCCAGTAGTAGAACCAGAAGCAGCCGTAGTCGGGCAGGAAGATCCACTCCCTCCCGACACGCATCAGTGCGTTGTACATGAAATAGGAGGTCCAGTTGCCGTAGTGCGCGGGAAACGACAGCGCGTAAAGGGCCAGCAGGTGCCACCGCCTGTGGGCCGTCCGGGTCAGGGCGACGACAGAATGCAGCGTGATAGGGGCAAAGACCATCGCCACGCTCGCAGCCGGTCGGAACCAGAACCACACCCTTTCTTCTGTCGGCGCGGAGAACATGAAGGCGGGCAGCAGGTTCCACGCCGCCGCGGTCCCGGTCGTCAGGAAGAAGAGGCGGTGGGATGCCTCTTTCGGATCGAGCCAGAGCCCGTACACCCCGATGAACAGCGAGACGTGAAAGACGCTCACTGCCAGGAACGAGGAGACGTTGATGACGCCATGGCAGTCGAGGCGCCCCCGTCGCGGAAAGAGCCGGCGCATAACCGCGCGAAGGGCGGCTGGCCGCGCAGTTGCGCGCCGGGCGCCGGTCAGCTACGCTGTAACCGGGGTCAGGCGGAACCGCACCTATGACGAGAGCGGCAAAGAGAGCGGTCGAGATCGCGGCTGTTGCGGCAGTGCTCGCGCTGGCGGCAGCGTTGGCGCTCCCGCGCGGGCCGCGGCTGCCGGCCGCTGCCGAGGGGCCGCCGCCTGCGCCGGCGGCTACGCGAGGCCCCGCTGCCGGCGCCGAGCTGCCGCAGCCCGCGTCGCCCGAGCAGATCGCCGGGCTGTTCGGCTGGCGTCCGCCCGTGCCGCAGCCGCCACCGCCGCCTCCCGCGCCTCCCACCGCGAGCCCGCCCGTGGCTGCGGACTGGCTCGCCTATGTCGGTTTCGTGTCCGACGTTGACGGCGAGCGGTTCCTCTTCAAGGACAGGCGCACGGGAAAGGTCGTTCCCGTCTCGGCAGGCGCGGGAGACTGGCGCCTGGTCGAGGAGCGGCCCGGCGAGCTGATCGCGGAGCACGACGGCAGCCTCTACGTTCTGAAAAGGGGGAAGTGAGTGGGTGCTTCGAGGCTTTGCAGAGCAGCGGGGGCTGCGCTTGCGTGTGCGGTTCTGGGCGCATGCCTCTCGAAGGCGGCGACCGACGTGCAGGCGTTCGACAAGGCACCGCTCTTCGGCATGGTCTACGACGGCCGCAACGAGCCGTGCCAGGGGGCGCGCGTCGACGTCGACGGCGCAGCCGGCCCGAGCACCGACCTGAGCGGCCGCTTCACCGTGCAGGATCTCACACGGGGCCCGCACGCGATCGCTGTGTCGAAACAAGGCTACGAGCGCCTCGAGGTCGCCTTCGATTTTACGGACAAGAGCCAGGTGCTCTACCTCAAGGTGACATCGCTCGAGCAGCTGCTCTCGCGGCTCGAGGAGGCTCTCGCCCAGCGCAACCTTGGCGAGGCCGGTGCCCTCGTGGCGCGCGCCGAGGCGGTCAAGGCTTCGCACATCGACGTGCGCTATCTCAAGGCGGTCTACCTCCTGAAGAGCGGAGAGCCAGGCCAGTCGGCGGCGCTGCTGGAGCAGCTGATCGCCGAGGGCGAGCGCGCCCCCGCGCTCTACCTCACCCTGGCCGATGTCTACCAGTATGCGATCGTCGACCTGGACAAGACCAAGGCCGCGCTCGCCGCCTATCTCAAGTTGCAGGAGGACTCGCAGGCGCGTTCGCGCCTGGAGGCCCTGCGGTAGAAGCATCCTGCAGCGCTCGCTGCCGTGCCAGCGCAGCCGCGGCTGCCTGCGGACCGATCATCGCAGCCGTCGCTTCCAGGAACCGCTGCGGGAGGGGCGCCACCAGGCGCTCGAAGCCGAGCAGCTCCGTGCTCTCCCCGACGCGGAGCGCCAGTGAATGCAGCAGGTAGCCGCCAGCCGATCTGCCGCCGTACTTGGCGTCGCCGGCCAGCGGGTGGCCGTGGAGCGCGGCCTGGGCGCGGATCTGGTGCGTGCGGCCCGTGAGCGGAGAGCAGGCCAGCAATGTGAATTTGTCACTGCCGGCAACCGGTTCGACGCGCGTCAGCGCCACCTGCTCACCGGCCTCGGCGCGCCTGCTTGCGTGGTCGTAGGCGATGCGGTCCTCCCAGGTTTCGTCGCGCGCCACTATGCCCTCTACGACCGCCAGGTACTCCTTGGCGACGCAGCGCTCGCGGAACAGGCGCGTCAGCTCCTGCGCTCCCCGCAGGCTGCAGGAGAACAGCAGCAGCCCCGAAGTGCCGCGGTCAAGCCTGTGCGCCGGCCCCGGCCGGAACGACAGCGAATCTCTGCGGCCCTCGAGCCAGGCCGCCACCAACTCCTCGGCCGAGTCCGGGCCGTGGACGGGCATTCCTTCGGGCTTGTTCAGGGCGAGGGCATGCTCGTTCTCGAATATGACGAAGGCCGCGGCAGCGCGCCCGTCCGTCCGCCGCGGCTCCGCCGGCCTGCCTGCCGGCGCCTCCAGACCGGCGGCCGAGATCTCGTCGCCGGCAGCCACGCGGCTCGCGGGCGACGCCTTGCGCCCGTTCAGGCGGACCGCACCCGTGCGGATCGCGCGAAAGATGCGGCCAAGCGGCGCGCCGGGAAAGAGCCGTCGCGCGACGCGGTCCAGGCGGCGGCCGTCGTCATCGACCGCTGCGGTGAACGAGCGCTGCTCCACGAGACAAGCGTAGCGGGGCGCGAGGGGCCGGGTCAAACGTCTCAGGGTGGTCTTGGCAGGAAGGGGTCGTCTATCTCCTCGGGCAGGCCCTCGAACTGCCAGTCCAGCGGCTGGGGCTCCTCGGGCCCGAAGAAGGTGCCCAGGAACAGCAGCATCTGGCCGTTGAGCCAGCGCAGCATCTCTTC
>CAZKGO010000172.1:0-7662 GCA_964552235.1 uncultured Spirochaetales bacterium | reverse complement strand
GCGGCGGCCGGAGCCGACGCCGCAGGCGCCGCCGACGGCGTGGCCGCGGGCGACGGGGGCGGCTGCGGAACGGGCGTGGCCGCCCGCGGCGCCTCGACGGGGGCGCGAGGGTGCGGCTCCAGCGGCAGAACGGTCTCAAAGGTCACGGTGACGGGGACCGGCGGAGCCGAGGGCCCGATGTCGCCGAACAGACCGAAGGCGAGCACCAGCGCCGCATGAAGGGCCAGCGCCAGGAGCGCGCTCGCGGGCATCCGGTCCGGTCTGCGGTCTTCCATGGCTTCCATTCCCCTGCCTCGCTACAGGTTGATCTGCACCTTGAAGATCACGCCGGTGCCGGGCTCGACGAACGGCGCCAGGCGTGTGCGCGGGTCGTCGAGCAGCCAGGCGAGCAGGTCCTCGCCTTCGACGCTCAGCGTCACCGGCGTCGACACGCGCCAGAACACGTGCCCGTCCACGATCGGCAGCAGCGTGTCCGAGGGGTCGCCGCCGCTGTCGAGCTCGAACCGCGCCGCGGCCCCGGCCCCCCAGCGGCCCGAAGCCTCGGAGCCTTCGGCGTCGAAGCGCAGCAGGTAACGCGGCTCCAGTTGCGGGTGCTCGAACAGCTCCGCGTCGATCGCAGCGGCCAGGCCCACCATCGGCCTCGGGTTCCACTTGAGCCCCGCGCTCATCGTCAGGCGCTCGGCCTCGATCTGGGAGAACGCGAACAGCCCCGTCGCAGCGTCGAGGACTTCGCCCGGAAGCAGCTGCGGGTCGGGCATCGCCTCCTCGCGCGCCCATGCGGCGCGCGTCTGCAGCGAGAAGCCCGCGGCCACGGCGATGCCGATGCGGACGTCGGCGAACCAGCCCCTGTTGTCCTCGGTGTCGTTGCCGATGAGCGCCAGCGGGTGGGCGGCCAGCAGCGTGCTCCAGTCGAGCTCGCTCACCCTGTAGCCGCCGCTCGCGTCCAGCGTGAAGCGGGGCAGCGCGCCGGAAAAGGCGACCTGGAACGGGAAGAGGCTGTCGAGATCCGGGCTCCAGAACCAGCCGACCTGGGCCTTGAGCCCGATCTTCTCGTTCGGATCCCAGTCCGCGGCCCAGTCGATGCGCACGCGGTGACGCTCGTCGATGCCGGCCGCGTAGCGGTACGTGGCCTCCAGCGTGGTCTCGAAACGCTCGACGCGGTAGCGCGCGCCGACGCCGGGCGTCCACCGGGTCTCGGCTTCGCTGAGGGAGCTCGCCCCTCCGCTCGGCCCGGAGAGCAGGTCCGACGCGTACTCGCCCTCGAGGCCGCCGGTGAGGGCAAAGCGGTCGGTCAGCAGCCAGGCGGCGTCGGCCGACGCGTGCAGGTCGCGCAGCGTGCGGGCATAGTAGGGGCCGAGATCCTGCAGGCCGCGCTCGGAGTCGCGGAACAATCCCTCGGCGTCCAGCTCCACATGCTCGCCGCGGGTCCTCACCGTCGCCTCCAGCTGGTCGTCGCGCCGATGGAAGCCGGCGCCGGGGTCCTCGCCGCCGAACCCGTCCTTCATCTCGTGGAGAAAACGGAGGCTGAAGCGGGGTCCTTCGCCCGTTCGGTAGATCCCCAGCCGGCCGTAGGTGTGGCTGAGCGTTCCCGCGCCGAGCACCGCCTCGGCCGCGAGCCCGCTGTCCTTGCGGGCCTCGAGGGCCGGCTCGCCCTGCAGCGCCGACGGCGGCTGCAGGTCGCGCACGGCCAGCTCCGCGAGCGCGGGCAATGGAGGCACGCGCTCGGGCGGCAGCAGATCCTGATCCCCCGGCATCCCCGGGACCACGCGCTCGACAGTCGGGTCCTCGATCCGCACCACGACCTGCGGCAGGACCAGCTCGGGCTCGCCCGCGTCGACCGGCTGCGGCACGGCCGCGGCGGCCGAGATCGCCATCAGAGCAGCAACGGCAAAGGACAGCCTGGGTCCGTTCATCGGCTCACCTCCAGAAGCCTGCGCGCCTCCAGCGTCCAGGAGGAGCCGGGGAACGAGCGCTCCAGGCGCTCGACGAGCTGCCGCGCGTCCTCACGCTTGCCCGCGCGGCTCATCGCCTCGGCTGCCCGGTAGAGCGCCGACGGCGCGAGGTCGACATCGTTCGGGGCCGCCACCGCGGCGGCGAGGAACTCGCGAGCCGCCTCGACGGTCTCGCCCTTGCTGTCGCGCAGCTCTCCGGACAGGTAGCGGGCCCTGGCCGTGAGCGCCGCATCGCCGCTGCCGAGAACCGCGGCGAGCAGGCGTTGCGCCTCTTCGGGCTTGGCCGGCCTGCCGTGCACGTAGAGCCCGGCCAGCTCGAGCATCGCGGCCCTGCCCGCGGCGCTCGAGGCGCCGCCCTCGCGCTGGATCCTGACCTGGAGCGCGGCCTCGCGCTCGCCGGAGCCGGCCTGCACCAGGCGCAGGCGCTGAATGCTCTCGCGGGCGCCCGCCGCCTCCTCGGGATAATCGGAAGCGAGCTTCTGTAGCAGAGCCAGGGCCCGGTCCGGCTCGCCCCGCTGCTCGTAGATCGCGGCCATGCGCTTGAGAGCGTCGACCCGGTAGGGGCTCACGCGGTAGCGGTCCACGAGCATCTCCCACAGCAGCACCGCGCCAAAGGGGTGGCCGCTCTCCAGAGAGGACAACCCGCCCCAGTAGAGGGCGCCGTCGACCTGCGCACCCGTGGGAAAGCGCGTGCGGTAGTCGGTAAAGGCGGCCGCGGCGTCGGCGCTGCGGTTCGCCTCGCGGAAGAGCGCTCCCCGCCGGTACATCGCCTCTTCGGCGAGCGGGCTCGCGGGAAAAGCCGTCGCCACCTCGCGGTACGCGGCCGCTGCCGCCTCGACGCGGCCCAGGGCAGCGAGGGTGGCGGCGGCCTCGAATCGCCCGTCGTCGGCCAGGTCGCCGCGCGAGCGGCCGAGCGCCTGGAAGACCGGCAGCGCCTCCTCGTTGCGTCCGAGCGCCGCGAGGCTCTTGCCGTACAGCAGCGTCGCCGCCTCGGCGCGGGGGCCCGAGCTCTCCGAGACTTCCTTGAAAAAGGCGAGGGCCCGGCGATGGTCCGACAGGCTGAACAGGCACCAACCGGCCAGGTAGAGCGACTCCTGCCGCAGCGAGTGAGCCGGGTAGGCGTCGATCAGCTTGAACAGCACGTCGCGGGCCGCGGTGAGGTTGCCCCGCCGGTACTGCGCCCAGGCCGTGTAGTAGAGAACGTAGGGGTCGAGGGCCGAGAGGCCCGCCGCCTTTGTCTCGGCCGGCGTGAGGGCCTGCAGGCTCTCGAGGGCTTCGCCGTGGCGCTTGAGCGCCACCTCGGCGAGCGCCTTGTAGTAGCGGGTGGCCACGCGGCCGTAGGGCTGCGACGGCGTGCCCGCCGCCTCGGCTCGCCGCACCACTTCGCGATAGTCGCCGCGGCTGAACAGGATGCGGATCAGGTCGAGGCTCGCGCGCTGGTCCCCCGGCGAGGAGGCGAGCAGCTCGGTGAGCGCCGCCGATGCGGGCTCCAGCGAGCCCTGCGCGGCGAGGATCGCGGCGTGCAGCCGCAGCGTCTCCTGCCGCAGCCGCGCCTGCGCGGGCGCGGGCGTGGCTCCCGCGGCTGGAGCGCCCGCCGACAGCAGCCGCGTCGTGATCGCCGCCGCCGCGGCATGGTCTGCGAGGCGGTAGCGGCAGTAGGCGAGCAGCAGCCGGGCCTCGTCGGCCTCGGCGGGCGTGGCGGCCTTGCCTGCGGCCCGCTCGTAGAGTGAGGCCGCGTCGGCGAACCGCTGCTGCATCAGCCGCACGTCGGCCAGGCGCATGGTCACGGCAGCCGAGTCGCCCGCGCCGGGCGCGGCGAGCACCGCAGCCGCTTCGTCGAGGCGGCCTCCGCGGATGTGGGTCTCGGCCAGGTAGAGAGGGAGGGCGGGAGCGGTCTTGCGTTCGGCGCCCGGGGCGGCCGCTTCGCCGCGCTCCCACGCGCGGCGCAGAAAATAGCCGGCCGACTCCAGGTCGCTCCTCTGCAGGCTCTCGGCCCCCACGCGCAGCCACAGGTCCTCGAGCAGCGCCGGCTCGCCTGCCAGGCTGCTCTCGGCCCCCTTGGCGAGGCTCTCCATGGCAGCGAGGTCGCGGGATGCCTGCGCCAGGGTGAACAGGCGCTGGTAGGCAAAGGTGGCGACAGCCGGCTCCTCGCCGCGAAGCGACTCGTAGAGCCTGGCCGCCTCCTGCCTGCGGTCCAGGCGCCAGAGCGCCTCGGCGTGGTAGAGGCGGCCGCGGGCCTGCCAATCGGCGGGCAGCTCGCCCACGTCGATCGCGAGCACGGCTGCCGCGTCGCCGCCGCGCAGGTGCAGGTCCATCAGGCGCAGCAGAGCGTGGGGCCGCAGCGGGCTCTTCGGGTAGTCGGCGAGCAGCCGCTCGAGCGAGCGGGCGGCCGCTTGCGGGAGGCCGAGCTCGATCTCGCTCAGTCCCCGGTACAGCAGCGCCTGGGCGTTCGGCTCGGGATCGGCGAGGCGGCCGTCGAAGCGCTCAAAGGCGGCCACGGCGTCGCCCCACCGGCCGAGGTGGTAGTTGGCCATGCCCGCCCAGAAGGTGACGAGGTCGAGGTAGCGGGTCGTAGCGTACCGGTTTTGGACGCGCCGGAATGTCTCGAGCGCCTCGGCGTAGCGGCCGAGCTTGTACTGGCAGACTCCGATGCGGTACTGGGCGTCCGGCATCCGGTCCGACAGCGGGTAGCGCCGGGCGAAGTCCTCGAACCGCTCGAGGGCGAGAAGCGTGTTGCCGGTCCGGTAGTGGTCTTCCGCCTCGCGGAAGAGCTCCTGGTCGCCGCCGCTCTGGGCGTGGCCCGCGAGCGCCAGCAGCACAATCAACAGCGAAGCCGCAGCCTTCGTTTTCATGATCTCTCCGAATTTACCCCTCGGGGCGCGCCGGGACCACCCCCGGGCCGCACCACAGTTGCGCGTAGTGACCACCCCCGCGGGCGGGGCGCCTGGGCCGCGCGACGGCGTCCCTTAGGCGGGCGCGACGCTCACGCCGCGCGGCGACGCCGCCCCCGCGGGCCCGTCTGGACAGCGCGGGCCCCTCCCCATAGAGTGTCGGCTGCCATGAAGCAGGCCCCAGCCCACGCGTTCCGCAGGAGCCTCCCGTCGCCGGTAGGGCCCCACCCCTACGATCGCCTGCTGTCCGAGAGCAGGCGCGAGCGCTACCGCCAGGTGCTGGCCCGCAGGACCGTGCGCCTGTGCGTCGTCGTCGACAACTGCTACGACGCGCACAACGCCTCGGCCGTGGTCCGCACGTGCGACGCCTTTGGCGTGCACCGCGTGTGCGTGATCACCTCCCGCAACACCTTCAAGGTCAACCGGCAGGTCACGCACGGCGCGCACCTCTACATCGACCTGCGCGTCTACCGGAACGTCGAGCCGCTGTACGCGGACCTGCGCGCCCAAGGCTTCCGCATCCTGGTGGCCGACCTCGGCGCCGACGCGATCGTGGACCCCCACGCCCTCGCGGAGGAGGCGGCGAGGCAGCCGCTCGCCCTCGTGTTCGGCAACGAAGAAGGCGGCGCGTCCCCCGAGGCGATCGCCGGTGCAGACGGCCGTTTTCTCATCCCGATGTGCGGCTTCACCCAGAGCCTCAACCTGTCGGTCTCCGCGGCGGTCACGCTCTTCAGCCTGCGCCATCGCGCCCTCGCCCAAGACAGCCCAGGCGACATGAGCGGCGAGGAGCAGGCGGCCTGGTACGACCGGTGGGCGCGCCGGCGCACGCGCGAAGAGGACCTCGACCCGGCCCGGCCGCCGGTCGACCCGCGCGGCGCCGACCTCGACGAGTACAGGTAGGGCCGCCCGGCCGAAGCCTTCATTCTTGCTCCTCGCGTCCAAAAAGAACGAGCCGTTCCAACGGAACGGCTCGTCGCAAGGAGGAGGAGGGACCGGCTTTCAGGCGCATCGGGCCCGGCGGAGCCGGGCAGATCCAGCCCCGGCTCGCGCCGGGCGAAACCGCCTGGATCTAGTTGCACACATAAGCCCGGAGCTCGGAAGCCGTCTCACCGAGTCTCCTGAGGGCACGGATCTCGATCTGACGCACGGTCTCGGGCGAGATTCCCATCTTGTCGCCGATCTTCTTGAGCGTGTACCGCTTGCCGCCGTGGAACGAGTAGCGGTACAGCAGGATCTCCTTTTCCTTGACCGGCAGCATGTCGAGCGAGCGCAGGGTGTCCTCGCGCAGGCTCTTGCGCATCAGCTCCTGGCCCGGGTCGTAGGAGTAGTCCTCGAAGACGTCCTTGAGCGAGCCCGAGTCGTCGTTGGAGTCGCCGTCGAGGGAGACGACGCTGTAGGACATGCCCATGAGGCTGCGCACGTCGCCGATCCCGACGCCGACCTCGTTCGCGATCTCGTCGTCGGTCGGCTCGCGCATCAGCGTCTGGGAGAGGCTGCTCGTCGCCTTGCTGATCTTGCGCAGCAGCTCTTCCTTGCGGTGGGGCAGCCGGATCGCGCGGCGCTTGTTCGACAGCGACCGCACGATCGCCTGCTTGATCCACCACGAGGCGTAGGTGGAGAAGCGCACGTTCCTCTTGTGATCGAACTTGGAGGCGGCGCGCATGAGGCCGAGGTTGCCTTCCTGGATCAGGTCCAGCAGCGAGAGGTCGGAGGTCATGAAGGCCTTGGCGATCTTGACGACAAGCCTGAGGTTGGCCTCGACGAGCTGGCGGAAGGCTTCGTCGTCGCCCTTCTGCACCCGGCGCGACAGCGCCTTTTCCTCGGCCGCAGTCAGCAGGGCGGTCTTCTTGATCTGGTCGAAATAGGAACGCAGGGCGTCCTGTTGTCTTTCCCGCTTCTTCAGCAACATGCTCCTACTCCTGCCCTCATCGTTGCAAGCGGTGTGCCAACGGCTGCCGCTCAGCCGTATTTCTATTACGGCTTGTCCCATAAGGACTTATAAGAAGGCTTCTTTCCGCAGCTATTGTCGGCAGGGGGAGTGTATCTTTTAACAGACGAGACGCGTTTTTTCTAACAAAGCCGGACAAGATTTCCGGCCGGGATTTCCAGGCGCCGCAGGCAGGGAGCCAGTTCCCGCAGAAAGCGTTCTCCATCCGTATGATAGCCCGCGGTCGGCCGCACGTCAGGTGCCGTCGCGGCCCAGTAGCGCTGGAAGCGGCCCATCAGCAGTTCGCGCAGGTACTTGGCGATCATCGAGGCGAAGGCTACGGGCAGGTGGCCGCTCTCGGCGCGGGCGCGCACCTCCAGCCTCAGGACGCGACCGTGGCCGCGGATCTCGTAGCGGCTCGCCTCCGCCGCTTCGGATCCGACCGAGCAGCGCGCTTCGGGGAACAGGCGCTCGAGCAGCCGCCCGTAGAACAGCCGGCCGCCCTGCCGGTCGAGGACGACCAGGGGGCGCTCCTCTCCGTACAGCCGCCAAACATCGCGCAGGTGGCCGGCCACGAAGCGCCAGGCGCACAGGGCCTTGTTCCCGGTCTCGAGCACCGCCGCGTTGAAGCGGTCCTCCCACACCACGGCAGCCCGCGCCTCCAGCAGGGCGACGCCCGCCGCGGCCAGGTGCGCGGCGAGGGCGGCTCGCGCGGCGGCGACGGCAGCGGCGTCGGCGGCGTGGGGCAGAGCCGGCCCGCCGCTCGCGTCGAGGTACCACGGCAGCGCGGGCGCCCGCGAGCTCTCGTCCGCGGCGACCGCCTCGAGGTGCGCGGCGAGGCTCGCGGGCAGGGCGGGCCGCCGGGCGAGCACGCCGGCGTCGAGCCGGCGCA
>CAZKGO010000171.1:0-7756 GCA_964552235.1 uncultured Spirochaetales bacterium | reverse complement strand
TCAGTCTCGGGCTCCCCCGCACCAAGGAAGAGGCCGACCTACACCCCGGCGCCGCTCCCCCCTATCCTATCACTCGTTTCGTCACCACGGGTGCGCGCGGCGCATGGCAACTCAGTCCGCGATTGGCCGGAATTGTAGCGGGAGTGCGGGGCGAGCGATAGTATGGATTATTCTCAACATATCAGCCGCGGCGCGCGAAGACGCTCGCATATGTTGATGCGGCGGCCGCTCAGCCGCGCTGCCCGCCCGCGCCCTCTCTGGCGGCGGTTTCGCCGGCCGTGGACAGGTCCCGGGCGCTTCGGGCGGCTGGACGGGCGCCCTCGTCACGGATCTGTGCCGCAACTCCATCGCGCCGGAGCAGACGGCGACAGCAGAAATAGCTGCGGCTGGGTCGTGCGTGCTCGATGTGATCGGTGACGACACCTGGGACGTGTCCTTTTCCCGGTAGGCTTTCGCCATCACCTGTGCTGCATGAAGTCGCAGCAAGGAATCTCGTCTTGGCGATTCGCGCCACGGGGGCCCGACCGCCTCCGCTGCCTGAGGATGGGGGGCGACAATCCATTGACCTGCCCGCTCGATGGGAGTCTCGCTGGCCCGGGTTCTGCGCGGATGCTGCGTCACGATGCGGCCCCGAGACATCGGCGCGGCGTCTCCCGCAGTCGTGCCGCTACGCCGTGACCTCCGGCCAGGATCCGCCGATCCGCCCAGCGTGGTAGGAGATCACGCCGCGGGTGAGGGCGTCGCCAAGAGCAGCAGAATCGAGGGTGCACAGTTCGTCGCGCTGCATCAGTACGCAGGTGCCCACACGTTCGGCAGGCAGCAACCCGATGAGGCGCGAAGCGCCATCCAGCGCGTCGTGCCACTGCCGACCGAGCGCGCCAGCATCCGGCGGTTTGCCCTCGAAGTCCAGCGTATCGACCTCTGCCTGGCTGTAGCGCTGCCGTCGCGCCGCGGCGAGCAGCGACCGGGGATTGTAGCCGGGATCCTTTCCGCAGGCGGCCCAGATCAGGTAGCCAAGCGGCTGCAGCCTCCGATCGCAACTCAGAACATCGACCCAGTCGCGGACCTCCAACCGACCTGCCATCGCGAGCACCTTGTTCGTGGCCAGATCAAAGGGATGGAGGGCGAGCCCCATCAGCGGATCCTCGACCAAAGGAAAAAAACGGTACGCGCTGTCGCGTGCCCACTGGAGGCTCGATCGTTGTCCTTCTCGCTGCACCACGGCCTCCACAAAGCCGGAAGCCTCGCGCACAACGCGGACCTCGAAGCCATCCGCCGCAAGAGTTCTGCGATCCATCTCCCAGGTCGCGGCGAGCGCTTGTTCGGTGTCGTGAAAGAGATCGATGTCCCGCGAGACGCGAGGCGCTGACAGCAGAGCGTTGAGCGCGACCCCGCCCGCCACGTAGCTGTCGCCGCGCCGCTTGCGCGCGGACGCTAGGAGTCGCAGGATTGCGGCCTGGAAAGGCGTGACAGCCATTGCCTGAGCTTCTCGGCGCGAACGTAGGCGCTGCGGTCCCCGTACCGTTCGATCAGGTCGAGTGCGTACTCGGCCTCCTGCACCGTCGACGGAACAAAGTCCGGCTTCAGGAACCAGAGGCAGCGATCGCGGTATTCCTCGACGAGGTCAACGATGTCCGGATGGATCGATGGGCGGTCGTGGGTCTCCATGGCAGCGCCGAATGTAAGAATAGCACTTCCGTCGGCCAAAGAGTAGGCGCCGGGTAATTGAAAAGATGTCCCAAGAACAAGATCCAGGCTGCCACCCCGACCAAGCCCGGAACCAAGGTCGCGATGAGCCAGGACGCCTCGGACAAGTCGCTGCTCTCCCGAGCCCCTCAAGTGCGGGGCGCGGAGAGCAGCAGCCGGAGGTACTCCCGATAGCCGGCGGAGGTGACCGAACCGAGACCTGAATCGATCGTCTCGCGCGAGACTGCGGCGGCGTTGGGCACTGCCATGCCTTCGAGCTGCAGCTCGGCGGGCAGCACGGCATCGCCCCTGTGGGCGATCGGCCTGTTCAGCGGACACACGTTCTGGCAGGTCTCGCAGCCGTGGAGCCAGCGCTGGAGCCCCTTGCCTTCGCGCGGCAGGAGCCGCAGCGGCTCGTCGGGGTGACGGTTCACAAAAGAGAGGCAGCGCAGCGGGTCGATCCGGTATCCCTCGGGAGGAATGGCCGAGACCGGGCAGGCTGCCACGCAGCGGTCGCAGTCGGAGCAAGCCGGGTCGGTCACCCGCTCCTCGCCGGGGAGGGCGCCCTCGATGGCGGCATCGGTGCCGATCGAGGCGATGCCGACGTACGAGCCCAGCCCGTACGCGTAGAACAGCGCGTTCTTTCCGACAAAGCCCAGGCCCGCCCGGCAGGCGGCGGCGCGCTGCGGGAGGTCGAGCCTCTCGGCGCGCACTCCCTTGGCCCGCAGGAACGCGGCCAGCGCCTCGGCCTTGGGGTCGACGGTGCTCCAGCAGGCCCGCGAGTAGTTCGAAAGCCTGCAGCCGGCAGGCTGCTCGCTCGACTCCACGTAGTAGTCCATCACGAGCACGATCACGGTGCGGATCCCGTCGGGGACTCGACCCGCCTGCAGAAAGGCCTCGAGCGGACGATAGACGATGTTATGGTAGCGCGCCGCTTCTCTGACAGTCGCCAGGTAGTCGGCAAAGTCCGAGGCCGCGAACCATCCCACGGCGTGGATGCCGCTGCGCTCGGCGAACTGCCGTATCTCCTCGGGCTTCAACATGCTCTCGACCGCCTCGGATCCTACGGCATCCCGGCGAGGTTCGCCAGCGCGCACGCGAGCGCGGTTACGAGGCGCCTTCGACGCGGGCGAGCAGGCGATCGGCGCCCTGGGCAAAGGCGCGCGAGGCCGGCCTGTGGCTGAAGCCCACGATCACGCTCAGCCCGCAGTTCAGCGAGTCGTGGAGAAAGCTCACCAGCAGCTTGAGGTAGGCGTCGCGCTTGACCTCGCCCTTCTCGTTGCGCAGCACCAGGTTCTGCAGCTCGAAGGTGCGCACGATCGCGGCCACCTGCCGGTTGTAGACCGGGTACAGCGCCTTGACCAGGCCGAAGAAGCGCCTGCGGTAGTCCGCGCTGTTCTCCACCAGCGCGCGGATCTGCTCCCGCCGGTTGCGCACGCGCGTGCCCCGGCTGCTCGCCTTCTTCGGTATGAACTCCGAGATGACTCGCACGATGCTGCGCGACTGCAGCAGCTTGTAGAGAGCGAAGTAGACCAGGAGCACCCCGGCGCTGCCTCGCAGCACGTTGTCGAGGTCGGGAACGCTCAGGTTCAGGTACATCAGCAGCCGGCTCACCCGCTTGTCGATCGCGCGGTTGACGGGCACGGGCGTTCCCGCGGCAAAGGGCCGCCGCGCCTCCTCCTGCCGCGCGATCTCCTGGGCCAGCATCCCGGCCAGGCCGGCGAGGAATTCGCGCAGCCTGTCCTGCCGGATCACCTCGAGCACCCCCCGCAGCGCGCGGCGCATCGCGCGCGCCCCTCCGGGCAGCCGTGACGGGCGGCCCTGCTCGGCGGCGATGCGCTCGACGTAGGCGAGGAGGCCGTCGACGCAGGCGTCCAGGTTTTCAAGCTTGGGATTGGCGATCAGGTAGTGGCGCACCAGCTCGAGGCTGTGGCCGGCGAGCTCGAGCTCCGACAGCAGGTTGGTGAGCCGCTGCTCCTGGATCACCTCCACGACGTCCAGCATCCGCCGGTAGACGTTGATGAGGATCGAAGGGTTGGACTGCAGCAGGTCGAGAGCCGGATCGCGGGGCACGAACCCGAGGTCTTCGATGCGCGCGGCCTCCGCCCGCGGAATCTGCAGCTCGCGGGGCACGTTGCGGTTGTAGTTGCCCACGACGTCGCGGCCGTCGAACTGAGCGTCGGCGAGCGCCGCGTAGCGGTTGTGCCACAGCCCGATGGCCGGCGGCGAGCCCAGCTCGAGCACGCTGCGCAGGTAGCCTCCGGTCGACACGTGCGCGGTCGGCTCCGCGTTGGTCACGACCACCAGGTTGGCGGCAAAGGGAAGGTAGAAGAGGTTGTCCTCGTAGCGGCTGCCCGCCGGCAGGTCCATGAGGAGCACGTCGTAGCTTTTACCGGCCTTGTGCAGGAACTCGGCGAACAGCTTCTGCAGGGCCCGCTCGCGGTTCCTGCCGTCGAGCTTGGGCCGGGGAAAGATCAGGTCGAGGTTAGCGAACACGCGGTTGACCTCGGCCTCGAGGCCGGCGCCGCCCGCGGAGCCGTTGCCGCCTGTGAGCACCGCCTCGGCGGGGTTGAGGTCGAGGATGGTGGCGATGTCGGAAAGGGGGTCCAGATCGATGAGAGCGACGCGCTTGCCCTTTCGGGCGTAGTACAGCGCCAGGTTGACGGCCGTGGTGGACTTGCCCACCCCTCCCTTTCCGGATCCGATGGCGATCGCCTTTCGCCGCGCGGATTCCAGGGTCCTGGGCACAGCCATAAGCGCGGCCAGTGTAGACGCCGGGCGACCCAGTGTCAATTTCCCGCGCGGCGGCGCTGCGTTGACGCCGGACGGCCGCTCCCGCTACGCTCGGCGCCGTGCTCGAGAGGCCGGCCGGGACGCCCGAAACCCGAGGATCGCGGTGAGGGCCGCTGCACTCGCCGCCGCGCTGGCTGCCCTCTCCGTCGCTGCATGGCTCGCGCTCGACCGGCTCGACGGCCGCGCGGCGTGGCTCGTGGTCGACGCCCCGGCTCACGCGATCGAAGGCGAGCCCTTTCCCGTGCGGATCACGATCACGGACGCGCGCACACCCACCTGGCTCGTCGTGGACCTGCATTGGAGCGACCGCAACGGCGTCGCGCGCCGATTCCTCTCCAGCGGCGGAAGGCAGCAGATCGGCGAAGCGCCCGCCTCCCACTCCTTTGCGCCGCAGGTCGTGCCTCGCGAGGGCCTGCGCTCGATCACGGTCGTCGCCTACACGAGCCCGAGCGGCAGGTGGCGCGACCACGACCGCGCGGCCGTCACTCGCCCCATCGAGGTCAAGGCCGAAGGCTTCACGCCGGCGACCGCTCCGCTGCTGAGGCTGCGCGCCTTCAGCGCGGGCGAGCCGCCCGCTGCCGACGGCTCGAGCGCGGCGGGCCGCTGGGCTGTCGCCGCGCTGCTGCTGGCTGCTGCGCTGCTGTCGGCGCGCACCGCCGCCGCAGGCCCCGCGCTGCGGGAGCGCCTGTTGTGGGCCGCCGTCGCCGCCGCTGCGGCCGCTGCCGCGGCCTGGGAGCTGCTGGCCGCGGGCCCGCACGCGACGCGGATGCTGCGAGCCGCGGCCGTCGAGGGCGACTGGTACCACCTCCGCACGCCGCTGCAGAAGGCGCTGGTTGCCGCCGTGCCCGCGGCCGGCGTCGGCCTTGCGCTGCTGGCCCTCCGCCTCGCAGGCGCCGTCGGGGCGGGAGCGAGAGTCGCGCTCGCAGCCTTCATCTTCTATGCCATCGTGTCGGCCGTGGACCTGATGTCGCTGCACGCGGTCGACGCCCTCGCCCGCCGCGCCGTCGGGCCGCTCTCGCTCGTGCAGGCGCTGCAGGCGGGGGCGGCGGCGGTCGTGGCCGCCTCAGCCGCGCTCAGGCGGCTCGCGCGTTGCGCCGATACTGAAAAGTGATGGCACCCGTAACGATCGCCGCAGTCGCAGGCGCCGGAGTGGCTATGACCGGCATGCTCATGAGGGTCGCTTCGTGGTTCGTGGGCGTGCTTCTGGCCCGCCGCGTTCTCGGCGTGTCGCTGCGCCGCGGCCGCGGCCGGCGACAACAGGCGACGCAGACACCAGCTTAGATTCAGCGCCCGCAGGCGCCCCATCCGAACAGCTTCGCCCCCCGCTCACCTGCGGAAGTAGTGCCCGCCCTGGGGATCGATGATCACCCGCAGCGATGCGGGCAGCACGTCGATCTCGAAGCGGCGCGCGAAGATCAGCTCACCGTCGAGGTGCGCTGGGACTTCGTCGCCGTACTCGAAGGTCGCCCTGTCGGTCTGGGTGTAGTGGACGCGGGGCCGCCCGAGGTGAGCCTGCTTGGTGACCGCTGAGAGCATCCCGAAGCGGGCCGGCAGGGACAGCGGGTCCGTCATGCAGATGTCGAGCAGCCCGTCGTTGGCCAGGGCCCTGGGCGTCAGGTGCAGGCCGCCCGCGAGTCTGCGGCCGTTGGCGATGGTGTTGAGAAAGCTCTTCTGCTCGATCGTGCTTCCGCCCATGGTGAAGCGCACGGGCTTTTCGCGGTAGAGCAGGATGTTCTTGAGGATGTGCCACGTGTACTTCGACTTGCCGCCCTTGCGCACCTCACCGCCGTTTTCCATGTGGTAGTTCTCGTAGGCGATCTGGGCGTCGACCCCGAGCCCCATCCCGTTGATAAAGTAGCGGCCGTTGCACCGGCCCACGTCCATGGCCGCGGTCGTCGCGGAAAAGAGCGCGGCCCACTGCGCGTCGGCGAACCGGTCGGGGAACCCGAGGATGTGGATAAAGTCGTTGCCCGTGCCGGCTGCGACGCCGCCAAAGGTCACGTCCGCGCGGCCTACGAGAGCCTGGGCCGCTTCGCTCATGGTCCCGTCGCCGCCCACGGCCACGACATAGGCGAAGCCCCTGTCGGCAAACGAGGCCGCGAGCTCCGTGGCGTGGCCCTTGCCGCGGGTGAGGGCGACCTCGCCGGCGACCCCGTGCCTGCTCATCATCTGCCTGGCGGTCGCCTCGCACGTGGCTGCGAAGCCGCTGCCGGCGATCGGGTTCACGATGAAGCCCCAGCCTTCACGCTTGCTCACTCAGGTCTCCTTGGGCGTGCTGCAGAGCCGCACGCACGATCTGCAGGATCTGCCTGTCCGGCAGCGGGGCGAGCTCCTCGTGGGCCAGCGGCGGCTTGACCTCGACGCGGATTCGCTCGCGGGGATCCACGGTGAGCCGGCCCTTGGGCTTCAGCGCAAAGGTTCCATGCACCGCCACGGGCAGCAGGTCGCGGCCGCTCTCGCGCATGACCCGGATAAAGCCGCGCTTGAGGTCCTGAAGCTGGCCCGTCCTGGTTCTCGTTCCCTCGGGAAAGATGCCGATGGTGAGCCCTTCGCTCGCTGCTCGAACCGCCTGCTCGATTGCACGCAGGGATTCGCGGGGGCTCGAGGTATCGATCGGCACGAACCGCAGCCGCGTCAGGAGGAAGCCGAGGACGGGGATGCGCCAGAGCCAGTCGCGTCCGATGATCACGATGCCGGGAATCGCCGCCATCAGGGCGGGGATGTCGAACATGCTCGCGTGGTTGGCGACGACGATGCACGGACGCGCCTGCTCAATCGTGGCTGCGCCGCGCACGACGAGGTTGCGGCCCACGATCCAGAAGATGAACCTTCCCCACAGGACGGTCACTGCCCGCGCGGCACCACCGAGGCCCAGCAGCACAGCGAGGGCTGCTGTAACGACGAATGCGGCGCTGAAGGGATAGCCGATGAGGTACACGGAGAGCGTCGCCAGAGTGATCCGCAGCAACGCGGCAACGCCCGGGGCGGCGCGTCCGGCCGACCGCGGCTCCAGCCGTGACTCCACGGCTCGTTTATACACCATTTGCCGGCAGGCCGCCACGCGGCGTCGGGTGCGTTTCGGTTTCGTGGGTGGGTTCAGGCCGCCGCGGCCCTCACGGGTCCAGCACGCCGCTGATCGCCAGGTCGTAGTCCGGTCTGCTGCCGTCCCACTGCGGGAAGTTGGTCTCGGGGCCCAGCTCGAGGCCCCGCTCATCCGCCCATTCCTGCATCCAGCCGACAGCGTCGTCCACCGGCTCCCGCTGCGGGTTCTGCGCCA
>CAZKGO010000170.1:0-7768 GCA_964552235.1 uncultured Spirochaetales bacterium | reverse complement strand
TGCGCACGATGGTCACCAGCCGTCCCACCCCGACGCGCATCATCTTCGATGCCGGGTTCAAGGCGCTGCCCGCCTGGGCGCGGTCGCCCCTCGCCGTCGGGCTGCCGGCCTGCGGGCCGTACCGGCCGTCGGCCGAGCACGGCACGGTCGAGCTGGATCAGCCGGACACCCGCATCAGGGCCGGCGACTGCTTCGACTTCATCGTGAGCTACGGCGACTCGACGGTCTTTCTGCACGACGAGCTGCTGGGCGTGCGCGACGGCCGCGTCGAAGCCGTCTGGCCGGTCGAGGGACGCGGCAAGCTCACGTAGACGCGAGTCTCACCACCCGCTCTTCGCGCCGCGAGCGTTCGGCAGCGAACACCATCAGGTGGGTTTCCAGCGACTCCTCCGGCCCCGACAGCACGAGCGAGCGGTCGCCGGTGGCGAGGGCGCCCACGAAGGCGCGCATCAGGCCGTAGTCGCCGCCGCCGTGACCGGCGAGCGCGCCGGCCTCGGAGGTGGTGGTGTCGGTGAGGGTGTGCGCGTCGCTGGCAAAGTCGTAGAGATCGATCACAGCGCCGTCGCCGGAGATCTCGCCGCGGGTGCCGAAGATGCGCACCTGCCTGTCGCGCTGCTCGGTAAAGGCGGTCATCGTGAACGAGGCGGTGCGTCCGCCTTCGAATTCCATGTTCACGATCTGGTGGTCGACCACGTCATTGTCGCAGGCGTAGACGCAGCGGCCGTACGGCCCCGTGCGCAGGGCTTCGATCACCGACTCCTCGGTCGGCTCGGGCGTGACGACCGACACCGGCCAGCCTGTGCGGCCCGCGCGCAGGCGGCCGAGGTAGATGGTGAGGGCGGAGTAGGGGCAGGAGGCGTTGAGGGGGCAGTCGGTGCATCGCTCGGCTGCGCCTTCGGGCCGCTCTTCGCGCCTGAAGTGCTTGAGCGAGCCGAAGGAGCTCACCTTGAGGCAGCGGCGGCCCACCAGGTGGCGGATCCAGTCGAGGTCATGGCAGCTCTTGGCCAGGAGCATGAACGAGCTCTCGGCCTCGTTGCGCCAGTTGCCGCGCACGAACGAGTGCGCCTGGTGCCAGAAGCCGACCGGCTCCAGGAGCTGCAGGCTCACGATGTCGCCGACGGCCCCGGCGTCGAGCATCTCCTTGAGCCTGGTGGTGTAGGTCGTGTAGCGCATCACGTGGCAGACGGCGAACAGGCGGCCGCTCGCGCGCGCCGCTGCCGCGATGGCGCGGCAGTCGGCTTCGTCGCTCGCCATCGGCTTCTCGAGCAGGATGGCGTAGCCCTTTGCGGCGAACGCCTCGGCGCACTCGCGGTGCATGCGGTCCTGGGTGGCGATGATCACGGCGTCGGCCATGCGCGGACGGCCGGCCATTTCGCGCCAGTCGCGAAAGATGCTGCTCGACGCGATCGCGTGGCTCGCAGCCATGCGCTCGCGGTAGTAGTCGCGCGGCTCGGCCGCACCCACGACGCGCGCCTGCTCGGGGTGCTGGAGAGCGTACTGCGAGTAGGCGGTGCCCCGGTTGCCGGCGCCTGCCACGATGAGGGTCACGGCTTTCACTCGGGTTCTCCTGTGCTGTGGGGCATGTGCTTGCCTAAGCTCGGAACAGGGAGTTGGCCTGGCCTCGCAGGATGTCGTCCGCCATCGCCGAGAGGTCATCCATGAGGGTCGGCGGTCTCCCGGCGGGGCCCCACTTGATCAGGTCGAGGGCCTGCCGCGGAAAACCGCGGACAATCTCGTAAATGAGAGTAACGTCCACTCCCGCATCCTTGGCCCGGGCCTCGCCCAGGACCTCGGGCCAGGTGAAGCTGCGTTGCCGCGAGATCGCCCACAGATCAACGATGTCTTTCGGCTCGTATCGGTAGGCGGCGCATACCTTGTTCGAGAGGATGTTGCGCCAGCCGTCGACGCGGCCGAGCACGGGATCGTCTTCGAACGGGCCGAGATGCGGCGCGGTATCGTTGACGAGATCCACCTTGAGCGACACACCGGCGGGCCCGGCGCGCCGCGCAAGCATGACCTGGGTAAAGTTCTCGCCGGTGCGAGTCGAGGGCCGGTCGATCACGAGCGCGCCCGATTCCTCCTCACGCTCGAAAGCGGCCATCAGGACGTCGACATGCCGCTTGTAGCGCGCATCCTGGTTCACGAACAGGTCGATGTCATCCGAGTACCTGATCCCGAAGTAGTGCCGGCTCAGAGCGGTACCACCGGTGAGATAGAAGGGTAGACTGAGCTCTCTGACGAGCCTGAGGACTCCATTCTGGAATGGATACAGCTTCGCCGTGTAGTACTCTGCGGATGCGCTCATAACGCTCCCTCAAGTCCGCGAACCGGATCATGCGGACCGTCTCTTCGCGCAGCAGCTTTGTCGCGCGCGCGATGCCCAGGAGCGCGACAATGTCGTACCAGTGGGAGCGCTCGAGCATCCGCACGAACGCTGCCTCCGCGGTGATGTGTCCGACACTGTTGCGCCTGCCCACGAGCACATCGTGGATTTCCGCCGGATCCACGGCGTAGTCCCAAAACAGCCGACCCAGAACGGTCAGGTCCGGACGCGTGTTCTCGATCATCGGGTGAGCATCGTAGCACCTAAGGCCCCACGCGTTCAACGCGAGCGGGCCCGCGGGTCCGGTCGGGGACGCCGGCCCTCACGCCACCTCCCATCGCTCACGCACCGGTACGCGCGGCGACCGTCATGGCTCCGCGAACGGTTCCTCCAGCGGGACGGCGAGACCGGGGCACGCCAGAGACTCGGCGATCGCCGCGGGCTCGCTCCCTCGCGACGCGCCTTTCCCTCTCAGCGGAAGCGGATCGCCGCAGCGGCCATCGGCGCCGGTGCGGCATACCTGCACGAAGCCGTTGCCGGGATCGATCACCCAGTTCTCTGCGACGCGGTGCTTCTCGTAGAGGGCGTACTTGTCGTTCGGGTCCTTGTTGGTGGTGTGGGGCGACAGGACCTCCACGACGAGATCGGGAGCGCCGCAGCGGCCCGATTCCCGGAGCCTGGACCGTTCGCAGACGACCGACACGTCCGGCTGCACAACCGACGTCGCCTCGTCCTCGGGCTGATCGGGGCGATCCGGCAGAACAACGTCGAATGGCGCCCGGAACACGGCGCAAGGGCGGCCCATGCACCACGTCGCCACGATCGCCTGGTGATGCATCGTGGCAGTGGGGCTCATGCTCCAGGCCCTGCCCTCGATCAGCTCCCATCGTTCGTCGTCGCGCCAGAGCCTGCAGTCAGCGTAGGTGTAGACGCGATCGAGCCTGCGGGCGGGCTCACTCACGGGGCGCATCCTCCACAGCATACACGACGAGACGGCGGATCAAGGCCCGGCGCTCTGGGCGCCTGGGCGCGGCGGGGACGGCGCCGCTCGGGTTCGGATCTCGCGCTTGACGCCGGGCAGGAGCGCCCCTACCATGGCAGCGGGTCGGAGGAATTCGTCGTGACGAGGTGGGAGAAGGCTGCCGCGGTCCTGCTGCTTGCCGCCGGCATCGCCGTGGCCGTCTACGCGTACTCCAGGCTCAAGCTCGGGATGGTGATCTCGCCGGACGCCGGATTCCTTCCCTTCTTCCTGGGGATTGCGCTGGCGATCCTGGCCGCGGTCTGGCTGGTCAAGGACGGCCTGCTTGCCCGGGCCGCGCCTGGGCTGGCCCGGCCGGACGCTGAGGCGACGCCAGCCCGCTTCTTTCCCGAGGGTCGCTGGCAGAGGCTGCTGCTGGTCCTCGGGGTCGTGCTGGCCTACGCCTGGCTGCTGGAGCGCATCGGCTACCTGCTGGCGACGCTGGCATTCCTGCTGGCCTGGCAGTTCGGCATCGAGCGCGAGCGCTGGCTCAAGGGAGCCCTCATCTCGGCGCTCGGCACGGGGGCGCTCTATCTGCTTTTCCATTTCGTGCTGCGGGTGCCGCTGCCCCAGGGCGCGTGGCTGGCCTGACGGAGGCGATCAGTGGGCATCTTCCAGGGCCTGATGAACGGATTCTCGATCGCGTTGACCCCCGTCAACCTGCTGTTCGCCTTTGCCGGGGCGCTGATCGGCACTGCGGTCGGCGTGCTGCCCGGCCTCGGCCCGGCGGCGACGATCGCCCTTCTTCTGCCCGTGACCTACGCCATCCAGTCGCCTGTCGCGGCCACGATCCTCGTGGCCGGCATCTACTACGGTTCGATGTACGGAGGATCGACCACCTCGATCCTGCTGAACCTGCCGGGCGAGGCTGCCTCGGTGGTCACGTGCATCGACGGCTACAAGATGGCGCAGCAGGGCAGAGCGGGCGCCGCCCTGGGCGTCGCGGCGATCGGCTCCTTTATAGCCGGCACCGTGGCCGTGGTCGGGCTCACGGTGTTCGCGCCGATCGTGGCCGAGTTCGCGCTGAAGTTCGGTCCGGCCGAGAAGTTCTCCCTGGCCCTCGTCGGCCTGCTGCTCGCGGTCACCCTCTCCGGCGGCTCCGTGGTCAAGGGGCTGATCCTGATCGTCATCGGGCTCCTGCTGGCCTCCGTCGGCCTCGACCCGATCTCCGGCAAGACGCGCTTCGACTTCGGCGTCACCGAGCTGCAGAGCGGCTTCGAGTTCGTGACGCTCGCCATGGGAGTCTTCGGGCTGGGCGAGATCTTCTACAACCTCGAGTCTACAGCCAAGGCCGAGATCGTCACGACCAAGATCGGCAAGGTGTTCCCGACGATCGCCGACTGGGTGGCTTCGCGCTGGGCCATCGTGCGCGGGTCGCTGATCGGCTTCTTTATCGGGATCATCCCGGGCGGCGGGGCCGTGATCTCATCGCTGGTTTCCTACGCGGTGGAGAAGCGCAGCGCGAAGCATCCGGAGCGGTTCGGCCAGGGCGCCATCGAGGGGGTGGCGGGGCCGGAGTCGGCCAACAACGCCGCGTCGAGCTCGTCGTTCATACCGCTTCTGACCCTCGGCATACCGGGCAACGCGTCGATCGCCATGATCTTTGCCGCCCTGCTCATCCAGGGCGTGACGCCCGGCCCCTTTCTCATCAAGGAGCACCCCAACGTGTTCTGGGGCGTGATCGCCTCGATGTACATCGGCAACGCGATGCTCCTGGTGCTCAACCTGCCGCTGGTCGGGCTCTGGGTCCAGCTCCTACGGGTGCCGTACGGAATACTGGCGCCGATGATCATCCTGTTCATGTCCATCGGCGTCTACAGCATCGCCAACCAGTCCTTCGACCTGTTCACGATGATCGGCTTCGGCATCTTCGGCTACCTGCTGCGCAAGCTGCGCTTCGAGCCGGGGCCGCTGCTGCTGGCCTTCGTGCTCGGCCCGATCCTCGAAAACTCGCTGCGGCAGGCGCTCTTGATTTCCGGGGGCAGCTTCGCGACCTTTGTCGAGAAGCCGATCTCGCTGGCGCTGCTGGCGGTGTTCGTCGGCCTGGTGGCCGTGCAGGCCGTGGCCAAGGCGGTCGCTGCGAAGCGAGCGGAGGTCTCACGGTAGGGAAGCAGGGCGGCCGCGCGCCGCCTTCTTCCATAACATTTCACGATGGGTCCCCCAAGGAGGAATCCATGAGAAGGCTGTCGTTCGCTCTGGCTGCGCTGTGCGCGGTGATGCTGGTCGCGGCCGCGTTCGCGCAGGACTATCCGTCCAAGCCGATCACCATGATCGTGCCGTACGCGGCAGGCGGGTCCACGGATCAGGCCATCAGGGCCATCGACAGGGTGTGGCTCAAGTACGCCAAGCAGCCGCTGGTGATCGTCAACAAGCCCGGCGGCGGCGGGGTGGTCGGCGGCGAGTTCGTCGTGCGGGCCAAGCCCGACGGCTACACCGTGCTGTTCGGCTACGGCTCGGGCAGCGAGTCGGTGATGCCGCACCTGCAGAAGCTGCCCTACGACCCGCACAAGGACCTGGTACCCGTGGCGCGCATTTCGGTGCACTCCGTGGTGATCGAGACGGGAGCCAACTCCCAGTTCAAGACCCTCCAGGACATGGTCAACTGGGCCAAGAGGGAGAACAAGCCGGTGACCTCGGCGGTGTCGACCAAGGCCGGCGCCGTGGACATCGCGTTGAACGCCCTCGCCAAGGCCGCGGGCATCAAGATCGTCACGGTTCCGGGCACGGGAGGCGCGGACTCCGTGACCATGCTGGCCGGCGGCCACGTCATGATCGGAGGCAACCACCCCTCGGAGATGATGCCGCAGGTCAAGGCCGGACGGTTCCGCCCCCTGGCGATCGCCCTGCCCGAGCGTGACCCATCGCTGCCCGACATCCCGACGCTCAAGGAGCTCGGCTACAACATCTCGACCTGGGGGTCGATCAAGGGACTCGCCGTCCCGGTGGGGACTCCGAAAGAGGTGATCACGTACCTCGAAACGACGCTCAAGAAGGTCTGCGAGGACGCCGAGTTCAAGAAGATCATGGCCGACCTGTACCAGCCGATCATGTACCAGGACTCCAAGGAGTTCGCGAAGTTCATGAAAGAGGCGTTTGACGACTACGGCAAGCTCATCAAGGACCTGAACATCACGCTGCAGTAGCCCATCGCGGCGCTGGAATCGGCCGCCCCTCCTCGCGGAGGGGCGGTTCTGTTTCCGGGGGTCGCCCCCGCCCGCGTTCCGAGCTGCACATGAGACGCCGAGGCAGCCATGGACGCGAACACGGACCTGACAGCCCTCGAATCTCAGCCGCCCCGCTGCCGCGTGCTGCCGGCCCAGGCCGCCCTGATGGTGGGCCAGTACGGGCGCAGAGCGATCGGCGAGAAGGCGCGGGCGATCGCGTTTCTCGTGACCTACCTCGTTGCCGCCCTCGTATTCGTGTTCCGCGGTCCCGTGCGGGAGCCGGTCGCGACCTCCATCGGGGTCCTGGCGGTCGCCGTCGGGCTCGCGTTCTTCATCGAAGGCCCGCTCCTCGGCGTGATGCCCCTGGGCGAGGCCTGCGGCAGGGACCTCTCCTCGAAGGCCAACCTCGCGTGACGCTCCTCTTCTCGCTCCTGCTCGGCACGGGGGAGACCTGCGCCGAGCCCCCGATCGTGGCGCTGCGGGCCTTCGGGGCCCAGGTTCGTGCCTGGGAGGCGCCGCTGCTCTACGTCACGGTTCCGATCGCCGCGGCGATCACCCTCTACTGCTCGTTTGACCCTCTCGCAGCCGAGTCCCGGCAGGCGGTGACGCCCCTGTTGGCGGGCGAGCGCGCTCAAGGCGTACCTCGCGGCGAATCTCGGACCCGAGCGGGCGATCGAGGAGCTGGGAGACCCCAGGGCGGCGGGGGCCTTTGTGGCCCAGTCTGCCGCCGAGAGAGAAGCCCGCACCGGCACTCGGCTCGCTGCCCTCCGCACCCATGCCGGCGTGGCGGCTCGAGCCGGGCTGCCCCTGTCCGCCTTTCTGCTGCTGGAGATCTGCGTGGTGCTGCGGGTGGGGCCGCGCCACGTCGACGAGATGATCCTGGGAGTGCTTTTCGCGCCGGCGGGAATGATGCTGTTCAGCTGCGGCGTGGGCACGGGCCTCGCGCGGCTTTCGCGCGGATCGTCTGGAACGTGCCCCTTTCCCTCCTGATCCTGCCCCCGTACGCCCTGGCGCTCCTGCTCACGATCCGCACGAGCAACGAGTTCGCCTGCATCGCCTGGGCCGGCGGCGGCGTCAGCACGGGCCCGATCACGGTGCCTCTGGTGACCTCCCTCGGGCTCGCGAGGTCCGCCGCGGCCCCCGCGGCGGCCGCCGGGCCGCCGACGCCGCGGGCTTGACCCGCAGCGGCCATTCACCCCATGTTTGCCGCCGGAGTGGGTCTATGAGCAGCAAGCTGCGCGCTGGGATCGTCGGCGCCACGGG
>CAZKGO010000169.1:0-7837 GCA_964552235.1 uncultured Spirochaetales bacterium | reverse complement strand
GGGGTTCGAATCCCCTATCCTCCACAACCGCTTCGTCCTGTCGGCCGGTTGCGCGGCGCGTTGCGGCCCGTCAAATTGACGCGTCGCTCGCCTTTGTGTTACCACCAAGCTGATGAAGATCTGGCTCAAGCTGCTTATCGGCACGATCATCGGCGCCGTCTTTGCCCTGCTGACCCCGGGAAAGGAACAGGTGGCGGCCGCCGTCGGTTCGGCCGCCGAGGTCGTGGTGCAGATGGGCCGCTACGCGGTGTTCCCGCTCGTGTTCTCCTCCCTGGTGATGGGGGTATACACGCTGCGCCTGGACAAGCATGTGCTGGTCACCTACAGGCAGGCGATCTTCTACCTCGTGGTCACCACCGCGATCCTGGCGTTCGTGGGGCTCGGCTCGGTGGTGCTGTTCTCGCCGCGGATTCCCATCATCACGATCTCCGTCGACACCCCGGCCCTGCCCGTGCTGCCGAACATGCTCAAGCAGGTGTTCCCCGGCAACCTGTTCGCCGTGTTCTCCGGCGCCGACAGCCTGCTGCTGCCGCTGGTGGTGCTGGCGGTGATCCTCGGCGCCAACCTCACCTTCGACCGGGTCATCACGCGTCCGCTCGTGCAGCTGGCCGACTCGCTGTCGCGAACCTTCTACCACATCAATTCCCTGATCGCCGAGCTGATGTGGATCGGCATGATACCCGTCGGCGCTTCGGCGGTGCTCGACCTGGTGCTGACCCGCAACCTCGACATCTACAACGAGCTGTTTCTCATCATCGTCATCGACTGCCTCTTCGTGATCTTTGCCATCTACCCGGTGCTGCTGTACCTGATCGACCACGAGAGCAACCCGTTCAAGGTCCTCTACGGCGCAGCGGCCTCGGCCCTGGCGGGCCTGGTGACGGGAAACGAGTTCCTCGCCGCCGGGCTCCTGGTCAAGCACGGCAAGGAGAACCTCGGCGTTCCGAGGACGATCGGTTCCACCGTGTTCTCCCTGTTCGCGGTGTTCGGCAGAGCGGGCACGGCCCTGATATCGAGCGTTTCGTTCTACCTGATCCTCAACTCGCTGCTTCCGTCCGCGGACATCGACGTGCTCAAGGTGCTGTACGTGCTCGCGTTTTCGATCCTCGTCTCGTTCGCCCTGAGCGCGGTGCCCGGCCTGGGCGCCTACGTGAGCCTCTCGCTGCTGTCGCTGCAGTTCGACCGCTTCTGGCCCACGTTCGGCATCGCCAGCCACTACAAGATCCTCGAGCCGGTCAAGGGCCTGCTGGTCAGCCTCGCCGTGATGCTCGACGTGATCACGGCCTACCTAGCGGCGTACGTGATCACGCGCAAGCAGGGTCAGCTTGCCACAAAGGATGCGCGCGACTACATATAGAGCGCCGGGGCCGCGGAGGCTCGCCTCCAGGCGCGTTCAGGGACGCCGATACTCTAGACGAGAGAGCGCCCATGAGTACGATGCTCCAAGGTCAGCTGGTCGCGTGGCGGGTGGCGGCCAGACCGCGCGTTCGCGTCTCGCTCGTCGGGGTGGTGCGCATTGCCGTGATCGCGGCAGCGGTCGCCGCCTCGACGCTCTACCTGGCCACGATGGCCGAGACTCCCGCAGTGGTCAGCGGCCTCATTCGCGAGGCGTCGAGCCGGCGCGAGAGCGAAGCCGTCGGCGCCGACGAGCGGCCGAGCCCGGTCGTGGTGACGCTGCGACCGTCGGCAGGCGACGAGCGGCTGCTGCAGCCCTGACTCGACGGCTCCCTACAAAGCGAGCTCGAGGCCGACGATCAGCCCGGCGGTAAAGTGATCGAGAGCCGAGGGGGCGTCTGCGTCCCACAGGTTGTGCAGCGGGTACAGCGCCCGCAGCTGCACGACGATCGCGGTGCGCTCGAGGGCCTGCCACCGCAGGGTGGCCCCGACTTCCGGGAACAGCGACCGCAGCAGGAAGAAACCCGCCAGGGACCCCCAGTCGGAGGCAGCGTCGTCGTACGGGATCACGGGTATGCGCAGCAGCAGCGCGAGCCCTCCGGTCACGCCCAGGGAAAGGCTCTTGCTCAGCGGCCACATCCGGACGACCCTCAGGTCGCCGGCGAGGCCAAGCACCCAGAAGGTGTCCGCGTGCTCGGTCTCGACGGGAACCCCGCGCCCATCCTCGTACGTGTAGGTAAGGCCCGCGATCATCACGCCGGCTTCCCAGGACATCGAAGGTCCCAGCGGCAGCGCGACGGGGATCCAGGCGCCCAGCGGCGGCACGAGCGCGCTGGGCGCGCCGTCCTCGATCCCGTTGACGATGTACAGGAGCCCGCCGTGGACGGTCACCCTGTCGAACGGCAGGCACGCCGCAGGCAGCGCCGCGAGGAGCAGGGCCAGCGTCACGAGCAGACCAAGACGCGCCATAGCAGATAGTATAACACGCGCAGGCGGCGGCGCCGCTCGCCGCTCGGTCTGCGGCCGGCGCGAACGCCCTCAGAACGCGTCTGTTTTGAGCAGGAGCCCGGCGCGGCCCACGCGGAAGAAATCGACCTGTTCCCAGGCGGCGATGAGCGTGTGGCCGGTCACCAGGAGGTCGCAGTAGACGTAGCCCGGCGGCAGCGGCGGAAGCCGCGACACTACCACTTCGGAGGCGCCCTCGACTATCCACAACAGCGTGCCGTCGGGCTCGAGCGCTACCGCGCGCCGGTCGTCGGCGTACGCCGCCACCTGCCGCGTCGTCCCGCCGCCTCCCGGCGGCACTCGCACGTAGTGCCTCGCGGCCGCGCCGCCTCCCGCCGTGATGCAGAGGTAGTCGCCCGGCTGCGCCGATGAGGCGATCCGTGCCACGAGCAGGTCGAGAGCCCGGCCCGCGCGCGGGACGAACCCTTCGAGGCTCACGCCGGAGTTCGCCGCGCGGAACGCCTCGCGCGAAACCGGTTCTTCGGACCCCGTGGCCAGATCGTACGTCGTGTAGGCGAACTCGACCCGGTCGCTCGAGACCTTCTTCCATTCAATCCAGGCCCGGCTGTCTGCGGTGCGCGCGATGGAAACCGCCTGCCAGTCCGGTCTCGCCGCCTGAAAGGGCGGCCGGAGAAAGTCGGCCTCGTAGCCGTCGCGACCCGGCTTCATCCTGACCAGGTTCGGCGGCTCGGCTCCCTTGCTGCCGGCGTCTGCGGCCAGCAGCGTGTTGCGGTATACGTGGCACAGGAGCGCATCCGCCTCGCCAAGCACCGCCTGGAAGGTCCGGCCGGCAAAGAGCGACCTGTCGTAAAAGTAGGAAAAGCGGTCATTCTCGGCTCCGATGCGCGCCACGCCGTAGCCGTTGACGGCGGCGTAGGCAGCGCCCGCGAGGCGGGCAAAGCCGCCGATGCGCTCCGCGGTCGTCCACGGGACGAACGCCTCTGCCGCCGCAGCCGGAAGCCGCTGGCCTGTGACCTCCACGAACCGGCCGTTGTCGAGCACGAACCAGGCCGTCTCGGCGGCAGGTGCGGGTCGCTCGACCGCCTGCCTCGAGCCCGACGGCAGGCACGAGGACAGCGTGATGAACAGGATTGGAAGGACGAAGGCTGCTGCCGGCCTCTGGGACACGGGACCTCAGCGCAGACGAAGTGTCTCGACCATGTAGCGGATGTTGCTTCCGCCGCTGTCGCGCTCGGAGCGCTCGATGACCGCGACAAGCGCGCCTGCCTTGGGAGACAGGAGCACCTGGCTCACGCGGTAGCTCCTGACACCCTTGCGGCGCAGGTCAGGGAGGCCCATGCGGTAGCTCCTGGTGTCGCCTGCTGCGGTGGCCACGGAGACCTCGATGTGGAACGAGCTTTCGACCCGCTCGCCCTCGCCGTAGCTCGCCTGGACCAGTCTCATCTGGTAGCGGGTTCCCGCCTGGAAATCGCGGAACGACAGGACTTCGTCGGGCTTCGCCTCGGGGGACGCCGGCAGGTAGAGCACCCGCCCGGTGCGCGTGTGGTCGACGTTGTGCGTGCGGGTGAGATCCGCGTTGTCGCGCAGCAGGTTGTAGAGCGCGCCTTCGCCGGTAGTGCCGGCCTCAGCTGACGCGCGGTAGGTCGCTCTGCGCACGCCGTTCGGGGCGAACCGGTTGGCCGGCACGTCCACGACAGCCATCTCGGCGTAAGGGTTGAGCGTCTTCTCGTCGACGCCGTACTGGCCGAACACGAAGTAGCGATCGTCGTCGGAAAAGCCGAGATTGACGAACCGAGCCACGTCCCCGGCGGAGGCCGCCGTCGCGGCGAGGGCCAGCAGCAGGACGATCAGCTTCTTCATATGCTCTCCTCGCGGAGCCGACGGGTCGCCCCCCGACCGTCCCCGGGCCGGGTTGACCGGTCACTAGTGAATATCGTATGAAACCCAGGGGACCTGTAGGGGTTTGTGACACACGCAGCGAGACTGAGGCTTCTGCTGGCCGCCATCCTGCTCTGCTTTGTGCTCGCCGCGGGTGTGGCGGCTGCGGGCGGCCTGTGCGCGCGCGGCGTCCTGCGCGTGCCCTCGATCGCCCGTCGCGCCGTTTGGTGGTTCACGTACGGCAAGGCGGCGGCGCTCTATCCGCGGGTCGCCTACGCCGCGCTCCTCGCGATGCTGGGGACGAGCCTTTTTTTCGCCTTGCGCCTGCGATGGCTGTTCGCGCGCACCGCCTCGGCCGAGGCCTACTTTTTTGCGTTCTTCGTCTGCTCGATGTCCCTCGAGGCGTTTCGCGTCGGGGCGGCGCTGCTGTCCGATCGGCCGATGGTCGCGCTCGCGGTGATCTCCCGCCTGGTGTACGCGGGGAGGCTGTTCGGCACTCTCTGCCTGTTCGCCGCGAGCCTCTACAGCCTCGAGATCCGCTACGCGCGCCTGGGCACCGTGCTCGGCGTCGCGGCGATGCTCGGCCTCATGTTCGCCTACACCCTGCCGCTGGATTCCTCGGTGTTCCTCGCCAACGGCCTCTACAGGCTCGGCGACGAGAGGGGCGCCGCGATCATCTTTTTCTCCATGTACCTGTTCATCGTCGCCAACCCGTCGGTGACCGCCGTGCGCGAGCAGTCGCCGGCGCCGCTCGCCCATGCCGGCGCCTTTGCGCTGGCGCTGGGGGGCCGTGAGCTGCTGCAGTTCTCAGGCGGCATCGCCGCGGCCGCCGTCGGGCTCGTCCTGCTCGTGGCAGGCTGCGCCCTGTTCGTTGCGCGATCGGAGCGAGCCTCGACGACGGTGTTGTAGCGGACAGAAAGAGGCGGCCGGTTGCTCAGCTCAGCAGCCGCCAGGCGAGGAACCCGGTGCCGACCGGAAGCAGGATGTTGTCCATGTCGTCGGGGGCGAAGGCCTCCAGCACCGCGCCCCCGGCCGCGATCCAGAAAGACGCGCCGAGCTGGCCGCTGGACCTGAAGGCGAGCGTGAGGATTCCGACAAAGCAGGCGGCACTGCCGGCAAAGGTCTTGCGCCGGGTGAACGGGATCCGCCATCCGCCCACCGCCCGTCCGACCAGGCTCGCCAGGCTGTCGCCAAAGGCGAGAGAGAAGATGGCGATCGAGGAGGCTTCCATCGGGTAGAGCATGAGAGACAGCATCGCGCCGAGCCCGAGCGTCACCGGGCCGAGCACGAACCGGCCCTTTTCGCGGCTCCGCGAGGCGAGCAGGGTGAGGTCGGAGACAAAGGCGATCTGCACGCCCGACCTGCGGGCCGTCTCCGCCATGACGTAGAACAGCGTCCCTGTGCCAAGCAGGGCCATGGTCATGGGTACGCTCACCGAGGCGAGCACAGGCACGAGGGCCACGAGGAGGTGAATGGATTTACGCAGGATTTCCAGAGAGACCTTGTCTGTGGCAGACCGGGTCCCGAGGGCGACCAACGCCTGAACTGTCTTTCTCATGCTTTCGGTATGTTCATGCAGAAGCCGTGCCAACCAAGGTCGAAATCACCGTTCCCTAATGTACTCACATAGAAGAAGTTATATGACCGACGGTGCGCCAACGCCTGTCGGACCCGTTTTCTGTATGGAAAACCGCACCATGCCATTCGGATTCCGCTACACTCATCAGACGTTAAGCATTCGCGAATGCTGCTTCCCGATGCGAGCCAACCGACAATATAACACACGCGGTGCCGCAAACACGCACCTCGATCGCGTGGTTGCGCTCAAGGTTGACAACGCCGCAGCGGCTCCACTATAGTCACTGCATCGGGCGATTAACTCAGCTGGTAGAGTGCTACTTTCACACGGTAGAAGTCGTGGGTTCAAGTCCCGCATCGCCCAATCAACTCCCTACGTTGTAGGGATTTGGGAAGCCACCGGAAAACCGGCGCTTCCGTGCAGCTCACGTGTCAGCACGAGTGACAGCAACTCGTGCGATGGGAGGCGGCATGGAACGCCGGAGCCAACCGTACACTGTTTTTCCCCGGACCCTCGCAAAGAAGCGAATCTACTACGCCCAGTTCCGCGACCCTGAGACAGGTGCCCGCCGCTCGGCTGTCTCGACGGGTTGCACGCGAGCCGACGACGCGGTCCGCTGGTGCGAGCGCCGCCTGCTCGAAGAGAAGGAGCGTGCGCAGCGCGAAGCCGATGCCGCCAAACACATAACGCTCGCGGCTTACGCCTCGGGGTTCTGGAGCTCGACCGGTGCTTACGCCCAGTCCCGAAGCGCCCGCCTTTTCTCCTGCTCCAAGGGCTACCTGGAGATCGCCGAGGGCAACACCCGCAATCACATCCTGCCGGTCTGGGGCGAATGGCGGCTGCGGGACATCACAACGGGCAAGCTGGACTCCTGGATCGTGGGCCTCGTCCGTGCCGGTCGGCTCGCGCCGGCCACGATCAACAAGATCCTGCAGACGTTGCGCACGATCCTTGCCCAGGCGGTGGCCGACGGCTGGCTCACGGAGAACCCGGCGGCGTTCGTTCGGCCCGTCAAGGCTGCGGGAGTCGAGCGTGGCATTCTGACGGTCGAGGAAGTGACGCGGCTGCTCGCCTCCCCTGCCCCGTGGACCGACTACCGCCACTACGCGATCAACCTGCTTGCGGCGACGACGGGTGCCCGCATGGGAGAGGTCCGCGGGCTGCTGGTGGAGAACGTGAAGGCGGATCACGTCGAGATCCGCCAGTCGTGGGAGCAGGGCCACGGCCTCAAAGAGCCCAAGTACGGCAGCGTCCGCGACGTCCCGATCTCCGAACGCGTGGCCGAGGCCCTGGGCCGCGTGATCGCCGAGACCCACGCCGAGACCCTGGTCTTTTACGGTGACGCGATAGACCAGCCGCTGAGCAAGAGCGTGATCGAGAGGCAGTTCTATCGGGCGCTGGAGCGGATCGGGATCTCGGAGGCCGAGCGGCGGGAGCGAGGCATCACGTTCCACTCGCACCGGCACTTTCTGAACACCTTGCTGCGCTCCCGTGGGGTGGCGGACAGCAAGGTGCGGGAGATCACGGGGCACCGCTCGGAGCGGATGAGCGACCGCTACACGCACTACGAGGCGAGCGACTTCGCGGAGGTCTTGGACCTGCAGGCCGTGCTGCTGGAAGCGCCGGCTGTGTCCGCATAGACTGGAAACATTGGGCGGGGAGCCCAAGCCTGACTGCCGCGGGCGCATGCTGCGATCTCCGGCTGCCTTCCCGCCTCGCCCAGGCTGCTATCACATCGGGGACGCTCACAGGAGGGCGACTATGGCTGACCGAACACGAACGCCACAGAACGGGGCAACGGGAGGACATATGGCTTCTTCGCGCCAGTCCACTGCTCCCAAGACATTTCACGGGCGGATTCGTGAGCAGGTCAAGGCGAGATTAGATTTCCGGGCGATCGAGGCAGCGACACCAATTGTTCTCAGTCAGGACGCAAGGGAGAGGCTGATCATCATCGGCACAACTGTGTCCTTTCGGTAAGCGTGCGTGAACGGCGGGGGCGGCGGGCGGTAGGATTGC
>CAZKGO010000168.1:0-8250 GCA_964552235.1 uncultured Spirochaetales bacterium | reverse complement strand
ACCTGGCGTCGCTGAAGACGCTGACCATGGACATGTGGGATCCGTTCCTCCTGGCGGTGAGGAACTGCGTACCGGATGCCGAGGCAAAGATCTGCTTCGATCGGTTCCACGTGGCCCAGCATTTTGGCAAGGCACTGGACAAGGTGCGCGCCCAGGAGCAGCGGGCGCTGATGGCCGCAGAGGGCGCCAGCCCGTTGACCGGTACGAAGTATGACTGGCAGAGAAACTCTTCGAAGCGGGACAATCGATCGCGTCGTCAGTTCATGGCCCTGTCCCCCCTGAACCTCAAGACGGCTCGGGCCTGGAGGATCAAAGAGGCGGCTGCGCAGTTGTGGGACTACAGCTACCGCGCTTCAGCGGAAAGAGCCTGGAGGAACCTCCTGGGCTGGATCTCCCGCTGCCGCTTGGAGGCCGTGAAGAAGGTGGGCAAGATGTTGCGCGAGTATCTTTGGGGCGTGCTCAACGCCATCGCTGCTCGGGTCTCCAACGCGATGCTGGAAGCCAAGAACGCTCGTATCCAGTGGGTGAAGAAAATGGCCTGCGGATTCCGCAACCGGCAGCGGTTTCGAATGGCCATCCTCTTCCATCTCGGCGGGCTGGACCTCACGCCCAGGAGCCTGAGAAACCTCGCCTTCTCGGCCACATGAACTCCGGAAGACCCAGAATTTGGATCGCGTACCGTTTGAGCATGCTGATCATCCTCTCCCCCGCTGCTCGGTCTTGCAGCGAGCCTATCCGGTGTTAACGAACCTGCTAACCGGACAGAGTTTCCGGAAAGGATGCGGCCAGAATTATCGGAACCCGCATTGCCTGCCGTTTCCTCTTCCAGACATGCCGTCGTCACTACCCCGGCGGGTCCGCTGGGTACTCGTCGCTCGACTCCCCAACGACAGCGGCCTTCCCCGTTTCCCAGTCGGGTCGGCTCCCACATCACCCATTTCGAGGCCTGCTCAACGTTCACTCGCGTTACGGCCTGTCTGTTCGCTGACCCTCCAAAGAGGGCCTTTTCCTGAAGTGCTTCAGTCCAATTCGTTACCTCCTTGAACCGCCCCAGGTGCTTCCGGCTGCAGCGACAGTTGCCGGGTGGGTTTTGCACCCACTGGAAACAACACGCCTTTCACGGCGCACGGAGAAAGTCGGGCTAGACCTCATAAAGGTCGTGGAGACCGGGCTGCTTCCAGCGATCAACACCGGGATAGCCCACAAGGAAGCCGGAGTCGGAATGGTGCGGGCGGGGCTGGTGCGGCCGCCGATCAAGTGCTTTCTTGACGCGATAGAGGCCTTTGCCGCCGCCTGCGGGACGTAGGCCGCACCGCGGACATCCTCCCGGGCCGCCACCATGATCCGGCCACGGCGCGCAATCGGAGGCCATGGCTTGCCGACTCCGTGGCGTCGGCTTCCAGTGGCGGCATCGGTCGAGGGCCCGCAGACCGCAGGTTGACACCCGTTCGAGAGGTCGACCGCAGCAGTTGCCGGATGACGGCGCGTCGGGGCCGCCGCAGCACGGGTTTGTGTCGACCCTCGACTTCGCGGCGGCCTTCTCGTCCTCAGGCTCCTGCGCCGCGACTTCCTTTATGCTCATGCTGCGGCAACACGATGACTTGGGTGCGAGCAGTCTCGACCGGCAGCCGCGCTTTGTCTCACTCGCCATCACTTGTATCCTCTCAGATCGCGTTCAGTGTCAATCCGGCCGGTATGGCCGTTAAGAACACGACTGCGACAAAGGCCCCGACCAGACGCGGCCTGAAGATCGCAGCGAGCATGCTCATCTCCGGGATGCTCATTGCGGCGCCGCCGAAGACGATGGCCGCAACGAACGTTACGACCGCATGCGTGACGCACGCCTTCCATCCGAGGAGCACCCAGAACATGGTCAATATGACGGGATTCAGCAGAGGGGAAGCCGGCACGAAAGACATGGTGGCACCGAAAGGCACCTGCGTCCTCAGCAATCCGACCGTCATCGGAATGGTGGAGCAGGAGCAGAAAGGCGTGATGGCGCCCAACGCTGCTCCCAGGAAGTTGCCCATGAGACCGCGTCTCGACAACGAACGGGACAGAGCCTCATTCGATACGTACTGCGGTGCTGCTGATCCCGAGAAAGCGCCCGGTCAGCTCAAGCAAGATGAGACCGAAGAAACCAAGCGATGTCCAAGAGCGAGTCCATCTCTGTTGCGTTCCCCTGTGTTGACGCTGGACTCGCTCAAGACCGCGCGGTATGCGGGTTCTCGAGCAACGGCCCAGTTCGACGCTTCAGATGCTACGAGCCGGCCCTTCGACCCACAGGCGTCGGCACAGCCGCGGGCTCGTGCTGAGGGAACCAACGCCTCGTCCTGAGGCAGATGCGGACAAGCATCAGCATCACGGGAACCTCGATGAGCACGCCAACGACCGTCGCGAGCGACGCGCCGGAAGACAGGCCAAAGAGCATGGTCGCGGTTGCTATGGCTACCTCGAAATGGTTGGACGCCCCGATCATCGCGCTAGGCGCCGCGTCGGCGTAAGGCAGCCGCAGCACACGCGCAAGCCAGTAGCCCACGAAGAAGATCAGCATCGTCTGGATGAACAGCGGCACGGCGATGTACAGGATGGTCAGCGGATTGCCGAGAATCACCTCTCCCTTGAACGAGAAGAGCAACACCAGCGTCAGGAGCAGCGCTACGGTAGTAATCGGGGAAAGCACGTGGAGGAACTTCTCGCGAAACCAAACCTCGCCCTTGGCGCCTATGATCCACCGCCGGACAAAGTAGCCCGCCACCAGAGGCAGCGCTACATAGATCGAAATGGAGAGCACAAGGGCCTGCCATGGAACGGGCAGGCGACCGACGCCGAGCAGGAATCCGCCCAACACGCCATAAAGAACCAACATGGTCAGCGAATTGATGGCCACCATCACCAGGGTGTGGCTGTCATTTCCGCGGGCGAGAGAGCCCCACACCAGCACCATTGCGGTGCACGGCGCGACCCCGAGCAGAATGCACCCGGCCAGGTAGCTGCGCCAGAGCGGAACCTGCATCATCTTGACACCGTCTGAGAGGACGATGACCCCCGATCCGTATTGAGTCCCTACGGGCAGGTCGAGTCCAAAGGGCATCTTGACGAGATCCACGGCCTCGGCGCCGATCAGGCCGCGAAAAACAACGCCGAGAAACAGCAGCGCGATCGCGTACATCGTAAAGGGCTTGATCGCCCAGTTCACAAAGAGCGTCAGTCCCACCGGCTTTACGCTGCGACCGGCCTGAATCACTTCGCGGAAGTCGATCTTGACCATGATGGGGTACATCATGAAGAACAGGCATACGGCGATCGGGATCGAGACCACAGGCGCGCCCTTGGAGTAGATGGCAAGTCCGTCCAGGAATTTCGCCGCTCCGGGAGCGATCCTCCCGAGCGCAATCCCCACAACTATGCACAGGAAAACCCACAGAGTCAGGTACCGATCGAAGAAACCAAGCGCTCTTGGTCGCGCACCGGCCTTTGCATCACTTGCCATCCGTCACCTCTAGGGAGTCTGGAAGAGTCTCTACATATGCCTTGATCTCGTCCCTTACCCGCCTGTAATGGCCAAGGGCTTCTTCCTCGCTCCTGGCGGTCGCAGCCAGGCGGGGCGGATCGTCGAATCCCACATGAACGCGTCGTACGGGCCGCGGGAAAATCGGGCAGCGCTCGTTGGCGCTGTCACAGACCGTCACCACTGCGTCGAACGGCACGTCGAGCAGCTCGTTGACGTGCTTTGAACGGTGAGTGGAGATGTCCACACCTGCCTCCGCCATCACTTTGACGGCGTAGGGATTCAGCCCATGCGTCTCTATGCCGGCCGAGTAGGCGTCGATGGCCGCCCCCTTCAGAGCCCGGGTCCACCCTTCGGCCATCTGACTGCGGCAGGAATTGCCGGTGCACAGAAACAGGACCTTCAGCTTGTCGTTCATGCTCATTTCCCGCCCTCTTCGCCGCTCGGCTATTCATCAGCGTTCCACTCTTCGTGAACCGAACCTACCGCCGCTATCCCGCGCTTGGCGCCTTACCGGCACACTACCCGTTTGGTACGGGCGGCATCCGAACAGACTACTGGATCCTCGGCCGCAACCGTGTCCACGAGGTCAAGCAACTTCCCGATTTCGGGCGCAGGCTCTGTAGGACGCGAGTAGTAGGTCCAGCGGCTGTCCCGGCGACTCTGCACCAGGTCCGCAGCGGCGAGAATGCTCATGTGCTTGGACATGGTCGATGGCGCGGTGCCGAACACATTCACGAGCTCGCAGAGGCATAGATCCCTGCCCCGCAGCGCCCGTAGAGCGCGTACGCGGATCGGGCTTGACAAGGCTTTTCCTATCCGCACGACATCGCCGACCGTGCCGCCTCTCTTGGTTCGGTATTTCGCCACATCACGAAATATATCGGGCGCCCGCCTTTCGGTCAAGAGCTGCAGGGGCGCTGCATCCGGGGGCGGCCTGCAGCATACCGGTGCCGTTGAAAAGAAAACAGGCGCTGGGCACGGCGGCGATGCCCAGCGCCTGCGCGACAGGGAGGCTCAGCCCCTCGCCATGATGGTTCCGTAGGCGAGTCCCGCCAGCGTGGAGAACGCGACCACCAGCCCCACATATGCCGCGGTCTTTCGCCATCCCAACTCGCTCGAGATCACCAGGATCGAGGGCAGCGAAAGTGACGGGCCCGACAGCAGCAGCGCCAGCGCCGGTCCCTGACCCATTCCCGCTCCGAGCAACCCCTGCATGATGGGCACCTCTGTGAGCGTGGCAAAGTACATCAGCGTGCCAAAGACGGACGCGAGCAGGTTGGCGCCCAGGCTGTTGCCGCCTACCAGCCCTGCGACCCAGCGCTCGGGGATGAGCGCGCTGTGTCCGGGCCGGCCAAGGAGAAAGCCCGCCACGAGAACTCCGCCAAACAATAGCGGAAGGATCTGCACCGCAAAGTCTCTCGTCGCCGCCACCCAGTCGCGGAGCTCCGAGCGCTCGAACCACTTGATCAGCGCGTAGAGCAGCCCGACAGAGAACGCGGCGGTGACGAGGTACTTGGCTCGATAGACGAAATCCCACGCTCCGACGGCGCCTCCCGAAGGCGCCCAGTTCACGAACACGAGGATCCCGACCATCGTCGCCATGGTAAAGGCAGTCTGTCCCAGGCTGCGCGGCTCGACGCCGGCCCCGGTTTCGAACATCGCGGCGTTCGTTGTCCTCTCCATGTCTTCCTTGCGAAAGATCAAGTGCATGGAAAAGCCGATTAGCAGCGCGAAAAGCATGGCGCCGATCGCCCGCGCAGCTCCAAGCTCCAGGCCCAGCACCTTGGCGGTGAGCACGATCGCCAGCACATTGATGGCCGGCCCGGAGTAGAGAAAGGCCACAGCGGGACCCAAACCGGCGCCCTTGCGGTAAATGCCCTTGAAGAGCGGCAGCACGGTGCACGAGCAGACCGCGAGGATCGTGCCGCTCACCGACGCGACGCTGTACGCCAGAGCCTTGGGAGCTGTCGGCCCCAGGTGACGGATCACCGACTGCTGGTTCAGAAACATGGTGATCGCGCCGGCGATGAAAAAGGCAGGCACCAGGCACAGGAGCACGTGCTCCCGCGCGTACTCCCCGAGCATCGCGAAGGCCTCGCTCACAGCGCCGTTCACGCGCGGGTTCGTGAAAGGTACGAGGTAAGCGAACAGGAACACTCCGAAGAGAATCCGCAGCGTCCGGTTCTTCTGCTCGGAAAATGCCGCCTGCAGCCGCTCAGACAGCCGCAACGGGCTCTGCAACTGGCTCATCGATGAACGCCTCCGCAATCTTGAACGTCACCTGCTCTACCAGCTCGTCCGTGATTTCCGTCTTGCCCTTCTCGACATCGAAATCCGTGGTCGTGAAGTGGCGGTACGGTATCTTGAGACCGCGAAAGATCTTCGCGCCACAGGCAATGGGACACCCATCGATGACCACGTTGGCGTCCGCGCCCCCGGCGGACTCGATGAATCCAGAAATCCCGGCGCCCATCGAGGCGAGGCAGGTCATCTTTCCCGCCCCGGACCTCGCCAGGAGACGTACCGCCCTGTCGGCCAGCAGCCCCGTGTTGGCCGCACCCGCGCAGGCGTACAGGAGACGCACCGACCCGTTGCCGCATGAACATCCGGCCATCTACGCACCGGCCTTGAGGATCTGCGCAATCTGGTCGACCGACAGCACGGCGCCGGCCTTCTTGACGGTGCCGTCGATGGCCAGGGCCGGTGTCACCATCACGCCCATGTCGACGATCTTGTCCATGTCGGTCACCTTGACCACCCTCGCATTCACGCCAAGGCGCGCAACGGCTTCCTTTGCGTTCTTCTCCAGCAGCTGGCACTTGGCGCAGCCGCTGCCCAGGATCTGAACAGTCACGATCTTTCCCTCCGTGAGATCTGCGCTGATTGGCAATATAGCCAAGAAGCGGCGACGTGTCAACAGAAGGTTGACGGCCTGTGCAAGTTGGGTCATATTACCACCCAAAAAACCCGTGACTGCGAGTGAGAGGGCGCGCGCCGAGACCAGAGCCCGCATCCTAAAGGCGCTCGCCCATCCGACGCGCATCTTTCTCGTCGAGAAACTGCAGGGGCATGCCTACTGCGTCTGCGACCTCACGGACATGGTGGGTTCCGATACCTCCACGATTTCCAAGCACCTGTCGCTGCTCAAGGCGGCCGGGATCGTCGAAGACCGCCAGGAGGGTACGACAGTGTACCACTCGCCGGGGTGCGACTGCATCTCCGGCTTGATGGACGGCCTGGAGACAATCATGAGGAAGAACCTCTGTTGACAGCGGGTCGCCTTGGCGCGGGTTCCGGCGTGGGCGCCAGCCGACAGCACCGGGGCAAACGCGTGGCGTTCACCATAGCGTTCTATGCAATTGCGGTCGTGGCGCTGGCAGCTTCGTAGGTCTCGAACAGAAAGAAGACCGGGACAGCGCTCAGGAAGAGCTGGAATGCCTTTCTCGGAATCCTTTTGCAGTTCGTGGCGGTGATCGTCGTGGCCGGAATGCTGCTGGCCGTTCTCGACGCCGACACGATCTCGCGGCTGGTTGGCGCGCGTTCCGGATGGCTTGGCGTGATGGCGGCTGCTGTCGTGGGCGCGATCACGCTCATTCCCGGATTCATTGCCTTTCCGCTTGCCGCGCTTCTGGTCAAGGGCGGGGCAGGCGTCATGCAGATCGGCGCCTTTGTCTCGTCGCTCATGATGGTCGGCGTGGTGACGATGCCGCTGGAGATCGCCACGTTCGGACGCAAGGTGGCGGTGGCCCGAAATCTCGCAGCCTTCGTCTTTTCGTTCCTGGTGGCCTTTGTTCTGAGCCTGGTGGTGCGTTGAAATGGCCGCATCGAGTCGAAGGTGGTTGTTCCCGGCGGCCGTTCTCACCTGGACCGCCAGCCCGTCGACGTCGCGCATCCGCGTTGCCTTGATGAGGACGCCGCGGCCACGAAGCTTGAGGGACCGCGGGCGGACGCCGGCGCAGCGGAGCTCCTCGCTCGGAACCCATCCGAGCCCCGTGTGGACCGCCCCTCGATCTGCTCAGCCTCATCCTGACCGGCCGCCGCCGGCCTTCTGTCCAGGAGGATCGTGCAGGGACCGCGGACCCCGTGTGCGCAGCCGTTCTTGGGCGAGGTCGGGCCGCGGCGGTCTCGCAGCATCTCCAGGAGAGTCTCGCGCTCCTCGCGCGACAGCGAGGTCTCGCGGCCGTTCAGCCCGAAGGTCACCGGGGGCTTCGCCGCTGCGTTTTCGCGCGCGCGGTTGAGGCCGATGCCCTGGTCGCCTCCTGAGCAAGCCCAGACTCGCTCAGGACCCAGGCAAAGGGATGGCGATCTCCGAGCGCCCCGACCAGCACCGGAGGCGTAAGCGGCAGCTCGTTGATCTCGACGCCGAGGGCGTGACACACCGCATTGCGCACCGCCGGCGCTGCGGGGATGAGGGATGGTTCGCCGATGCCCTTGGCGCCATAGGGCCCTGCGGCCGGGGCTCCTTGAACGATGACGGAGGTGATGCGCGGGGCGTCCGGGGCGGTCGGGATCAGGTAGTCGGTGAAGCCCGTGTTCACCAGCCGTCCGCTGTCCAGGGCCAGCCGCTCCGAGAGCGCCCAGCCGATTCCCTGCACGACTCCTCCTTCTATCTGTCCTTCGAGGGCGTCGCGATCGAGGACCCGGCCGACGTCGTGGGCCGCGATCACTTGCTCGACGCGGACTAGGCCCAACTCCGCGTCCACAGCCACCCTTGCGACCTGGCAGGCCATGGCGTA
>CAZKGO010000167.1:0-8254 GCA_964552235.1 uncultured Spirochaetales bacterium | reverse complement strand
AGCCTGCGCGTTGGGGTTCGACGTCTTCGTCTCCACCGACGACATGGCCCACAATACCGGGCCGCTGTTCTCGCCTGCGGTCTTCCGCGAGCTGGTGCTGCCGCGCTACCGCCGGCTGGCCGAAAAGGTGACGCTGCCGTGGGTCATCCACTCCGACGGCAACATTGAGCCGCTTCTCGCCGACCTGCTGACCCTCGGCATCGCCGGCATCCACCCGGTGGAGAAGGGCGCCATGGACATCCGGGCGATCAAGGCTCGCTACGGGTCGCGGCTGTGCGTGCTCGGCAACGTGGACCTGAACATCCTCGGCGCCGGCACGGTCGAGGAGACCGAGGCCGAGGTGCGCGCGCTCATCGAGGATCTCGGCCCGGGCGGCGGCTACATCATCTCGAGCGGCAACAGCCTGGCCAGCTATCTCAAGCCGGAGAACGTCGACGCCATGGCGCGGGCCATCCGCAGCCAGGGCAGGAGGGGAGAGTCAAGATGAAGGTCGTCTGCCTGTCGGGAAGCCGCAGCCGCGAGGGCCGGACCGCCCGCGCGCTGGCCGCGCTCGTGCGGGGGCTCGAGGCGGGGGCAGCCCGCTGCGAGAGCGTCTTTCTGCCCGAGCTGCGCCTCGAGCGCTGCAGGCAGTGCAACGCCGATGGCTGGGGGCTCTGCAAGGCCGAGGGCCGCTGCGTGATCGACGACGACCTGGCCGGCCTGGTCGATCGGCTGGCCGCGGCCGACTTGTCGGTGTTCGCCACCCCCGTGTACTTCGGCGACCTCTCCGAGAGCCTGCGCGCCTTTCTCGACCGCCTGCGCCGCACGACGCGCCACCCGGCGGGGCTCGCCCGCCTCGAAGGCAGGCGCGCCGTCGGCCTCTGCGTCGCCGGCGGCGGCGGGGGCGGCGGCCCGAGCTGCCTGATGAGCCTCGACAAGGTGCTGCGCACCTGCGGCTTCGACCTGGTCGACGTCGTGGCCGCGCGGCGGCAGAACCTCGAGCAGCTCCTCGAGAGCCTCGAGCAGCGCGGCCGCAGGCTCGCGGCGGAAAAGGGGTAGGCGCGGCGGGCCGGAAACTGATAAGTTTCGCCTGCAGACAGGAGATAAACATGAAGCTCAGGATTGCCGCAGTTGGTCTGGTGGTGCTGGCCGTGGCTCTGACCGGCTGCACGTCTTTCAAGTTCGCGGGCGCCCAGGTCACCAAGTCGATCCCGCCGTACGCCTCCGTGGGCACCTTCGACATCTCGGTGCCTGTGCACGAGTTCCTGGGAGGCTCCGCCGGCACGAACCTGTTCAACGTTACCGCCGACGCCATGGACACCGAGATCTACGACGCCATCCAGCGGGAGATCCAGAAGTACACCGGCGACGCGGCGGTCAACGTCACGATCGTCTACGAGGCTTCGTTCCTCGATTTTCTCCTGAACGGGCTCACCTTCGGCATCTATGCCCCGGCCCACGCCCGCATCACCGGCACCATCGTCAAGTACAGCAGGTAAGGTGAAGAGGCTCGGCCTCACGCTGCTCGTCTTCTCGCTCGTGGGCTGCGTTCACGAGCAGCCCGCGAGCGGCATCATCGCGGCGTTCCAGTCGCTGCTCCGTGCGGTCGAGCAGGGTGATTCCGCAAAGGCGCAGCAGATCGCGCCGTTCCTGTCCGGGCTCGACCGCGAGCAGGCGGACGCAGTCATGCGCTCGCTGCGGCCGCTCGCCGCCGAGAAGCTCGACCTGGCGGTGAGCCGCGGCTCGGGCGGCACGTGGCTGCTGCGCGTCTCCCGCGCGGGGTCCGCCGCCCTTCTGGTTCCCTTCCGCCGCGGCGACAACGGGCGTTGGGAAATGAGCCCGGTGCTGGAGCAGAAGCAGCACATAGAGGTCGTGCCCGCGCGCAAGCCATGAGCCGACCCGCTCGCAGGAACATCCTCTTCATCACCAGCGACCAGCAGCACTGGCGCACCCTCGGCCGCCTGAACCCCGAGATCCGCACGCCCCACCTCGACCGCATGGCAGCCGAGGGCACCGCCTTTGAGCGCGCCTACTGCCCGAACCCGACCTGCACGCCGACGCGCTCCTCGATCATCACGGGGCTGTACCCGAGCCAGCACGGCGCGTACTCCCTCGGCACGAAGCTCGCGGAGCACGTGCCGACCGTCGGCGGCATGCTGGCTGCCGCAGGCTACGAGACGGCACTGGTGGGAAAGGCGCACTTCCAGCCGCTGGCGAGCACCGGCGAATACCCGTCGCTCGAAGCCTACCCTGTGCTGCAGGACCTCGAGTTCTGGCGCGGGTTCCACGGCCCGTTCTACGGCTTCGGCCGCGTCGAGCTGGCGCGCAACCACGCCGACGAGGCGCACGTCGGCCAGCACTACGCCCTGTGGCTCCAGGAGAAGGGCTGCGCGAACTGGCGCGACTACTTCAGGCCGCCCACGGGAACCAACGCGGGCCAGCGGCACAAGTGGCTGATCCCCGAGCGCTTCCACTACGGAGAGTGGATCGCCGAGCGCACCGAGGCGCTGCTCGAGCAGCTTGCCGCGCGGCGTGCGCCCTTCTTTTTGTGGGCCTCCTTTTTCGATCCCCATCCGCCCTACCTGGTCCCCGAGCCGTGGGACACGATGTACGACCCCGAGAGCCTCACCGTGCCGTCGATCGTCGAGGGCGAGCACGAGGCCAACCCTCCGCACTTCCAGCTCACGCAGGAGGAACGGCCCGACTACACGGGCTGGCGCGAGAGCGGGCGCGCCCTGCACGGCTTCCATAGCCACAGGCACGACCGCAGGGAGCTCGCCCGGGACATCGCGGTCTACTACGGAATGATCAGCCTGATGGACCGCCAGATCGGGCGCATCCTCGATCGTCTCGACTCGCTGGGGCTCGCGGAGCAGACGCTGGTGGTCTTTACCTCGGACCACGGCCACCTGTTCGGCCAGCACGGCATGACGGCAAAGGGAGCCTTCCACTACGAGGACCTGCTCAAGGTCCCGTTCATCGCGCGCTGCCCGGGCACGGTCCCCGCGGGCAGGAGCAGCGACGCGCTGCTGTCGCTCGTGGACATGGCGCCGACCTTTCTCGGCTGGACCGGCGTGGAGGCGGGCGCCGTGCGCGAGCTGCAGGTGAGGGTGCCGGGAGGGGCGGCCGACCGCTGGCGCATGGCCGGGGTCGACCAGAGCCGGGTGCTCGCCGGTGCCGCCGCGGTGCGCGATCACGTGCTGGTGGAGAACAGGCACGAGCCCTTCTCCATCCACCTCAAGACCTGGGTCGATCGACGCTACAAGCTGACGGTCTATTTCAACCGGCCATACGGCGAGCTGTTCGATCTCGAGAGCGATCCGGGCGAGGTGCGCAACCTCTGGAACGACCCGGCCTCCCGCGCCCTGCGCGAGCAGCTCACGCGCCGCCTGCTCGACGCGATGATGGGCGCCGAGCCGCTGGCGATGCCCCGCGTGTGGGGGGCCTGATGGAGCTGTCGCTGAGCACCGATTACGCCAGCGACCGCGGCTGCCCGCTGCCCTACCTGGAGCGGATCGCAGCGGCCGGCTTCTCGCACGTGCACTGGTGCCATCACTGGGCGAGCGACTTTCTGTACGGCAGCCACGAGCTGGCCCAGATCCGCAGATGGCTGGCCGACTGCGGCCTGGCGGTGCTCGACATCCACGCGAGCGCGGGCCAGGAGAAGCGCTGGGGCTCCCCCGAGGAGTACGAGCGCCTGGCGGGCGTCGAGCTCGTCGCAAACCGCCTCGAGATGGCGGCCGAGCTCGGCGCGGACGTGATCGTGCTGCATGCAGCCGCCGGGCTGCCGGTGGCGAGCCACCTGCGATCGCTGGAGGCGCTCGCGCCGCTGGCCCGGCGGCTGGCCGTGCGCATCGCGCTGGAGAATCTGCCCGGCGAGGGCTTTGGCCGCATCGACGAGCTGTTCGCGGCCCACGGGCCGGACCTGCTCGGCCTCTGCTACGACTCGGGCCACGGCAACATCGGCTGCGACTCGATTCCCGACCTCGAGCAGCGCGGCGATCGACTGATCGCCCTGCACCTCAACGACAACGACGGCTCGGGGGACCAGCACCGCATTCCGTTCACGGGCACGGTCGACTGGAGCCGCGTGAGCGCGGCGATCGCGGCGTCGAGCTACCGCAAGTGCGTAAGCATGGAGCTGAGCCTCAAGGCGCACCAGGCAGACTCCGAGGCGAGCTACCTGGAGCAGTGCCGCATCGCAGGCGAGCGCCTGGCCGCGATGATCGAAGGCTCGCGCCCTACCAGGACTCGTTGAGGATCGCGACGAGGTCCGCGCGGGTGACCTCGACCGGGGTCGCCTCGATCGCGCCCTTCATGTAGTCGAGCGCCGCGTCGGCGATCGCTTCGAGGTCCTCCCGGCGCACTCCCTGCTCGCCGAGGCGGCGCGTGAGGCCCGCGTCGGCGATGAGCGCCTCGACAGCGGCGACGCTGCGTTCGGCGTCGGCCGCCGGCTGCGCGCCGGCGAGCAGCGACGCGACCTCGGCGTAGCGGCCGGGAGCCTGCCGCATGAGGCGGCGCATCGCCGCGGGAGTCATGGCCGCGAGCGCTTCCCCGTGCGTGAGGCCGGCGATGCCGCCTGCGGCGTGGGCCAGCGCATGGCAGGCGGTGGTCCTGCAGGCGGCGATCGCCGAGCCGGCCAGCGTTGCCGCCAGGGCCATGGCCGTGCGGGCGGGGCGGGAAGAGCCGTCGCGCACGGCGGTGAGGAGGTGGGCGCCGATCAGCCGCAGGGCCTCCCTGCAGAAGAGGTCCGTGATCGGGCTCGCGTTCCTGTTGGCGTAGGCCTCGATCGCGTGCGTCATCGCGTCGATGCCCGAGGCTGCCGTGACCGCCGGCGGCAGGCCGACGGCGAGCTGCGGGTCGACGATCGCCGCCGCGGGGTAGGTGAGGCTGCTGCCGATGCCCGGCTTTCTGCGGCTGCCGCGGTGGGTGACGACGATGTACTGCGTGACCTCGCTGCCGGTCCCTGCCGTCGTCGGGACCGCGATCACGGGCAGCATCTTCTCGCCGAGGCCCGCGCGCTGCCGCGGGTCTGCGAAGCTCCAGATCGGCCTGCCGTGACCGGCAGCCACGGCGATCCCCTTGGCCGCGTCCATGGCGCTGCCGCCTCCGAGGGCCACCACCACCTCGATGCCGCGCGCCTGAGCCACGGCAGCTCCCGCGTCGACCTCGGCCGAGGTCGGGTTCGGGCTCACGTCGGAAAAGGCCGAAGGCTCGACGCCCGAGCCGGCCAGCAGGGCCGCGGCGCGGCCTGCCAGCCCGGTCTGCTCGAAGAGCGTGCCGGTGGTGACCACGAGCGCGCGCCTGCCCAGGCGCGCGGCCTCGGCTCCGAGCTCCGCGAGGCGTCCCCAGCCAAAGAGCAGCCTGACGGGAAACTGGAAGCCGAAGCTGCCGATCGGGTCGCTCATGACGGCTGCCTCCGCGGGCCGCCAGGCCGCGTCGCCGGGCTCACCGTCGGCGCGGTGTCCAGCGAGTAGGGCCGCGCCTGGGCGGCGAGCCCGCCGTCGACGGCCACGCACTGGCCGGTGACAAAGGCCGCGTCGGCCGAGGCGAGGTACAGCACGGCGCCCGTCACGTCCTCGGGCTCGCCCTGGCGCAGCAGCGGCGTCACGAAGCCCGCCGGGTCGCGGCTCGCCAGCGCCTCGGGCGGCACCGGCGCGGTCGGCGCGCCGACGATCGCGGCCGGGCTCACGGCGTTGACCCGGATGCCCCACGGGGCGAGCTCGACGGCGAGCGCCCGGGTCAGGGCCTCCACGGCGCCCTTGCAGGCGTCGTAGGCGACCATCTCCCTGTGAGCGCGGGTGGCGCCGATCGACGAGAGGTTGACGATGCTGCCGCCTCCCCGCTCGATCATGATGTCGGCTGCCCTGCGGCAGTTGAGGTAGACGCTCTTGAGATTGTTGCGCACCACCTCGTCCCAGAACGCCTCGTCGTAGTCCAGAAAGTGGCGCTTGCAGGTGACCCACGCCGCGTTGTTGACGAGAATGTCCACGGCGCCGAAGCGCGAGAGGGCGAGGTCGTAGAGATCCTCGACGGGCTGCCGGCGGGAGATGTCGGCCACGTGCACCGCCAGGCGCTGCCGCGAGGCGGCGTCGAGATCGCCCTCGATATCGTGGGCGTACGACGGGTCGCGCTCGTTGGCCACGACCCGGGCCCCTTCGGCGAGAAAGCGCCTCGCGATCGCCTTGCCGATCCCGCGGCCGGCGCCCGTGACTACCGCGACCTTGCCCTGGAGTTGTCCGTGTTCCACGGCCGCCACTGTAGCCTCCGGGCCCGCGGCGCGCAACCGCGCCGGGCCGAGGCCGGGGCCGGGGCCGGGCGGCTCAGGCGCTCCTGCGCCGCAGCCGGTCCTCGCGCTCGTTGGCCCGCAGGGCGCTCTTGCGCAGGCGGATCGACGACGGGGTCACCTCGACCATCTCGTCCTCGCGCACAAAGCGGATCGCCCGCTCGAGGGTCATCGGCCTCACGGGGGAGAGGACCACGTTCTCGTCACGGCCTGCCGCGCGCATGTTGGTGAGCTTCTTTTCGCGGCAGGGGTTGACGTCGAGGTCGTTGTCGCGCGTGTGCTCCCCGACGATCATGCCTTCGTAGACCAGGTCGCCTGGGGCGACGAACAGGGTGCCCCGGGGCTCCAGGTTGAAGAGCGCGTACGGCACGGCGCGGCCCTCGCGGTCGGCGACGAGCGAGCCGGTGAAACGGGCGGGAAAATCGCCGCGGTACTCCTCGTAGCCGGCCAGGTAGAAGTTCATGGTGCCGGTGCCCTTGGTGTCGGTGAGGAACTCGTCGCGGTAGCTGATGAGGGCGCGCGAGGGCACGCTGAACTCCAGCCTCACCCGGCCGCCGCCCGTGTGGTGTACGCGGCTCATGCGCCCCTTGCGCACCGAGAGCTTCTCGCAGATCACGCCGACGTGCGCCTCCTGGCAGTCGATGAGCAGGTGCTCGATCGGCTCCATGCGCAGGCCTTCGCGCTCCTTGAGGATCACTTCGGGCCTGCCGACGCACAGCTCGTAGCCTTCGCGCCGCATCGTCTCCACGAGGATCGCCATCTGGAACTCGCCGCGCCCCTTGACGACGTAGCCTTCGCGGTCGTCGGTCGGCTCGACGCGGATCGCCACGTTCTTGAGCGTTTCCTTGAGCAGCCGCTCGCCGATCTTGCTCGCCTGGACAAAGCGCCCTTCTCTGCCGGAGAACGGGCCGTCGTTGCGCCGGAACACCATCGAGACCGTCGGCTCCGCCACTTCGATGCGCGGCAGCGCGAGCGGCCTCTCGCGCGTGCAGATGGTGTCGCCGATCGTGACCTCTTCGATGCCGGCGAGCACGGCGATATCGCCGGGCTCGACCTGGTCGGCCTCGCGGAGGCCGAGGCCTTCGTAGACCTGGATGCGCGAGACCTTGAGCGGCCGGGCGCTGCCGTCCTCGCCGAGGCACACGAGGCTCGCGTTGGCCCGCGCCGAGCCGTGGTGCGCCTTGCCGACGGCCAGCCGGCCGAGGTAATCCGAGTAGCCGAGATCGGAGACCAGCATCTGGAACGGGCGGCCGCTCTCGTGGGCGGGCCCGGGGATCCGCTCGATGATCGTGTCGAACAGGACGGCGATGTCGCTGCCCTGCTCGTCGAGCGACTTCTGGGCGACGCCGTCGCGGCCGACTGCGTACAGCACCGGGAACTCGATCTGCTCATCGGTCGCACCGAGATCTATGAACAGGCTGTAGATGTCGTTGAGCACTTCGAGCGGACGGCTGTCCTTGCGGTCGATCTTGTTGATGACCACGACCACGGCGAGGTTGTCCCGCAGCGCCCGTTCGAGAACGAACCGGGTCTGGGGCAGGGGCCCCTCGGCCGCGTCGACGAGCAGCAGGGCGCCGTCGGCCATCGACAGGGCGCGCTCGACCTCGCCGCCGAAATCCGCGTGGCCCGGCGTGTCGATGATGTTGATCTTGACGCCGTTCCAGCGGACCGCGCAGTTCTTGGCCGCGATCGTGATGCCCCGCTCGCGCTCGAGCTCCATGCTGTCCATCACGCGCTCGGCGACCTCCTTGCCCTGGCGCAAGACGCCGCTCTGCCGCACCATGGCGTCGACGAGCGTCGTCTTGCCGTGGTCGACGTGGGCGATGATCGCCACGTTGCGGATGCCCTCGTTGCGCACGATCTGCGGCGAGGCGGCCGCTGCGGTCGCGCTGCTGCTCATCTGTCCCCCTGTGGCCGGGCCGCGCCGCTGTTACCAGCGTCCCCGGCGCGCCGCCGATGCGCGGAAGCCCCGCGGCCGGCCCCACGTCC
>CAZKGO010000166.1:0-8258 GCA_964552235.1 uncultured Spirochaetales bacterium | reverse complement strand
GCCTCGCCCCGCCCCCCTGAGCGCGCCGCCTACGCACGCCTACCGAAAGGACACAATCAACTGGGGGATGCACGTGCCGGGCGTCGCTTCTCGCGCTGATCTGACGCAAGGCAGGGCGTCCAGCATCGTCACGGCCCGCAACCTCGGACTCCTCTGTACCTCGTTCGCTTCTGCTGCCAAAATGCGCAACCGGAGTCCAGGGAAGCGGGTGAATCCCGCCGTGCCGACTGCCCGCGGGTTGACGAACGGTCCGGGCTGCCTGACAATGTTGGATAACATCCGGTGACTTGCCCAGTCGCGGTCGTGACTGCAATGGGACTGGTCGACCTGCATGAGCACTTGCGACACTCACCGGCGTTGCGTGCAGCCACAGGACTGCGCATCTTGCCGGGAGGGGACAGGAGTTTCCGCGGCATCGCCGCCGTCCTGACGCCAAAGGAGGCGGCAGATCTGCAGCACAAGCGGAAGGAGCGCTGTGGAGCCGCGGCCGAGGATCGGGCACACGTAGTCGAGCTGGCGGTCCTGGCCATGAGGTGTGTTGGGCTCGGAGAGCACACCGGGTTCGGGAGGTGCTGCTTTGGGCCAAGCGGCACGGCGGCGGAACCGAGCGTACCGTCAGCATGAAAGGAGGGACAGCGCAGAGAAGACGTAGAGAATCACAGGGAACAGCGAAGCACAATCGACAGGAGGTGGAAGATGAGGTGCTGGAGAATCGGTGTTGTAGCGGCACTCGCCGTGGTGGTGGCCGTCGGCGCGTTCGCATCGGCGAGTCAGGAAAAGTCTGCGCCTGCACAGGGCGCGAAGATCGGCATGAGCGTCTGGGGCATGCCTTGGGAGAACAAGCTTTACACGGATTTCCTCATCCCCAGGTTCGAGAAACAGAATCCCGGGATCAAGGTCGAGTTCTTCCACTTTGACAACTACAATGACAAGCTGCCTGTCCTCTACGCCGGAGGCGAGTTGCCCGACGTCACACGGGTCAACGCCAACCGGCTTCGCGACTGGGTTTCGAAGGGCATGTACATGCCGCTGGACAAGTACATGGACCTCCCGGTGGAAAAGGGCGGGATTGACCGGAAGGACTTTGTCCCGGCAGCCTTCGAGGTCGCTCACCTTGACGGCAAAACGTACGCCATCCCGCAGGACATCAACTTCAAGGGCCTGATGTACAACAAGGCTCTCTTCAAGAAGGGCGGAGCGGCCCTCCCCAACGCCAACTGGACCTGGAACGACGTGATCACAATATCCCAGAAGCTCGATCACCTCGAAGGTCCGGACCAGTACGGCTTTGGCAACTGGTGGGACTCCGGGAGCTGGCGGCTCATGTTCGGGCTTGCCGGAGGCACCGTCTGGGCCGACGACCTGAAGGATCCGCTGATCGCCACCGAGGCCGGCGTCAAGACGATGGAGCTCTGGAAGACCCTGATCGGCAAGAATGACCCGCTCTACGTAGGTCCCCAGACCACGTCTTCGGGAGCCGTCGGGGGGCTAGGGGCGGACAAGTACTTCGAGATGGGCAAGCGCGCGATGCATGTGGACGGCATGTGGCGCCCGCCTTCGGTTACGAAGAACGCCCCGGACCTGGACTTCGGCATGGTCCCGTTCCCACCGCTGGTCAAGGGCAAGGGGACCTACATCGAGAACCACGGATGTCTCTTTGCGGTCTCCTCGCGCACCAAGAACCCCGACCGAGCCTGGCAGCTCGCCCGCGCTCTTGTCAGCGACGGGGCGGGGGTGGAGTACTGGCGCATGACGTGGGTCGGGCCCCCCGCACGTTTCTCGGACTACAAGGACCCGGAGTTCCGCAAGATCAAGGGCATCCCCGGAGTGGTACCGTCGATCAACGAACAGCAGTACGCGGAACGCTGCCAGTGGGTGATCGACGTGCTCGAAGGAAGGGCAGCTCCGCCTTCGTCGCACTGGATCAAGTCGCTCCACAACGCGGTGCTGGACGACAGCCTCAAGGTGGCGATCGAGAAGGTGATCATCAGCAAGGTGGATCCGATGGTTGCCCTCAAGGAGGCCGTCGCGGAGATGAAGCGGACGATCAAGTAAGGGCCGTCAGCTCGAGCTTGCAGCGTATGCGTCCCGCGGGGGCGGCAGATGCGCTCTCCGCGGGACCGGTGCGCAATAGTGCCGTCAGGTCCGAGGCGGCCGCTAGGGGTGCCATGATGCGTAAGGGACTGGTCGAGCTGCTCAGGGACCGGAAGGTCCTCGCCGCCTACGGGTTCATCGCAGCTCCGGTGATCATCGTCACCGTCTTTGGCTGGATTCCCAGCGCCAGCACCATTGCGTTGAGCTTTTTCGACTACGACATCGTCAATCCTCCGGCGTATGCCGGGCTCGCGAACTGGGTGCGTTTTTTCGACGACCCCAAGGCTCTGGTGTCGCTGGCAAACACGGTCGTGTTCATGCTGGGTCACGTGCCGGCCATCGTCGTCTGCGGACTTGCCATCGCTCTGGTCCTGAACGAGAAGTGGGTCCCCGGGCGAATCGCCATGCGCACCATGTACTTTCTGCCTCTCGTCCTCTCGATGATCGCCGTCGGCGTCGTGTGGCTGTGGCTGCTCAATCCCGCCTACGGGATCGCGAACCGCGTCACGGAGGTCCTCGGCCTCGGCAAGAAGAACTGGCTTGGCGATCCCAAGCTTGCCATGTCCACGGTGATCTTCATCAGTATCTGGAAGAACGTCGGCTTCTACTTGGTGCTGTTTCTTGCAGGGCTGCAGGCGATCCCCGACATGTACTACGAAAGCGCGCGGATCGACGGCAGCAACCGATGGCACGAGTTCTGGCACATCACCCTTCCGATGCTCAAGAGCACCTTGACGTTCGCCACCATCATGGGCGTGATTGGGTCGTTCCAGGTATTCGAGCAGATCTACGTCATGACCGAGGGTGGGCCGGTGGACGCCACAAGGGTAATCGTGTACCACCTGTGGTGGACCGCGTTTCAGCGGATGCGCATGGGGTATGCATCGGCCATGGCCGTCATCATCTTCGCGGTAGTTCTCTTCCTCACGCTGGCGCAGCTTCGTCTGTACGGCAAAGAGGTGGAGGTCTAGCGGGCAGGGGGGAGGAGCACCGTGGCGACCGTTGGGTTGCGGCCGACGACGCTCGCGTTCCGAGTGCTCGTGTACTGCATCGTGGCGTTCTTCGCGCTCACGATGATCGTTCCGTTCGTGTGGATGCTGACGACCAGCCTGAAGACTGATCGGCAGGTCTTTTCCTGGCCCCCCGTGTGGATTCCGCGGCCCTTTGTGCCAGACAACTACGTTCAGGCGTGGAAGGGCGCCAACTTCGGCCGTTACTTCGCCAACAGCCTGATCGTTTCGATCACAGTCACGGTAACCAGCCTGTTCCTGAACAGTATGGCGGGATTCGGCTTTGCCAAGTACCGCTTCCCGGGTCGGGATGCCCTCTTTGTGTACCTGCTCGCCACGATGATGATACCGATCTACGCGACCATGGTCCCTATCTTCCTGCTGCTCAAGCAGCTTGGATGGGTCGATTCCTACGCCGGGCTGATCGTGCCGTTTCTGGCTACTGGTTTCGGGGTCTTCATGATGAGGCAGTTCTTCCAGGGCATCCCGGATGATCTCATCCACGCGGCCCGGATCGATGGGTGCAGCGAGCTGCGGTTGTTCCTGCAGATCGTGCTGCCCCTCAGCAAGCCGCCCTTTGCCACCCTGGGCATCTTCACGTTCATGGGCAGCTGGAACAACTTCGTGTGGCCGCTGATCGTCATCAAGAGCGACCACATGAGGACGGTTCCGCTGGCCATCTCCGAGCTCGCCCGGGGGCTCTACGTGATGAGCTGGCCCGTCCTCATGGCGGGCGCTTCGCTGGCGATCACCCCGGTGCTGATAGTATTCCTCTTGCTTCAGCGCGTGTTCGTCCAGGGGATCGTCCTGACCGGCCTCAAGGGATAAGAGACGGCCGTAGCGGCCAGCCGGCCCAGTCGCGACCAATCAATCTCACTGCTTTCATGGCGGCAGCCATTCCAAGCCAGGGTTTTGTCGCGCAGGGCGGTCGGGGACTCAGACGGTCGGAACAACGGCAGCGAAGACGGCTGTGACGATCGTGAGCCGCGACCAACTCCTGCGCATTGAATGCAGCATGATAGGGGAGTCCTGGGAGGCACGGCCCCTATCCTATGAGGTTCAAGGGATCCGGGAAAGCGGCTTGAGGCGCCTCGGCGTCGAGCGTTGCGGCTGCAAGACGACATACTACTTCATGAAGTCGCTCGGCAGATCGGCTGCCACCCTGGTTCGGTCATGAGGCGGCGTGACAGGCTGAGGGCCGACCGGGTCAGCGTCGGGTATGACTGCGAAGCAACCGAGGATCGAATGGTGTGTGCGCACGGCAAGGTGCGCGCTGGCCGCCGCGATCGCCCGCAAAGAGCGATCGGCCGCCGAGGTCCTCGAGTCCTACCTCGAGCGGATCGTCGCCGTGAATCCCGAAGTGAACGCGATCACCCGCCTGTTCACCGATCCGCCGCGGGGCGAGGAGGGAGCGCCACTGGCTGGAGTGCCCTTCACGGTCAAGGAGAACATCGACGTGGCCGGCGAGCCCACGACTCAGGGTGTCCCGGCGCTCGCAAAGGCCGTCGCCGGCTGGACGCCCCGATCGTGAAGCGCCTGCGTGACGCGGGCGCGATACTCCTCGCTCACACCAACATGCCCGACCTGAGCCTGCGGTTTCACACGCGCAGCCGGCTGTTCGGGGCGACCGTGAACCCCTGGAACCGCGGCTTGAGCCCGGGAGGATCAAGCCGCGGCGAAGCGGTCGCCCTGGCCACCGGCATGTCGGCCCTCGGCCTCGGCAACGACGCGGGAGGATCGGTGCGCATCCCCGCTCTGTTCGCGGGCGTGGCCGCGCTCAAGCCGAGCTGCGTCAGGGGCCGCAGCGCGAATGGGCGCCGTTCCTCGAGCGCACGTCGCTCGCGATCGGGCCCGTCTTTGCCGAGGCGATCCCGCCGGTGGATTTCGACATCTGCGGCATCGGGGAGTACCGCCAGGTGGCGGCGGGAATGCGTCTGTGCACCGCCATAAGCTTTGTCGGGGTGCCGGCAGTGGCTGTTGCGACCGGGATCGTCGAAGGCCTTCCGTAGGGCGTGCAGCTCATAGCCCGCATGTACCGGGAGGACCTGTGCCTGCAGGCCGCTGCGGTGGTCGAGGATGCGCTCGGTCGCCCAACGCGCATCGACCCGCGGAGGGGATGAGCCGGAGCGCCCGCTGCCCGCGCCGCCTGGCATTGACTGTTGGTGTCCTTCATCCTGAGGTAGGCGGTTCCAGGGGGAGCGCGTGCGCGAGGAGTACAGGCGGCAGCGCCAGATGCGGCGGGCGTCCTCGGGTGAAATGTGCGCGGTGAGGTCCGCGATCAAGTCCGTGACTGCCAACAGCTTCGGAGGAGAAATGGCACAGCGCCTTGCCGAGGGAGACGGGACAGACGTACACGAAGAGGCCTCGCAGGATCAGCGAGAGCACGAACAGAAGAAGACAGCCGCGTTGCCCCGTTCCAGCCTGCGATGGCGGGCCGTCCAGCAAGGACCGTCCTTGGAGAGCGCGACCGACCGGCTGGCGGCGATGTACGCCTGCCGGCGTGGCCGGTGTCCTGCCGACTACAGCAGGCGCTCGTGAGCCGACGGTCCATCATGTTGTTGCAGGCCCGCCAGGTCGCGGCACGGGCAACGCTCGGAGTTTTCAGCCGCATGACAGCCAACCTCGAAAATTCTTTTGCTGACATTGAAATTTCAAGCTATGATCTGTGCAGTGAACCCACGAACGTCAGAGGTATCCGCGGTTCTCGGCCTGCTCCGGCGCCATCCGGTCGTCGGGCTCATCGGCGCGCGGCAAGTCGGAAAGACGACCCTGGCCCGGCTGGTGAGCAGCCGTTTCGGCGAGCCGGTCTCTCACTTCGACCTGGAGAGCCCCGAAGACCTTGCACGCCTCTCGGACCCCATGCTCACGCTCAGGCCCCTCACGGGACTGGTAGTGCTGGACGAGGTGCAGCGCCTTCCGGAGCTTTTTCCAGTGCTGCGGGTCCTGGCCGACCGTCCCGACGTCCGATGCCGCTTTCTGGTTCTCGGCAGCGCTTCTCCGCAGCTTCTGCGGCAGTCGTCGGAGACCCTTGCGGGGCGCATCCTGTACCATCGGCTCGGCGGGTTCAGTCTCGCCGAGGTCGGCAGCGAGCATCTGGTCACGCTTTGGCGGCGCGGAGGATTCCCCAGGTCGTTCCTTGCGGAAACCGAGCCCGAGAGCGCGGAGTGGCGTCGCGGGTTCGTCCGTACGTTCGTCGAGAGGGACATCCCTCAGCTGGGGATCTCCGCGCCGTCGGACACCATCCGCCGCTTCTGGAACATGCTGGCGCACTACCACGGCCAGGTCTGGAACGCCTCGGAGTTCGGGCGGTCCTTCGGGGTTTCCGACGCGACTGTGCGCCGCTACCTCGACATCCTCACGTCGGCCCTGGTCGTCAGGCAGCTGCAGCCGTGGCACGAGAACCTGAGGAAGCGCCAGGTCAGGTCCCCCAAGATCTACATCGTGGATTCCGGCCTGCTGCATGCACTGCTGAACCTCCGGACGCAGGACGATCTGGAGTCGCACCCCAAGGTGGGAGCGTCCTGGGAGGGGTTTCTGATCGAGCAGATTGCCCGACGCGTGGGAGCGGAGCCTGAGGAGTGCTTCTTCTGGGCCACGCACGCGGGAGCCGAGCTCGACCTGCTGGTCGTCCGAGGGTCCGAACGCCGCGGCTACGAAATAAAGCGGACCACCTCGCCGGCCCTGACCCCGTCGATGCGGACTGCGCTCTCGGATCTCAAGCTGTCCTCGCTCGACGTGATCCACGCGGGGGACCACACCTTCCCGTTGAGCGAGCGGGTTCGAGCCGTCAGCGCAGCCAGACTGCTGACGGATGTGCCGCCGATCGAGTAGCGAGGGCGAGCGGCAGCAGCGAGACCGGATCGCGTCACTGCTTGCACGCGTCGATGAGGCAGCCACCGCTGTCTCCCATGGGGGACTGCTGGGGCTTCAGTGCTGTGCCGCCGCCACGGAGCCGAGAAGGCCTGCGGTGGCACGCCGCCGTGGAGCCCCGGAGGCGGGCAGCCCATCCTGGCCAGGTGAGTCAGGATCCTGTCGACCTCCGGCGGGTCGGTGATGACGGCGAGGACCGCGATCGGGTGGCCGCAGGCTCCACAGACCGAGGGATCTTCGCTCCAGACCTTTCAGATCGGTCGGGCCCGGGTGGAGGAGGCGCCGGAGGCCGAGACCTGCTAAGCGGGCAGACGCGAGGCTGGTCGCCGGCGTCCGAGGCTGTCCTGGGCCAGCCGCTCCATGCTGGTCGAAGCCGCCCTCCAGCCTGACGAGCATGCCGGACGAGAACAGAATGCCGCGCGCGATTCCGGAGCTGGGCCGCTGGCGCGACGCGACTGTCATCCGCGGCACCCGGGCCTTGAGCGGCAAGACCAGCGGTGTGGGCCCGCTGATCGAGGGCCAAGGGGGCGCCGGCGGCAGCGGGCTGGTGGAGCTGACGCGGGAACGCCTGGCCCGCGACTCGCCCAATCATCTCAAGGCAGCCTGGGATCGAGCATCTGGGCTGTTGGGCGCACGTGAGGCGCAAGTTCGTCGATGTGACGAAAGCCTCTTCGAAGGCCGCCAGTGCCTTTGAAGCGCTGACGTACATCCGCGACCTGTACAAGATCGAATCCATGGCGGATGAGCGGAAGCTGAACGCTGAAGACCGCGCCGCTCTTCGCCAAACTGAGGCGAAGCCCCTACTGGAGCAGTTCCACGAGTGGTTGGCCAAGCGCATCGAGCAGGTCCCGCCCTCTGTGTTGCTGGGCAAAGCCATCGACTATGCCTGGAAGCAGTGGCCGAGGTTGTTGGTCTACCTCACCGACGGGCGGCTGTCGCCAGACAACAACGTGGCAGAGAACGCGATCAGGCCCTTCGTGGTTGGCCGCCGCAACTGGTTGTTCAACGCCAACCCCGCTGGCGCTGCGGCCAGCGCCGCTCTCTACAGCCTGATCTGCACGGCGCGAGCCAACAAGGTGGAGCCGTACCAGTACCTGCGGCCCCTCTTCGAGCGGCTACCGCGCCTGGGCCGCGACCCCGATCCCGAGAACCTACGCGACCTCCTGCCTGGTGTCATGCGTCTGGAGTGACCTCCGCCCCCACAACCCCGGGGTGGGGTTCATAGACCGCTGATATGAAGTGACCTGTCAATACTCGCGTCTTCTTCCGATTCCCAACTCCTGG
>CAZKGO010000165.1:0-8267 GCA_964552235.1 uncultured Spirochaetales bacterium | reverse complement strand
TCGGCGAGATCGTGAGCCAGGCGCCCAGCCCCAAGGTCATCGAGATGCAGAAGGAAGTCATCAAGATGATGATCCAGGACATGGCCGTGATCAACCTGGCCTCGATCCCGACCACGATCCCCGAGAACTGGGCCTACTGGAAGGGCTGGCCGACCGCCGACAACTACTATGCCACGCCCCTGACCTGGTGGAGCTCGTTCAAGTTCGTCCTCATGAAGCTGGAGCCGACGGGAAAGAAGTAGTACAATACGACCTCTCTGCGGCGGCCGCGGCTTCGCGGCCGCCGCAGGCTTTCGTCGGCGGGGCGTGGAGAGCTGCCGTTGAAAAATCTGCTGGTCTACCTCGGGACGCGGTTCGCCACCTACCTCGCCGTGCTTTTCATCGGCATCACGATCGTTTTTGTTCTTCCGCGCCTGATGCCGGCAGATCCCATCGACAACTACCTGTCGCAGATGATGTCGCGTGCGGGGCAGGCCCTTACGGGTGAACAGATCGACGCCATCCGGGGCGTGCTGACCGAGCTCTATGGCCTCAAGGGGACGCTCTGGCAGCAGTACCTGGGCTATCTCAAGCGGGTCTTCATTACCTTCGACTTCGGCCCGTCGCTCTCGGGCTACCCGACGCCGGTCTCCTGGTTCATCAAGAACTCGCTGCCGTGGACGTTCGGTCTGCTCACGGTGTCCACGATCATCTCCTGGACCCTCGGCAACCTGGTCGGCCTGATCGCCGGTTTCTACCACAACCGCAGGTTCGCCTCCGTCGCCGAGACCATAGGCGTTCTCATCTACCCGATCCCGTACTACATCTTCGCCCTGGCGCTCATCATCCTGCTGGCCTTCGTGATCCCGATCTTTCCGCTGACCACGATGATCATGCCGGGGCCCCTCACCCTGCGTCAGGTTTGGGCGATCATCTACAACTCGGTGCTGCCGGCCCTGGCCCTCGTGCTGGCCGGCTTCGGCTGGAACATCCTCGGCATGAAGGCGCTGTCATTCGCCGCCAAGGAGGAGAGCTACGTCATCTATGCGCGCCTCAAGGGCGTGCCCGGGCGCAAGATTATGACCGACTATGTGGCCCGCAACGCGATCCTGCCCCAGGTGACTGCGCTGGCCCTTTCGCTCGGCTCGATCTTCAGCGGCGCCATGATCACCGAGATGCTCTTTTCCTATCCCGGCATGGGGATGATCATGAGGCGGGCGATCGGAGAGGGCGACTATAACCTCCTCTACGGGACCCTCACGGTGACGATCGTAGCCGTGGCCACCGCCACGCTGGTGATCGACCTGCTCTATCCGCTCTTCGATCCGCGGATCAGGCACAAGTAGGCCGGCGATGAAGTGGAACATCCGGCTCAAGATCGGGGTCGTGATCCTCAGCGTGTTCTTCGTGTGCGCCTTTGTCGTGACCTGGTTCTGCCCCGTGGATCCGTCGCTGCAGAGCATGTACCCACCGTACCTCAAGATGAGCTGGCGGCACCTGCTGGGCACCAACGGGCTCGGGCAGGACATCTTCTGGTTCCTCATGTTCTCGATCCGCAACTCCATCCTTCTGGGAGTCGGAGTGAGCATCGCCACGAGCCTGATCGGGCTGGCCGTGGGCCTGAGCTCGGGCTACATCGGCGGAAGCTATGACCGTCTCGTCATGCTCCTGAACGACTCGTTTATCGTGATCCCGACGTTCCCGATCCTCGTCGTGCTGAGCTCGCTGATTCGCGGCAAGGGCGGTTTGCTGACGCTCGTACCGATCCTCATCGCCTTTGGATGGGCCTGGGGCGCCCGCACTGTGCGCTCGATCGCCCTCTCGGTCCGCGAGCGCGAGTTCGTGAACATGGCCTGGTACTCGGGATGCAGCAAGGCCAGGATCATCGTCCAAGAGTTCTTCCCGTACGTGTACGCCTACGGGGTCGTGGCCTTTATCAACTCGATCCTCCACGTGATCAACGCTGAGGCTGCGCTCGCGGTGATCGGGCTCTCCTCGATCCAGACGCCGACGCTGGGCTCGGCCGTCTACTGGGCGATCACGTTCAGCGCAATCATGACCGGCAGATACGTCTGGATCGGGGCGCCGATCGTCGCTACGAGCCTGCTGTTCCTCGGGCTGTTCCTCACGTCGACGGGCTACAACCAGTATTTCGCCGAGAGGCGGGGCCACTCATGAGCAGCGCGAGCCAGGTGAACCCGCGCCGCGCGGGCGAGTCGAAGTCGATCGTGTTCGACGACGTGGTCGGCACCTACACGACGGTGCGCGGCACCGTGAACGCCGTCGACGGCGTGAGCCTCTCGGTGGAGACGGAAAAGATCATCGGGATAGCCGGCGAGTCGGGCTGCGGCAAGACCACCCTGATGAAGCTGCTCTACGGCGACATCCAGTACCCGCTCGCCCTGACGCGTGGCCACATCCGCTACAACCTCGACGGCGGGGACCCCATCACCACCGAGAACATCAGGCACCACTGGTTCAAGAGGATCGCCTACGTGCCGCAGAGTTCGATGAGCTCGCTCAACCCCGTGGTGCGCATCCGCAAGCAGTTCCTCGACTTCCAGGGGTTCCAGACGCGGCAGGAGCAGGAAGCGACGCTCGAGCGGGTGCGCGCTTTCCTGCGCGAGCTCGACCTGCCGGTCGAAGTCCTCGACGCCTATCCGCACCAGCTTTCGGGCGGAATGCGGCAGCGGGTCATGGTGGCGCTTGCGACCTTTTTCCATCCCGAAATCATCCTGGCCGACGAACCGACCACGGCCCTCGACGTGGTCGTGCAGAAGGGCATTCTCCTGCTGCTCGCCGAGCTGCAGGAAAAGATGCGGAACACGATCTTTCTCGTGACTCACGACATGGGCGTGCACTACCAGCTCACCCACCGCATGCTCATCATGTACGCGGCCAAGGTCGTGGAGTACGGGACCTCCGAGGAGATCTTCGACCGGCCGCGCCACCCCTACACGAGGATGCTCATCGAGTCGCTGCCCAAGGTCGGCGACGACCGCGAGCGGCAGGGAGTGGAGGGCAAGCCGCCGAGCCTGTGGGGCGAGCTGCACGGGTGCCGCTTCGCCGATCGCTGCAAGAAGGCGCAGGGCAAGTGCCGCGCTGCTGAGCCGCAGTTCGCCGAGTTGTCCCCCGGGCACCGGGCGGCCTGCTTCTTCCCGGAGGACTAGGCGTGGCTCGCACCATCATCAAGGCGGACAACCTGCGCAAGACCTACCACCTCGGCAGCCTCTTTCACCGCATCCGCATCGATGCGCTCGACGACGTGAGCTTCGAGGTGCACAGCGACAGGCCGGTCGTGGTGAGCCTGATCGGGGAGTCGGGCAGCGGCAAGACCACGCTCGCCAAGGTGCTGCTGCGCCTCGTGGATCCCAACGGCGGGAGCCTCAGCGTCGAGAATCGCCGCATCGTGGCGCGCGGCGACCGCGTGGTGACCGTGGCCGAGTTGCGCCACTTGGTGCAGCCGATCTTCCAGAACCCCTTCGAGGCGTTCAACGCCTACCGCAAGGTCGACAGCTACCTGCGCGACACGGCCCTTCACATCAACAAGGCTGCACGGGGAGCCGAGGCCGAGGGGCAGATCGAACAGGCGCTGCACTCGGTCGGCCTGCACTACAACGACGTGGTCGGCAAGTACCCCAACCAGTTCTCGGGGGGCGAGCTGCAGCGCGTCTCGGTGGCCCGGGCGCTCATCCCGCGGCCCAAGCTGATCGTGGCCGACGAGCCGGTGAGCATGATCGACGCAAGCCTGCGGATGAACATCGTGAACCTCTTCCGCAAGATCAAGCAGGACTACGCCACCAGCTTCCTCTACATCACCCACGACCTGGCGACCGCCTACTACATCAGCGACCACATCGTGATCCTCTACCGCGGCTGCGTCGTGGAGTTCGGCAGCGCCGCGGCGGTGCTCAGGAAGCCGCTTCATCCCTACACGCAGCTCCTGCTCGCCTCCGTTCCCCACGTGGGGATCAAGTGGAGCAAGCGCGAAAAAATGTCCGATCTCGAGACCAAGGAATACGGCTTTGCCGGGTGCAAGTTCGCCAACCGCTGCCCGCACGTGATGGAGCGGTGCAAGAGCGAGCGCCCCGCGCCGCGGCGGGTCGAAGACGGGCGGGATGTCTACTGCCACCTCTTCAAGTAAAGCGGCCGCTTTTGCCGCGCTGATCCTGGCCGCAGCGGCTGCGGGCGCCCAGCCGCTGGCGACCGTCGACCTCGGCCGGGTCATCGATCACAACCCTGTCTCGCGCACCCTCACCATCCGCAACCCGTCGCCCCGCAAGGTCGCCAGGCTCGACCTGCTGAGCGCCTGCGCGACCCTGAGCGTCCGGCCGCAGGGGCTGCTGCTGGACCCGCGGGCGAGCGCGACCGTGACCATCAGCTATTATGCCGGGGGAACGCTTGGGAAGGTGGAGCACAGCCTGCTCGTCAAGTCCACGCTTCCCGAGCTGGACGACAGGCGCGTGCTGGTTGCGGCGCACGTCGAGGTCGGCCCCGCTCCCTCGGAATGCGACGAGTGCCGCAAGCTCGAGACGCTCGTCGACGAGGAGAGGCTGCTGCAGGACTATGCCCGGCGCGTGGTGCTCGTGGACTTCTATGGCGACCTGCGCTGCGCGTCCTGCAGGGAGTACCTGGACAGGGAGCTGCCGCGCACGGCGTTTGGCAGCCGCTGGATTCTCCGCCTGGCCGAGCACAGTGTCGCGGACAAGCAGACTCTCGAACAACTGATGCGCCGCCTTGAGGGCGCGGGGGCGAGCCTCGAGGTGTTTCCGCTGGCGTTCGTGGGAGACCGGCCCTACCAGGGGCTGGTTGAGATTCGCAAGGCCCTCGAGGCGACGCTGGCGGCCGGCGCGGCCCCGCCTGCTGCGCCGGCTCGCCTCACCCCTTGATCGAGCCGACCATCACGCCCTTGATAAAGTACCTTTGGATGAACGGGTAGGCGAACAGGATCGGGATCGTGCCCACGACGATCGTGGCGCTCTTGAGCGTGTGCGGCGTGGGGACCTGGAGCCCATCGTCGGCCAGGGAGCCGACGTCCAGCTCCGCCATCACCGCGGTCGCGGCGATCACGATGGTGCGCATCACGTTCTGGATCGGCAGGAGCTGGCTCTTGGTGATGTACATCACGCCGGGGAACCAGGCGTTCCAGTGCGCCACTCCGTAGAACATGCTGATCGTAGCGATCGACGGCAGGCTCAACGGCAGCACGACGCGCGTGATGACCTGGACCCAGCTCGCCCCGTCGAGAAACGCCGCCTCCTCCAGGGCGTCGGGGACCGAATAGAAGAAGTTGCGCATCAGCAGCATGTTCCACGAGCTGACCAGGTAGGGCAGGACGAGCACCCAGCGGTTGTTGATCAGCCCGAGCCACTTGGCCAGCATGTAGTTGGGCACCAGGCCGCCGTTGAACAGCATCGTGAAGAACACCATGCCCAGGATGAACGTGCGGCCGCGCAGCCTCTTTTTCGAGAGAGGATAGGCCATGCCGATGGTCAAGAGCATGTTGAGCGCCGTACCCACGGCGACCACGAACACGGTGTTGCGATAGCCCGACCAGATGCTGTGGGAGGCGAACACCAGCCTGTACGCCGTGGTGTCGATCTTCTCCGGCCACAGGATGAACTGCCCGCGGCGCGCGATCTCAGCGGGGCCGACGAACGAGGTGACCAGGACGCTGAGCATGGGCAGGGCGATCACCAGCGCGAAGACCGTCAGCACGACGTAGCAGGTGACGATGAATGCCTTTTCGCCCGAAGAGATGTTCTTCATCATGGCGTCACCAGATGCTTTCCTGACCCATCTTCTTGGCGAAGTAGTTCGACGTGAGCACGAGGACCAGCGCGACCACGGACTTGAACACGTTCACGGCCGTCGAGTACGAGTAGTTGAGGTTGTTCAGGCCCTCGCGGTAGACGTAGGTGTCGATGATGTCCGCCGTCTCGTAGACGACGGATGAATACAGCAGGAAGATCTGCTCGAAGCCCGCATTGAGCAGGTCGCCGCAGCGCAGAATCAGCAGCAGCGAGATGATCGCAGCGATGGACGGCAGGGTGATGTGTACGATCTTGCGGAACCAGCTCGCGCCGTCGACGGTCGCGGCTTCGTAGAGCTCCGGGTCGATGGTCGTGATGGCCGCCAGGTACACGATCGAGCTCCAGCCCGTGAGGCGCCAGATGTCGGTCACGACCAGGACGCCCTGGAAGTACTTGTTGCTGCCGATGAAAAAGACAGGCTCTGCTCCGAGCCCCTTGATGATCGCGTTGATGATGCCGCCGTCGGTCGACGTGATCGTGCGCACGATGCTGCAGATGACGACCATCGACAGGAAATGGGGCAGGTACGAGATGGTCTGAACCGTCTTCTTGAAGCGCAGCGACGGGACGGCGTTGAGCAGCAGCGCGAGGATGATCGGCGCGGGAAAGCCCCAGACGAGCTTCTTGAGGCTGATGACGAGGCTGTTGCGGATCAGCTGCCAGGCGTAGACCGACTTGAAGAACTTGTTGAACCAGTAGAGGCCGATCCACTGGCTGGTGAAGATCCCCTTGACGCCGCTGAACGGGGCGTACTTCTGGAAGGCGATGGCGATCCCGACCATGGGCAGGTACCTGAAGACGACGTAGTAGACGATGCCCGGAATGAGCAGCAGGTAGAGCACGTTGTAGGTCTTGATGGACTGTCTCCAGGTCAAACGGCCGATGCTGCCAGCGGCCGTATCTCTGCGTCCCATGACGGGGATCCTCCTCGGTGATCGGGGGGGCCGGCGGGCCGGCGCCCGCCGCGCGGGCGGCTGCGGGGGGGCGCGGTCAGCGGACGCGCGCCCCCCGCCACCGGTGCGCGTTCAGGATCAGCGGATTCCCTTCCACGCCTTGTACTGGCGGGTCATCTCCTTGATGTAGTCATTCAACCCGGCAGCGTAGAGCTGGTCAATAAACTTGGCCCATTCGGCCTTGTTGAGCTTGCGCTGCCCGACGTAGAACTTGGAGATCTCCTCGTTCACCATGCGGTTGATGTCGCCCAGGCTCAACACGTTCTCACGCAGTTGCGCGTTGTTGTAGATCACGTTGATGTCGAACGGCGTCTTGGCGGCAAAGGTGTCGCCCTGGCGGCGCAGCATGTAATTGTGGTAGTTCTGCTGTCCGTCCGGGTCGTAGGTGATGCAGTCAGCCTCCATCGGCAGCCCGATCGAGAACCAGAAGTCGCCCTTGTAGACGATGGGGGACCTGAGGAACTTGGTGATGTGCAGGGTCTCGGCGTCCTTGTAGCTCTTGTCGAACTCCCAATGGACGCCCTCGATCCCGGTCTGCACCGTCTTGAAGTGCCTCCAGTCGGAGTAGCAGAACTCGATGACCTTGAGGGCGCCGATCAAGGTCTCTTTCGATGCCTTTGCGTTGAACATGCAGCACTCGTCGTTTCCGGAGATCTGGGTTTCGCAGAGCTCGCCGTTGTTGCCCGTCATGCTCTTTTCGTAGTACCACCACTTGGCTCCGGGATAGTTGGTCCGGGTGTTGAGAGCCTGGTTGGAGAGATCGGTGGTGTAGGCGGCCGAAGCGGCTACGCGGCCCGAAGCGATATGGGAGCGCACCGTGTTCACATCCCAGGAGGGGTTCTCCTTGTGCATACTGCCGTCGGCGTACCACCTGGCCATGGTTTCCAGGAACTCGTAGTAGCCGTCCTGCAGGTAGTAGGGCTTGAGCAGGCCGTCCTTGTCCATCCAGTTCGAGCGGCCGTGCTTTGTGAACCCGCCCAGGAAGTGGTACTCCATCGACCCCATGCCGCTGCGCGTGATGAGCGGGATCGTCTCGCCCTTGCCGAAGGGGTCGGCCTTCTTCATCGCGTAGATGACGGCCTCGAAATCCTTGAACGTGGTGGGTGCCTTGAGGTTGAGCTTCTTCAGCCAGTCCTCGCGGACAAAGGTCTGGTAGAACACCCGGTTGCAGATGCGCGGGATGCCCCACACCTTGCCGCTGCGGTCCGTCACGCTCTGGAACCCGCCGTAGTTCTTCCAGGCCTTGATCACGCTCGGGATGTACTGCATGTAGTCGGTGATCGGCTGGATCATCCCCTGGTCGACGTACTGAGTCCAGTTTTCCCACCAGACATCGACCTTCTCGCCGGATGCCAGCAGCAGGTTCTTCCGCGCCTCGAGGTTCGTTCCGTCGAAGCGGATCGAGTCGACGAGGTAGCCGGTGTTCTTGAGCAGGTAGTCCTGGACCATCTTGTAGCCTTCGGGCGATGAAGGCTCCCCGTAGTATGGGTCGATGAAGACCAGGCGCATGGGTTTCTGCTGG
>CAZKGO010000164.1:0-8389 GCA_964552235.1 uncultured Spirochaetales bacterium | reverse complement strand
GCCCCGCGCGGCGGGGCGGCGGGCCTGCCCGGGCGCGGCGCTTCGGGCGCGGCGGCGCGCGGCCGCCCTCAGCTGCGCACCGGCTGCTCGCCTCCTCGAGCCAGCGACCGATCGGCGGCCTCCAGCAGGGCCAGGATCTCCAGCGTCTCCTCGTGCGCCACAGGGCAGTCGCCTCCCCGGAAAAAGGAGCCGATGCGCCGCAGCAGGACGCTGTACGCCTGATCCATGTCGACGGTAAAGGCCACAGCCTCGCGCGGCCCCCTCAGCGAGCCGCCGTAGGTGGGAGCGCCCTCGACGAGCTCGACCACGCCGCGTCGCCGCTGCCCGTAGTCGACGAGCAGCACCGCCCCGCCGGCGTCGCCGAGGGCCCGCACCGTCCTGGCCCCCGGTCCCATGGCCCGCTCGAGCATCTCGAAGGCGTGCACCCCGTACCACACCACCGAGCTGCCCGCGGGCGCCTTGCCGAGGGGCCCGTACACGCTGGCCCTTTCCGGCGCCGCGAGGCGGCCGCACGCCTGCTCGAGCTCGGCGACGAAGCGCAGCGACGACGCTGAGAACCAGCGCGTGCCTGCCCTGCGCGCGGTCTCGAGGATGCGGCGCCCCGCGGCCGCCGTGTCGGCCAGCGGCTTGTCGAGGAAGAGCGGCTTGCCGAGGCCGGCGCACTGCTCGAAGTACCCGAGGTGTCGCGCGGGGTCGTTGATCGTGAGCATGAGGGCGTCGCAGTCGCGGACCGCCTCGTCGAAGCCGGTGCTTACGCGCACGCCCCAGGCTTCCAGCTGCTTCTGGCGCTGCTCGAGGCCGCCGGGGCTCTGGAAGGGCGTGTCGAAGCGCAGGCACGAGACCGCGCGCATGCCCTCGACCCGCTGCCCGGCGGGGCAATCCGCCGCCTGCATGCGCCGGGTGAACTCGATCGCGTGGCTGGAGTCGAGCCCGATCAACGCGACCTTGAGATCCTCCGCCATCGAAGCGCCCCCTTTCCTGCGGCGAGCATAGCAGCCTCCCCGGGCTGCCGCAACGACGGGCGCCGCGCTATAGTGAGAGGATGAAGTCGCTCCTCGCCGCCGCCCTCCTCTCGATTCTCGCGGCCTGGGCCGGCGTCCCCGCGGCGGCGCAGGCGCGGGCCGGCGGGGCGGATCGCGCGGCCGAAGCCTTCACCTTGACTCTGCTGCATGTGGGGGACACCCACTCGAAGCTCGACCCGGTCGAGACGCGCCTGACGGTCGGCGGCGTCGCCGCGGTGGCGGAGCTCGGCGGCTTTGCGCTTCTCGCGAGCGCCGTCCGAGCCGCGCGCGCCAGCGAGGAGAATACGCTCTTCCTGCACGCCGGCGACATGTTCCAGGGCAGCCTCTATTTCACGCGCTACCAGGGCGAGGCGGACACCGACTTCTGGAACCTGATGGGGCTCGACGCCGCGACGCTGGGAAATCACGAGTTCGACCGGGGGCCGGCGATCCTGCGCTCGAGCCTGCTCGAGCGGGCGCGCTTTGCCGTGGTCGCCTGCAACGTCGACGCCCGCGAGGCCCTCGGAGCCGACGCCTCGCGCATCCGGCCGTTCGTGGCGCTGCGCGCGGGAGGCGAGGAGGTCGGCGTGGTGGGGCTGACCACCACCGAGACCCCCTACATCTCGAGCCCGGGCGGGGCGGTGCGCTTTCGCGGCGCCGAAGCGAGCGTCCAGGCCGCGGTCGACGCCCTGCGCTCCCGGGGCGTCGACAAGATCGTGCTGCTGTCGCACCAGGGCTACGAGCAGGACCTCAAGCTGGCGCGGCGCCTGTCGGGGATCGACGTGATCATCGGCGGCCACTCGCACACGCTGCTGGGGGACTTCCGCGGCGTCGGTCTGCGCTCGTGGGGCCCGTACCCGGCGGTGACCGCCGACCGGGACGGGGGCCGCGTCCTGATCGCCCACGCCTGGGAGGGAGGCAAGGTGCTGGGCGTGCTGCGCGTGGCCTTTGACGAGTCGGGCGCCGTGATCGGCCACTCCGGATCGCCGAGAGTCGTGGTGGGCAGGAGCACCGTGGTCGTGCCGCCGGGAGCGCAGCAGGAGGCCGGGCGTGCCGCAGCGGAAGCGCTGCTGCGGCGCCTGGCCGCGGAGCCGGCGGTCGCACTCGTCGAGGCCGATCCGGAGGGCGCCCGCAGGCTCGCGGCCTATGCCGAGGGAATCGCCGAGCTGCGCGAAGAGATCGTCGCCGAGGCGGCCGAGGAGATGCAGCGCGGCCGCAACCGGGGCCCGGGGCCGTGGGTCGCTGACTCGATGGCCTGGAAGACCGGAGCGCAGATCGCGCTGAACAACCCCGGAGGCGTGCGCACCGGCATCGCCGAGGGACCGCTCAGCGTCGCCGAGGTCTACGAGCTGCTGCCCTTCGGCAACACGCTGGTGACCGTGCCGCTGTCGGGCGCCGATGTCGTGAAGGCGCTCGAGGAGGCCGTCGGCTACCAGGTGTCTCGCCACGGGCCTGACCTGCGCGCTCCCTACGTCTACGTGTCGGGCATCAGATTCCTTATCGATCTGAGGAGGCGCAGCGGCGAGCGGATCCGGGATGTCCGCGTCAAGGGGGCCGACGGCGCCTACCGCCCGATCGCGGCTGCCGAGGAGTACCGGGTCGTGGTCAACAGCTTCATGGCTGCGGGCGGAGACCGCTCCGACACTCTGGAAGCGGCCGAAGGGAAATACGACACCGGCTTCGGGGATGCCGAGGCGTTCCTCGAGTACGTCAGGGGCAGGCGGCTGGCCGACATGGGCGAAGAGCGCGTGACCGTGGTGCGTTGACGGCGACGGCCGCGGCCCGCGCTAGGGCTTGCGGAACACGAAAACGTTCACCTCGCGGCCCGGCCGCTCATCCGAGACCTCGACGGTTGCCTCGAGCCCCATGCCGCTCTTGGGCTCCGCGACTTCGAGACGGCCGACCGCGCGCAGCCCGTTCTCGAACTCGACCATACCGAACATGAGGAACGGCTTCTCGTAGCCTTCGGGCAGGGCGTAGACCTTGGTCCAGGTCAGCAGCTTGCAGGGGCCCTCCAGTGCAACCTTGTCCCAGTCGGCCGCCTTGATGCCCGAGGGATCGCGCCGGGTGCCGCACTTCTTGCAGATCATCGGAGCCGGGTAGTCGAGCTTTCCGCACTTGGGGCAGCGAACGGCGTAGATCTCCGGCTTCTTCGCGTCGTAGATGCTGAAATCGATCATGGCGCTACCTCTTGGCCTTTGCCGCGCTGCCGGAGGCGGCTGCGCCCGCGCTCGCGGCCGGCAGGGCACTGCATATCGTCGTGACCACGTTGTTTCCGAAGCCGCCAAAGTTCACTGCCAGCCCATGCTTCGGGTTCTTGACCTGCCGCCCCTCCTTCTCGCACTCGCCGCGAAGCTGCTTGACCAGCTCGAACACCTGCGAGACCCCCGTGCCGCCCACCGGGTGCCCCTTGGCCTTGAGCCCGCCGGAGGTGTTGATGGGCAGGCGCCCGTCGATCCTCGTCACGCCTTCGCGCACCGCGAGGTAGCTCTTGCCCCTCTCGAAAAAGCCGACCTCCTCGCTGATGCACAGCTCCAGGATGACAAAGGCGTCGTGCAGCTCGGCGAAGCTGATGTCCGAAGGCTTGAGCCCCGCCATGGCGTAGGCCTTTTCGGCGCTGAGGCGCACGGCATTCAGCGACAGCGGGTCGGCCCTGTGGTGGACGCAGTGGGTGTCGGTGGCCGAGGCGATGCCCGCGATGAGCACCGGCGGCTTGCGGAAGTGCTTGATCTTGGGCGAATCGAGGTTGGCGAGCACCACGCTCGCCGCGCCGTCGGAGACCGGGCACATACTGTAGATGCGCAGCGGCTCGGCCACGTAGTTGTTGACCACGGGAGCGTTCTCGTTGTCGTGGATCGCCTCGATGGTGCAGGTGCCCTTGACGTGGGCATAGGGATTCTTCGACCCGTTGTCGTGGTCCTTGACCGCCACCAGAGCGAGGTCGCGCTCGGTGGCGCCGTAGCGCTCCATGTACAGGCGGGCGAGCATGCCTCCGTAGGCCGGCAGCGTCAGGCCCATGTCGTACTCGGCCTGCGGGTGCAGCAGCGTGGCCACGTAGTCGGTGCCGAGCCAGCCCGTGACCTTGCGCATCTGCTCGCCGGCGGTCACCAGAACGACGTCGGCCATGCCGCTGGCGATGGCCATGTATCCGATCTTGATGGCGCTCGCCCCGCTCGCCGGCCCGTTGCTGACGAGCTCCGCGGGCACCGGCTCCATGTCGAGCGTGCTCACCATGGCCGACTCGATGCCGCTCTGGTGGTTGAAGAGCCCCGACGCCATGTTGCCCACGATCACCTGGTCGACGATCCTGCGCTCCTCGAGGATGCCCGCGTCGATGAGCGCGTCGGTGGACGCGTACGCGAGGATGTCCGTGAGCTCGTAGTCGCTCAGGTTCCCGAAGGCCGTGTGACCTATGCCGACGATGCCGACCCGTGCAGCCATCACCTGCTCCTCTTGAAGCCCGGGATCTGGGGGTACTCTTCGGGCATGCGCAGCTTGTTCGCCGTGGCGAGCACCTCGGGGGACACCGGACGCGTCCCGGTGACCTTTTCCGCCTTGGCCTTGAAGTAGAGGTCACGGGTCAGGGTAAAGGTGGGCACGCCGCCGAGCTCGTGCTGCAGGCCGGGGTAGCTCGCGCTGCGGTCCTCGAGCTGGTACTCGATCATCCAGCGCCGGAAGCCGATCGGGCTCTCGGCCACGATGTTCACCTCGTCCTGGCCCAGGAACTCGATGTGGTGCTCCATCTTGGCGGCGAACAGCTGCGCCCCGATGCGCAGCCCGCGCCGGATGGTCATCGTGTGGAGGCTCACGCCGCGCTTGGCGTCCCACATGCGGCTGTTGACGATGCCGGCGATCTCGCCGTCGATGGCGCCCACGAGAACGAACTCGTTGGCCACGCGGTAGCGGAACCAGCCGAGGATCTCGGCGTACATGCGGGCGGCCACGATGTCGTAGAAGTCCTTGGGCACGCCGAGCAGAGGATAGATCGTGCCCAGCAGCGCGCCGACCTCCTCGCGCCTGGCCTCGCGCACAACCATCTTCTCGCCGCTGGCCAGCGTGATGACCTTGGGCGGGTAGGGCTTCATCTGCAGCTCGGGCGGCCTGAGTTTCTTCTCCAGTTCGTCGATCGCCATGCGGCTCCTCCTCACGTTGCGGACCCTCCCAGCATAGCAGGGCAAGCCGCGCCGGTCAAAACGACGGCAGCCGGCGGGCGCTACCCGCGCCTGCGCTGCCGGCCGCGCGGCCGGCGGCACATGACCTGCCGCGCAGTTGTGGGTATACTCAGGGCGGACATGGCCAGGAGATCACGCACGCCCCTGCGGGTGGCGCTCATCTACAACAGCGACACCGGCTCGATGCCGGACCGGCCGGGCGACCAGGGCAACACCGCCGAGCTCAAGCGGCTCATCCGCCAGATGGCGCGGGCCCTGCGCTCGACCGGCTGCGATGTCGTCACCCTTCCGCTTCACCACGATCTGCTGCACTTCCAGCGCCGGCTCAGGCACCTGGCGCCCGACGTGGTGTTCAACCAGTACGAGGACGTGGTGCACGGCGCGGTCTACGAAATGCGCCTGGCGGCCATCGTTCGCATGATGGGATACCCCGTGACAGGCTCGCCGGCGCTGGCCCTCGGCCTGCACCGGGACAAGTACCTGGCGGCCAGCATCCTGCGCGGCGTCGGCGTGCCCGTGCCGCCGCAGACGGTGCTGCTGGAGCGCATCGGCGACGCCAACAGGCGCAAGTGGCAGTTCCCGGTGATCGTGCAGCCCGGCCGCGAGCACGCCGGCGTGGGGCTGGACCGCGATTCGGTGGTGTCGTCGAAAAAGGCGCTGCGCGAGCGCGCCGCGCACCTGATCCGCACCTATCGCCAGCCGGCGCTGGCCCAGAGCTTTCTGCCGGGTCGCGAGTTCAACGTGAGCGTGATCGGCGGCCGCCGCATGCGCGTACTGCCGCTGGCCGAGGTCGACTACTCGCGGCTTCCCGAAGACATCCCGCCGATCATGTCCTACGCCGCCAAGTTCGTCGAGTCGTCGGAGGAATACAAGAAGACCGCCGTCATCTGTCCCGCGGTCGTCAAGCCGGAGCTGGCCCGCAAGATCGGCGTCACGGCGCTGCGCGCGTTCCGCATCGTCGGCGGCTGGGGCTACGGGCGGGTCGACATCCGTCTCGACGCCAGGGACAACCCCCGCGTCCTGGAGGTCAACTGCAACCCGAGCCTCGAAGAGGGGGTGTCGCTGGCCCGCTCCGCCGAAGCGGCCGGCATCTCCTACCCCCAGCTGCTGCGGCTGATCGTCAAGGCCGCCTTCGAAGGCCCGCCCTACGACGCTCTGGTCCCGATGCTCGGCGCCGTCGTGCCGTCGGAGACCGTTCCTCCGTCCTGAGTCCGCGGAAGATCCCGAGGGCGAGGCCATTCCGGAGCTGCGCTCCGGACCAGAGCGCCTTGGCCTCAGTCGAGCAGCTGCCCTGTCGTGGCAAAGTCCATGGCCAGCGCCGTGGCCATGGCCGCCAGGTCCATCAGCGCGGAGTCCTGCCGCCTTGCCGGCACCTCGAGGCCGAGGGCCTCGGCCCGTTCCTCGAGCTTGGTGAGGATCGCGGCCGCGTCCTCGTCGCGCAGCCCCGACCAGCGCACCATCCGCTCGATCAGCCCTTCGCTGTGCCTGCGCAGGAAAGAGGCGAGGGCCACGGCGTCGCCTCTGCGCACGGTGCCGAAGACGGCCCGCAGCCGATCATCGACGTATCCCTGGGCCGCAGCCCGGAAATGCTCGGCCCGCCGGCCGTAGTGCTCGGCCAGGGTCATCTCGAGGCTTTCCAGCGGCCGCCACAGCTCGCCGTCGCTCACCAGGGGCGGTCGCGGGCCGATCTCCTTGATCAGCCGCTCGACGATCTGCAGCTTGCGGTAGACCGGCCACATCCGGTACTTCCTGCGCCAACCCGACCGCGGCGTGATCACCACGGCAAAGGTCTCGGCAAAGTCCTCGTCGGGGTGCTTCTGCGCGTAGGTCGGGCCGTAGTGGTGCGTCGTGATGTGCTGGACGAAATTGCGGCTGCGGGGGTTCGGCTCGAACACGTCGCGGTAGGGCTGGGAGAACGAGCCGAAGGTGCCCGCCCACTCCGGGCGCTCCCAGAGCCGGTAGGCGTAGTTGAAGGCGTGGGCGGCCTCGTGGCGCAGCAGCATCATGATCGCGTGCGCGTCTTCGACTTCGCCGGTCTGCTCCTCTTCGATGCGCGCCAGCCGGTCGTCAGCCAGGTAGAACGGGATGCCGATGACCGGCACCCGGTCCGGGCAGCCCCAGGAGTCGGTGAGGTAGCAGGCGGGCCGGAAGCGGAGCCGCTTGGCCTCCAGCTCACGGTACAGCTGGCGGATGTAGGGCGAAAGCCGCCCGTGGCGCACCGAGAGATCGAAGTCGCAGACACGGGTCTTCAGCAACTCGTAACGGACGGTGTCCCAGCCGCTGAACGATGGCCCCTTGGGCTTCGCCATGCTGCCTAAACGATAGCCATAGGCGGGGTTTTGGGCAATCGAGCGAACCGGCCCCGAGAGAGCGCCTCTGCCGGGCTGCCGCGGGGCCCGCCTGGTGCCTGCAGCCTCCCACACCAGGCAAAACGACGTCTCCAAGCTATCTCTATATTAAAGATGAAGTTAGCGGCAATACGAGAATCTGTTTCTCGATAGCGGCTGGCTTCTGACAGCCGGCGTCAAGGGACTTCTGCCAGGCAAACCTGCCGCGATCGTGCGGTGGCACCTGCCGAGCGCGGTAGATTTTGCTTGCCGGAGGAGGCCACGGACATGAAGAGAATCCTGGGATTGCTCGTTGCGCTGGCAGCGGTCGTCGCGCTCGTGGGCTGCGAATCCGGAGGCGACGACGATGAGCCGACCTACACGGTCAGCGGCACGGCCTTTACGCCGGCGGGCTACGACAACGTCTCGGCTCATACGGCCTACATGAAGCTCGTCGCCTCCGGGGCAGGCGGCGCTGCAGCGCCGCTGTACTGGGCGTCTTCCGTGATCCTCGCCGGCAGCACCTCGACGACCTACTCCATGGGGGGCATTGCGGCCGGCAACTACGAGGGATGGGCCTTCATCGACATGAACGGCAACGCGGCGGCCCCTCCGAACTCGGAGCCGGATTCGGGCGACTGGGGGACTCCCAGCGCGGGGCCCGCCGCGGTCTACGCCGACCTGGTGCTGAACATCCCCGACAACGAGTGGGCGCTGACCCCCTGAGACGCCGCTGCGCGCGGCAGCCGGGCGGGCCGCCGCGCGCTCACCTTCTTCTACTTCTTCTTGGTCAGGTTGTCGTAGCCCTTCTGCTGGATGTCGAGCATCTTCTGCAGCCCCATGGTGGCGAGCTGCTTGAGGTACGCGTCCCACTCGCGGTCCACGGTAC
>CAZKGO010000163.1:0-8435 GCA_964552235.1 uncultured Spirochaetales bacterium | reverse complement strand
AGGTGCCGATCTTGTTGGCCACGTCGCCGTTGGCCGCGATGCGGTCGGCGCCCACAATCACCAGGTCGATCTCGCCCCGCGCCATCAGCCACCCGGCGGCGTTGTCGGCGATCACGGCGTGGGCGATCCCCTCTTCGGCGAGCTCGAAGGCCGTGAGGCGGCTGCCCTGGCAGCGGGGCCGCGTCTCGTCGACGAGCACCGAGAAGCGCACGCCGCGCCGATGGGCCTTGTACAGCGGCGCGGTCGCCGTTCCCCAGTCCACGGTAGCGAGCCAGCCCGCGTTGCAGTGGGTGTTGATCCGGGCGCCCTCGCGCACCAGGTGCGCCGACGCCTCTCCGATGGCCGAGCACGCGGCCTCGTACTCGTCGGCGACAGCCTGCGCCTCCTCGAGGACCGGGCGGCCGGCTGCGGCGGCCGCCAGCGTGCGGTCGATGGCTGCGAACAGGTCCTGCGCAGTCGGCCGCGTCGCCCGCAGGGCGCCGGCCGCCTCCTCGAGGTCTTCGCCCTGCTGCTCGGCGAGGGCCATGGCAAAGGCGCCGGTTGCCCCGATGGCCGGCGCCCCCCGCACGACCATGGTCCGGATGGCCGCCGCAGCCTCGCGGTAGTCCCGGTAGCGGGCGATTTCCAGCCGGTACGGCAGCAGGTGCTGGTTGATCAGGCACAGCCGGCCTGCGCCCGCGTCCCCGCGTGCGCCCCTCTCGAACCAGACGGTCTTGTAGGCCTGTCCGCCGATGCGCACGCTAGACCACCCGGGGAATGAGGGCGACGAGGATCCGCTTGACCTTTTCCGCGTTGGCGTGAAAGGTCTCGAGCACCGCCTCCCAGGTCACGGGCTCCTCGTCCTCCTTCCAGCAGTCATAGTCGGTCGACATGGCGATCGTCGCGTAGGGGATGCCGAGCTCGTTGGCGAGGATGCACTCCGGGGCGATCGACATGTTGATGACGTCGGCCCCCCAGGCGCGGAACATCCGCGACTCGGCCCTGGTGGAAAAGCGGGGTCCTTCGATGGTCACGACCGTGGCCCGCTCGTGGCACCTGATGCCGAGGTCGCGGCAGACAGCCAAGATCAGGCCGCGGAGGGCGGGGGAAAAGGGGTCCGCCATCGGCGTGTGCTTCATCGCGCCCGGCTCGAACTGCTCGAAGAAGCTCAGGGGGCGGCTGCGGGAAAAGTCGATGAACTGGTCGAGCACGGCCAGATCGCCGCGCCGGATCTCCTCGCGCAGCGAGCCCACGGCGGTCGTCGTGACGATGTGGGTGCAGCCGGCCCGAGCCAGGGCCGAGATGTTGGCCCTGTTGTTCACCTGGGTCGGCGGGATGGTGTGCTGCCGGCCGTGGCGCGAGAGCAGGAACACCTGCCGCCCTTCGATCAGCCCCGCGCGCAGGGGCGATGACGGCCGTCCCCACGGGGTGTCGACCTCCAGGTCCCGGCTGTCCTTGAGGATCGCGGGATCCTCGAGGCCGCTGCCGCCGATGATGCCGATGATCGCCATGGGCCCTCCCGACTCTCGAGGCGAGTATAGACTCACGCCGGCTCCCGCCGCCACCTCACGATCGTGACCGGCGCCAGGACCGCCAGGCAGACGGCCCAGCCGACCGCCAGCGAAGCGGGAATGCCGAGCCCCAAGGCCTGCTGCGCCACCCGCATGGAGGCGGTCATCGAGCCGAGGCTGAGCATCACGATCGGCGTCTGGCGCGTCATGGTCCACAGGCTGCGGCGCGCCTCGTAGGTCGCCACGACTCCGATCATCGGGAAGGTGGCCATGAACCCGCCCAGGGCGCCCTTGAGCGCCGCCAACCCGCAGACGACCGCGGCGATCACGGCGAACTTGACCGGGATCGGCAGGTCGCTGCGGTAGCCGGGTTCCTTGCGGTGGGGCAGCATCAGGGCGAGGGCGATGCTGACTGCGGCCACGGCCGCGGCCGCGCTCCAGAAGGCCGCGGCCGTGGCGGGCACGACGGCGTTCAGCGCCGCCCCCAGGACGACGTAGGCGAGCGCCGAGGCGGCGATCGCAGCCACGATCGGCGCCCGCAGCCCGTAGTGCAGCCAGCGCACCATGTTCATGAACAGCAGCAGGTTCAGGTAGCCGACCATGTGCGAGGCGCCGATCGGCCGGCCGAGCGCCATGTTGGCAAAGGTGAACGGCACGGGAAACGAGTACGTGAGGGCCTTGGCCCTCGGGGAACGCACGAACGCCACGAGCGTCGCCTGCGCGGCGACGCCCAGGACGAGGGCGAGGTCCCAGAGGCTGACGGCAGGCATGGACCGGCCGGCTACCTGAAGGCCAGGAACAGGGCGGGCAGCAGCACCGTGAGAGTCGCGGTGCTCACGATCCAGGCGCTGTTGGCCAGGTCGAGGTCGAAGCCGTAGATCGCAGGGGGCACCAGGGCGTTGAACGCCACCGGCATCATCGAGAGGATCACCACGACCTTGAACGCCAGGCCGTCGGCCGCAGCCGCGAACCCCAGAGCCCAGGCGAGGGCGATCATGACCAGCGGCACGAGAGCGTGGCGGATGGCGAGGACCATCAGGATCTCGCGCCGGTAGCCGGCGATCCGCGACGGCTGCAGCGTGAGCCCGATCGCCAGGCCCAGCATGCCCGCCACGCAGGGCACGAGCACGGCCACGACCGCGCCCATGACGGGCGGCCGCGCCGGGCCCAGAAAGCGCAGCGCAACCCCCGCCGCGATGCCCAGCAGCGGGATCACCAGGTAGGGGTTCTCCTTGAGGTTCTCCGCGCTCACCTGCAGCGGCCGCTGCTCGCCGCGGGCGAGGTTGCTCGACACCGGGTAGCCGATCATGTAGTACGCCGGAGACATGAACACCGTGTACAGCTGCACGAGGCCGTAGCCCCTCTCGGCGAACATCGTGTACGCGATGAGGCCGCCAAAGGTGACCACGTTGCTGAAGACGCCGCAGGTGAACACCGAGGCGGCCCGCTCCGGCGGCAGGCCGGAAATTCGGATCACGGCGAGAGCCAGGGCCGCGCCCAGCAGGACCGAGAACAGCCCGAGGAGCGGAAGGACGAGCACGCTCCGGGCGGGAAGCGCCAGGTTCCAGAACGTGCCGAGGATCGCCACGGGATTCAGGAGAAAGAACGCGACGAGCTTGAGCGAGCGCGAGGTGACGCCCAGGGCGTGCGGACCGGCGGCACGGAATGCCAGCAGCGCCCGCTGCAGCGCGTAGCCGACCACGATGCTTCCCAGGCTCACCGCGAGCATGAACAGCAGCTGATCCATCAGGGCTTCCCGGCCACCATGCTGCCAATTTCTCCTCATTCGGGTCAAGCGGCCGCGTGGGGCGGCACGGTCAGCCGGGCCCGCCGGCACCGGCTCAGGCGCCGCGGCCTGCGCGCTCGACGTACTCCAGCGATTGGTGGCGGAAGTAGGTGTTGTACAGGCCCGCGTAGGCGCCGCCGGAGCGCAGTAGGGCGTCGTGGGAACCCATCTCGACGATGCGCCCCTTTTCCAGCACCACGATGCGGTGGGCATGGCGGACCGTGGACAAGCGGTGGGCGATCACGATCGAGGTGCGCCCGCTCATGACCGCCTGCAGTCCTTCCTGGATCTGCGTCTCGGTGAACGGATCGACGCTCGCCGTGGCCTCGTCGAGGACGAGGATCGCCGGGTTCTTGAGGAACACCCGCGCGAGGACCACCAGCTGCCGCTGACCCATCGAGAGGGCCGCGCCCCGGGCGCCGGCCCCGGTGTCGAGGCCGTCGGCCAGGTCCGTGAGCCAGTCGCCGAAGGCGATGTGCGCGGCCGCAGCCCTGACCTCGTCGTCGCTCGCCTCCGGCCTGCCGTAGCGGATGTTGTCCCGCACGGTGGCGGCGAACAGGAACGGGTCCTGCGGCACGATCCCGATCTGCCGGCGGTACTGCTCGAGGGAGAAGCTGCGGATGTCCTCGCCGTCGACCAGGATCGCGCCGCCCTGGTACTCGTAGAAGCGCGACAGCAGCTTGACGATGCTGCTCTTGCCCGCGCCGGTGTGGCCCACGAGCGCCACGGTCTCGCCGGGCTCGACCACAAGGTCGAAGCCGTCGAAGACCCGCTCCTTGTCGCTGTAGGCGAACACCACGCCCTGGAACTCGATGCGTCCGCTCAGGCGCCCGACCGGCCGTGACGCGGTCTGGCGCACGCGCGGCTCGGCGTCGATGAGGGCGAACACGCGCTCGGCCGCAGCCAGGCCGTCCTGGAACTGGCTCCAGAAGCTCGCCACGCTGATCAGGGGCCACCAGAAGAAGCCGACCGCCTGCATGAACAGATACCACTCGGCCGGGCCGAACGCGCCCGAGCGCACCGCCAGGCCCGCCGCGTAGACCAGCACGGCGATGCCCAACCCCGAGGCGGCGCTGAGCACTGGGAAGATCGTGTTGAGCACCAGGCCCCGGCGCAGCCCCACCCGATAGGCCAGCCGGTTGTTGGCGAGGAACCTGCCGAAGATCGCGGGCTCCTGCCGGAAGCTCTTGGCCACGACGATGCCGCTGATCGACTCCTGGATCTCGCTGTTGATCACCGCCGTCACCCGCTTGGCGTCGAGGCTCACGGAGCGGGCGATGCGGCGGAAGGCCAGGGCGATGGCCGCCGCCACCGGCGCCATGGCCGCCAGAAGCAGCGTGAGGCCGGCGTTCAGCACCAGCAGCCACACGCCCAGGAACAGCACCAGCAGCACCTGGCTCGCGAGCTCGAGCACCAGGGTCACGACGCTGGAGAAGTCCTGCGTGTCCGAGGTGACGCGGCTGGCGATCTTGCCCGCCGCGTGCTCGTCGAAGAACGAGAGGTCATGGCCCACGGTGGCAGCAAAGGCGTCCTGCCGCAGCTTGAGCACGACGTCGCCGACGACCTGGGCGGTCAGCGACTCGCGCACGTAGTTCACCACCCACGCGAATACCCCGAGCAGCAGCACGCCCGCCGACAGCAGGCCGATCGCCGCGACGGAGGCCCGGGCCGACAGCAGGTCGAGGGCGCGGGCGATCAGCACCGGGCCCGCGCTGCCGGCCGCGGAGTTCAGGGTCAGCGCCGCGCCGGCGATGAGCATGCGCCTGCGGTTGGGCCCGAAGTAGCCGGCGATGCGCCGCAGCAGCACCCGGTCGGGGTAGGTGCGGTCGTAGGCCTCGGATTCCAGCCCGTCGAGCACGAACGGCATCCGCCTACCCCCTGCCCGTTTCGGCGCCGCCGCCCGCCCCCGCCGGCGCCGCGGCGGCCAGGCCCTCGTAGCGGGAAAAGATGCGCCGGTAGTCGGGCGAGCGCTCGATCAGCTGCTCGTGGGTGCCGCTGGCGACCAGCTCGCCGTTGGCCATCACGAGGATCACGTCGGCCCACCGTATCTGGCTGAGGCGGTGCGTGATCACAAAGGTGGTGCGCTTGCGGCTGATCTCGCGCATCGCCCGCTGGATCTGGTCCTCCGTGGCGCTGTCGATGGCGCTCGTGCTGTCGTCGAGGATAAGGATCCTCGGGTTGGTGAGGAACGCGCGGGCGATGGCGATCCTCTGCCTCTGGCCCCCGGAGAGGGTGACCCCGCGGTCGCCCACGAGCGTCTGGTAGCCGTCGCGAAAGCCCTCGATGAACCCGTGGACCTGCGCCTGGCGGGCCGCCTGTTCGATCGCCTCGGAGCCGGCCTCGGCGCAGCCAAAGGCGATGTTCTCGCCGATCGTCTGCGAGAACAGGAACACGTCCTGCTCGATGGTGGAGATCTGCGAGCGCAGCGACTCGAGGTTCCACTCGCGCACGTCGACGCCGTCGACGAGCACCCGGCCCGAGGTCGCGTCGAAGATGCGGTTGATGAGCCGCGTCAGCGTCGTCTTGCCCGATCCCGTCCGGCCCACGATCGCGACGGTCTGCCCGGGCTTCGCCTCGAAGCTGACGCCCCGAAGCACCGCCCTGGCGGCGCCGCCTGCCGCCCCGTCGGCATCGTAGGCGAACCCCACGTCCTCGAACCGCACCTCGCCGCGAATGCCGGCGGCGTAGCCGCCCCGGTTCTCGTCGAGGTGGGTCTCGGTGTTGATCGTCTGCAGGACGCGCGCGGCCGCCGCCAGCCCCATCTGCACCAGGTTGAAGGAGAACAGCGAGATGAAGGTGGTGAAGCGCAGGGTGCCGAACAGCCCCATGAACGCCACCACGCCGCCGAGGCTCAGGCCGCCCGAGCGCCATAGCAGCAGGCCGTGGAACAGGGCCGCCCCCCAGCAGACCGCGAAGGCGAGCATCGGGTAGTAGCGCGCCTCGATGAAGCCCTGGCGCACGAAGTGGTCGCGGTACCTGCGCGCGCTGCCCACGAACTTGTCCCACTCGTAGCGCTCCCGCACGTTCGCCTTGACCACCTCGATGCCCGAAACGGTCTCCTCGAGCACGGCGCTCAGGTCGCCGTACGCCTCCCGCTGGGCGAAGCTCACGGGCTTGAGCCTGCGGTTGTAGTCCCAGACGGTGACGATCAGCAGCACGGTAAAGATGCCGGGAACCAGAAGCAGCCGCGGCTCGAGAGCGCCGATCATGGCCACGGGCACCACGAGCGCGAGGCCGCTGTCGATGATCAGCATGAGCCCCGGGCTGACCATGGCGTTGAGCGCGCGCACGTCGGCGGTGGCCCTCGCCATGATGTCGCCGACCCGCTGCCGGCCGTGGAAGGTCTGGCTCTTGCCGAGGAGGCTCGCGTACAGCTCCTCGCGCGAATCGGCCTCGATCTTCTGGGCGAGGATCTCGACGGCAAAGTTGCGCACCAGCCCCGTGAGGCCCTGCAGCGCGGCGGCGCCGGCGAGGGCCAGAGCCACCAGCGCCAGATCGGAGAGGGCCCAGCCTTGGGCGGCGACCACGTCGAAGCCGCGGCCCACGTTCACCTGGATGCCCCCGTACGCCCAGTTGTTGACCACCGAGGCGGCCACCACGACCAGCGGCAGCAGCGGATAGCGCATCAGGTGCGAGACCGCCCACGCGACGGGGCCGGTCCGCCGGTAGGCATAGGCGTCGTCGACCCGGAACTCGGCCCGCTTCACGAGCACACCATCCGTGCAAGATACCGCCGGGCGCCACGCCTTGACCACCGGTCGGGATTCCATTACCGTACCGGCCTACACTACCGACGGTCAGAGGTCGTCATGTCGAAGGCACATAGAGGCAAAAGCATCCTCGACAAGCCCAGCCGCGCGAGGGGCGCATGCCCGGTCAGCAAGCAGACGGGGGTCAAGCTCCTGTACCAGGTCGAGCTCGAAGGCAAGCAGGTGATGGTTTCCAAGGTGGGAAAGGCCATGCTCGCCAACGCGAAAAAGAGCAGCGCGGCCGCAGCCCCGAAAGAGGCCGCGCCGGCCCAGGCCCCGGAGGCCGCCGCGAGCGAGGCCTGACCCCGCCGTCTGCCCCCAGCCGCGCGCCCGGCGCGCCTCAGCAGCGGTCCAGTCGCGGGGTGAGCGTCTTCAGGCTCCGGTAGGACTGCCGATACAGGTCGAACATCTCGTCGTAGACGCCGCGGGCTGCGGGATCGGGGTTGAAGCTCCGGTCGAAGCGGATGCAGTCGCGCGCGGCCTCCACGGCGTCGGCGTACAGCCCGAGCGCGGCCAGCCCCACGCAGGCGCAGCCCGCGAGTTCCGACTCCGGCACCTCCGGCACCAGCAGCCGCCGGCCCGTGATGTCCGCCTTGATCCTGTTGAGGACCGCCGCGCGCGCCTGCGTGCCGGCCACGCGCAGCTCCCCGACCGCCAGCCCGTGCTCGCCCATCACCTCCAGCACGTCCCTGATCGCGAAGCCGATCGACTCCAGCACCGCGCGCGCCAGGTCCGGCCACTCGTGGCTCAGCGACAGCCCCACGAAGGCGCCGCGCGCGTGGGGGTCCCAGTGCGTCGAGCGCTCGCAGGAGAGGTAAGGCAGAAAGAGCAGCCGCCGGCAACCGGCGGCTGCGGCCGAGGCCGCGGCGAACAGTCCGCTGAAATCCTCTCCCTCCCGCCCTGCGGCCCGCCGCAGCCAGTCCACCGCCTTGCCTGTCGTTGAGATGATGCCGGACACGTTCGTGCAGCCAGGCACGATGTGGGGCAGGCACAGCAGCCGCGAGTCGGCCACCGCGGCCCGGCAGCAGCGGTTGACTCCTTCGGAGCTGCCCGCCCGGTCGTTGGTCAGTCCCTCGGCGACCGTGGCGGTGCCAAGCAACGAAAGGACGAAGTCGGGTCCGCCGGCCACCACGGGGATGCCCTCGGCGAGAGCCAGCGCCTCGGCCGCCTGCCGGCGGAGGCCCCCGATGCGGGCGCCGGTCATGACCGTGGGCGGCAGCCGCGCGGGGTCGATGCCGAGCGCCCGCGCGGAGGCCGCCGTCCAGTAGTAGCGCGCGTACGCGGCAGTCGGCAGGATCGCGGCCGCCTCGCCCGTGAGCCAGGCGTTGACGAACTCGGGACATCCGAGGAAATGGCGCGTCCGCTCGACGATCGCCGGACGGTGCCTGTGGAACCACAGCACCTTGGACA
>CAZKGO010000162.1:0-8584 GCA_964552235.1 uncultured Spirochaetales bacterium | reverse complement strand
GCGTTGACCACGCCGATGCGCGGGCTCAGGAACACGTAGAGCATGCTCACCACGACCACCGTCGAAATAAAGTACGGCGCGTAGGTGACCATCTGCACGGTCTTCTGGAACCAGCGGCTGCGCACCTGGTTCAGCATCAGGGCGAGGATCAGCGGGACCGGCCACAGAGCCAGGCTGTACAGCGAGATGAACGCGGTGTTGCGCACCACCGGCAGGAAGTAGGCGCTCTCGAAGAAGCGCAGAAAGTGGGCAAAGTTGTTCCACTGCGGCCGAGGACCGCTCGAGCGCAAGGAGAAGCCGTCGGTAAAGGCGATGCGCAGCCCGTAGATGGGGATGTAGCGAAAGACAAAGGTGTGGATCGCAGCAGGCAGCACAAAGACGTACAGCTCCCAGATGCGCGGCAGCCTGCGCAGCAAATCGCCGGCCGGCGCTATCCGCCCGGGACCGTCCTTGACCGTGCTCACGCGCGCCTTCGACCTGCGCTCACTGTTGCGGCCGTTGCCCTGCATCGCCCCTATTGTCGTGCGCGCAGCGCCCGGGCACAAGTGACGTACGTACCCGGGCAGGCGCCGGAGTCGAGGACCTAAGGTACTAGTACCCGCGCGAGGACGCAGCTGTCACAGCCTCTCCAGGTCCGCGTCGCGCAGCAGCCCCATGAGCTCCATGCGCCGCGTCACGCCCATCTTGGAGTAGATGATGCTGATGTGGTTCTTGACCGTCTGTTCGGCGATCATCAGGCGCTCGGCGATCTGGCGGTTGGTGTGAGCCAGGGCGATCAGCTTGAGGATGTCGCGCTCCTTGGGCGTCAGGCTCTCGAGCAGCCGATCGACCTCGACGTCCCTCCGAGGCGCAGGCGCGGCTCCGTCGCGGCCGGCGCGCATGCCCACGAGCTTCTCCCTCACCTGGGGCGAAACGAGGGTGGCGCCGCCGGCGACCGCCCGGATGCAGGCGAACAGCTCCTCCGGAGGGATGTTCTTGAGCAGGTAGCCGACCGCCCCGTAGCCGAGGGCGTGGTAGACGTACTCGTCGTCGTCAAAGGTCGTGAGCATCACGACGCGCACCGACGGATGGCGCTCGTGGATCAAACGTGTCGCCTCCACGCCGTCCATGCCTGGCATGCGCACGTCCATCAGGACGATGTCGGGCTTCGCATCGCGCACGCGCTGCACGGCCTCGCGGCCGTTGTGGGCGATGCCGACCACCTCGATGTCCCCGGCCCGTGACTCGAGGACGATCGCCAGGTTGCGGACGAACAGCTCCTGGTCGTCGGCGAGGAGCACGCGCAGCTTGGGCATCGCAGCCGCAGTATAGCAGCCCGCGCCGGCCCGCCGCTACATCGCGGCGATCCGCTCGAAGTCGACTTTCGCGAGCGCGGCGTGCAGCTCGCGGCGAGCGGCCGCGTCGAGCCGCTTGCCGGGCAGGCGCGGGTCGCCGCAGTCGAAGCCGAGCATGCCGATCGCCTCGCGCAGCGCCCCCTCGTAGCCGGCGGCGATCATGGTCGCCGTGACGCGGTTGGCCCGCGCCTGCAGCTCGAGCGCCGCCTCGAGCTCGCGCGCGGCCACGTGGGCCCGGATCCGCTTGTAGACGCCGAGCATCACGTTCATGGTCGAGCCGATGGCGCCGTGCGCCCCGGCCATGGCAGCGTACACGCACTGCTCGTCCATCCCGGAGAACACCGACCAGCTCTTGTCGCGGAGGTCGACCACGGCCTTGAGCTCGAACATGTTCGGCCCCGTGTACTTGGTGCCGCCGAGGTTGGGGATGGGAAGCAGCCGTTTCATGAGAGCCAGCGGCGCCGCGCCGGCACCCGAGATGTAGGGCAGCAGCGGCAGGTCGGGCACGGCCGCGGCGAGCTCCGTGTAGTAGGCGCAGAGGATCGCGGGGTCGCCGTAGATCGGCGGGATCGAGCTGCTGATCGCCGCTGCGCCGATCTCGCGGGCGTGATGGGCCAGCGCGACCGCGTCGGGGATCGCCAGGGCACCGACCTGCAGGATCACGGGCACGCGGCCCTTGACCTGCTCGATGACCACCGCGGCCATCCGCTTGCGCTCGCTCACCGTCATGACCAGCCCCTGGCCCGTGGCGCCGCACACGTAGAAGCCGTCGGCGCCCCTGGCGAGCAGGTGCTCGGCGAACCCGCGGGCGACCTCCTCGTTGAGCTGGTTGGAGGCCGTGAACGGAGTGACCATGGCGGGCCACACGCCGGTGAATGTACGCATGGCCGCGACCGTAGCACGCGGCGCGGCGGGGCCGCAATCCCGGTACGAGCGTACTCTTGACCCCGCAGGCGCGCCCCGCCTACCTTGAGGCCATGGGCTCATCCGTGGCCGCAGCAGAGCTCTCCTACGCGGACCGCATCCGCATGCTGCGCGAGAAGAAGATCAGCCAGACGCAGGAAAAGCTCGCGAAGTACGGGCCGATGGACGAGGACGACTACGGGACCGTCCTGCCTCCCGCGGGCTTCGAGTGGAAGCCGATCCCCAACCATCCCGACGGCAGCTTCTACGGCCTCGAGGGCTGGGCGCGCAACTTCCGCTCGCTCATGGAGTGCCACCCGACCTACGTCGATCCGCTGGACGCCCTCGCCGGACGCTGGATGTTCTTCATGTCGCGCCTGCGGCCCGTCAGGTGGAAGCCGGAGTTCGACTACGCGCCCCTGAAGCCGCTTCACGAGCTCTACGGGATCATCCCCGGCATCGGCTCGGATGCGCACTTCGCCCCGGACTACCGCATCGGGCTCGAGCTGGGCTGGGGCGGGCTGCTGGAAAAGGTGCGCCGCTGCCGCGCATCGCACGGTCCAGACAAAGCCGCTTTCTACCAGGCCGAGGAGGACACGATCCTCGGCGTGCAGAGCTGGATCCGGCGCACGGTCACGGCGATCCGCGAGGCCGAGCGCGTCGAGGGGCGGCCGGAGCTGCGGCGCAACCTGGCCGAAATGGCCGCGGTCAACGAGTGGCTGGCGAGCGGCGCCCCGCGCACGCTGCGCGAGGCCTGCCAGTGGATCGCCTGGTACAACATGGCCTCACGCACCTACAACCGCGACGGCGCCGGCGGTCAGCTCGACGAGCTGCTGCGCCCCTACTACGAACGGGACCTCGCCGAGGGCAGAATCGACGACGAGGCCGCGACCTTCTTCGTTGCCTGTCTTCTCCTCAACGATGCGCACTATTACCAGATCGGCGGGCCTGGGCCCGACGGCCGCGACGTGGCGTCCCGCGTCTCGTTCCTGATCCTCGAGGCCGCGCACCGCATGGGCGTGTCGGCGAACCTCACGATCCGCGTGCACGAGGGCCTCGACAACGAGCTGTTCCTCAAGAGCGTGCGCCACCTTTTCGAAGACCGCCTCGGCTGGCCGCGCTACTCCGGGGACAAGTCGCTGGTCGAGGGCTTTGCGCGCAACGGATATCCCGTCGAGCTGGCGCGCCAGCGCATCGCGGTGGGCTGCCACTGGATGGCGCTGCCGGGCCGCGAATACACGCTCAACGACTGCGTCAAGATCAACACGGCCAGGGTGTTCGAGACGGCGTTCTGGGAAACGATGGCGCGGCCGGCCGCCGAGCGCACCGCCGAGGAGCTGTGGCGCCGCTTCGAGGCCCACCTCGAGCGCGCCGTAGCCGTCGTAGCCCAGGGGCTCGACTTCCACCTCGCCCACCAGAAAGACAACAGCCCCGAGCTGATGCTGAACCTGCTCTGCTACGGGCCGATCGAGAAGGGCGTCGACGTCACCGACGGCGGCGTCGAGATGTACAACATGTGCGTCGACGGCTCGGCGCTGGCCACGGTCGCCGACTCGTTCGCGGCGATCGAGCAGCGGATCGAACGAGAGGGCCGTCTCACGTGGGACGAGCTGGCCGCGCACCTGCGCGCGGACTTTGCCGGCGTCGAGGGCGAGCGGGTGCGCCTCATGCTCGCCGGCGGCGAGCGCTACGGGCAGCCGGGCTCGCTCGGCGAGAAGTGGGCGCTGCGCCTCTCGCGCAGGTTCACCGAGCTGGTCAAGGCGGGACCGACGCCCGGCGGCCGTACCATGATCCCGGGCTGGTTCAGCTGGTCCAACACGATCAGCATGGGCAAGGCCGCCGGCGCAACGCCTAACGGGCGCCATGCGAAGGCTCCCATCTCGCACGGCGCGAATCCCGACCCGGGCTTTGCGCGCGACTGCGCTCCCACGCTCATGGCGCAGGCGATCGCCAAGATCCAGCCGGGCTACGGCAACACGGCGCCGATACAGCTCGAGCTCGACCCCGGCGTCGCGAAGGGCGAAGAGGGCATCGCCAAGGTGGCGGCCCTGATCCGCACGCACTTCGAGCTCGGCGGGACGCTCTTCAACATCAACGTGATCGACGCCGGGAAGATCCGCGAGGCCCACGCCGACCCCTCGAAGCACCCGGACCTGGTCGTGCGGGTGACGGGCTTCACCGCCTACTTTGCCGCGCTCTCGCCCGAGTTCCGGCAGCTCGTGGTAGACCGCATCATCGACGAGGGATAGCGCCCCGCCTTTCGGAGCGCCCGCCGCGAGGAGGCCCCATGGACAGCGACCGTCTGCGCAGCCTGAGCGCTTCGTTCAAGAGCGCGCTCCTCGAGGACACGCTTCCGTTCTGGATCGACCACTGCGTCGACCGCGAGCACGGCGGGTTCGCCACCTTCGTCGACCGCCGTGGCGAGCCGCTCTCCGGCGACAAGGGCGGCTGGGTGCAGGGCCGCTTCACGTGGCTGCTCGCGCGCCTCTACAACACGCTTGAAAAGCGGCCGGAGTGGCTGGATCTCGCGCGCCACGGCATCGAGTTCATCGAGAGCCGCGGGACTTCGCCCGAGGGACGCATCTACTTCACCCTTACCCGCGACGGCAAGCCGCTGCGTCTGCGCCGCTACATCTACGCCGAGACCTTTGCCGCCGTCGCCTTTGCCGAGTACGGCCGCGCAGCCGGCGACGCCGCGCGCGTGGAGCGCGCCCGCGCCCTCATGGAGCTGGTCGAGCGCCTGCTTTCGACGCCGGGCGCGTTGGCGCCGAAGTTCTTTCCCGATGCGTTCCGGGCGCGCTCCCACGCGGTCGCAATGATCCGGGTGGCTACCTACCAGATCCTGCGGGAGGCCGACCCTTCGCGCGCGGCGTCGTACAGTGCCCTGATCGACCGCTGCGCGGCCGAGATCTTCGACCTCTTCCTCAAGCCTGACCGGCGCGCGCTGCTGGAGACCGTCGGCCCGGCGGGCGAGATGCTCGACGGCCCGGTCGGCCGCTGCGTGAACCCGGGCCACGCGATCGAGACCAGCTGGTTCCTCATGAGCGAGGCGCGGCTGCGCGGCGATCGCCGGTTGCTCGAGCGTTCGCTGCCGATCCTCGACTGGTCGCTCGAGCTGGGGTGGGACCCGGTGCACGGCGGGCTGTTCTCCTTTGTCGACCTCGAAGGCCGCCAGCCCGAGCAGGTCGAGTGGGACATGAAGTACTGGTGGCCCCACACCGAGGCGATCTACGCGACGCTGCTCGCCTATGCGCTCACCGGTCGCTCGTCCTACGCCGAGTGGTTCGACAAGGTGCTCGACTGGTCGCTCGCGCGCTTTCCCGACGGCGAGCACGGCGAGTGGTTCGGCTACCTGCACCGCGACGGCTCGGTGGCGCTCGACCTCAAGGGCAACAACTGGAAGGGACCGTTCCATCTGCCGCGGGCGCAGCTCTACACCCACCTGCTGCTGGAGGAGATGCTGCGCAAGGGCGTGCCGCTGCCGGCGTAGGCTGCGCGAGGTAGGCGGCTTGAGACCTTCGCCCGAAGAGCCGAGAGTCTCGGTTCCGACGAGGCCGGACCTGATCGGACTCAAGTTCATCGGCATGGACACGACGCAGCGGCCGGGCAAGACCTGCGTCTTCGAGGACAGTGACCTGCCGCTCCTTGTGTTCGGCCGGCTGTCGCTGCTGCGTCCGGGCAAGCCGGTTACAGCCGAGGGGCTCACGATCCCGGTGCCGCGCCCCGCGGGGCTCCCGCTGGAGAGACTCATCACCGACCGCAGCGGCGTCAAGGGCGACCGGGACCTTCTCGTGGCGCTTGCGCTGCTGCTGTGCGAGCCGGCCGATATCGACGAGCTCGAGGCATCACACAAGCGATGGCCTCCCGAGCTCCGCCACGTGGCGCGCTCGAGCCTCGCCGCCCTCGCGCTCCTGAGGCCGATGGCCTCGATGCCTGACCCGACGCCGCACCGGGCTCTCGCCGCCGGGCTGGTCGCGCGCCTGGACAAGGCGGAACCCGCGACGTAAACGAGGTCCTGCACGAGCGCGTACGAAAGATGCGTGAGCCGGCGTTGATCCGGGCGTGGGAATACCGCCGGCGCCACACGAGCCACGGCCCGTGGTTCAGGCTGCGGCGCGTTCTCCTGGACGCAGCCCAGGCCTGTTGAGCGACGAGGACGCCGACCGCCTCGAGCGCGAAGGCCGTCCGACCCTGCCGACCGGCCGGGAGCTGGCGCCGTTCAACCGCACCTTATTCGTGAGCGAGGACGAGCTGCGAACGCTTGCCGGCCGCCAGCAGATCGACGTCCGGCGGCCGCCCGAGCTGCTGGCGGCCGCCAACCTCGCCTTGATCGCTCACACTGACCCGCAGGTCGGCCGCGAAGGCTGAACGGCCTCGGGGGTGCGACGGCAGCGCTTGACGCAGTGCGTGATATGTCCATAGACTATGTCCATGAACAGAAAGGGCACGGTCGTTCCCGCGGGCGTGTTCAAACAGAAGTGTCTCGCCCTGATCGACGAGGTCGCGCGGACGCATCGCCCGATCCTGGTGACCAAGCGCGGCAAGCCGGTCGCGCGGTTGGTCCCTGCGGACAGCGACCGCGAGATCGAGCGGAAGATCCTTGCCGACCTGCGCCGAGGCCAAGGCGGGATGCTCGTGGACGAGCGGGCTTTTCTCGAGCCGACCGAGAAGCTCGCCGGATGGAAGCAGGCATGATCGTCCTCGACACGCACGCGCTCCTCTGGTGGACTCTGCAACCGGAGCTCGTCAGCAGAAAGGCCATGACCGCCATTGAGAAGACGGACCAGGTCGTCGTCCCTTCGATCGTCTTCTGGGAGACGGCGCTGCTCGTGCGGAAGGGTCGGTTTGCGCTGAGGCAGAGCCTGGCGGTGGCCGACTGGGTCCGTGCCGTGCTGTCGATCCCGAGAATAGTCGAGGCGCCTCTGACGGCGGAGATCGCCGTCAGGGCGGACAGCCTGCGGATGCACTCCGATCCGGCCGACCGGTTCATCGTGGCGGCCGCGCTGCACTTGCGAGCGCCGCTGATCACGAAAGACGAGCTGCTGCGCGATCTGGCCTTAGTGCGCACGATCTGGTAGCGGATCGTCGCTGCCGTTGACCGCCGGTGGCGCCCCCACTGCACTGGAGCCGGATATGAGCGCCAGCTACAAGGAACATTGGGCCGAGCTCACAGCCGAGGAGTCGCGGTCGAACGAGCGCTTGCGCCTGGCGGCCCTCGGTGAGGCCCGCAGGCTGGCTCGCGTCCTCGCAACGGAGTACGGGGCCGCTCGTGTGCTGGCTTTCGGCAGCGTCGTCGAGCCCGGTCGGTTCGACCCGCGCTCCGACATCGATCTGGGTGTCGAAGGCCTTGCCCCGGAGCGGTTCTTCGAGGCGCTCGGCGACCTGATGATGAAGACGCGGTTTTCAGTGGACCTCAAGCCGATCGAGCGGGTGCCGCAGCGACTGAAGTCGCGAATCGAGCAAGGGATGTTGCTGCATGAGGCGCGATAGGCTTCCGGAGCTGGCAGCGGAAATCGAGCACGAGCTGCGATTGCTCGCCGATCTCGTGGAAGCCCTGCGCCAGACGGCGTCCGCGATGCCCGAAAGCGGAGCGGCAAGGCAGGTCTACATCGAAAGCGCCGCGCTCAAGCTCCACAACTTCTATGCGGGATGCGAGCGCATATTCGAACGCATCGCGAGCGACCTCAACGGCGGCCTGTCGCCGGGCGATGAATGGCACCGCAGGCTGCTGAACAGCATGAGCCTGCAAATCCCGGGAGTCAGGCCTGCCGTGCTCAGTGTGGCCATCTGCCGTGACCTTCAGGAGCTGCTGACCTTTTGTTACGTGGTCCGCAACATCTACGGCTACGAGCTGGACGGCGGTCGTGTCGCGGCGCTTGCCCAGCGGGCGCGCGAGGTGTTCGCGGCATTCCGGCCCGAAGTCGAGAAATTCTGCGTCTTCCTACGGGAAGTGGCGGGCTGAGACGCGGCATACCACGAGCGGTCGGATCGGGGAGTTGCTGGCCGGCCCGGCGGCGGGCGCTGCCCCCGGCGAACGATCAGAAACATTCGGCCTGGCGCGCGGACGGCTCACAAAACCCGCCCTTTCCGAACACTTTTGAAACAACGCGATTCGAAGTTGATAACTTTCTGCTTGCATTTGGCCGCAGCCTGTGCTATGAAGACGGCGAGCGCTGGTCATGAACCGGCGGAAACAACGAACAGGAGGAGCCAGGCTATGAAAAAAGTCCGATCCGGCCGCGCACGGATGACGCTTGTCGCCGTCGCCCTTGCTGTGGCGGTCACTCCGGTATTCGCCCAGCAGAAGCCCATGCGCCTGGTCTTTATCGACCCCTACTACGGGGAGC
>CAZKGO010000161.1:0-8663 GCA_964552235.1 uncultured Spirochaetales bacterium | reverse complement strand
CTAGGCCCAACTCCGCGTCCACAGCCACCCTTGCGACCTGGCAGGCCATGGCGTAAAACTCGTACGGGGCTCCGACGCCCGTGGAGGGGTCGAAACGCCGGGCCCGCGAGCGGGCGAACCCTGTGGCGATCGCCTCAATGCGCCGGGCAGCCATCTCGGCTGCGACACGAGCCATCGGGACCCGACGCCGGGGCTTGCCCTGAACGGACGCGAACCCGCCCCGCAGGTCGACCTGTGCCGGGACGCACCCGAGCAGGTCAGCGGCCACTGGATCGAGGCGGCGGCGCAGGCGTCGTACCGCGTCGAGAATGGCCAGCCCGGACATGTGCGCTCCCCGCGACGCGACGGTGGGCCCCGAGTCCGCCACCGTGGTGGTGTCGGGCTGCCACACCTGCACCAAGGACGGGTCGACGCCCAAGGCCTGCGCCGCGATGGTCCGGCACGCGACCAGGTTCCCCTGCCCCATCTCGGTGAGTCCGACCCGCACGATCACGGAGCCGTCGGGCTGAAGGATGACGACGGCAGAGGAGCGGTCGAGGCGCTGTCCTCCATGGTGAAGGTTGCAGCCGTACTGGACGAGGGCCACGCCGATGCCGCGCCGCCACGCACCCTCGACAGCCACGCGGCTGCGGTGCCGCGTCCACCCGGCGGCTGCTGCCGCCCGCTCCAGGCACTCGCGCGCCAGCACCGGCGGACGCAGCCGCTGCCCGGTGCAGGTGATCCGCCTGCGGTCGTCAAGCACGTTGCGGCGGCGGATCTCGACCGGGTCGAGGCCGAGACGCTTTGCCAGCGCGTCCATCGTCGCCTCGGCGGCCACCGTGACCTGCGGCGCGCCGAAGCCGCGAAAGGCCCCGCCGAAGAGGTTGTTGGTGTAGACGACGTGGGTGCGCACGTCAACCGCGGGTACGGTGTAGGGTCCAATCGCGGAAACGTTGGCGCGCTCGGCCACCACCGTCGACAGCCCGGCGTAGGCGCCCGCGTCGTAGAAGCTCTCCACCTCGGCGAACAGCAGACGGCCGTCCCGATCGGCGCCCCATCGGTGTCGGACGACCGCCGCATGGCGCTTGGTGGTGGCCTGCATGTCCAACTCGCGCGGGTAGATCAGCCGCACCGGCCGGCTGGTCCGCCACGCGAGGAGCGCGGCGCAGGCCGCCGGCTCGGTCGGGTAGTCTTCCTTGCCCCCGAACGCGCCGCCGGTTGTGGACTGTTCGACGCGCACGGCTGCGAGAGGCAGGCCGAGCACGCGCGCGACACCCTGCTGGATGTAGAAGGGGCACTGGCACGAGGCGACGATCGTGATCCGCTGCCGCCCTTCCGGGATCGCCAGGCACCCTTGAGGCTCGAGGTACGCGTGCTCCTGTCCGCCGATGCGGTACTCCGCTTCGAACACAACGGCAGCCCGCCGCGCCGCGGATCCCACAGTTCCACGGCGAACCCGGAAAGTGCGAAGCAGGTTGCCGCCATCGTGGATTGCCGGCGCCCCCGCTTGCACGGCAGCGAGCGGATCGTGGACCCCGGGAAGCTCCTCGAGATCCGCACGCACGAGCGCCGCGGCCGCCCACGCCGCTTCGGGGCTGCGCGCCGCCACCACGGCGAACCGGTCGCCCACCATGCGCACCCGATCCGTCACCAGAAGCGGCTGATCCGGGAAAACGACGCCGATCGAGTTCTCGCCAGGGATGTCAGCGGCCGCGACGACCGCTTCGACCCCCTCGGCAGCGCGGGCCGCCTCGAGGTCCACTCTCATAACTCGCGCGGATGCCGCCCGGGCCACGGCCACCGCGGCGTGCAGCATGCCCGGCAGGGAAAGGTCCGCGACGTAGCGCGCAGAGCCGGACACCTTGGCGGCCGCGTCGGGACGCGGGTGCCTCCCACCCAGGGGACCGCGCTCACCCGCGCGTGCTCCGGGACCCGATGGCTTTCTCGACGCAGGATCGGAGGCGGTACGCGGGTGCGGCTCACGTTTCGCCACGGCCGGTCTCCTGGGCGGCGGTGAGGGCCGCGAGGATTTTCGCATACCCGGTGCAGCGGCAGAGGTTGCCCGCCAGCAGGCGGGCCTGCTCGGCCGGGTCGCGCTCCCCGCGGTCCACGATGCGGCTGCCGGTCACGGCTATGCCCGGCGTGCAGAACCCGCACTGCACGCCCCCCGCGGCCGCCAGCGCGCGCTGGAACGGATGCAGGACCCCGGGCGCGCCGCCCAGCCCCTCCACGGTCACCACCGCGGCACCGTCGCACGAGGCGGCAAGGACCAGGCACGAAGTCACCGGTTCGCCGTCGAGAAGCACCACGCAGGCGCCGCACTCGCCGGCGCCGCAGCCTTCCTTTGTGCCTGTCAGCCCTGCGTCATCGCGCAGGAGATCGAGAAGCCGCCTGCCGGGAGGCACCTCAAAGACTCGCGCCTGGCCATTAAGAGTCAGTCTGACGCGCATGAGCTCAGCCATAGCAGGCCTCCAGAAATCGATCGAGGAGCACCGCGGCAGCAAGGCGCCGGTAGCGGGCCGGTGCGCGCACGTCGTCGATGGGGGCGATGTCGGCCTGGAGGGCCGTTATGGCGGCGCGACGGGTTGCGGGAACGGGTTCGGCGTTCTCCAGCACCGCCTCGGCCCCGCGGGCCCGCACAGGCGTGGGCGCGACGGCCCCGAGCGCCAGGCGCACGCCGTTGAGCCGGCCGTCAGAAGTGACCACGGCGCGCCCGGCCAGGCTCACGACCGCTATGATCTGCTCGGGCCTCGGCCCGACTTTCACGAACCTCTCGACCACGCGGCCGGTCGGCGGCGGAGGCAGCACGACGGAGAGAATCAGCTCTTCAGACCTCAGCGCCGTCGCGCCGGGGCCCCGGAAGAACTGTTCGAGCGCCATGCGCCTGCGCCCGCCCGCCTGTGCGAGTTCGAGGTGCGCGTCGGCGACCAGCAGCGCGGGGGCCGTGTCCGCTGCCGGCGACGCATTCGCCACGTTCCCGCCCAGTGTCGCGCGGCACTGAATGGGCCACGCGCCTACCAGTCCCGCCGCGGCCGCCAGGGCGGGATGGCGAGCCTTGATTCGCACGTCGCGCGCAACGACTGTCATCGCCGTGCCGGCGCCGATCGCCAGTGCTCCGTCGGGACGCTCCTCGATTCCTGACAGGTTGAGGGCGCCCAGATCGACCAGCAGCGTTGCCGGCAGGCGACCGGAGCGCAGCTGCACCACGAGATCAGTGCCGCCGGCCAGGGGACGGGCCTGCGGCCGCGAGGCCAGGAGGTCCAGTGCCTGGTCAAGATCGCTCGGGCGCAGCACCTGTTCGACCGCCAGGTCCATGCATCACCCCTGCCTATAGTCTATCCGCTTCAACCGGCAGCGCAACGCCCCGCGACAGCTCATCGAGGGGCGCATCCGGGGGCGGTGGCCGGCTCTGGATGATGACCGTCGCGCGTGGCCTTGCCCAGAGCGCCACGCGTGCCGCGCACCAGGCCGGCCAGGCCGCCTTGACAGGTATTGGCTATTAGGTTGTATTGCCAATTATGGAGGTATTAATGAGCAAGAAGGCCGTTCTCATGTGCACCTGTAGCTTCGCCTGCCCGAGCATGAAGGATCTCAACATCCCCGAACTCGCCGAGAGGATCCGCATGGAGCGTCCCCACGAGTACATGCTGATGCACCCCAGGCTGTGCGAGACCAATGGCGAAGCGCTCATGGAGGACCTGTTGCGAAAGGACGGCATCGTCTATGCCACCCCTGCCTGCAAGATCGAGAAGCAGGTCAAGCTGCTCCGTGACGGCTTCCAGAAAGCGGGCGTGCCGATGAACCAAGAGGACAATTGGAGGCCGGTCTCCATTCAGTTCAAGAATACCGAGCAGGCGTTCGCCGACGTCAAGAAGGCCCTGGAGGAGGCAGGCTGATGGCAAGCCGCGACTACATGGGAATCGCGCGCGAGAAGATTCCCCGGTTTCCGACCATCAACTCCGAGGCCTGCACCAGCTGCGGAAGCTGCCTGGACTTCTGCGGCAACGGGGTCTTCGCCCAGGGCGACACGGCGACGCTCGTCGCCAACCCGTACAACTGCGTCGTGGGATGCAGCTGGTGCCGCAGCACCTGCCCTGTGGAAGCGATCTCCTTTCCGCGCAAGGAGGATCTGATTGGCCTGCTACGCCGTCTGAGGGGAGAACGTGACGCTGCATCGCAGGCAGCCGGCAAGTAGCTCGTCAAAGAGGTGCGTAGCCCACGCCTCGCACCCCAGCGCCGGCCACGCGCAGTGGGCGCGCGTGTTCAAAGCCCTCGGGCACCCTACACGGCTGTTCATCTTCGACCGGGTCAGCTATTCTCCTGAAAGCGTCCTGCGGCTGTCAGAGATGGTCGGAGCCGACGCCTCCACACTCTCGCGGCACCTGCACATCCTCGCGGAGGCGGGGCTCATCCACTGCCGGGGCGAGGGAACCTACCGCTACTACAGCGCGGTTGCGGGCTGCGTGCAGCAGATGGTGGGGTGCATTCGCGCCACCAGGGACAGTGATGCGGGCCTGCAGGGCATCGGGGAGCCCCGGTTCGAGAGCCTCGCGGGCAGACACTGAAGGCGGGGAGGTTCCAAGGCGTCGGGACACCGCCCGCGGCCCCGGCAACGCTCTGGACCAAGGGAGGTCGTCGGCGTGATCACTCACGATCTCGACTATCACAGAGCGACGAGCATCGAAGAGGCCGTCGGCGTGCTCGCGGCGCAGCAAGCGAACGCGAAAGTGCTGGCGGGCGGCACGGATTTGCTGCTTCGCATCGCCGACGGCCTCGACAGTCCCTCGATGCTGCTCGACGTAAAGACGATCCCCGCCCTGGCCGCCATCGAGCGGGAGGACGGTTTCCTGCGCGTCGGTGCGACGGTCACCTTTGGAGACTTGATACGTTCGCCGCTCGTGCGGCACAATCTCCCTCTCCTGTGGGAGGCGTCCCGTGCGGTCGGTTCCGTGGGCACTCGCAATCGCGCTACCCTGGTCGGCAACCTGTGCTCGGCCGTACCGTCCCTCGACGGAGGACCGCCTATGCTGGTTCACGAGGCCTCGATCGTGGCGCAGGGTCCCAAGGGCGAGCGGCTGATACCCATCGACAAATGGTTCGTGGGCCCGCGGGAGACGGCGCTTGGGCAGGACGAGATGGTCACGGGTGTGCGGATTCCTCTTCCGGCAGAAACGAGGGCGGGCTGCTTCATACACCTCGGACGGTACCGCGGGGAGGACTGCGCCCAGGTGGGCGTCGCCGTCCTCGCGCTGCCGGGCGCCGCGTACCGGGTCGCCTTCTGCGCCCTTGGGCCTGTTTCGCGCCGTGCCCCGCTCATCAAGCAAGCGCTACGGGGCGCTGTGACCGCAGGCGCAGAGCTCGACAAGGCCGTCGCGCTCGTCGAGCGGGAAATCGCGCCCATCACGGATCACAGAGCGTCCCGGGAGTACCGGCTGCACATGTCGCGGCTGATGCTGCGCCGCACCTTCGAAGCCGCGATCGCCCGCCGCGACGGAGACGGACCGGCCTACGGCACAGCCCTTGTCTAGTGCCCAAGAGGGTGGAGGAATGGACCAGCTCAGCATCGCGTTCGTGGGAGGGGGCCGGGTTACGGCTTTGCTGCTGCGCGCGCTCAGTGGCAGGGGCGCGCTGCCGCCCGACGTGGTCGTGTCAGACCCGAACTCCGACGGCTTGTCGAGGGTCAAGGAGATCGCGCCCGACGCGATCTCCTGTACCTAGGACAACAAGGCAGCAGCCGCGGCCACGGTGATCTTTCTGGCTGTTCATCCGCCGGCAGCTCCGCAGGTCCTCCAGGAGCTGCAGGGGCGCCTGCCCGGAACGTCCGTCCTGGTGTCCTTTGTGCCCACACTCACCATCAGCAAGCTGACAGCGGCCCTCGGAGGTTTCGCCCGCCTCGTTCGGATGATCCCGAATGCCCCTTCGGTCGTGGCGCAGGGCTTCAACCCGGTGGTCTTTCACCCGTCGATCGGCGGCGAGGACAAGTCGAAGCTGCTGTACCTGTTCAGCCTCTGGGGTTCCGCGCCCGAAGTGGACGAGAGGCTTCTGGAAGCGTACGCGATCGTGACGGGGATGGACCCCACCTACTTCTGGTTTCAGTGGCTGGAATTGCTGCGCCTCGCGCGGGAGTTCGGTCTCGAAGAGCCCGCGGCAAGAGCCGGCCTCGCGGGCATGCTGCACGGCGCGGTCGCTGCCCCGCTGGAATCCGACTCGTCACCTGCGGAGGTTCTGGACTTGATACCGGTTCATCCGCTCAAGGAAAGTGAGGCGACGATGCAGCAGATCTTCCGGGAGAAGCTCGTCGGACTCCACGCCAAACTCACCGCAGCCACGAAACGCTGACCTCGGACTCCAGCCCCAAGGTGTGATATGAGCGAGCATCTGTTGAACGTCGACGGCCTCAGCAGCGCACGCAACGGCCGTGAGCTGCTGCGGCAGGTGAACCTGCGGATGCAGCCAGGCGAAGTCCACGGACTGCTGCGGCTGAACGGTTCCGGCAAGTCGAGTCTGGCCTATGCGCTGATGGGATGCGCCGGCTATGAGCCCGATGGCGGCCGGATCGAGTTCGCCGATCAGGACAACACACATCGCTCGATCACCGAGCGGGCGCGGCTGGGACTGACTCTGGCGTGGCAGGAACCGGCGCGCTTCGAGGGCCTGCCCACGGGCGCCTACCTGGCAATTGCCGCCGGCGGCGCTGATGAGAATCGCCTGCGCGGCGCGCTGCAGGCGGTGGCTTTGCCGCCGGTCGCTTACCGGAAGCGACCGGTGGATCGGACGCTCTCCGGCGGAGAACGCAAGCGCATCGAATTGGCCGCTGTTTTTGCCATGCGTCCCAGGCTGGCGATCCTGGACGAGCCGGATTCCGGCGTGGACATCCTGTCGCTCAGTGACATCTCAGCCTTGATCCGGCGCATGGCCGGCAGCGGCACGTCGGTGCTGCTGATCACCCACTGCGACGAGATGATATCGGCAGCCGACTCCGCTTCGCTGATGTTCCGGGGCAGCGTTGTCTTTCACGGGGCCCCGGACGAGGTTCGCGGCTACTACGGCAAACGATGCCGGCTGCACAGTGAGACCTCCGGCGACCAGCCGTGGCAAGCCGCAAGCGAGCGCGAAGAGGTGATCGCATGACCGGAACATCTGCCTCTCCCATCGGCAGAGGTCATCCGAGCCGGCGTGGGCAAAGGAATACGAGGCGATCCTGCGCGCCTACGAGCAGGCCGGCGGTGATCCGAAGTCCCTAGCCCGGATTTCTCACACGGATCAACAAAAAGGCCTTCCGATCTGGCATAATACGTTTGCTGAGAACGAATTGCGCCAGAAGAAAGAAGGCCCTACGTGCAGACACAGTGTAATGCTTCCCAGATGACGTTTCAAGGTCTTGGACCTCGCGAGGTGCTCGCCGACTTTGATGGCGGCCGCGTGAGTTCCGACGCGGGAGTGCTGTTGTTGCGGGAGACGGAACGGCGCTGTCGAATCCTGCAGGACTTGGCGCGGTGCTTCATCGACGGCCGCGAGCAACGGCTGGTCGAACATGAGCTTGCGACGATGTTGGCGCAGCGGGTCTATGGGATCTGTTTGGGCTACGAGGACCTTAACGACCACGACGAGTTGCGTAGCGATGTAGCGTTGGCAGTGGCCTGCGAGCACCTTCACCCGATGGGGGAGCGACGGTGGTCGGAGCGCGACAAGGGCAAGGCGCTTGCCGGCAAGAGCACGCTGTGTCGCCTTGAAGCGGGTCAGCCTTACCGAGGCGGCAGAAAGTACTGCAGGATCGACTGGGACGAAGCGAAGATCGAGCGCTTGCTGGTGCGGAAGTTCCTGGAGTCCTATCGGCGGGCGCCGAAGGAGATCGTGCTGGATGTCGATGAGACCGATGATCCGTTGCACGGTCAACAACAAGGGCGGCATTTCCACGCCTACTACGACCAGTACTGCTACCTGCCGTTGTACATCTACTGCGGCAGCCAAGTGCTATGTGCGAAGCTGCGGCCGTCGAACCTGCCGACGGCCGATGGGGTCAAGGAGGAGTTGGCGCGCGTCGTGCAGCAGATCCGCCAAGCCTGGCCTGGAGTGCGCATCATCGTGCGCGGTGACAGCGGCTTCGGCCGTGACGACATCATGAGTTGGGCCGAAAGCGAAGGAATTGGCTATGTTTTCGGCCTTGCCAGAAACAATCGCCTGGAGCAGCGGATCGCCGCGCAGATGGATCGTGCCCAGTGGCGCTACCGCCAAAGCGGTCAAGCGGCCCGCTTCTACAAGGACTTTCTCTATCGCACGCGCGATAGCTGGAGCCGCACTCGAAGGGTCGTCGGCAAGGCGGAGTTCTTGAGCAAGGGAGCCAATCCGCGGTTCATCGTTACCAACCTGTCGAAACAGGAACTGCAAGCGCAGCAGCTCTACGAGAAGCTCTACTGCGCCCGCGGCAACATGGAGAACCGGATCAAGGAGCAGTACCTGGATCTGTTCGCCGACCGCACCCCCTGCTTCCTCATGCGGGCCAACCAGCTGCGACTGTACTTCGCGGTGGTCGCCTACATGCTGATGGACACGCTGCGTCGGCTGGGCCTGCGAGGCACGAAGTTCGCTCGCGCTCAGTGTCACACCATCCGCATGAAGCTGTTGAAGATCGGAGCCATCATCAAGGTGAGCGTGCGGCGCGTGGTCTTCAGCCTCGCCGGCAG
>CAZKGO010000160.1:0-8755 GCA_964552235.1 uncultured Spirochaetales bacterium | reverse complement strand
CCGTCTGGCTGATCGGCATTCTGGGCACGCTCGCCCTCTGGGGCGCCGCGGTCGGCTATGCGCTGTGCGGCGGCCGGGTGGTGGCCGAGCTCATGTACTGCGACTTTGTCGGCCGGGCGGGCGACGAGATCTTCAACCAGATGGCCAAGTGGCAGGCGATGAGCGCGGGGGTGCTGCGGATGCCGATGGTGCTGCGCATCTCGGTGGGAAGCAAGTACGGAGCGCAGCACTCCCAGGACTGGAGCGCCATGATGGCCCACGTGCCGGGCCTCAAGGTCTACTTCCCGGCCACGCCCTACGACGCCAAGGGCATGCTCAACCTGGCGCTGCGGGGCACCGACCCCGTGGTCTTTTTCGAGAGCCAGAGGCTCTACGACGTGGGCGAGCTGTTCCAGCCGGTGCCCGAGGGCTACTACGAGGTTCCCGAAGGCGAGCCCGCGGTTCGGCGCGAAGGCGGCGACCTCACGATCGTGACGATCGGGGCGGCCCTCTACCGGGCGCTCGAGGCCGCCGATGTCCTGCGGCAGCGCTACAGCGTGTCTGCCGAGGTCATCGACGCGCGGTTCCTGAACCCGCTCAACTACGACCGGATCCTGGAGTCCGTGCGCAGGACCGGACGCGTGGTGCTGGTCTCCGAGGCCTGCGAGCGCGGCTCATTTGCCCACACGATGGCGTCGCGGATCACCGAGGCGGCCTTTGACGACCTCGACGGGCCGCCGGTGGTGGTGGGGTCGCGCAACTGGATCACGCCCGCGGCCGAGCTCGAAGAGGCGTTCTTTCCCCAGAAGGAGTGGATCGTCGACGCGATCCACGAGCGGCTGCTGCCGCTGCCCGGGCACACCGTCACGACGCGCCAGAGCGTCGGGGACCTGCTCGCCCGCGACCGGCGGGGCATCTAGGCCGATTCCGCGCGCCGCGTGCGTGCAGGCGCGGCCTCAGTCGATCCGCACGCGCCTGCCCGTGGCCGCGGCCCGCTGCGCGAGCAGCGCCGCGCGCGCCGAAGTGAGCACGCCTTCGGTGGTGAGCTCCGCCTCGTGCGGCCGCCCCCCGATCTCCGCGAGAAAGTCGTCGAGCACGCCGCCCTCGCGCGCGGGCTCGAGGGGCACGGCCGTGCCCTTCTTCTCGCCGTCCTTCCACAGGAGCACTTCGGAGGCGGTGGAGGCGGCCTCCAGCGTTCCTCGCTCGCCGCAGAGGGTGAAGCGCCAGTACTGCGGCATCGTGTATCCCTGGCTGTCGGGGGCGAGGTAGGAGATGTCGCCGATGCAGCCGCTGCCGTCGGCGAGGCGGACGAGCAGCTGCGCCCCGACCTCGAACTCGGGGTGCTGCGGCAGACGGTCGTTCCACGCGCGCGCGCTCACGATCTCGGCAACCGGCGAGCCGAGCATCCACGGCAGGGCGTCGAGGGCGTGGATCCCGATGTCGTTGATCGTGCCTCCGTGCAGGCCCGGCTCGAAGTACCACCCTGGTCGCCTGCCGTACATCAGGGGGTGCTGGCCCATGAACACGACCGAATGCACGCGCCCGATCGTGCCGGCCCGCACCTCGCGGCGCAGGGCCCGCATGGGGCCGGCGTCGCGCAGGTCCAGGAGGCAGCCGACGCACCTGCCGCCCGCCCGGGCGGCCGCGCCGATGCGGCGCAGCTCCGCGAGGCGGGTGCAGGGGGGCTTGTCCATGATCAGGTGCTTGCCCGCGGCCAGGCCGCGGAGGGCGAGGGCGCCCCGGCGCGCAAAGACCTCTCCGATCGCCAGCGCGTCGTAGCCCGATGAGTCGGCCAGCAGGGCGTCGACGGTGGGGTGAGTGAGCCGCACCCCCTGGGCCGCGGCAGCCTGCGCCGCGGCGCGGTCGTCCTCGGCCGCGGCGACCACCTCGACCCCGGGGTGGCGGACGGCCAGCGCGTGGAACGCCAGCATGTGCACGTGGCGGAAACCGGCAAAGGCGAGGCGCGTCTTCACGGCGGGCCTCAGCGGGCGGCCCGCGCGAGCCCGGATGCCGCGGGCCGGTCGAGGAACATCACGCAGTCGGCGTGCGTGCGCAGGATCGAGGCGGGGCACCGGTTGGTGATCTCGCCTTCGACCGCGCACTTGACCGCGGCGGCCTTGCGCTCGTCGGGCACCGTCACGACGAGGCGGCGGCTCTTGAGGATGTGGCGGATGCTCATCGAGATCGCCCGCCTGGGCACCTCCTCGATCGAGCGGTACCAGCCCTCGCCGACCTGCTGTTTGCGGCACGCCTCGTCGAGGGTCACGACGATGTAAGGCTCCTCGGTGTCAAAATCAGCCGGCGGGTCGTTGAAGGCGAGGTGGCCGTTCTCGCCGATGCCGATAAAGGCCACGTCGATGGGGTGGCGGCGGATGAGATCGGCGAGCCTGCGGCACTCGGCCTGCGGGTCAGCCGCGTCGCCCCTCACGGCGTGGAACGCGGCGAGGCTCACGCGGCTGGCGAAGCGCTCCTTGAGGTAGCGGACAAAGCTTGCCGGGTGGGCCTCGGTGAGCCCGACGTACTCGTCGAGGTGGAACACCGTGACTCTCGGCCAGGCGATCGACGGCTCGGCCGTCAGCGCCTGCAGCATCGACAGCTGGCTCGTTCCTGTGGCCAGGATGATGTTGGCCCGGTCGTGGGCCGCGATCGCCGAGCGGATCGCTTCGGCGCCGAAGCGCGCCGCCGCCTTTCCCATCTCGCTGACGGAGGCGAAGACTCTCGTTTCCACCTGCTCTCCCTCCTTGATGCGTCCGGCTGCAGCCGGGCCGTGGTGCCTGCGCTCAGGCTGCGAGCCACCGCTCGAGGTTGGCCTTGACGAACTCGTCGTCCACGAGGTGCGGATACGCCGCGACGATGCGCTCGATGCGTTGGGCCTGGCCGGGAGCCAGCTGCTCGTGCGCGCCCAGGGTGCGCACCTCTTCCACGAGGCCGACGCGGGCCAGGCAGTAGAGGATCCCCGAGATGCAGCCGCGGAACGAGCCCTCGGGGTCGAAGACCGCGGCGTTGGACTCGGTGACCTGGGCGGCGAGCGTCAGCAGGCCGGCGGGGATCATCCCGCTGTCCCGCGCCTCGCGGCACCGCTCCAGCTGCTCGACGGCGCGCCGCGTCCAGTAGGCCCAGTGCCCGAGCAACCCGCCCACGATCTGCTGGCGCACGAGGTGGCCGTCGATCATCAGCTCCCAGCTCGTGAGCAGGTCCGTGAGGATCGCGTCGTCGTTGCCCGTGTAGAGGGCCACGTCGGTGCGCCCGGCCTGGGCGAGCGCCCGCACGACGTGCAAGGTCATGTAGCGGTTAAAGGGCGCGATCTTGACCGCCACGAGGTTGGGGATCTCGCCGAGGCGCTGCCAGAAGCGCTCCGACAGCAGCCTCCCCCCGGCCGACGGCTGGAGGTAGAAGCCCATGATGGGGATCACGTCGGCCACCGCCCTGCAGTGGGCGATCAGCTCGTCGTCGCTCGCCTCCGGCATGGCCCCGAGGCCGAGCAGCCCCACGTGGTAGCCTGCAGAGCGCGCGGTCTCGGCCTCGCCGACGGCCTGGCCGGTGCGGCCGACGATGCCCGCGATCATGACGAGGTCGGGCCGGGCGCCCGGCCACGCGCGGACGGTCTGCATCGCCAGCTCGAGCACCGGGCGGTAGAGGCCGACTTCGGGCCTGTGAATGGCGAACTCCGTGGTGTGCACCCCGACCGCCAGCCCGCCGGCGCCGGCGTCGAGGTAGTAGCGCGTGAGCGCCCTCTGGTGGCGCTCGTCCAGCCCCAGGCGGCTGTCCAGGGCCAGGGCGTGCGCGGGGATCACGCACCCGCGGCGAAGGGCTTCGACGATGAGGCCGGGAGGCATGTTGGCACGGGAGCTCACGGGGATCCTCCTGCTAGAAGCGTCCGTCGCGCACCTGGAACTTGGTCGGCTTCCCGAGGGTGCGGCCGCCGGAGGCCACCCAGGAGGCGATGCGCTCCGTCATGGCCGCCAGGCTGACACGCGGCGCTCCGTAGCGCGCAAAGCACCGCGATGCGTCGGCGAGCAGAGCTTTCGGCTGTTCGCTGCCGCGCAGGACCGGCTCGCGCCCCAGCAGGCGGCCGATCTCGACGGCCAGCTCGCGCACGCGCACGACGCCGGCGCCGGCGACGTTGAGGATCGACGGCGGCGAAGCCGCCATGTCCACCGCCGCCGCGATGTAGCCGTTGGCGTCGCCCTGCCAGATCAGGTTCACATGGCCCATGGCCAGATCGACGGGCTCTCCGTGCAGGATCTTGGCCGCGACGTCGACGATCACGCCGTAGCGAGGCTCGTTGGAGTAGTTCAGGCGCACGATCGTCACGGGGGTTCCGTGGCGGCCGCTGAAGTACTGGAAGATGCGCTCGCGGGCCAGACAGGACTGGGCGTACTCCCCGATCGGCTCCGGCTCCGTCTCCTCCGTCGCCCCCGTCCCGTCGACCGGCACGAAGGGGTAGACATTGCCGGTGGAGAACACCACGATGCGGCTGTCCCTGAAGTGCTCGGCCACCAGCGCGGGGGCGTGGGCGTTCATGGCCCACGTCAGGTCCTGGCGGGAGCTGGCGCCGAACTTCATGCCGGCCAGAAAGAAGACCGTGGCGGCCTCGGGCAGCGCGCGGTAGGCCGCGCGGTCCAGCAGGTCCACGCTCAGCGTCTCGACGCCCGCCGCCTCCAGGCGGGCGCGGCCGGCTGAGTCCGACCACCGCGAGGCGGCCCGGACGCGGCCCCGCACGGCGCGGCGCAGCAGCATGGCCAGCGTCGGCCCCATCTTGCCGCCGGCGCCGAGCACGAGCACGTCGCCCTCCAGGCCGCCGATGATCTCGGCGGGCCGGCCCCACGGCTCGCTCAGCTCCCGCTCAAGCTGCTCTTCGGACATCTGCTGCGAGGCGGTCGGCACGGCGTCTCCCTATGCGGCCTCGATCGGCCGGGCGTGGGCGAGCAGGTACTCCTCGGCCTCGACCGACCAGAGCCCGTTGCTGGCGGCCGTGATCCGGCCCAGCTCGCGGAACATCGGGTCGGTCTCGCCGAGCCGCTCGAAATCGGCGATCGCCACCAGGGGCATGGCGATCTGCGTGTAGATCAGCTTTTTGCCGCCGGGGATGTGCGGCAGCTCCTTGATGGTCGCGGCCGCGGCGTCGAGGCCGCCGATGTGCGTGATCAGCACCGACGGGTTCAACGCGCCGTCGGCCATCAGCCGCAGGGCCTCCTTCATGTCATCGGTGTTGCCTCCGGAGGAGCCGGCAAAGTGATGGCCCGAGTAGTGGATATCGTAAAAGTTGACCCGCGCGCTGAACCCGTTGTCCGAGGGGCCGGCGAAGAAGTTCAGGCACCCGTTTGGTCCCAGCAGGCGATCGCCCTGCTCGATGACCGCGGCGACAGGCGCGAAGACGAACACGTCGTCGTAGCCTTTGCCGCCGGCCAGCGCCGCCACAGCCGCCGCCGCGTCGCCGTCTCTGGTGTTGACGTAGCGCAGCTCGACTCCGTGCCTGCGGGCGTCCTCGGTGGTGAAGTAGGTGGCCGCCCGATCGAGGCGCGCCTGATCGATGTCGGTGACCACCAGCAGGCGCGGCCTGCGCGGGCCGTGCACGGCGTAGTCGATCGCGAGCATGCCCATCGGCCCCGCCGCGGCCAGGAGCGCGCAGGCGCCGCCCTCCACGATGCCCATGGTGTGGGCGTACTCGCCCGGCTTGAAATGATACGAGGTGTTGAAGGCGCCGATCACGCACGACACCGGCTCGGCGAGCGACGCCTTGAAGTAGCCCTCGCCCTCGTAGGGAAGCAGGCAGCCGAGCTCCATCACCTCCCTGGGGATGATGATGCGGGTGGCGTTGCCCCCGATATAGCGGTAGCTGTAGCCGGGCGCCTCCAGCTCGCGTCCGGGGACGTTGAGCGCCGGCTGGATCGCGTACTTCATGCCCGGGCGGAACCGCCCGTCGACTTTCTTGCCGGTCTCGAGGATGCGGCCGCAGAACTCGTGGCCCACGATCACGGGCCGCTCGGCGATGTCCTTGGGCACCCGCTTGTGGTCGGTGCCCTGAATCGTCGCCTTGTAGGTCGACATGCAGACGCTGTCGGAGGTGATGTCCGCCAGGATCTCGTCGTCGCCGAGCCCCGGGAGGTCAAAGGTTTCGAGTCGCAGGTCGTTCTTGCCGTGCAGCCGCAGCGCCGTGGTCTTCACAACGCGAAGTTATCGGCCGCCCCCGTTGCTGTCAAGCTCAAAGGCGGAGGCTCGGGGGCCGCCGCGCCTATCGCAGGCCGGGAAGCCTGCGCGCCACCACCGGGCGGAGCGCCTCGATCACCTCGGGCACGCCCAGGTCGAAGCCGGCGCGCTGCAGCGTCGTGCAGAACGAGCCGTGGCTGCGGCCGGCGCGGTAGTCCGGGACAGCCGAAGGGTAGGTGAGGTAGCGCTCGAACAGACCCAGATCGTTCGCCACCAGGATGCTCGCCTGGTAGAAGAGAATGAGCCTGCGCCTGAAGATCGACGTTCCGACGATCTTGACGTCGCCGAGGGCGAGGTCCGAGATCCCCCGGTCCTCGATCCCCGTCACGCCGAGGTCAGACAGGGCCTCGCGGATCCACCCGTTGATCTGCACGGCGTATTCGCGATTGCGGTACGGGGAGGCGACTTCGGTGACGAGGGCGAGAACGACCATGCCGGGGGAAAGCACCACCGTGCCCCCACCGCCCCTGCGGGCCAGGACGGGAATGCCGTCGGCAGCCACGCTCGCCTCGACGAGGTCGCCCTTGCCGCGCCGCCCGGCGCCGAGGACCACGCAGACTCCACCCGGCTCGTAGAGGCGGTGGGCGGCCACCCTCGTGCGTTCGAACCCGGCCAGGAGATCCTCGTTGACCGTCGGCTCGAGGACGGCGGCGTGCCGCGGGCTGGGGCCGCTCATGCGCCGCCGCCAGGAGGCCTGCGGGCAAAGGGCAGCCCCTCGTTCAGCCCGTCGATCTCCTCCTGCTCCATGCTGTTGATACGGCGGATGTGCTTGTCCATCACGCGGCGCATGTCCTCGTCGTAGAAGCGATGCAGGCTGTGGTTGGCCACCGCCTGGAATCCTCGGCGGATCTTGTGCGGAGACCCGGCCCCCGGGTCGAACCACCGGACCCCGCGCTTGATGGCCCACTCGATCGGCGCGTAGTAGCAGGCATCGAAATGAAGGTTGCGCACGAACCTCGATGCGCCCCAGTAGCGGCCGAGCAGCTGGCTGCCCTTGGTGATGAGCAGCGACAGGGCGATCGGCTCGGCGGAGCCTCTCTCGCAGGCGGCGACGAACAGCAGCCGGTGCCGGTACCGGCCCGCCAGGCCGAGGAAGAACCGGCGGGTGAGGAACCTGGCGGCCCACGGCCCGAACTGCTCGTTGGTGTTGACGTAGTAGCGGTACATCAGCGGGAAGTAGGAGTCGGGGATCTCCTCGCCGGTGAGCGGCCGCAGGCTCACCCCCGCCTCCTCGACGCTCGCGCGCTCGCGCCTGATGTTGCGCCGCTGGTTCTTGTCGAAGCGCGCAAGGTAGTCGTCGAAGGTCTCGAAGCCCTCGTTGATCCAGCGGTAGCTCTGGTGCCGCCACGCGGTGTAGCCGAGCCCTTCGACGAGCTGCCCCCACTCGGGGTCGACAAAGTTGAAGCCGCAGCCCGACACGTTGTTCTTGCGGCACAGCTGCTCGATCTGCTCGAGCATCGCCCCGGTGACGGCGGGCTCGTCCTCGCCGGGAGCGACCAGGAAGCGGTAGCCGACAACGGGCGTCGCGGGGCTCATTCCGATCATCTTAGGGTAGTAGCGCACCCCGAGCTGAGCGGCCACGTCGGCCCAGACGTGGTCCCAGACGAACTCCCCCGAGCTGTGGCCCTTGATGTACAGGGGGGCCGCGGCCACCAGCTGCCGGTCGCGCCAGGCCGTCAGGTGCAGGGGCAGCCAGCCGGTCTCGGGCGTGATGCTGCCCGACTGCTCCATCTGGGCGAGCCAGTCCCACTCGAGCAGCGGGGTCTCGAGCGGCTCGGCCAGGGCATTCCACGCGGCGCGGTCGACCTCGTGCATGCCCGATATCCACTTGAGGGTCACCGGCAGGCAGCCTCGAGGAGAATATCGCGTTGCCGGCGGGCGGCAGTCAACGCGGTCGCCGAGCGCCGCTGCGGGCTCGCGCTCCGACCACGCGCCTCCTCGCATGGCGGCCGGGTTGACTGCGCTGGGGCCGGGGCCTACAATGCGCGCCAACCTCGCACCGCGGACCGGCTTGGGGCCCGCGGCGGCGGCACGTCAGGAGCAGCCGATGGCAAAGAGCTTCAGTCTTCGCGTCAACCCCTGGGTCTACCTCGCGCGCTACGTCGAGGACAACCGCTGGGAGGAGCGCTACATCGAGCAGCCGCACAAGAGCCCCGCCGAGGAGGCGCAGCTCGGTGAGGACGAGCGGGAGAGGCTGCTGGTGCGGCGCAACAGCATCGAGGGGCTTCCCCTAGTCAACTACACGACGCAGTACGGATTCGGCGTCTTCGAAGGGCTCAAGGCCCTGCCCCAGAAGGACGGCGGATACAAGATGTTCCGGCCGGACCGCAACGCCGAGCGGATGGCCCGCTCGATGAAAGGGCTGCGCATGCCCCCCTTTCCCGAAAAGATGTTCGTCGAGGCCTGCCTCGGGGTGATCGCGCGCAACGCCGAGCTCGGCTTTCTGCCTCGCTACGATCCGGCCTGGGAAAAGAACGACTTCCTCTCGGGCGAGTCGGTCTACACGCGGCCGTTCTCCTATTCCGAGGCCGGCATCGGGCTGAATCTCTCGCACGCGCCGTGGGTG
>CAZKGO010000159.1:0-8874 GCA_964552235.1 uncultured Spirochaetales bacterium | reverse complement strand
AGCGGCCTTGCCCACGCCGCGGCGCCTGAGCTCGGCGCCCGTCGCGTCGGCGATGTGCAGCAGGGGGACCGCCACCGCAGCCTGCACCCGCTCGGCGACGTGGTGCATCGTGTTGGTCGCGATCAGGACCAGCGCCGCCCCCGCGGCCTCCAGGCGCCGGGCGTGGGCCGAGAGCACGGAAGCGATCCGGTCCCAGTCTCCCGCGCGCAGCAGCTCCTCGACGGGGCCGAAGTCCAACGAAGAGATCACGCATTCGGCCGAGTGCAGGCCGCCCAGGCGGCGACCGACTTCTTGATTGATGATCCTGTAGTACTCGAGGCTCGACTCCCAGCTCATGCCGCAGATCAGGCCGATCGTCTTCATGGGCACCACTCTCAGCTCACGAGGTCGATGGCCGCGGCGTTGGCCCGCACCTGGGCGGCGTCCTTGCAGCCGGGGATGACCGCCGTCACGATCGGGTCCTTGAGGCACCAGGCGAGCGCCCACGCGGCCATCGGCACGCCTTTGGGCACCTCGTTCGCCCGGATCGCCTGCACCTCTTCGAGCATGCGGTCGAGCTCAGCGCGCTCGCGGCCCGCGCGCACGTCGTTGGCCGGGAACGTCGCGCCCGGCCTGTACTTGCCGCTGAGCAGGCCGCTGGCCAGAGGCACACGCGCCAGCACGCCGAGGTCCTGCGCGCGGCAGGCGGGAAACGCCTCGGCCTCGGGCCTGCGGTCGAGGCGGTTGTAGTAGACCTGCAGCACGCTCGCCCCGACGGCCGACGCGCGGCCCGACTGGTAGGCGAGAAGGCCTTCGCGGTTGCCGATCGAGATGCCGAGGTGGCGGACCTTGCCCGAGGCGACCTGGGCCCGCAGCATGCTCCACAACTCTTCGTTATCGAGCGCCGCGTTGTCGCCGGAGTGGAACTGGTAGAGATCGATGTGATCGGTGGCGAGGGCGCGCAGCGACTCCTCGAGCTGCCTGCGCACGTCGGCGGCGCTCCATAGCTGCTCTCGCTCGCTGAAGCCGGCAAAACGGTGGCCGAACTTGGTGGCCACGAACCACCGGTCGCGATCGCGGCGGATGGCCGCGCCGACCAGGCGTTCCGAGAGGTGGTCGCCGTAGCACTCGGCGGTGTCGACCAGGTTGATGCCGGCTTCGCGCGCCGCCTCGAAAATCGCGTCGACCTCGGCCTGGGCAAAGTCCTTGCCCCACTCACCGCCGAACTGCCACGTGCCCAGGCCCACGACCGAAACGCGGGCCTCCGTTTTTCCGAGCCTTCGGTACTTCATCACCTGAGTGTACAATGGGAAGGGCGCTCGCGTTCAAGCGCCTTCTGTCGCCTCCGGCGAGGGCCGCGTGTGGTAGGCGAGCGCCTTGAGCGCGAAGCGGGCGGCCACGGTGGCGGGACCGCCGCCCATCTCGATGCCCACGCCGACCGCCTCGACCACGTCGTCCGCGCTCGCCCCCGCGCGCAGCGCCTCGCCGACGTGCCACTCCATGCACGACTCGCAGTTGATGACCACCGAGATGCCGAGCGCGACCAGCTCCTTGGTCCTGCGCGGGAGCGCGCCTTCGGCGAACGCGGCGCGCTCGAGGCCGAGAAAGGCGCGGTAAGCCCCGCTGCCGAGCTCGAGCAGCCGCTTGTGGCTCGCGTCGCGGTCCCTGCGGATCGCTTCGATCTTCTCGTGTTCGCTCATGGCCGCAGCTTAGCACTCCGGAGGCGCCACGCGCACGGTGCGCCGAGGGGAGCCCGTCCCCTCTCTCAGAACGCGGCGGCGCCGGCCGGCACGGTCAGCGTTACGCGCGTGCCTCCGCCGGGCGCCGATTCGACGTCGAGTGAGCCTCCGAGGGCCTCGACCCGTTCGCGGATGCTGAACAGGCCGAGGCCGCCCGACGCCCGCTCAGCCGTGTCGCTGGAGTCGAAGCCGGCGCCCGAATCAGCGACCGACAGCTCGAGCTTCCCGTCGACGACGCCCAGGCGGACGAGCGCCGCGCCGATGCCGGCATGCTTGCAGACGTTGAACAGCAGCTCCCGCGCGGCCTGGAACAGGAAGGTCCGCGTCTCCTCGACGGACGCGTCGGAGTGCGGGTCCGCCTCGACGCGGACCTGCAGCCCGTGCTGCTTCCAGAACTCGTCGGCGAGCCAGCCGAGCGCCGCGACGAGAGACCGCTCCTTGAGGGCCGGCGGGCTCATTTCGACGGCCAGAGTCCGCACCGCCCCGATCGCCGTGGAAAGCAGGTCGCTCACCTGGGCGACCAGAGCCTCGCTTTCGGTCGTGTGCGCGAGCGCTTTCAGCATCCCCAGACGCAGCTTGGCTGCCGCCAGAGTCTGCTGAACGTGGTCGTGCAGGATGCCGGACACTCTCTGCCGCTCGTGCTGCTCGGCCCGCGTCACCTCAAAGGCGAGCGCGCGCAGCTGGTTCGCGCGGGCGGTCAGCTGCTCGTTCAGCTTGGTCAGCTCCTGCGCGGCCCTGCGCTGCTCCGTGATTTCGCGGGCCACCAACAGGACCGCGGGCCGGCCCTCTGCGGCCTGTACGAGCGGCTGGAAGCTGGTGTTGTAGAGACGCGGCGCGCCGCGCAGCAATGCGGCCGTCTCGCTCACGATCCCCTGACGCGTGTTGATCGCCTCGCGCACGTGAGCGAGCAGCTCTGCGGCGAGGTCGGAGGCAAAGAGGTCGTGCAGCGTCTTTCCCGCAAGATCCTCAGGCCTGCCTCCGAGTCGCTCGGCGGCATACCTGTTGAGGAAGAGAAAGACGCCGTTGCCGTCGATCACGGCGATCGAGTAGTCGGCGCTCTCGACGACGGTGCGGTAGCGCTCCTCGCTTTCGCGGGCGGCGGCCTGGGCGCGCTTGTGGTCCGTGATGTCGACGAACACGCCGACCGCGCGGGTGGGCTTTCCGGCGGCGTCGCGCCTGACGATGGTGCCGCGGCTGAACACCCAGTGCCAATCCCCAGACGGGCTGCGCACCCTGTGCTCGAGCTCGAACGAGTCGACGCTGCCTGCGAGAAATTCACGGATGCGCGAGACGACCGATTCCCGTTCATCAGGGTGAAGGACGTCGAGCCAGCAGGCCCCGGTGGACGCCTGCACCGCGTAGTCCATGGGGCGGCCCCAGCTGCGCAACCGCACGATGCGGCCTCCGGCGACCGCTCCTTCCCAGGCCCCGATGTTGGAGCCTCTGAGGGCCAGATCTATCCTGTGCGTGCGGGCGTCGGCCGTCGGCAGCGGAAACAGGTCGGCCGAGCTCGCGTGCTCATCACCGCTCATCGCGTGGGGTCCGGAAGTCGATCATAGCCTCGGTCTCGCGCGCGCGCAAGACGGCGGCGCGTCCCGCTCAGCCGCCGGTCTCGACGATGACCTCGCGGATCTCCGAGCGGCTGATCCTGCGGGGGATAAAGACCAGGTTCGTGAAGCGGATGCGCTCGTCGACCTTGGGAGGGTGCTCGGCGATCTCCTTGAGCCACTGGGAGATCGGCTCGTCGATCTGGGGAAGGTCGAGGCCCAGCTTGTCGCGCAGCATGTGCACCCTGGTGCCGCCGCCGACCATGAAGCGCGTCTCCGTGATCGGGTAGACGTACGACGGCAGCAGGTCGTACTCGTCGAAGATGTCGCCGACGATCGTCTCGACGATGTCCTCCATCGAAACGAGCCCGACGACCGCACCGGCGGCGTTCGTGACCACGGCGACGTGCTGGTACTGCCGGATCATCCGCGGCAGCAGCTCGGCCACGCTGTCAGTCTCGGCGACCTTCATGATCGGGCGGCAGATGCCGCGAAGCGAAGGATCCTTCGGGTTGACCTGGAGCGCGCTCACGATGTCCTTGAAGTTCACGTAGCCGATGACCTCATCACCGTGGTCGCTGTCGATCAGCGGAAAGCGCGTGTGGTGGTGGAGGTGCGCCTCGACGAGGGCCTCGGCCAGACTCATCGAGGTCGCGAGCGTCTTGACGTCCCTGCGCGCGATCATGATGTCGGCGGCCTTGACCGCCGACAGCCCGAGCGTGCGGGCAAAGATGCGCTCCTGCTCGGTGGAAATCTCGCGCCGTGCAGCGGCGAGGCGCACGAGCACGAGGATTTCCTCGCGGCGGTCGCCTTCTTCCTTTCTCACCTGGCCGATGCCGAGCACGCCGACGATCATGCGGGTCGAGAAGCCCAGCAACGATACCAGCGGCAGAGCGAGACGGATGAACACGCTGATCAACGGAGCAACCGCCACCGCGATGCCCTCGGGGGCGCGGAGTGCGATGGTCTTGGGCACGAGCTCGCCCATCACGATCGAGAAGTAGGTGATCGCCAGCACGACCACGGCGGTGGCGATCTCGTGGGCGAGCCGGGCGAGGGCCGGGACGCGGGCGATCACCGTCGCGAGGCGCTCGGCGTACAGCAGGGCGCCGAGCGCGCCCGTGAACACGCCGATCAGGGTGATGCCGACCTGGATCGCGGAGAAGAACCGCTCCGGCTGGTCGAGGAGCGTCATCGCGAGCCGCGCGCTCGAGCGGCCCTTGAGCGCCATCTCCTCCAGACGCGGGCGCTTGCAGGCCACGAACGCGATCTCGACGAGAGCGAAGAAGCCGTTCAGGAGGATGAGGACGACGAGAAGGACCAGGCTCACGCCTCAGGGTAGCCCGCCTGCCGGTTCTCTTCAAGGCGCAGCGGGCCGCCGCGCGGCGCGCGCACAAATCGCCGCGAACCGGCCGATACTTCGGGTAGGAGGAGAAGGAATGAAACAGGCGGCAATCGTTCTCTGCATGGCGCTGTGCGTGCTCGTCCTCCTGTTCGCCGGCTGCTCGAGCTCGCCGGTCAAGGCGACCCGCAAGGGCGACGTCGAGGAGCTGTCCGAGTACATCGCCAAAGGCGGCGACGTGAACGCGCTCCAGAAGGGAGGGGCGTCGCTGCTGATGACCGCGGCCGCCTCCGGCCAGGTCGAATCCGCGACGCTGCTGCTGGACTCGGGGGCCAACATCGAGCAGCGTGACGCCCAGGGCCGCACTGCCCTGATGTACGCGGCCTCCGCGGGCCAGGTCGCGACGCTGCAGCTCCTGCTCGAGCGGGGCGCCAAGATCGACGCCCGCGACAACGCCGGCTCGACCTCGCTGATCGCGGCGTCTGGGGTGAACCAGATGGCGACCGTCCAGATCCTGCTCGACAAGGGAGCAGCCCTCGACGTGATGGCCAACGCCGGGTGGACAGCCCTGCTCGCGGCTCTCGATCGCAGCGCGCAGCAACCGGCCGAGGTCAACTCGGTCGCCCGGCTGCTCAGCAGCCGCGGCGCCGCGCTGGACGCGGCCTCGGACGCGGCGACCCAGGTGGCCTTTCGCGCCGCGCGCTCGGGCAACGACGAGGTGCTCACGCTTCTGCTGGGCAAGGGCCTGAACGCGAAGGCGCGCGACAACGCGGGCAACTCGCTGCTCATGGCCGCTGCCGCCGATGAGCGCCTCGCCGAGCTGCTGATCGGACGGGGCCTCTCGGTCAACGACCGCAACAACGCGGGCGAAACGGCACTCATGATCGCTGCGGGCAAGGGCAGCCTCGCCTCGGCGCGGCTGCTGCTCGAAAGCGGGGCAGACCCGAACGTGGCTGCGCAGTCCGGGCAGACCGCGCTGCTGGCCGCCGCTTCCAGGCGCAACGCCGAGCTGGTGCGCCTGCTGCTGCTGTCGCGCGCCAACCCGCGCGCGCTCGATCGCTCGGGCAACAGCCCGCTGCACCACGCCGCGCGCGAAGGGGACGCAAATACCGTGCGGCTGCTCGTGACCGCGGGCACCGACGTCAACGCGGCGAACACCGCCGGGGAGACACCGATCGTGCTGGCGCGCAAGAACCCCGACTCCGAAGCGATCACGAAGATCCTGCTGGCTGCAGGGGCTGTCGCGCCGGCCGCTCCCGCCGCTCCCGCGGCGCCCGGGACTCCTGCCGCGCCGCCAGCGGCCCCCGTCAAGCCCGCCGCACCCGGCGCGCCCGGCGCGCCCGGGCCAGGCCAGCCCGCCGCCCCGATCACGCAGGGGCCGGCGGGCAAGCCGCAGCCTCCGGGAGGGCCTGCGGCGCCGGCGGGACCGGGTGCGCCCGGCCCTTCGACGCGGGTGCCCGTGGCCGGAAGCCCGCGCATCGTCGACACAGGCGCGACGCGGGTGAAAGCGCGGGTGAGCTGGGCCGCGATCCGCCCCAGCAGCGTCGACGGGTGGAACGCGAGCGACCCGATGCAGACGGTGGCGAGCATCCGCATGCGCACCTATCGCCAGGCCGAGTGGTTCCTCACTCACAACGTGGCGGTGCCCGCGCGCCAGAGCGGCCTCGACCCGTTTGAGCAGAGCTACGACCTGCGCGTCGACGCCTCGCGCATGATCGAGTGCCAGGTGTCGATCCTGACCGCCTCGGGCAAGAGCGTGAACTCCACGATCGTGGCGCCCGTGGCGGCGGCAACCCTGGCCTTTGCGTTCACCGACTTCAGGCTCACGGCCTCGGCCGACGTCGCGTGGCCGCCGCTCGGCACGCCCGTAGCCGCAGCCTTCCGCTACAGCCTCGAAGCGGTGCCCGCCGCCATCAAGCGCCAGCTGCAGGCGGCCGGCGACGCGATCACCCGCAAGCGGCAGCCGCGCGGCGCGGATGTCGCCGAAATCGTGCTCACCCTTTCGGACAGCGCGGGCAAGCAGCTCGCCACCGACAGGCAGCTCTACGATCCCGACGCGCCGGCGCAGGGCACCTTCGCGATCCCCGGCCGGCTGCCCGAGGGCAGCGCTGTCCGCTACTCGTTCGAGGTGGCCACGACGCGCGGCCGGCTCGTGGTCGAAGGCGAGGCGCCGGTCTACAGCGTCTACTCTCACGCAACGAAGTCACGACCCGCTGCCGAGGCGTTCACGGCGCCCGGGCCCGAGAGCTGGATCTATCGAAGAAGATAGAGTCAGCACAAATGAAGAAGGGCCCTCGCGCGAGGGCCCTTCATTTTCATCGACTTGGCCGGCGCCCAGCGCAGGCTCAAGGAGCGGGGATGCCCAGAATGCGGCAGACCCCCCTGACGGTGCCGCGCTTGATTGTTGTATGCCTCGGAACGGGCGCGTGGGCCTGCGTCGCCGCGTTGACCCACACGTCATGCCGCTTCCCGTGATAGTTCAGAAAACATCCGTGAGCGCGAAGGTGCTTCTCCAGCGCTCGCCGGTTCATCTCCTCACGCCCGCCAGCTTCCTGATCAGCGCTTTGCGCGACGCAGAGAGGGCGCTAAGCGCGTCTCGGGCATTCTCAAAGGCTTCGGCGACTGTTTCCGCCTCGGTGATGAGTTGGGGATCCAACGGCGAAGTCACGATATAGCCGCCCTCTTCTGCCTCTTGCAGATTGATGACGAGCTTCCCGTCGCTCACCGTGTATCTCTTCATCCTCCTGAGCATATGCGGCCGGTCGCGGGCTCGTCAACAGGCAGTCAGGCCAACGGCTTCCACGTCAGATGAGCTTCCCACCTTTTCAGCCTTGGGTCGGACAGCGCTCGGGCAGTCCCGGCGGAGCAGATCGTCCCGCTGTACGCGCGGTGGAACTGAGCGATACCTTGTTCGCATGAAAGCGATCGTCATCGAGCGCTTCGGTGAGCCCGAAGTCATGGTCCTCAAGGAAGTCCCCGACCCCCGGCCGGCCGAAGGTCAGGTCCTGGTGCGGCTGGCGGCCGCGGGCGTGAACCCGGTGGACACATACCAGCGCGCCGGCAGCCAGGGCTACAACCGGCCGCTTCCCTTCACGCCGGGCTCCGACGGCGCCGGCGCCGTGGAGGCGGTGGGCCAAGCCGTCGCGGACGTGCGGCCCGGCGACCGCGTCTACACCAGCGGCTCGCTCACGGGAACCTACGCCGAGCTGTGCCTGTGCTCCGCGGGGCAGGTCCACCCGCTTCCGGAGGCCCTGAGCCCGGAGCAGGGCGCCTGCCTCTGGGTCAACTACGCGACCGCCTACAGGGCGCTCTTTCAACGCGGGGCCGCGCGCGCCGGCGAAACGGTGCTGGTGCACGGCGCCACGGGCGGAGTCGGCGTGGCAGCCGTGCAGTGGGCGCGGCTGCGCGGGCTGCGGGTGATCGGCACCTACGGGTCGGAGGCAGGCGAGAGGCTCCTTGCGACGCAGGGCGTGCAGCTGCGCCTCGACCACAAGGCGGCGGACCACGGGAGGCGGGCGCTCGCTGCCACCGGCGGCAGGGGAGTCGACCTGATCGTCGAGATGCTCGCCAACGTCAACCTGGCCGCGGACCTCGAGCTGCTCGCCCCCGGCGGCCGCGTCGTCGTCGTCGGCAGCCGCGGCGATGTGCAGATCACGCCGCGCATGCTGATGGCCCGCGAGGCCGACGTGCGCGGCCTGATGCTCCGCATGGCGAGCGAAGCGGAGCTTGCCGAGATCCACGCGGCCACTGGCGCAGGCATCGAGGCCGGCGCGATTCGGCCGGTGATCCAGGAGAGCATCCCGCTCGCAGAGGCCGCCCGCGCCCATCGGGCCGTGATGGAAGAGGCCTCGCGCGGCAAGATCGTGCTCCGCTGCTGAGGCGGGGCCGGGGCCGCGGCCGCTCGATCGGGTCCGTGCGGGCGACCCCGCGCCGCCGCGCGCGAGCAGCTCGGGCTCTCCAGCTATGCGTCTGCCCACGGCGCGCGCAGCGCGTCGATCCTGACTCTCAGGACCGGCTCGAGGCCCACGCCGTTGGAGGCAGCCGCGTTTTCGGCGAGCTGCTCGATCGTGCGCGCCCCGGGGATGATCGCCGACATCCCGCGGGGTGTGAGCGCAAAGTGGTGCGCCATACGCGTCATGCCCCCGGGGTAGGAGGCGGCAAGCGGCCGAAGCTGCTCGGCAAGCTCGATTCGCCGCGTCATCTTGCCGCCGTCGAGGTGGGCCCGGTGCCCCTTGGGCACCTCCTGTCCTGGGGCGAACTTGCCCGT
>CAZKGO010000158.1:2050-8952 GCA_964552235.1 uncultured Spirochaetales bacterium | reverse complement strand
GCCGGAGTGGGTCTATGAGCAGCAAGCTGCGCGCTGGGATCGTCGGCGCCACGGGAATGGTGGGTCAGCGTTTCGTCAGCCTCCTGGCCGACCACCCGTGGTTCGACGTGGTGTCGGTTTCGGCGAGCGAGCGCTCCGCGGGCAAGAGCTATCGCGAGGCGGTCGAGGGCCGCTGGACGCTCGCGGCGCCGGTTCCCGCCCCCATCGGAGCCCTCACCGTGGCCAACGCCTCGGACGTCGACGGGATCGCCGCGGAGGTGGACCTCGTGTTCTGCGCCGTCGACATGCCCAAGGACCAGACGCGCGATCTCGAAGAGCGCTACGCCCGCGCCGAGACTCCCGTGATCTCGAACAACTCGGCCCACCGCTGGACGCCCGACGTGCCCATGATGATCCCGGAGATCAACGGCGGCCACGCCGCCATCATACCTGCCCAGCGCAGGCGTCTCGGCACGCGCCGGGGGTTCATCGCGGTCAAGCCGAACTGCTCGATCCAGAGCTACGTGCCGGCGCTGGAGCCGCTGCGGGGTTTCGGCCCCGAAAAGGTGTTCGTCGCCACCTACCAGGCCGTCTCAGGCGCGGGCAAGACCCTCGAGAGCTGGCCCGAGATGATGGACAACGTCGTTCCCTACATCAGCGGTGAAGAGGAAAAGAGCGAAAAGGAGCCGCTCAAGATCTGGGGCAGCATCAAGGGCAGCGAGATCGTCGCGGCCGAGCGCCCCGTGATCAGCAGCCAGTGCATCCGCGTGCCGGTCAGCGACGGCCACCTGGCTGCCGTGTTCGTGTCGTTCCGCACCAGGCCGTCGCGCGAGCAGATACTCGACGCCTGGGCTCGGTTTGAGCCCGCGCCTCAGAAGCTGGGTCTGCCCAGCGCGCCCAGGCCCTTCCTCAAGTACTTTGGCGAGGACGATCGCCCGCAGACGCGCCTCGACCGCGACTTCGGAGGCGGCATGGGCATCACCATCGGGCGGCTGCGCCAAGATCGGTTGGTCGATTGGCGCTTCGTCTGCCTCTCGCACAACACCCTGCGCGGAGCCGCCGGCGGCGGTGTGCTCACGGCGGAGCTTCTCAAGGCCGAAGGGTACCTGGCGGCCCGATAGAGCGGCCGCGGCTCGGCCGCGAGGAGACGGAGCCGGCCGAGCGGCCGGCTCCGCAGCGAGTCCGACTACAGCAGGAAGATCCCCACGATGATCACGCCGACGAAACCGAGCATCGCCGGCACGAGGTTGCGCCGAGCGATCTCCACCGGGTTGGTGCCGGTGATGGCCGCGGCTGGAATGACCGCCCAAGGGATGATCGTGCCGCCGCCCACGGCGATCGCGAGGAACTGGCCGAGGGCGCCGAGCCCCGCGATGTTCAGCCCGGCCGGCTTGCCGATGGCCTGGGCAAGGGTGCCGACGAGCGGCAGGCCCGAGAAGCCCGAGCCGTCGAGGCCCGTGATGCCTCCGACCACCGCCTGGATGACGGCCACGGGGATCTTGCTCAGAGGCACCGCCTGGGCGAGCGCCTGGCCGAGGTCGAAGAGCAGGCCCTTGCCGGCGTCGCCGAAGATGGCCTTGGCCGTGCCGGGCGAGCCCATGAAGAAGAAGCTGGCGATCAGGAACACGGGGGCGAAGATCTTGACGCCGAACATGAAGCCGCTGCGGGCATGCTCGCTGATCTTTTCGAAGCCTTCCTTCCCATAGATTCCGAAGGCCAGAACGACCATGATCAGGGCGACGGTTCCGCCGAGGAGCGCCGTGGCGTCGCCGCCGCGCAGCTCGAAGACGAGCATCGCCACGACGTCGGCCACGAAGAGCAGCAGGATCAGCGGGACCATGATCTTCTTGAAGAGCGGGGCGGCCTGCAGCCACTTGCTGCGCTCGGCCTGCTCCTCGCCGGTCAGCTCCGCCGCGGCCCACTGGACGGGCTTGCCGCCCTGCGCCTTGACGTCCTTCATGACCGAGCGGAAGGACAGCGGCAGGGCGATCACCGCCCAGACGATCAGCAGCGGGATGCTCTTGGCCATGATGTCGTTGACCGGCACGCCGGCGGCCTTGGCCGTGATGCCGGGAGCGCCCTGGATGATGAAGTCGGTCGTGAGGGCGCAGCCGTAGCCGAACATGCTGATGGCCATCGCGGCCCCGATCGGCGGCAGGCCCGCGCGGACCGCGGCCGGAAGCAGCAGGGCGCCGACCAGGGCGATGGCGGGCGAAGGCCAGATGAACCAGGCGACGATCATGATCACGATGCCCATGACCCAGAAGGCGACGCCCGGCGACACGAGCAGCTTCTGGGCCGGCCGGAACATGGTCTCGGCCATCCCGGTCTCTTCGAGCATCTTGGAGAGCGCCACGATGATGGCGATGATCGCGACGATCCCGAACAGCTCGTTGGCGGCCACGACCAGGGAGTTGAAGATCGCCTGGATGGCTCCGACGAACTTGCCGGTGACGACCCACGAGAGCACGAAGGCGCCCACGATGCAGACGAGGGGCGTCTCGCGCCTCAGGGCCATGGTGACCAGTACGAGGCACACGAAGCCCGCGTACACCCAGTGGGCCGCTGTCAGTTGTACCATCACGCTGCTCCTTTATCCTGAAGGCTGCTATCCCTGGCGGGCAAAGACCCCGCTCAGGCCCGACCGCGCCACGCGGGCGCGGATCTGGTCGACATCGGTGGTGTACAGGCCCTCGCGCTTCATCCGCTCGAAGTAGACGGAGCCCGAGAAGGTGTACTTGTAGCCCAGGCCCTTTTCCGTATCCATCTGCTCGCGCACGTGGCGGATCGCGTCGCCGACAGCCAGCGAGAGCGGCAGCACCAGCAGCTGCCGGCCCGAGGCGAGCCGGGCGGCGTTGCAGCCGGCCAGGACGCCGGTGACGATCGCCTCCGTATGGCCGACGAGGAGCCCCGCCTTTTCGCCCGCGCAGAACAGGTTCGCCATGCCGGTGACGCGCAGCGCGTCGTCGCGCGGCGACATGCCGACGTACCGCACCGAGTTGCCCACGCCGCCCGCGTAGGGGTCCTCGTAGCGCGCGTGCTCGAAGCCCGGCACCTTGCGCAGCGCCTCCAGGGGAAAGAAGGGGGTCATCAGCTTGGCGTGGCCGGTGTCGAGGAGGATGAGGTTGTCCTTGAAATCGGGGGTCGCGTACTGCTGGCAGGCCTTGAACGAGATGTCGATGTCGGCCTTGAGGGCTGCCGGGATCGGAACGACGGCCACACCCGTGCGGTCCAGGAGATCGGTCAAGCCGGGCGCCAGCGATTCCTTGAGCAGCTTGCAGGAGCCGCTCATCGCCCCGACCTGGTCGCCCTTGCGCCCGATCTTTTCAGTGACGCCGCACAGGGCCGTCAGGCTCACGCGGCCGCCAAAGGTGGGGCAGCGCAGGATGCAGCTCACGCAGCCGTTGCCGTAGCGCGTGCAGTTGACCGTCGGCCCGGCCGTGCCCGTGGTGTCCACGAACACGTCGCCGCTCACCCGCACCGGCTTGCGGTCGCGCTTGCCCGTGACCGCGGCGATGCGGCCCGCGGCCGCCTCGATCCCGTCGATCCGCGTGCGCACGTGCAGCTCGACGCCCCGGTCGGCCAGCAGGCGCTTGACCAGCGGCTCCATGGTGGCGACGTTGTACAGCGAAGCGTGCGGATGGCCGGGAAACTCGATGTCGCGGTGCAGCGAGTTGGCGTCGGCGAGTTCGAACAGGTCGCCGCCGCCGAGGGCGATCATCTCCTCAGTCGCCGTGAAGCGGCCGTTGTTGCGCATGATGCCGCCGACGAGCCCCGTTCCGAGCAGCATGTCCGTGCGCTCGATCAGGACCGTGTCGGCCCCCTGAGCGCGGGCCGCGATCGCGGCCGCGCATCCAGCCCACCCGCCGCCTGTTATGACAACTTTCATAGGGTAGGGCGATTATAGACGGGCTGCCGATCTCCGCTCAACGCTTTTTTTCGCCCTGCCGCGGGCGTCCGCCCGGCCGCGGGCGTCCGCCCGGCCGCCCGGACCGGTTCCCGCCCGGGCGCCGGACGGCTGTTGACTCGCCCGGCAAAACGCCGTAGCAGTAGCGCCGGACCGCCATCGGGCGGACCGGGGAGGGGCCGCTGATGAACGACGGGCGTGACCGGGCGGAGAGGGGCTTTCAGAGGGCGCTCGCTCTCATGAGCCGCGAGCGGGTCCGTTTCGCGGCGCAGGCCGCCTTTGCCCGCGAGCTGGCGGCCGCCGACCCCGAACGCGGCGGCGAGTGGGGCCGGCTGATCGACGAGGCGTCGGCCCTGGTCGCCGGGGCGACGCAGGGCTGCGACCTGGCGCGGGTGCGCGAGGCAGTGCGCGAGGCCGAGGGCCTCATGGCGCCGATGGCGGCCGCGGCCAAGGCGTTCACCGTCTACTGCGTCGGCCACGCGCACATCGACATGAATTGGATGTGGTCGTACCCGGAGACCGTTTCGATCGCCGTCGACTCCCTCACCACCGTGCTGCGGCTGATGAGGGAGGTGCCGCAGTTCACCTTTTCCCAGAGCCAGGCCGGCATCTACGCGATGCTCGAGCGCTACCGCCCGGACCTGCTCGAGCAGGTGCAGGCCCGCGTGGGCGAGGGCCGCTGGGAGGTCACGGCCAGCCACTGGGTCGAGGCCGATAAGAACATGACGGGCGGCGAAAGCCTCTGCCGCCACCTGCTCACCACGCGGCGGTACATGCAGCGGCTGTTCGGCCTCCGGCCCGAGGACGTGCCGATCGAGTGGTCGCCTGACACCTTTGGCCACGCGGCCACGGTGCCGACCTACCTCGTGCAGGGAGGCGTCCGCTTCGTCTACCTCCATCGGCCCGGCGTCCATGGCCCGGGCGGGGGCCGGCTCCCGCGCGCGTTCTGGTGGGCGGCTGCCGACGGCTCGCGCGTGCTGGTCCGCAACGACGCAGGCCTGGGGTACAACGGCGTCGTCGGTCCGCAGATGGTGCCGCGCAGCCTGGTGCCGTTCATGCGGGAAAGCGGCCTTGGGTTTTCCATGTTCGTCTACGGAGTGGGTGATCACGGCGGCGGCCCGACCAGGCGCGACCTCGCGTGCCTGCTCGAGATGGCGAGGTGGCCAATCTACCCGACGCTCGCATTCGCGACGGCCAGGCAGTTCTTCGAGAGGCTCGAACGCGAAGGCTCACGCCTGCCCGTGGTCGAGGGCGAGCTCAACTTCGAGTTCACGGGCTGCTACACGACGCAGGCGCTCATCAAGAAGGCCAACCGTTACGCAGAGAAACGGCTGGCGGGCGCCGAGGCCGCGAGCGTCCTAGCCGAGCGGCTGGCGGGGGTGCCCTACCCGGCTGCGGGACTCGAGCAGGCGTGGCGAGACGCGCTGTTCAACCACTTCCACGACATCCTGCCGGGATCGGGAGTGCGCGAAACCCGGACGTTCGCCCACGGGCTCTACCAGCAGGTCGTGGCGTTCGCCGCGACGGCGCAGACGCGGGCCCTGCGGGCGATCGCGGCTCGGGTCGACACGCGCGACACGGAGCCGGCCGGCGACGACGGCGAGCTGCCGGCAAGCCTGGCTGCGACCGGCGCCGGATCGGGAGCGGGCCACGGGGCCGGCGACGGAGCGCTGAGCGGCTACGCCGACGACCCGGCGAGGGGCCTTCATCCTTTGATCGTCTTCAACCTTACGCAGGCAGCCCGCGAGGAGATCGCCGAAGCGGTGATCTGGGACCCGGGTGTCGGCTGGGAGAGCCCGGCCGCCCTGGAGTTCGAGGTCGAAGGCCCCGGCGGCGGCCGCGCCGCCGCCCAGGTGCTCGAACGCGGGACGTACTGGGGACACAGCTTCCAGAGGATCGCGTTCCCGGCAAGCGTGCCCGGCCTCGGCTACTGCCGGCATCTGGTGCGCGAGCGGCCGGCCTCCGCGATCGCGCTGCAGACCGGGGCGGCGGCTGCCGCCCCCGAGCAGCCTGGGGCGCGCCAGCTCGGCGTCGTGCACCCGTGCCGCTACGCGGTCTACGAGCGCGGCCCGGAGGGGCTGGAGAACGAGCACCTGAGCCTCGAGATCGACCCCCAGGGAGGAGGCATCCGCAGGCTCGTGCACAAGCCCACCGGCGCGCTGCTCATCGAGAAGGCGCCCTCGATTCTCGAGCAGGCGGTCGAGCGGCCGCGGCCCATGAGCGCGTGGGAGATCGAGCACACGGGAACGGCGACCCTGCCCCTCGTCACGAAGATCGAGCGCGGCGCCTGCGGGCCGCTGGTCGCCTCGATCGGGGTGGCGCTGCGCGTCTGGTCCTCGCAGGCGCGCCTCGTCTACGAGCTGCGCGCGGGCGACCCGCGGCTGCACCTGCGGCTGAGCGTGAAGTGGCTGGAGCGCGGCGGTCCGGACATCGGCACCCCCGTGCTGCGGCTGGCGCTGCCCCTCGCCTTTGCCGGCGAGGGGTCTCATCCCCGTGCGGTCTACGAGATCCCGTTCGGCGCCATCGAGCGCTCGCTGCCCCGCGGCGAAGAGGTGCCCGCCCTGCGCTGGGCCGCGGTCGAGGCCGACCACCCGGGCGCGAGCGCCCGCGGACGCCTCGCCCTGCTGCTGTTCAACGACTGCAAGCACGGCCACTCGTTCCACAACGGCACCCTCGCCCTGACGCTGATCCGCAGCAGCTACGAGCCGGACCCGCTGCCGGAGATCGGGCAGCACGAGGTGCGCTGCGCGCTGGGGTGCGCCGAGGGGCCGCTCGACGCGGCCGCCGCCGCCGCCGCCGCGTCGGCCTTTGAGCAGGAGCTGGCGGTGGTCAGCACGGGCGTGCACGGCGGCGACATGCCGGCCTCGGCGGGCCTGGTCGCGGTCGAGGGCGTGGTGCTGAGCGGTCTCAAGCGCGCCGAGGAGGGCGAGGGGATCGTGGTGCGGCTCACCAACCCGGCCGACGTCGAGGCTGCAGCCCGCGTCGCCCCGGGGGCGGCGCTCGGCCGCCTGCGCGG
>CAZKGO010000158.1:0-1950 GCA_964552235.1 uncultured Spirochaetales bacterium | reverse complement strand
GCCGTCCACTCCCCGCCGTTGACCCGCACGAGGAACCGTTCGAAGTTCGGCGTGACGTTGCGCGGTCCCGAAGCGTCGAGCCGCAGCGTCACCACGCGCGCGTCCCGCGACGAAAGGTGGATGTCGACGCGATTGACGTCGTGATACAGCATGGCCACCCCGGGCGCCGGCCGGCGGCGGAACCCCCAGCCCTGGTCGTTCTCGACGGCCGCGTCCCTGTAGACCTGGACGCCTTCCCAGAACAGGTGGTTGTTCGTGAAGAAGTCGTTGCGTCCGATCCAGGCCATCTGCCACGTGTAGGAGGCGAAGACCTCGCTCAGGGGCCACAGCTGCCACGCGCGGTTGTCGTTGCGCTTGACGGGGAACTGGGACGAGGCGTAGCGGGCCTCGTGGTCGCCGGCGCCGAAGACATAGACGAGGTTGCGGCCCCGGTTGGCCAGCCACTCCCTGCGCACCTCGAGGGCCGACATCGGAATCCCGCTCTTTTCCGCGTGCAGGTTCCAGGTGGTGTCGATGAGGATCCACTTGCCGAGCTGGTTGGACCAGATCTCGTTGGTGGCATGCTCGTCGCCGGCGGGGTTGCGGGCGTAGATGGTGCGGGCGGTCCAGCCCATCGCCACCGCCAGCTGAGTGTAGACGGCGGCGAGCTGGGTGCAGAGGACGCCGGTTCCCGAGGCCGCCAGCTCGAGGATCCGCAGGCTGTCGTGCAGGTAGGCGACGTCGTAGTTCAGCCGATACGGGACGTTGCGGAACACCCAGCTCTTGAGCAGCAGCATCTGCTCCAGCTCGCTGGAGCCCTTCGAGATCGTCTCGTCGAAGTTGTAGAGCCTGCGCAGGCGCGCGAGCTGGGGGGTCTCGAACCTCTCGGAGGCGAACAGGACGCGCTGCTGCCTCGCCTCCTCGGCTGCGAGCGTCACTGCGGCAGCCGCCAGAGCGGCCAGTACGGCGACTGTCCTGCCGTTCATGCGGAGCCGAAGATACGCAGGGGCCGCGGCAGAGGTCAACGCATCCGCCGGCCGCCTGCCGCGGGGCCCGCTCGCGTCAGTCGAGCGCCACCGGCTCGCCGCCGGCTGCGATGGCGGCGGTGATCCCGAGCTGAGACTCGAGGTGGTCGCGCAGGCCCTGGGCCGCCGCGGGCTCGCCGTGGTTGAGAAACAGTCTCCGCGGCGGCTTCTGCAGACCGCGGAGCCAGCGCACGAGCTCTCCGCGGTCGGCGTGGCCGGAGAACCCGCCGATGCGGCGCACCGCCGCCCGCACCGTTCGCTCCCGGCCCTGGATGCGCACCCGCGGGGCCCCGTCGTAAATGCTGCGGCCCAGGGTCCCCGCGGCCTGGTAGCCGACGAACAGGACCGTGCTCTCGGCCCGCTCGATGTTGTGAACGAGGTGGTGCTTGATGCGGCCGCCGGTGCACATGCCGGAGCCGGCGATCACCGCCATGGTCCCCTTGATGTGGTTGAGCGCCTTGGACTCCGCGGAGCTGCTCACCAGCTTGAGGCCCGAGAACTGGAACGGCGACTCGCCCCTGCGGATCAGCTGCTGCATCTCCCTGTCGAACAGGTCGGCATGGCGCTCGAACACCTCGATCACGCGGACCGCCATCGGGCTGTCGAGGAACACGAGCAGGTGCGGGATCCGGTTCGCCATCAGCAGCAGGTTGAACCAGTACAGCAGCTCCTGAGCCCGCTCCAGCGCGAAGCTCGGCACGACCAGGTTGCCGCCCCGCTGCCAGGTGTCCTCGACGACGCGGGCCAGAGCCTCGCCGACGTCGGCATCTTCGTGGTCGCGGTCGCCGTAGGTGCATTCCATCACGACGGTGTCGGCCCCCTGCAGGGGCGACGGATCGGCGATGATCGGGCGGTCCCAGCGGCCGACGTCGCCCGAGAACCCCACGCTGCGCCGCCTGCCGTCGGCAGCCAGGTCGAGCCGGATCGAAGCGGCGCCGAAGATGTG
>CAZKGO010000157.1:0-9003 GCA_964552235.1 uncultured Spirochaetales bacterium | reverse complement strand
ACTCGTTACGCGTTGCCTTGTCGTCGTTATCGAGCAGCCCGAGGAGAGCCGCAAGCTTCCTTCCCTGACCTTCTTCTTCCTGCTTCTTGAGTGCCTCAAGTTCCCTCTGACTCACCAGACCCAGGTTCTTCAGCCGATAGAGTGCGGCCAGTCGACTGACCCCAAAGTGGTGAGCAACCAGCACCACGTCATGCATCTGGATGGTTTGGCTCCCGGGCTCAGAGCGGGTCTGCACCGACTGCGCTTGCTCTTGGTCGAAGACCTCCGCCCGCAGGCGGCTCGCGCGGCCCTTGCCAAGGCTTTGCACGAACTCCTGCAGCCCGGTGCTCGGCATCAGGAACGTTGCGGCAAAGGCGTTGGCGCGGGTCTCCATGAGGCTATTGCTATCGCTGATCAGGCTGATCGTTCCCTTGCGCTCGCGGTCCAGGAGTACGTGGCAATACTCGTGAGCGTAGGAAAAGCGCCGGCGCAAGTGGCTGTGTCCCGGCGGGCGGTCGTTTGCCACAACGAACGGTCCGATCTCTGCGTCAAAGAGCGTCAGGCCGGAGAGATCCTCCGGGAGCGGGAGTTGGGCCGTTCGCACACCCTGGCTTTCCAGGATCTCGGCGATATCAGGCAGAGGGGCATCGCCGAGCTGGAGCCGCCGGCGCTCCTCGAGGGCGGCTTTTTCTCCCTGCTGTACCGCCTGCCACCGGCTCTGGGGCGCGCGGTGGGGGTAGAGGGGGAGGGCTCCGCGATCCCGCTCGATCCCGAGGAGGCGCTCCAGATTCGTGAGCTCCCGGCCCAGCGCCATCGAGTCGCGGAGCGCCATCTGCAGATGTTCCTGCTCCGGGATGTCGGGGTGCAAGCGGAAGAGCGCTACAACCGCATCGTTTTCGCGAAACTCGTCGGCGAGCAGGTCGGCGATCCCGCGACCATAGAGGTAGGCGAGCTTCTCCAGTTCCAGGCTCGAGACTGCTCGGTTGCCGGCTTCGATCTGAGCAACGGTCGGACGCGACACATTCAGGTGTCGGGCGACCTCCTCCTGCTTGAGGCCGCACGCCTCGCGCGCTGCGCGCAATCGGCGGGCCAGATCCTCTTGGGTGATCGACATCGTGGGCTTCCTATTTGCCGTGCTTTTTCATGGCACGATTTACCGATCGGCCATCGACCTTGCCGTTCGCGACGGACCGACCGTAGGAGTCACGAGCTACGGTGTCGATCTCGACCGTCTGGCCGCCGATGAGGCGCCTGAGAGCTCCCGTAGCAGCTACAGCGCCTCTCTCGCCTTTCTCGGGGGTATCGACCCCAGCCAGCCGCACGGGGCGCTTGCGACTTGCCGTACAGAAAGTGTCGCCGTCAACCACCCTGGTCACTCGTTCTTTGCGAGCCATGGATAGCCTCCTTGGCCATTCCGAAGAGTTCTTCTTCGCGTCGAGTATACGTTAGCAAAAACAACTCAAAAAGACAATATCCGTAACGGGTGTTACAAAAACGAACTCGCCGTAGATCGCAACATACCCGGGCAGCGTCAAAGGTTTCAATCAGCCGGCCCGAAAACTTGCAATCAGCCGGCACGTAGTTTACGATTAGCCGCGGTGGATCGATCCAAGCTCTATCCCCGGTTCGCTGAGAGGCGCCTTGTGGAGGCGCTGGCGGACACCCCTGTCGTGCTCATCCACGGCCCGCGGCAGTGCGGCAAGACCACGCTCGCCCGGATGGTCGGCGACCCGCAGGACTACAGCTACTTCTCCTTTGACGACGCGGTAGCGCTGGAGGCCGCCCAGGCCGACCCCGTCGGGTTCGTCGCTGACTTGCCTGAACGCAGCATTCTCGACGAGGTGCAGCGGGTTCCGGCGCTTTTTCCCGCCCTCAAGACCGCGGTCGAGCGGCGGCGCGTGCCCGGCCGGTTCCTGCTCACGGGCTCGGCCAACGTTCTCCTCGTACCGAGGCTGTCGGAGTCCCTTGCCGGCCGCATGGAGATCCTGCGCCTCCATCCCCTCGCACAGTGCGAGCTGGCGGGCCGCGCGTCGCTGTTCGTCGAGGCATTGTTCGGCGGCGGCTTCAAGACGCGCACGGTGGAGCGCCTCGGGTCCGCCCTCGCCGAGCGCGTGGCAGCGGGCGGATACCCTGCCGCCCTCGCGCGGGCTGCGCTGCGGCGCAGGCGCGCGTGGTACCGCGACTACATCCAGGCTCTCGTCGAGCGCGACGTCCGAGACCTTGCGCGAATCCGTGACCTCGATGCGCTGCCTCGCCTCCTCTCGTTTGCGGCGGGGCAGACGGCCCGGCTTCTCAACGTGAGCGACCTCGCAGGGCCTTTTCAGGTGAGCCGCCCGACTATCCGCGAGTACGTGACGTTGCTGGAGCGCATCTTTCTCGTTGAGGAGCTGCCGCCGTGGCACGCCAACCGCGTGAGCCGGCTCGTGAAGGCTCCCAAGCTGCACGTTGGTGACACGGGCCTCGCGTGTGCGGTCCTCGGCGCCGATGCGGCGTCGCTGGCAAAAGACCGCGCCCTTCTCGGACAACTCCTCGAGACCTTTGTGTACCAGGAGCTGCGGCGACAGGCGAGCTGGCAGGATGAGGAAATCCGCTTCTATCATTACCGGGACAGGGACGGGGCCGAAGTGGACATCGTCCTCGAGCGAGGCCTCGGGGATCTGGCCGGGGTCGAGGTCAAGGCCGCCGCGAGCGTGACCGCGGCGGACTTTCGTGGGTTGCGCAGGCTCAAAGAGGCCTCCGGTAGCCGACTGGCTACGGGGGTGGTGCTCTACGATGGCGAAACGGCGGCAAGCTTTGGCGAAGGGCTGTTTGCTGTCCCGATCCGGTCCCTGTGGGAGATGACATGAGCGCGCGCATTGCATCGAGTGCGGAAGTTCGAGGGCGCCTGGTCGAAGCGCTTCGGCTCAGCCTGGTGGGGCCGGGTGCGGGACACCCTTTTGCAGGCGAGATGCTGCCCCGCCGAGAGCGGCCTTCGAACTGGTACCTCACCGGCTTTCTCATACCCTCGGGAACCGCGCCGGAGAAAAGCGCCGACGCCGACGAGGATGACGACTTTGAGCTGGTCAGCGAGACCGCAGGACTCGTCGAGGAGTCCAACGAGGAGCGCAAGGCCGCGAAGAAGGGCTACTTCCCTTCGTCCATGGGCTTGAGCTTTCTGGTGGACAAAGAGGCAGAGTCGCTCCAGGTGACCGTCCGCTGGGGCGACTACGCGACCGCTGAGATCGAAGGAGAGGACGGGAAGCCGCTGGCGGTGTGGCAGCGCATACCCCGCGAGGAGCCGGTCTCCGTGAAACTCACGGGTTCGCAGGAGGGCAGCAGGTACGCGGTGGCGGGATCGGGCGGCCTCGAGCTTCACGTCGTAGAGCGAAGGATAGGTGCCGAAGTTGCGGGCCGCATCCCGGCGGGCACGCGCTCGGTCTCGGTGTTCCTTGTCAACCGTCGCCCGCCCGATGAGGGCAACCCCGACCTCGCTTATACGTTCCAGGCCGAGATCGAGGTGCGCTGCGACCGGCCCTTCGTCCCGCGGCCCGACCTTCGTGGAGCGCTATCGGACGACTGGGACGAGCAGGTTGCGGATCTCCATTACGCCGACACCCCCGAGTACGCCGCCGGCCACGGCGTCTCGGCGGACTGGGAGGTCACCGCGGGCGCATGCCGGGTGCTCCGCACCGCATGGATCCCCCAGGCCGAGGTGGAGAAAACCGCGACGGTGGACCTGCCGGACGTCATGCTCTCGATGGACTCACTCGGCGAGCTGGCCGACGGTGCGGCCGCGGCAGCGGCGCTGCGGCCGCTGGTGGAAGCTTATCGGCGGTGGATAGAGGATCAGAGAGCAGGGCTCGGGAAACTCGAAGCGACACGCCGGGAGACCGCCGAAGAGCTGCTGAGGCTTGCAGGGGTTGCAGCGGAGAGGATCGAGCGCGGCATCGCCGCGCTGTCAGGCGACGCCGACGTCCTTGACGCCTTTCGGGTGGCGAACCGCGCCGTCACCCGGACGCTCAAGCGGCGCCTGGGAATCGAGACGCCCAGCTGGCACGCCTTCCAGCTCGCCTATATCCTACTGAACATCCCCGGCCTCGCCGATCCGGCCGCGCCGCACCGCGAAACTGTGGATCTGCTCTTCTTTCCGACAGGCGGCGGCAAGACTGAGGCCTATCTCGGCCTTGCGGCCCTGGCCATGGTGCTCCGTAGGCTGCGCCATCCGGGCCAGGAGGGACGCGCCGGCGCCGGAGTCTGCGTGATGATGCGCTACACGCTGCGGCTCCTGACGCTCGACCAGCTCGCGCGCGCGGCGGGCTTGGTCTGCGCGCTGGAGCTCGAGCGCGAGCGGGATCCCGGACGCTACGGGACCTGGCCGTTCGAGATCGGCCTCTGGGTGGGCAAGGCAGCGACGCCCAACGCACTGGGGCGTAAGGGTGACGGGCGCTCCGACACGGCGCGCGCCAAGGTGGGTCAGTTCAAGTCCGATCCGACGGGCAAGCCTTCGCCCATTCCCCTCGAGACCTGCCCGTGGTGCGGGACTCGCTTCGGTGCCGACTCCTTTGCCTTGGTCCCCAACGACGATGCGCCGCGCGACCTCCGAGTAGTCTGCGCGAACTTCGAGTGCGAGTTCTCCCGCGACCGGGCGCTTCCGATCGTGGCCGTGGACGAGCCGCTGTATCGCCGGCTGCCCGCCTTCCTTATCGCGACCGTTGACAAGTTTGCCTCGCTGCCCTGGGTCGCGGAGTCCGGCCTGCTGCTCGGCGGAGCCGACCGGTACGACGCCGAAGGGTTCTACGGTGCCGCGGAGCCGCGTCGCGGCGCGCGGCTTTCGCTTCCATTGGCTCCTCCGGACCTCGTGATCCAGGACGAGCTCCATCTGATTTCGGGGCCTCTCGGCACGATGGCCGGGCTCTATGAAGCAGCCATCGAGGCGCTCTGCTTGCGCGAGATTGACGGCCGCCCGGTCAGGCCCAAGATCGTCGCCTCGACGGCGACAGTGCGCCGGGCGCAGGACCAGATCCAGGCGCTGTTTGGGCGGGGCGTCACCCAGATCTTTCCTCCGCCCGGCCCGGACAGGCGCGACTCCTTTTTCGCCAGAACGGTGCCCTCGGCCGAGGTGCCTGCGCGGCTGTACCTCGGGGTGGCGGCCCAGGGGCGCAATCCCAAGGTCGTGATGCGGCGGGCGTGGCTCGCTCTGATGGGCGCCGCCGAGCGCGCCTATCGGGAACTCGGCGGACACAACAATGAGCAGAATCCCGCGGACCCCTACATGACCGTGCTCGGTTACTTCAACGCCCTGCGCGAGCTGGGTGGAGCGCGGCGCATCCTCGAAGAGGAAGTGCAGAACACGCTCAAGTCCTACGGCATGAGACGCCGCATCGGCGAGAAACAGGGGCTCTTTCAGGATCGGAAGAACTTTTCCGAGGTCGTGGAGCTGACATCACGCGTGTCCACCAACAAGGTTGCCGAGGCGCGGCGCCGCCTGGAGGCGCCCTTTCACAGGATCGACCAGCGTGTGGATTGCGCCATCGCGACGAATATGATTTCTGTCGGCCTGGACATCCAACGGCTCGGGCTCATGGTCGTTCTCGGCCAGCCCAAGACCAACGCCGAGTATATCCAGGCCACCAGCCGCGTGGGCCGGGACGACCAACGCCCCGGGCTCGTCGTCACCCTCTTGAACATCCACAAGCCCCGCGATCGCTCCCACTACGAGCGCTTCCGCCACTACCACGAGACTTTCTACCGTTCCGTGGAGATCGGCAGCGTGACCCCCTTTTCCGCGCGCGCCCTCGACCGCGGCTTTGCCGGCGCGCTTGTGGCGCTGGCGCGGCATGTTCAACCCGAGCTGACTCCTCCCCTTGGTGCCGAGCGCATTGCCGCCGTGCGCGCCATGCTCGAGCAGCGGCTCCTGGCCGCGTTCCTCGAACGGGTTCGTCGGCAGCCTTTCGCGAGCGAGGCCGAGCGCGAAGAGCGGCTGCGGAGCGTGCAGAACCGGATCGTCGACCTGCTCGACTCCTGGCGCACCGTTTTCGAGGACTACCGCCAGGCCGGAGTCCGCGTGCAGTACCAGAAGCACGAAGGGGGGCCGCCGGCCCAACCACTCCTGCGCGAGATCCTCGACAGGGATTTCGAGTCGGAGCATCATCGGAAATTCCGCGCCGGTCGTTCGCTGCGGGACGTGGAGCCGGAGGTGAACCTCTTCCTTAGGGACTGAGCGACGTGCAACTGGAGGACTGCGAATGAATGCCAAGGCGCACGGTCAGATCAGGCGGAGCCAGGTGATCACGACTTACGGGCCGGGAGCTCTGATCGACCTGCCGCGCGACTCCGCCATCGTCGGCGGGCTCGACACCTGGCCCAGGCCGGCCGACCTCGAGGAGATCGTGGAGCCGCGTCTTGCGGAAAAGCTGAGAGACATGACCGGGGTCCAGAGGCCGCGGCTGTACGCTCCTCCGCCGGATTCGAATGACCCCAGTGAGCCCCTACGAGGCATCGGCGCCTGGCGTTTCCCGCAGTGGTTTGTCGTTCAGGATGAAACCGGAGCGGGGGATCGTGAGCGCTCCCGCCGCCTCGTCCACCGCAAAGCCCTGGACGATCGGGGACGCTACGACGGCCGGCCCGTGGTGGCGACGCGTTTTGTCCGCGGCTGTCCGAGGGGACACGTCGATGACCTGGACTGGCGGCGCTATGTGCACGGCGACGAAGACGGGTGCCGCGCCCAGCTATGGCTCGACGAGCGGGGAACGAGCGGCGATCTCGGCGACCTGGTTGTCCGGTGCGAATGCGGCAAGCAGCGCAGCCTCGCCGAGGCTACGCAGATCGAGCTGAACCCGCTGGGCACCTGCCGCGGCGCCCGCCCGTGGCTCGGCCCCAACGCTGCTGAGGCCTGCAACCAGCCCAGCCGCCTGCTGATCCGCACGGCATCAAACGCCTATTTTCCGCAGGTCTTGAGCGTACTATCGCTGCCCGAGCGGGGCAGCGCCGTCGCGGCGGTGGTTGCCGAGCTGTGGGATGACCTTCAGATCGTCGATGACGCTGTCACTCTCGGGGTGCTCAAGAGAAAGCCGAAGGTCGCTGATCGTCTCGCGCCGTTCAGCGACGATGAAGTGCTGCAGGCCATTCAGGAGCGCAAGAGCGGCGAGGCGGGGGACCGGCCCGTGAAGCACGCGGAGCTCGACGCTCTTGTCGCCGCACCTGAGGGCTTTGGCGAAGACGTTCCGATCGATCCCGACTTCCACGCACGCCGCCTTCCGGACGAAGCGTGGCGGCGATCGGACCTGAGCGAGGGCGTCGAGGCCGTGATCCAGCTCCACCGCCTGCGCGAAGTCCTCGCTCTCGCGGGTTTTACGCGCTTTGAGGCCGAGATGCCCGACATCAACGGCGAATACGAGACCGACGTCGAGCGCGCTCAGCTCTCCATCGATCCGACGTGGTTCCCCGCGGTGGAGAACAGGGGTGAGGGCATGTTCTTGCTGCTGCGCGCTCAGGCCGTCCGGACATGGCTCGGGCGGGGGCCGGTCAAGAAGCGCCTTGAAGGCCTGATCCGCGGCCACGAGCGTTGGGCGCGCGAGCGCAAGAGCAAGCGCCTCTTTCCGGGCGGCCCATACATCCTTCTCCATACGCTGTCCCATCTGCTTCTCCAGTCGCTCTCGATGCGCTGCGGCTACCCGGCCAGCTCGATCCGCGAAAGGATCTATGTGGACGACCAGGCCGACAGGTTCGGTATCCTGCTCTTCACGGGAAGCCCGGATGCCGACGGAACCCTCGGCGGTCTCGTGCAGCAGGCGCGGCACTTTGAGGACCACCTTGCCCAAGCGCTGCGGTCAGCAGCCCTTTGCTCCAACGACCCTATCTGCGCCCAGCACGAGCCTGGAGCGAGCTTGGAGAAGCGCTGGCTCCACGGGGCCGCCTGCCACGGCTGTGCGCTGGTGGCGGAAACGAGCTGCGAGATGCGCAACGATTACCTCGACCGGGCGCTGGTCGTTCCCGTTCTGGGCGTTTCCGATGCGGCTTTCTTTGGGGTGCCGGGATGACCGACGCCCTGGTAGACCTGCCGTCGCACCTCAGGGAGCGCCTTGCAAGCGCTCTCGATTCCGGGCTCGTGCACCCAACGGCGACGACCACCGCATTGCGCTCCCTGCTGGGCAGCGCAGGCCCGATCGAGCCGATCGCCGCAGCGCTTGCCGAGTTGCACCGGATGGGCCTCACCGGGCGGGCGGCAGCCGCATGGATCCGGGCCATCTCCACGGCCGCCTCGCGCGCTCCCCGCGCAGACCTTGTCTGGTCGGGGCCGCTGGTCTCCGGCGTCCACGCCCGCGACACTCGGCAGGTTTACGAGGAACTGCTTGGGTCAGCGGAGTCGTCCTTGTGGGTGAGCACCTACGCGTTTTTCGACGGGCCGAGGGCTTTCGAGACGCTCGCGCGACGCATGGACCAGGCACCCGCCCTCCGCGTGACCCTGCTGCTCAACGTCCAGCGCAAGCGTGGCGACACGACGGCTGCCGAGCATCTCGTGCGGCGCTTCGCTGACCGCTTCTGGAACACCGAGTGGCCGGGGGCAGCGCGACCTAAAGTCTTCTACGACGCTCGAGCGCTCGAACCGGAGGCTCCCGGTGGCGTCCTGCACGCCAAGGCTGTTGTGGCTGACGATGAGGCGGTGTTCGTCACCTCCGCCAACCTCACCGAGGCGGCGCTGGAACGAAACATCGAGCTCGGGCTTCTTGTACGTGATCAGGCGCTGGCGGGGAGCATCGTGGCGCACTTCCGCGGTCTGATTGATGGCCGGTTGCTGTCTGCCTTGCCCGGGGAGTGAAAACGCGTCGTCACGGCGCTCAGGTGGATCCGATCCGGCCGCCGTGTTCCCGCCGAGGGGGGCGCGGCGGGGCGAGCGACTGCGAGGGCGAGGGCTTCCGCAGCGACGCAAGGCCGCGGCGACCCGGAGAATCCGTCCTGCACGATGACGGTTGCAGGGCCGCAAAGTTGCTCGAATGATCTGGTCCGCCATCACGACATCTGAATTCCGGGTCTTCTCCCATCCCA
>CAZKGO010000156.1:0-9036 GCA_964552235.1 uncultured Spirochaetales bacterium | reverse complement strand
GCTTATGGGACGAAGGTCGCTCGCCTGCTGCGCATCCGCTTCGGCCCATACGAGCCGGGCTCCCTCGAGCCCGGCTGACATCCGCCGATACGGTCTGTACAGCTCGCGCACACGTTCCCGTTGGAGCCGCCTGCCCCACCTCCTGCGCCTCTGCCAGAAGACCGGCGAGGGCGGCGGCGTGCAGCACCTCCCGCCAGCCCAGCAGGTTTCTGCCTCCCGCGCCTCCTCCACCTGGGCTCGGCTGATCTCAAAAGTGTGGGGCGAAGATCCCTTTGTCTGTCGCGCCTGCGGCCACCCAATGAAGGCCCTTGCCGTCATCACCGACCCCCCGCAGGTCGACAGGATCTTGCGCCACTTGGTCAAGATCGGCCGCCCGCCCCCAGGCCTCGACGTCAGCGCGCTGCAGTAGACTCAGCTCGCCTCCCAGGCGGCGGCGCTACCGGCCGTCGCAGCGGCTCCGTGCGCGCTCACCTTCACCTTGCCAGGCACAGGGCCGCCCAGATGCGCTCGCCGGCCGCGGGCTACCGCCCTCCGCCACCTCAACCCTGCCTGTCGGCCCTCGCAGCTAACGTTCCGCCGGCACCTTCCACGCTCAGATCCTTGCCGGTGTGCTGCAACCGCCTGCCGCAGGATGAAAATCATTATCAATGGCATCGGCGAAGGCGGGGAAGTGGCGGCGGAAGAGGGTCTGCAGGACGTTGGGGCCGCGGGGCTGGTAGCGGCGCGCAGCCGCCGGCGTCGCGGTACAGCAGGCCACGTATCAGACAACGACCGCGGCGAGCGGCGTGCCTGTGCGGCTTCAACGGAGGCCACCGTGGGGCGCCAGCGCCCTGGCCCGGCGTACTCGCGGGGCGCCCGAGGGCGCGGAGGGGCGCGGCGGCATGGGCCGCCCCCATCCGAGTTCCGCTTCGGGAGAGGACGGAACCCCCAGAGTACAGGGGGCAAGCGCCCGCGACGGGCCCGACGCGGAGCCCGGGCGGCGAGGGGGGCAGCGCTCGCCAGGGTGCCGAGGCCCGGGTTTGGGGGGGGCGGGCGCCGACATACCTGTGGCGCCACCCCGCAGCTGCGCTCCGGCCCTTCGGGGCACTGCCGCCATCCATGGCGGTCGCACGCCCAGAGAAACAGAAAGCCGCCGCCGCGGGGCGGGGGCCGGACCCGCACGCTCGACGCATACGCTTGCGGCGCCCTTCGCTCCCCAGCTCATTGCAGCTTCTCTGCGCGCAGTCTTCCTTCTTCTTGTGTTCGTATTCGGGCCTGAGTCCGTGCGAGAGCAGCTTGCACTCGCGCCGCTCGCTGTGCGCCGGCAGCGACGAGCATGCCTCGTCCTCGCGGATCGCGACTAGGACGTGATCCTGACGCACGCGGGGTTCGTCGGCGTCAACCACTACCAGTCGGTCAAGGCGTGCCTGGCTGCGCTGCCGGCGCTCAGGCAGGACGGCCACCTGACGCTGGTGGCGGCCAACACCGACACCGACCCGGTCGGCAGCCTCAAGTACCGGACCAACAAGGAGAAACACTCATGGCAGGAAGCAGCATCAAGGAAAAAATCGTTGCGGGCGCCCGCATCATCGACGTGCGGACCCCCGCGGAGTTCGCCGACGGCGCCTATGACGGAGCGATCAACATTCCGCTCTCCGTGCTCCCGGCGCGGATGAACGAGCTCGAGCCCAAGGACAAGCCGATCGTGCTGTACTGCGAGACGGGCGCGCGCAGCGGCCACGGTGCGCGCCTTTTGCGGCGCTCTCGGGTGTCCCCTTCCGCTCGGGCAGCGAGGAGACGGGCGCCACCAAACCGCCCTCCCTCATGTTCCGCATCGCAGGCGTGCGCCTGACCAAGGATCGCATCGACGCGCAGTGGCCCGAAGGCGAGGCCGGGGATATGGGCGTTACGCACTGCTGGCTCATGGCCCTTCCGCGGCCCGGGGAGTACACCGTGAACTCGCGCACGGGCCTCCCCGGGTTCGACGCCACGAGCACCGAGGACCTCTCGCTCGCACAGGCGGAAGCCACGCGACAGGTGTTCCGCAAGCTGGAGCTCCTGAGGCGCCACGTGCCCGGGTGCGAGGAAGCGGTGCTGCTGTCCATCGCGCCTCAGCTGGGCCTGCGCGACAGCCGCTGCATCGAGGGTGACTACCGGCTGACCGAGGAAGACGTCCTGGGCAGCCGCAAGTTCGACGACGGCATCGCCAACGGAGCGCACCCCATCGACCTGCACACGGCCAGCGTTCGCTTTGGCGGCCGCGAGCTCATCACGATGCGCTGCAGCGAGTGGTACCAGATCCCCTACCGCTGCCTGCTGCCGCGGGGCATCGAGGGGCTGCTGGTGGCCGGCCGCCCGATCTCGGCCACCTTCACGGCCCAGGGCTCCGTGCGCGTCATGGCCACCTGCATGGCCATGGGCCAGGCCGCCGGCACCGCCGCCGCCCTTGCACACGCCTCCGCCACGACGCCTCGCTCCCTCGATCCCGCTGCGCTGAGGCGGACCCTTCGGGAGCAGGGTGCGTCTGTTTAGGCACTGGCCGCGGCCACTCCGGACACCGCCGGGGGGACCGCATGTGACGCGTTTTGACGGCAGGATCGGCCTGACATAGAATCGGGGCCGACGAGCAAGCGGCCGTTCAGGGGCTTCTCGCTGTCCGAGACTCCAGGGTAGAAAGGAGGCTTCCGTGCGCGTCGAGATTCTGGCGCCTGCTGCCGTGTGCTGCGCCCTCCTCACGACCTGCGGCTCCCTCAGGGAGGAGATCAAGCAGGACGATACGGAGCGCTTCGCGTATGTCGCCCAGACGATCGGGCCGTCCCAGCCCAGGCCGAAGTGGGAGACCGTGATGCACGCCCAGGAGGCCGATCTCCTGGAATTCCTGGGGCCCGACCGGGTCCTGGTGAGCGAGCAGGAGCTGCTCCAGGCCGGTCTCCTCTTCAGCATGGAAGAGGCCAAGCCCGCCTTTGGCGCCATTTCCCTTTACGATACGAAGTCGGGGCAGCGCATCTGGACCTACCAGCGCAAGCGGCCCAACGACAAGCAGCTCGGCCTTCTGCGCTACGCGCTGCTGCAGACATCGCCCTCTATTGTGCTGATGGGCGTCGACGCCGAACAGGTCGTCCTCACCGGCCTGGACCCCGCTTCGGGATCGCAGAGGTGGGAGCAGAAGCTCGGAGGCCGCTCGTCGGTGGCGCTCTCCCCCGACGGCGGCTCGATCGTGGTGGCATCCGTCGGTGCCCTGTCCTCGAAGCTCTACTCCATCGAAGCAGCCAGCGGCGCCGTGAAGTGGCAGCGGGACGCCGACGACCTCAAGGCGGAGGGCGGCCGGCCGCCCCTGATGTTCACGCTGGAAGGCTCGGTTGTGGTGGCTGGCAAGGGCCTGCGGCTGCTGGCCCCGGACACGGGAGCCGACATATGGGAAGTCGCGTCGCCCCTCGGCAAGAGCGCAATCCTCTCGGCAGGCGAGGTGCCGCAGGGGCTGCTGGTCCTCACCCGGGAGCAGGCCCTGATGCTCGATCGCGGCACCGGCGGCGTGCTGTGGCGCCGTGCCGCCGAGGGCGGTGAGATCCGCTCGGGTGTGTGGCAGCGGGACATGGTCCTTCTCCACACGCGGTCCGCTGGAAAGAAAGACAGCGTCGTGGCAGCGGGAGCGGCGGATGGAAGAGTCCTCTGGACACACGAGGCGGGGGGCGAGGTCAGGAGCTCCCTCCTGTGCCTCGACGATCGCCTCTACTACACTGGCGACGACGGCATCGTGTCTCTGGACCTCGGCTCCTCACGACCGGCCTTTCGGGCGGTCGTGCCCGGGGCCTTTGACATCGGGCGCACCCTCGGCAAGTACTCCGAGTCGCTGCCCGATCTTCTGGTGACCCACGACGACAAGATCGTTGTCGCCCGCGAGACCTACGGGGTCGTGGCCGTTTCGCCCACGACGGGGCAGATCCTCTTCGCCCAGCCCGTTCCGCTGAGCTGGACGCACGACAACACCTTTTTCGCGCGAAAGCATGATCTGGCCGACAAAGTCAAGTACTACGCCGACCTGCGCCACGAAAAAGGCGTGGACAAGAAACTGAGCATCGTCGATTCGACCGCGGATGACATGGCCACATCGTTCGGAGCCTCACTGCGCCGGATATCGGCCGCCGGCGCCGCGTCGTCGGCGCGGGCTGCGGCCGACGCGCGCCAGGATGCCCGCTCCACCACCGCGGAGATCTCGCGGGGAATGGCGTCGGGCGAGATGTCCACGCGGGAGCTGCAGACCCTCCAGGAAGGCCGCCGCATGTCCACCGATGCCGCGGTGGAGGCAAGCCGGGGCCGCGCCGCCTCGCTGGGGGCGGAGGCTGCGGCCACGCAGGTCTCCGCGTCGATGGATCGGATGACGGCCAGCATCGCCTTTTGGAACTCCGTCACCAACGCGGTCTTCTCCTTTGTCGAGGGGGTGCAGGCGGAGCTGCAGAGATCGGCCCTCTCCAAGGCGCAGTGGGAGCTCCTGCACGCCATGGAAGTGCACCGCCGCAGTCTTCAGCAGGGTTTCTATGTCCGGCCCATCAGGCGCCAGGTCCAGGGCAAGCTGGGGTTCGATTACGCTGTCGGCGTCACCCTGGTCGATCTCGACACCGGCAGGCGCGGCGATCTCTTTTTCGGCGCCCTCTCCTCCGTGGCCGAGGACGACGGGCTGGAGCTGCCGAGCAGCACCGTGAGCAGCGACCGCGGCCTCCTGGTGACGGACGCCATCGGCCTGGAACCCTCCCGCTTCGAGCCCTACACCCTGGGCTCCTACGTGCTGCCCTACCCCGCGGTCATGGCCTTCGATCTTTCCGCCTTGCCTCTGGGCACCGCCCCGCCCGCCAACCCCGACATTCTGTGGGCGGCCAACCAGGGTCAGACCGAGGTTCTTGGCAAGCTCCTCGCGGTGGAGACGGACGGAGTCTCCCTGAAGACCTACGGGGTCGCGGCGCTTATCACGGCCATCAAATGGAGCCACCGGGAGACGGCGCGCTTCCTGGCGGAGCAGGGGGTCGACCTGAACGGCGAGCTCCAGCTCGAAACTCCCCTGATGGCCGCGGCGAACAAGGGAGATGTGGAGATCGCTCGCTATCTCGTGGCCCGGGGGGCCGACGTCAACGCACCGCGCGCGAACGCCTTTCTGAATCCGCTGGCCATCGCGGCGCGGGACGGCAACCTCGAGCTGGTACGGCTGCTCGTCGAGGCCGGTGCGGATGTAAACCGCCCTGAAGGCGTGTACAGCCCGCTCGTCAGAGCGAAGTCGGGCAAGCAGGCGTGCAAGGCCCCCTGCAGCAAGCCCTATGACCAGATCATCGACCTGCTCATTCGCTCGGGGGCAAAGGGTAACTAGAGCGACGCCGGGGGACGAGGCGGTCCCGCCCGCGCCGGGACCTTCACCTTCCCCTGACCCAGTCCGGGTCGAAGCGGGCAAAGGAGACCTCGAGGCCGCGCCACCGGTTGAGGCGCCCCTTGAGATAGAGAAGCGCCGCGCTGCCGTCGGGCAGAGCCGCCAGGTCGCAGTAGTAGGCGGCGCCGTCGTAGACCTCGCGCAGCCAGGGCCAGGTCCGACCGCCATCCTCGCTCATCCACACGGTCATGCGCTCCCGCGCCTCGCGGCCCGCTCCCTTGGCAAAGAACAGCGCACGGCCCAACCGCGTCAGACCAGCGTCGCAGCGGAAGCTCTCGCCGAGGTCGTGCACGGGCTCGGGCCGGCTCCAGGTGACACCGCCGTCGCGGCTGCGTGACTCGAAGCGCCAGCACGAGAGGTCCGGCCGATCACCGCGGGCGTTCAAGAGCAGGGTGCCGTCCTCGAGCTCCACGACGCGGGACTCCGTGAGGTACTCCTCGGCGCCGAGCTGCGCGAGCACGCGCCAGGAATCGCCGCCGTCGTCGCTGGCCACCAGCTTGACCCCGTAGGCCCGTTCGGCGGGCGCATGCGCGAGGGACCGGCGGCTCCAGAAGGGGGCGACGAGCCGGCCCGAGGAAAGCTGAGTCCCGTGGCCGATGCAGATGTGGAAGGCCCGGCCCAGGTGGTCGGCGGCAAAGCCCTCCGCGCTCACCTCCCCCGCGCCTGCCGCGCCGTCGGAGCGGCAGGCAAAGATCTCCGTGAGCTCCCGCCGGTCAGACCACGTGAGGCCGTCGTCGTCGCTGGCCCTGGCAAAGACCCGGGTGCAGCGCTGAAGATTCTTCCCGTCGTGGGCGCCCTCGTTGAGGACGTAGAAGACGAAGACGCGGCCGGAGCGCTCGTCGGCCACGGGGCAGCACTGGCTCCACGCCTCGAGCTTGCCCGCCCGGCCCGCCTCGGCCCAGAAGCGGCCGTTGGCCCGCTCCAGGAGGCGGCTCCGGCTCCACGTCGCTCCGCCGTCCACGCTGCGCCGCAGGGCGAGGTGCGAGGGCACCTCGTCGTACATGGCGTCCTCGACCACGTTCCTGTCGTCGCTGAGCCTGGCCTCGCTGAAGGCGAGGATCGTGCCGGCGGCCGTCACCACGATCGACGGGATGGCCCGACAAAAGGCGCCGTCGTCGTGCCGGCGCCAAAGCGTGCGCTCTTTGAACATGGGGGCCTCCTACTGCCGCGCGCGGGACAGCTCCGCGGCGTCCGCCAGGCGGCCGCGCGTCGCCCACGGCGCACCCGCCTCGGCAAAGCTCAGTCTTTCCCGGTACATGGTCTCCATCAGGGCCGTGATCCCCTCGACGGCGGCGACGGGGCTGCCGTCACTTCCGGGCACCTCGATCACGTGGCGTCGGTCGATCGTGCGGACCGGGGCGGAAAGGAAGAGCAGCTCGACGCAGGCGGTGTGGGCGAGGGCGTTCTCGATGGGGCACAGCGGGGGTCTCCCGTCCCTGATCGCCGCGATCACGTCCTCCAGCAGCAGCTCCTCCAGCGCCTGCGGAGCGTTGCCCAAGCGCTCCAGGAGGCGTCCGCCCGCGTCGAAGACTTTGGTGTCGCCACCCTTGCGCCAGAGGATCCGGCCGCCCTCCAGCTCGTACTCGGCCGCGATCTCCCGCGCCTCGGGCACCGCGTGGCTCGCCGCGAAATCGATGCGGCAGCCTTGGGCGGTGGTCACGCGCAGGCACTGCGTGTCGGCACCCTGGATAGCCGCGGCGCGATAGCTCTCACCGGCGACCGTGGAGGGCATCGCGGTCTCTCCTTCGCGTGGCCCCGCCGCGAAGAGCAGGTTGGCCAGGTAGTGGCCCGCGGCGTTCTGGACGGGCGAGTCCATGACGCTCACGCCGTCGACCGACAGCCGGCCCGCCCATCGGTTGCGGGCGTAGTAGGTGGCAGAGCGCGGAGAGAGCACGAGCCCGCGCGCGGCCACCAGGCGTCCGAGGCGGCCGGACAGGGCGAGGCGCTGGATGCCCCGGACGCTCGCGGAGGCGAGATTCTGGAACCCGACAGCCAGCAGCCGGCCGCTGCGCTCCGCCGCCAGCTTCATGCGCAGGCCGTCGGTCCAGGAGCCGGCCGCGGGCTTTTCGCAGAGCACGTGGAAGCCGCCCTGGAGCGCCGCCTCGGTCTGCGCCGCGTGATCGGGGATGCCCGTCGCAAGGATCACGAGATCCACCCGCCCCGCCTCCGCCGCGATCAGCGCCTCCAGAGAGCGGTGAACCCGCACGCCCGGGAGGCGCCCGGCGACGTCGGCGCACTTTCCGGGGTTGCGGATCACCACCGCCTCGAGCGCGCAGAGGCCCCGGGCCGACAGCCCCTCGATGGCAGCAAGATGGGTCCGGCCGTAGCCGCCGACACCCACCAGCGCCACGCGCAGGGGCGCCGTCGTCCCGCCCCGCGGCGGCCTCACCCCTTCCACCACGCGTCGTTCCTCGGCGAGATCCAGGGCAGCGCCTCGCGGTCCACGAGGCATCCGAGCCTCCGCAGCTCGTCGCGCAACCCGTCGGTGTCCACCTCGGCAAAGGGCCGCCCCGCCCGCACCACCTCCGCCGCGGCGGCGCCGGCCGCCTCGCCCATGGCCATCACCGGCGCGATCTCGCGCACGGGCCCCAGGACGTCCCGCTCCACGCTCACGGCGCGGCCGGGACAGACCAGGTTGGCTATGGGCCGCGGCACCATCATACGGAAGGGCAGAGGCGTGGCCGGCCCCTTGCGCACACCGCCGTCGAGCAGGGGCTGGTGGCTCGGCCGACGCGGGTCGGGGAGGTCCCAGCCGTACATGCTGTAGCCCACGGCGTCTTCGAACTCCGCGTCCGCCTTGAGGTCCTCGGTTGTCATCACAAAGTCGCCGACGATGCGCCGCGACTCCCGCACGCCCAGAAGCGAGGCCACGGACTTGAGGCGGGCCCGGGCGAAGCCCGGCAGGTGCGCCTGCATCAGCCGCAGCAGCTCCTCGGTCTCGTTGCGCCCCCTCGCCATGGCTTCGGAGACCGAGCGGCCGTCGGTGCCGTCCACACCGACAAGGCGCGAGGTGTTGACGTAGAAGGTCCCGGGCTCGGTGAGCCGCGTGGAGACGAAGATGTCGTAGGGGAAACGCCAGAGCCCCTCGGCGCGCAGCCGCTGGATGATGGGCACCAGCTTGGGCTCGTCGTGCTCACGCACCCACGCCGAGAGGGCGGCCTCGTCGACGCCGGTGACGTGGAACTCCAGCGTCGCCGGCGCCATGAGCCCGTCGTCGCTGCGGCCCTTGACCACCTCGCACCCCGAGCGCGCCGCCAGGTCGGCGTCGCCGGTGGCGTCCACGAATGCGGCGCCGCGCAGCGCGCGCAGGCCGCTCTTGTTGGCCGCCACCACGTGTGTGATGCGGCCCTCCTTGACCAGCGTGTCGAGCACCTGCGTGTGCAGGAGCACGTCGACCCCCGCCTCGCTCATCGCCCGGTCGAGGAAGGCGGCCAGGCGAAAGGGCTCCACGGAGACGCCGTGGGCGAACCAGCGGATGCAGCCGTAGGGATGGTAGCGCTCGCCGGGATCCAGGCGCGTGATGACGGCGGCCCCTTCGGCCTCCGCGCGCTCGCACAGCCTGCGGAACAGACCGCCCACCACCCACGCGCCCTCCTGCGTGCGGCCGCCCAGGAGCTGGGACACATGGCCGGAGGTGGCCATAC
>CAZKGO010000155.1:0-9294 GCA_964552235.1 uncultured Spirochaetales bacterium | reverse complement strand
TATCGTATCTGCCGTCATGATAGGCAAATCGCACAAGCTGGACAATGTCTGTTACGACATCCGCGGGCCGGTCCTCACCGAGGCCAAGAGGCTCGAAGAAGAGGGCTATCGCATCCTGAAGCTGAACATCGGCAACCCCGCGCCCTTTGGCTTCGATGCACCCGACGAGATCATCCACGACATGGTCGTGAACATGCGCCAGGCCCAGGGCTACTGCGACTCCAAGGGGCTGTTCCCGGCGCGCAAAGCCGTCATGCAATACTACCAGTCGCTCGGCCGGACCGACATCGGCACCGAGGACATCTACATCGGCAACGGCGTGAGCGAGCTGATCGTGATGTCGATGCAGGCGCTGCTCGACAGCGGCGACGAGATGCTGGTGCCGGCGCCCGACTACCCGCTGTGGACAGCGGCCGTCACCCTGGCCGGCGGCAAGGCCGTGCACTACCTCTGCGACGAGCAGTCGGACTGGTGCCCCGACCTCAAGGACCTGCGCTCCAAGATCACCGCGCGCACCCGCGGCATCGTGGTGATCAACCCGAACAACCCAACCGGGGCGGTCTACGACCGGTCGGTGCTCGAGGAGATCGTGGCGATCGCCCGCGAGCACAAGCTCATCATCTACGCCGACGAGATCTACGAAAAGATCGTCTACGACGACGCCGTGCACGTGCCGATGCTGTCGCTCACCGACGACCTGTTCACCGTCACCTTTAGCGGCCTGTCCAAGGCCTACAGGGCGGCGGGATTCCGGGCCGGCTGGATGGTGCTCAGCGGCAACAAGAGCGCGGCCAGCGGCTACATCGAAGGCCTCGAGATGCTGTCGAACATGCGCCTGTGCAGCAACGTGCCGGCGCAGCTCGGCATCCAGACGGCGCTCGGCGGCTACCAGAGCATCAACGAGCTGATCCGGGCCGGCGGCAGGCTGCGCGAGCAGCGCGACCTCTGCCACACCTGGATCACCTCGATTCCGGGGGTGAGCTGCGTCAAGCCCAGGGGCGCGCTGTACATGTTCCCCAAGCTGGACGTGCGCAGGTTCGGCATCAACGACGACATGAAGTTCGCCATGGACCTGCTCCAGGAGGAGAAGGTCCTGATCGTGCACGGCGGCGGGTTCAACTGGCCGCACCCCGACCACTTCCGCATGGTGTTCCTGCCGGCGCTCGACGACCTCAAGCTGGCCATCGACCGCATCGGGCGGATGCTGCAGCGCAGCGCCCAGCGTGTGCTCGCGGGCGACCCGGCGGTGGTGTAGCGGCGAGGCTCCGCAGGGGAATCGACATGAGCGTACGGGTACGCTATGCCCCATCGCCGACGGGGCTGCAGCATGTCGGCAGCGTTCGTACTGCGCTCTTCAACTACCTCTTCGCGCGCTCCCGCGGCGGCGTTTTTGTTCTCCGGATCGAGGACACCGATCGCGAGCGGTTCCGCGCCGACGCGATGCAGGACATCTACGACACGTTCCGCTGGCTCGGCATAGCCTGGGACGAAGGCCCCGACAAGGGCGGGCCCTGCGGCCCCTACGTGCAGTCCGAGCGCCGGGAGATCTACAGGCGCAAGACCGAGGAGCTGCTGGCCAGGGGCGCGGCCTACAAGTGCTTCTGCACGGCCGAGCGCCTGGAGCGGCTGCGGGAGGAGCAGGCCGCGCGCAAGGCCGAGCGCACGGGCTACGACCGGCACTGCCGCAGCCTCACGGCCGCCGAGGTCGCCGCACTCGAGGCCCAGGGCAAGCCGTTCGTGGTTCGGCTCAAGGTGCCGACCGAGGGCACGACCACCTACCACGACGAGCTTCTCGGCGACATCAGCGTTCCCAACCGGGACATCAACCCGGACCCGGTCCTGCTCAAGAGCGACGGCTACCCGACCTACCACCTGGCCAACGTCGTCGACGATCACCTGATGGAGATCACCCACATCCTGCGCGCTCAGGAGTGGCTGGCGTCGGTGCCGCTGCACGTGCAGCTCTACGCGGCCTTTGGCTGGCAGCCACCGGTCTACTGCCACCTGCCGATGGTGCTCGGCAGCGACGGGCACAAGCTGTCCAAGCGCCACGGGGCGACCAGCATCATCGAGTTCCGAAAGCAGGGCTACCTGCCGGAGGCGATGCTCAACTACATCGCCCTCGTGGGGTGGGCTCTCGACGATTCGACGGAGTTCTTCTCGAAAGAGGAGCTGGAAAAGGTGTTCAGCCTCGAGCGGCTGAACAAGGCGCCGGCGGTGTTCGACTACCAGAAGCTGGCCTGGTTCAACGGCGCCTACATCCGGAAAAAGAGCGACGACGAGCTGGCCGCGCTGCTGATGCCCCACCTGGCCGAGGCGGGCCTGGGCGACGCATCGCCGGCCGCGGTCAAGGCAGCGGTGCCCCTGGTGCGCGAGCGCCTGAAGCTGCTGTCGGAGGCGCCGGCAGCCCTCGGCTTCCTCTTTCGCAGGCCCGCGCCCGCGGATCTGCCCGTGGCGGACCTGGTGCCGAAAAAGCTCGACGCCGCCCGTACGGCCGGCATCCTGCGCACGGCCGCGGCCCGCCTGCCGGCGATCATGAGCCTGCCCGACGCGGAGGCCGAGGCCGCCCTGCGGCAACTCGCCAAGGAGAACGGCCTCAAGCTCGGCGACCTGCTGATGCCGGTGCGCGTGGCGGTGACCGGCTCGCGCGTCTCGCCGCCGCTGCTTGGGGCGCTGCGCATCCTCGGAGTGGACGAAACCAGGGCACGTCTCGAGAGTGCCATTCAGGTTCTTTCGAAAGCGAGGGATTGATGGGTTCCAAGGCCACGATGGAAAAGATCGTGTCGCTCGCCAAGCGGCGCGGCTTCGTGTTTCCGTCCAGCGAGATCTACGGCGGGCTCTCGTCGGCGTGGGACTACGGGCCGATGGGCGTCGAGCTCAAGCGCCGCATCCAGGATTTCTGGTGGCGCGAGATGACCCAGCTCCACGACAACATCGTGGGGCTCGACGCGGCGATCATGATGCACCCGCGGGTGTGGGAGGCCTCGGGCCACGTCGAAGGGTTCGTCGACCTCATGGTCGAGGACACGGTGACCAACGAGCGCTACCGGTGGGACCAGCTCACCGAGGAGCAGCGGGCGACCAAGAGGAGCCCCAACGGGAACCCGCTCACGGAACCGAGGCGCTTCAACCTGATGTTCAAGACCCACCTCGGCCCGGTGGAGAACGACGGCTCGGTGGTGTACCTGCGGCCCGAGACCGCCCAGGGCATCTACGTGAACTTCCGCAACGTGCAGCAGAGCAGCCGCGAAAAGGTGCCCTTTGGCATCGCCCAGGTGGGCAAGGCGTTCCGCAACGAGATCGTCACCAAGAACTTCATCTTCAGGACCTGCGAGTTCGAGCAGATGGAGATGCAGTACTTCGTGCACCCCAAGGAGGCGGACAGGTGGTTCGCCTACTGGAAGGAGCAGCGCCTGGACTACTACCGCAAGCTGGGCATCGACCCCGCCAGGCTGCGCTTCCACCAGCACGGCCCCGACGAGCTCGCGCACTACGCCAAGGAGGCGGTGGACATCCAGTTCGAGTTCCCCTTTGGCTGGCAGGAGCTCGAAGGGGTGCACAACCGCACGGATTTCGACCTCAAGCGCCACAGCGAGTACTCGGGCAAGGACCAGACCTACCTCGACGAGGCGACCAAGGAGCGCTATATCCCGTACATCATCGAGACGTCGGCGGGGCTCACCCGCAGCGTGCTCATGGTGATGTGCGACGCCTACGACGAAGAAGAAGTCGAGGGCGAGACGCGCGTCGTGCTGCGCCTGCACCCCAAGGTGGCGCCGGTCACGCTGGGTGTGTTCCCCCTGATGAAAAAGGACGGCCTGGCGGAGATGGCCCAGAAGCTCGCCTCCGACCTCCAGGAGGACCTTGCCGTGTTCTATGACGTCAGCGGCGCCATCGGCCGCCGCTACCGCCGCCAGGACGAGGTGGGCACGCCCTTCTGCGTCACCGTCGACTACCAGACCAAGGAGGACCAGACGGTGACCCTGCGCTTTCGCGACTCGATGCAGCAGGTGCGCATCAAGATCGGCGAGATCGTGCCGCGCATCCGGCAGGAGATCGCCGGCTACAAGCGAGGCGGCGTATGAACGGATACGACATCCTCAAGGAGCGGGGATTCGTTCAGCAGTGCTCAGACGAGGCGGCGCTGCGGCGGGCCATGGACGAGGGGCCGGTGACGCTATACGTGGGCTTCGACCCCACGGGCTCGAGCCTCCACGTCGGCCACCTGGTGTCGCTGCAGGCCATGGCCAACCTGCAAAAGGCCGGCCACAGACCGATCGCCCTGATCGGCGGCGGCACGGCGCGGATCGGCGACCCTTCGGGCAAGACCGAGACGCGCAGGATGCTGTCGGTGGAGACGATCCACGAGAACGCGCGGGCCTTCAAAAAGCAGATCGCCCTGTTTCTGGACTTCTCCCGGGCTCTCATGGTCGACAACGCCGAGTGGCTTGCGGACCTCAACTACATCGAGTTCCTGCGCGACATCGGGCGCCACTTCTCGGTCAACCGGATGCTGTCGTTCGAGACCTACAAGATGCGCCTGGAGACGGGGCTCACGTTTGTCGAGTTCAACTACCAGCTGCTGCAGTCCTACGACTACCTGGAGCTGTACCGCCGCCACGGCTGCCGCCTGCAGATGGGCGGCGACGACCAGTGGGGCAACATCGTGGCCGGCATGGAGCTGATCCGCAAGGTCGAGCGGGCGGACGTGTTCGCCCTCACGACGCCGCTGATCACCACCGCAGACGGCAAGAAGATGGGCAAGACCGAAAAGGGCGCCATGTACCTCGACCGGTCCCTCGTCAGCCCCTACGAGTTCTACCAGTACTGGATCAACACAGCCGACGCAGACGTGCATCGCTTTCTCCTGCTCTACACCTTTCTGCCGGTCGAGCAGATCAAGGAGCTCACCGCGGCCGGAGGCCAGGCGCTCAACAAGGCCAAGGAGACTCTGGCCTGGGAGGTCACGCGGACCGTGCACGGCACGGCCGAGGCCAACAAGGCGCGCGACGCTTCGCGGGCCGCCTTTGGCGGCGCCGCCGCGGGCAGCAGCCTCGAGGGGGTGCCGTCGATGAGCCTGCCCCGCGCCGAGGTAGAAAGCGGCATCAACGTGGTGGAGCTGTTCGCCCGCACGGGGCTGTGCTCGTCGCGGGGGGAGGCGCGCCGGCTGGTCAAGCAAGGCGGCGCCTACATCAACGAAGAGGCCGTCGACGACCCGGAGGCGGTCATAGACGCAGCCGCGGTCCAGGAGGGCGGCATCCGGCTGCGGGCGGGAAAGAAGCGCTACTTCGTCGTGCGCTTGGAATAGCCCGGGAGCAGGCGGGAGAGCCGGCATGAGGCCCGACGGGGCGCCGCCCATGGAGTCCGAGCTCAAGCTCGAGCTCGACGCCGCCGCCTACCAGGCCCTCATGGCTTTGCGCAGCCCCGGCACGGAGCCTGTGGAGCAGATCAACACCTTCTACGACTCGGACGCGGGGGACCTGAGGCGGCTGGGGTGGGCGCTGCGGCTGCGCCGCGAGGGGGCCCGCGCCTGGCTCACCGTCAAGGGCGCGCCCGTGCGCTGCGACGGCGGGTACTTCGTGCGGCCCGAGATCGAAGCGGAGATCAGCGGCGAGGAGGCCGCGGGGCTCGCCCGCGGGTTCCGCCTCGCGGCCTGCCCGCAGGCGCCGGTCCGGGACCTGCTCGCGCGCACGGGCGACCTCGAGGTCGCCCCCTTCTGCGCCTTTGTCAACTACCGGACGCGGGTGAGCCGGGGCCCCTGGACCTTCGACCTCGATCGGACGCTCGTCGGAGGCCAGGCGCTGCACGAGCTGGAGATGGAGGCAGAGGGAGAGGGGCTTGACCTGCAGGAGTGGCTGCGCTCGCAGGGCTGCCGCTTCCGTCCGTCCGGCCGCACCAAGCTCGCGTTCGCCATGGCGGTCCGCGCTCCGGATTGAAGCTCACCCGACCTTTCCGCTATAGTGCCGCCGAGGGTAGGCCATGGGTCAGCGCGGCGAGGTGTTCTCCACGAGGGTGACGACGCCCAAGCGGACGTACTTTTTCAACGTCAAGGAAAACAGGTTCGGCGACCTCTTTCTCAACATCGTCGAGAGCAAGCAGCACGCCGAGAGCGACTTCGAGCGCCAGTCCGTCGTGGTGTTTCGCGAGGACCTCGACGGCTTTCTGCAGGAGCTGGAGAACGCCGTACGCTTTATCCGCAAGCAGCCGGGCAGGGGCCCCGCGGCCGGCCCGCCGTCGCCTCGACCCCGCGCTTGAGCCTCGCCCGCCCTTGAGTTAGAATAACTACAGACTGGGAGACAGCTTGTTCCTCAAGAGCATCGAGCTTTTCGGCTTCAAGAGCTTCGCCGATCGCACGCGCATCGACTTCCAGGGCGGCATCTCGGCGATCCTGGGGCCCAACGGCTGCGGCAAGAGCAACATCGTCGACGGCGTCAAGTGGGTGATGGGCGAACAGTCGACCCGCAGCCTGCGCGCCGAGCACATGCAGGACGTGATCTTCAACGGCACCGAGGCGCGCAAGCCGCTGAGCGTGGCCGAGGTCACGCTGGTGCTCGACAACGACGGGCAGCTGCCGCTGGACTCGCCGGAGATCGCTATCAAGCGCCGCCTCTACCGCAACGGCGAGAGCGAGTACTTTCTCAACGGCCAGCCGGTGCGCCTGCGGGAGATCCGCGAGCTGTTCTACGACACAGGCATCGGCAAGAGCGCCTACTCGGTGATGGAGCAGGGCAACATCGACCAGGTGCTCTCGAGCAAGCCCGAAGAACGGCGGCTGATCTTCGAGGAGGCGGCCGGCATCACTCGCTACCGGGTGCGCGGGCAGGAGGCCGAGCGCAAGCTCGAGCGCACCGAGGAGAACATGCGCCAGGTCGAGGGCGTGCTGCAGGAGGTCAAGCGCAGCCACGACAGCCTCAGGGCCCAGGCGCTCAAGACCGAGGAGTACCGCCGCATCCGCGAGGGCATCTTCGAGGCCGAGCTCGACGTGACGCTGCTGCGCCTGCGCGAGCTGCTCGACCGCAAGAGCCGCCGCGAGCAGCACCTGGCCGGCCGCTCCGAGGAGCGGCAGCGGCTGCAGGACAGGATCGACGCCATCAACCGCTCGATGGAGTCGGGCATGGACCGGGTCAACAGCCTCGAGTCCACCCTGGCGGACACGCAAAAGCGGGTCTACGGCGCCGACCTGGAAAAGAACAACAGGTCGAGCCAGGTGCGCATCCTCAGCGAGCGCAGGCAGGAGCTCGAGCGCAAGATCCGCGACGACGAGCAGCGCCAGCGGGCCATGACCGGCAAGGTCCAGAGCCTGCTCGCCGAGATGGACGAGCAGGGGCGGCAGCGGGACGCCCTGCAGCAGCAGATCGACGAGATCACGGCCAACGCTGCAGCCTTTGCGCGCGACATCGATGCCTTTATCCAGAGGGCCCGTTCCAACGACGAGCAGATGGCCCTCAACGACCGGAGGGTGGCCGAGCTCGACGCCCTGGTCGAGGGGCTGCGGGTGCAGCTGCGCGCCATCACCGACGACATCGTGACCCAGCTCGACCGGCGCCTGCAGGAGATGGGCTACTCCCACACCAGGCGCCGCGAGACCGAGCAGCGGATCGAGACGATCCTGCGCGCCCTCGAGATCCAGCTCGAGGGGAGGGCGGGGCTGCTCGGCGACCTGGACGCGGCCCTCGCCCCGGGGCGCCCCGAGGGCGAGCCGCGCAGCGTGGTGGAGGCGCTGCGGGGGCTGGTGGACGAGAGCCTGGCGCGGGTGCGCGAGCTCGAGGGGCTGTTCGCCGCCTACCGGCAGTCGACGCCGGCGTTCATCGACGAGTTCCTGTCCCCGGGCGGCATCATCACGCGCAAGCGGGAGATCGACGACCAGATCAACGCCGGCCTCAACGAGATCGCCTCGCTGCGTGCGGCCAACGAGCGGCTGCGGGCCGAGAACAGGGAGCTGGCCGGCCGGGTCGACGAGTACCGCAAGACCCTCGAGGAGCTGCGGGTCAACACCGCGCGCCTGGAATCGCGCCGCGGGTCGCTCCAGGAGGCCATGGGACGGCTTGAGCGGGAGGTGGCCGAGCAGCGGTCGGGCATCGAGGCGCAGGCCCGGGTGATCGCCGAGACGCGCTCGACCGCAGCCGCGATCGGCTCCGAGATCGAGGCGCAGAAGCGCCAGATGGAGGCCTTTGCCGCCGAGGAGGCGCGCCTGCGCCAGGAGCTCGCCGATCTGGAAAAGGAGATCGCGGCGCTGAACTCCGGTCTCGTGTCGGACGAAAAGGAGCTCAAGGGGCGCCTCGCCGACCTGGGGCGGCTGCAGTCCGACGTGGAGAAGAGCCGGGCAGACGTGGCCGAGGTCAACGCCGAGATCCGGGCGATCTACGAGAACTTTGCCGAGACCCACTCCCGCGACCTGTCGGAGTTCGAGAGCCGCATGTTCGACATCAAGCAGCCGGTCGGCGAGCTGCGCTCGGCCCTGGCCGCCCTGCGCGAGCGGCTGCGCGCCCTCGGCCAGGTGAACCTGATGGCTCCCGAGGAGTTCGCCGAGGTCGAGGAGCGCTACAAGTTCCTGCAGAGCCAGATGGAGGACCTGCGCAAGGCGCGCGAGGACCTGCGCCGCGTCACCGACGAGATCCGCAAGGAGTCGACCCAGCTGTTCCTCTCGACTTACGAGATGATCAAGAAGAACTTCCACATGATGTTCCGCCGCCTCTTCGGAGGCGGCCGCGCGGAGATCCGGCTCGTGGATCCGGACAAGGTGCTGGAGAGCGGCATCGACATCCTCGCCCAGCCGCCGGGCAAGAAGCTGGAGAACATCGACCTCCTTTCCGGGGGCGAGCGTTCGCTCACGGCGACGGCGCTGCTGTTCGCCACCTACCTCGTCAAGCCGTCGCCGTTCTGCATCCTCGACGAGATCGACGCGGCCCTCGACGAGGAGAACATCGGCCGCTTCACGAGCCTGCTCTCGGAGTTCGCGGGGATGTCCCAGTTCCTGATCATCACCCACAACAAGCGCACCGTCACGGCGGCCTCGACCCTCCTCGGCATCACGATGGAGGAGTCGGGGGTCTCCAAGATCATCGGCCTCAGGCTCAAGGAGGAGACCGCGGCGGCTTCGAACTGACGGCGTTTACGGGAGGGGAGATGAACGCGGTTCGAGGGACAGTCATCCTGTCGTGTGGACTGCTCCTGCTGGCAGGCTGTGCAGGAGTACGAACAGCAGTGAAGAAGGCGGACGCACCGCCGCCTCTTGCCGCTGCCGAGGCGCAGCCTGCGCCGGCTGCGGCTCCGCCCGAGGCTCCGCAGCCTGCC
>CAZKGO010000154.1:0-9365 GCA_964552235.1 uncultured Spirochaetales bacterium | reverse complement strand
CGGCAGCGACCAGGTCGGCCGGCTCGTGCCTGCCGCCGACCAGGATCAGGTCCACGCCCGCCTTGATCGCGTGGCGCAGGATCGACTCGATCGGGAAACTGCGGTCCAGCGCCGCCATCTCGATCGCGTCCGAGACCACGACGCCGCCAAAGCCCAGCTCATTGCGCAGCAGGCCGGTCACGATCCTGTGCGAGAGGGTGGCCGGCAGATCGGGGTCCAGCTCGCGGTACAGGACGTGGGCGGTCATGATCGCCTCGGCGCCGGCGGCGATTGCGGCGCGGAAGGGCGGCAGGGCGCGCTCTTCGAGCTGCGCCCGCGACGTGACGGCCACCGGCAGCACCTTGTGCGAGTCGCCGTCGCTCTCGCCGTGGCCGGGAAAATGCTTCGGCACGGCCACCACGCCGGCCCGGTCGGCCGCTTCGATGTAGCGCACCCCGAGCCGGCCCACGGTCTGGGGGTCGCCGCCGAACGACCGATCGCCGATCACGCTCTCGTCGGCCTTGGGGTAGACGTCAAGCACCGGTGCGAAGTTCATGTTCACGCCCATCTCGCGGATCTCGACGTTGGTGATGTAGGCGGCCGCGGCAACGAACCGCTCGTCCTGGTGCGAGGCCCAGATGAACTGAGGCGGAAAGCGGGAGATCTCGTCAAAGCGCAGCCGCGTCACGCGGCCGCCCTCCTGGTCCACGCCGACGAACAGGCCGATCCCCTGCGACGCGGCGAGGGCCGCAGCCTGCAGGGACCGCACGAGGGCCGCCACCTGCTGCGGGCTGCGGACGTTCGTCGTGTTCAGGATCACGCCGCCCAACCCGACCTCGCGAACCATTCGCTCGTTGCGGCCCGCAGCCTCGGTGCCGGACACCCAGCAGGCGAGGCGCTGGGCGATGCGCCGCTCGAGACTCATGGCCGCGAGCGCTGCGGTCAGCTCGCGTTCGGCCGCCGGCGGCTGCGGCAGCGGCACGGCGGAGGCCGCGGGCGGGACGATCGCCGCCTGGGGCGGCTGCGGAGGGGCGGGCTCCGGCGCGGGGGCGCTCACCGCGGGCCGCGGCGTCTCCCGCGGAGCCTCCCGCGGCGCCTCCTGGGGCGCCTGCGGGCCGGTCGCGCAACCGCAGGCGAGCAGCCAAAGCGGCAGAACCGACAGCTTCCACCGTCGCATGACGGGTCGCATCATAGCAGCGGCCCGCCGGTTCTTCAATCGCGGCGCGGCCGTTGCCGCCGGGGTCGCGGCCCCTCTATACTGCCCGGCACGGTGCGTGTGTTCACCTCGGATCGCCACGAGCTCCCGCTGCCTCCCGGCCACCGGTTTCCCGCAGCCAAGTACCGCCTGCTGCGCGAGCTGCTGCTGGCCGAGCGCATCCTCGGGCCCGACGACCTGCTTCCGGCCCCGCTGGCGGAGCCCGGGCTGCTCGAGGCCGCCCACGATCCCGCCTACGTCGAGGCGGTCCGCTGCGGCTCGCTGGAGCCGCGGCTGCAGCGGGCCATCGGTCTGCCCTGGAGCCGGCAGCTGTACCTGCGCAGCCTCGCGTCGGTCGGCGGGGCCCTGGCAGCCGCCGAGGCGGCGCTGGCGGACGGCATCTCGGGCTGCCTCGGCGGCGGCACCCATCACGCGCGCCGCGACGCCGGCGCCGGCTTCTGCGTGTTCAACGATCTGGCGGCGGTGGCCCTGACGCTGCTGTCGCGAGGGGTCGTGCGCAAGGTGACCATCGTCGACCTGGACGTCCACCAGGGCGACGGCAACGGCGCGCTCCTTGGCGCCGCCCCCGGCGTGGCGCTCCTCGACCTCTACTGCGAGAGCAACTACCCCGCGCGCAAGGTGCTCGCCGGAGACGCGGTGGCGCTGAGCCAGGAGATCACCGACCGAGAGTACCTGGACGTGCTGTCGGCGCACCTGCCAGGCGCCCTCGATGCCGACCTCGTGCTCTACCTCGCCGGCGTGGACCCGCTCGCCTGCGACCGCCTGGGCCGGATGTCGCTGAGCGCCGCGGCGCTGCGCGAGCGGGACGCCATGGTGCTGGAGACCTGCCGCGACCGGAGGATTCCCGTCTCGCTCGCCCTCGGCGGGGGCTACGGCGAGCCGATCGAGCGCACCGTCGCCGCCCACGCGGCCACCTACCGCGTCGCGCGAGCGCTGCTCGGGTGAGCGCTGTTGATAAAAGGGAAGGCGGATGGTAGTATCCGGCCTAGCCTGCCCGCCGGGCGAGCCCCCCGAGGCTCGACCTGCCGATGGCCTTGCGGAGACATCTTTGAGGCTGTTTCGAACATCTGCCTTTGCGGCAGCATTTGTCCTGGCGACCTCGCTCGCCTTTGCGCAGACCGAGCCGGCGCCTTCGCCTCCGGCGGACAGGCCCGACGACGAGGAGGACACGCGCAGCGTGTTCGCGGTCGAGGGGCACCAGCTCGGCGACCAGACTCTGGCGCTGAATGCCGGCCTGATGGTGCCGCTGTTCTACCAGGAGTTCGACGGTCCCTACCACGACACGAACCTCACCGTCGGCGGGGCCGGCGAGCTGCAGTGGAGCGCCTACGTGAGCCCGCGCCTGCGGATCGGCCTCGACATCGGAGGGGTGTTCGCGCGCACACCCAACGATCGCACGCTGTTCCTCATGCCGATCGTCGTGCGCGCGGCGTGGGTGTTCGACGTCTCGCGCTTCGAGTTCCCCGTCTTCGTCGGGGCCGGCATCAACATCGTGCGCTACCGCGAGTGGTCGCACGTCGACCTGATTCTCAAGCCCGGCTTCGGGGGCTACTGGCGCTACGACAGCAACTGGTCGTTCGGGCTCAACGTCGCTTGGTGGCTCGACTTCCAGGCGGCCACCAAGTACCAGGATTCCGACCAGGCCCGGATGGCCAACTTCCTGATCATCACGCCGGGCGTGTTCTACAATTTCTAGTCGAGGTGCCCGATGCGCGCGCGACCGCAACCCTTTCGCCTGCTGCGCTGGATCGCCCTCGCGGCCATCGTGGCCGCTTTCGGCTGCAGCGACAACGACACGGCGATCTTCTACTACATCGAGAACGAGCAGCCTGTGGTCGACTACTCGCTCGAGAACCAGTCGACGATCCTGGGCATGTGCACCGACGGCACGCGCTACTTCGTCTCCCTCGGCGGCTCGGTGTGGCAACGGGCAACGGCCGAGACCACGTGGTACGAGGTGTCCCCGCCTGCCGGCGGCGACTGGTGCAACTCGCTGGTCTCCTTCGGGGGCAGCCTCTATGCGAGCATGCTGGTCGGCTCCAAATGGGGGCTCTGGCGGGGAACCGCGGCGGCCCAGCCGACATGGACTCTGGTGAGCGACGCCGACATCGCGGAAAGGCAGATCACCGCGCTATATGTGGCGGGCGGCCGCCTGTTCGCCTCGGTGACGGATTCGGCGACCAGCTACACTCTGCTGTCCTCGGCCGACGGCAGCGATGACAGCTTCGACGCCACCGGCATCAGCGGCCGGACCAAGCCGGTCACCCAAGTCACTCACGACGGCACTCTGTACTACGCCGCGGTCGGCGGGCAGCTGCTGCGGGGCGCGGCGGCGGCCATGACCACCGACGTGACCCCCGCCGCCGCCGCGGGCGACGCGGTCACCGGAGTCTACTACTCGGCGGTCCACGGCAAGGTGTACGTGGCCACAGATAACGGGACGCTCATCGCCGGCGACGGCTCCACGTGGACCGAGGCCGTGACGGACGTCGACGACTCCTCGGGAGTAACGGTCCGCTTCACGCGCATCGGCGAAGCGGCGGGCGGAGGCGGCAACATCGTCTTCGGCTCGATGGAGCACGGCGTGCACTACGCGCCGACGGGGGTCATCTCGGACGCGCCGAGTCCCACCTACACCCGCCTCGACGACTCGACCGACAGCGAGCTGTACAGCGGCACCGTTCGCGACTTTTTCGTCGACGGTACGGTCACCTTTGCGCTCACGGCCGGCTCAGGCCTGTGGCGCGCGGTCTACACGACGGCCTTCTCGGAGTGGGTCCGCGAATGAGCCTCGCGCTGAACGTCGTCTCGCGCGCCGACGACGTGGTGCCGGTCCGCCGGGCGATCGTCAGCGTCGCCGACAAGAGCGGGCTCGACAAGCTGGTCCTTCCCCTCCTCGAGCTGTGCCCGGGAATAACGTTCTACTCGACGGGCGGAACGCACCGGGAGCTCTCTCGCCTGCTGGGCGGCCGGGCGGCGCAGCAGCTCGTCGCCGTAAGCGACTACACCGGCCAGCCCGAGATGCAGGGCGGCCTGGTCAAGACCCTCGACTTCAAGGTCTACCTCGGGCTGCTGAGCGAGACCCACAACAAGGCGCACACCGCGGACCTCGTGCGGGCCGACGCCGTGACCTTTGACCTCGTGGTGGCCAACCTGTATCCCTTTGGGCAGGCCATCCGGCAGGCGGACGCGACGCCCGAGAAGGCCCGCGCCCACATCGACATCGGCGGTCCGTGCATGATCCGCGCCGCGGCCAAGAACTTTCTCAGAGTGGCGGTGCTCGTCGATCCCTCCGACTACGAAACGGTGCTCACCGAGCTCGGGGCGCGCTGCGGGGCCCTCGCCCTGGCCACGCGGTTCCGCCTCGCCCTCAAGGCCTTCGCCCTGACCTCCTCCTACGATGCCGAGATCATGCGCTACTTCGTGCAGCGTCCGTTTGACGAGGTGGCCGCCTGCTACGGCCTGGAGGCCGGTCGATGAGCGGCCGCCGCCTGCGGGACGCCTACCTCACCATGGTGGAGGAGCACTTCCCGCAGCGCCTGGAGGTGACCCTGGTCGACGAGCGCGGGAGGCAGACCCTCGTCTACGAGAAGGCCGCCTGGACCATCGACGGCGAGCGCAAGGGCCTGCGCTACGGCGAGAACCCCAGCCAGCCCGCGGCGTTGTACCGCCTGGCCAACGGCAACCTGACCCTCGGCGAGGTCACCTCGCTGCAGCCCGGTCGGTGGCTGGCCTCCGACGCCGAGCTGCTGCAGTCGGGCAAGCACCCGGGCAAGCTCAACATCACCGACGTCGACAGCGGGCTGGCGATCCTGCGCTACTTCGCCGCCACCCCCTGCTCGGTCATCATCAAGCACAACAATCCCTGCGGCGTGGCCAAGGCTGCGACGCTGGCCGAGAGCTACCGCCGCGCCTACATGGCCGACCGCGTGGCCGCCTTTGGCGGCGCGATCGTGGTCAACCGCGAGGTCGACCGTGAGACCGCCGAGATGATCGCTTCCAGCTACGCCGAGGTGGTGGCCGCCCCGGAGTTCGCACCCGGCGTGCTCGACGTGTTCGCCCGCTGGAAGAACCTCCGCGTGATGCGCATCGGCAACATGGCGCGCCTGGCCGACTACGTCGGCCAGCGGGTGCTGGACTTCCGCGCCCTGGTCGACGGCGGCCTGGTGCTGCAGTGGTCCTACGCGCCCGCAGTCCGGACGACCGCCGATTTTCTGCCCGCCGAGGCGACGCACGAGGGGCGGGTCTACCGCGGCGAGCGCGCGGCCACCGCCGCCGAGCTCGAAGACCTGCTGTTCGGCTGGCTGATCGAGAGCGGCGTAACGAGCAACTCCGTGATCTACGTCAGGGACGGCGTGACCGTCGGCATCGGCACCGGCGAGCAGGATCGCGTCGGCGTCGCCGAGATCGCGCGCGACAAGGCCTACCGCAAGCTGGCCGACCGCCTCGCGTGGGAGCGGCACGGCAAGGCCTACCGCGAGCTGGACGACCGCGACGCCCGCGGGGCTGTCGATGCCGACGTGCAGAAAGCCCACGGCGGGCTCGCCGGCGCGGTGATGGTCTCCGACGGCTTCTTCCCGTTCCGCGACGGCATCATGGTGGGCGTGCGCGAGGGGGTGACCGCAGTCGCCCAGCCGGGGGGGTCGGTGCGCGACTGGGACTGCATCGCGGCGTGCAACGAAGCCGGCGTCGCGATGGTGTTCACCGGCGAGCGGGCCTTCCGTCACTAGCCCGGACGCGCGGCGCCCGGCATGCCCGCGGACGCGGGCCGTGCAGCCTTCTCTTTCGTTGTTCTTGACCCTTGCGGGACGCCTGCCTATTGTTGAGCCATGGCGCTGATCGACGGAACGCGCATCGCAGCGGAAATCGAGGCTGAGCAGAAGGAGGCGGTGGCCGCCCTCGTGCGCGATCGCGGCAGGCCGCCGGGACTGGCGACGATCCTCGTGGGCGACGATCCGGCGTCGGTGAGCTACGTCGCGGGCAAACAGCGGCGGGCGCGGGCTCTCGGCTTCCACTCGGCGCAGGCCGACCTGCCGTCGGCGGTCGACACCGATGCGGTGCTGCAAACGATCGAGCGCTTCAACGCCGACCCGCTCGTCGACGGGATCCTGGTGCAGAGCCCGCTGCCGCCCCAGATCGAGCAGGCAAGGGTGGCGGCGGCCGTGAGCCCGGACAAGGACGTCGACTGCTGCCACCCGCTGAACCTCGGCCTTCTGCTCGCCGGCAGCCCTCGCTTTCTGCCCTGCACGCCCGCGGGCATCGTCGAGCTGCTGGCCCGCAGCGGGGTCGAGATCGCGGGCGCCGAAGCGGTGGTCGTCGGCCGCTCGCTGCTGGTGGGCAGGCCGCTGGCCAACATGCTGAGCGCCCGCGCCGACGGCGGCAACGCCACGGTCACCCTCTGCCACACGCGCACCCGCGACCTGGCCGCGCACACGCGCAGGGCCGACATCCTGATCGTGGCTGCCGGAACGTCTCCCCGCTTCGTGACCGCCGACATGGTCAAGCGGGGCGCCGCCGTGATCGACGTGGGCATCCACCGCATCGGCACGACAGCCTCGGGCCGGGCGCGCCTGTGCGGCGACGTCGACTTCGAGTCGGTGAGCCGGGTCGCGGGCCTCATCACGCCCGTTCCCGGCGGCGTGGGCCCGATGACGGTCACGATGCTGATGGCCAATACGCTGCGCTCCGCCCTCCTGCGCCTCGGAGCATAGATGGGCGTCCTCAAGGGCCTGTACCACCACCTGGTCTACAGGATCAAGGGAATCCAGGTCATCGCTCTCGTCGGCAAGTCCGGCACGGGCAAGAGCTTCCGCGCCCAGCTGATCGCCAAGAACCACGGCGCCGACCTGATCATCGACGACGGGCTGCTGATCAGGGACCAGAGGATCATCGCCGGCCAATCGGCCAAGCAGGCGCCCGGCGCCTACACCGCGATCAAGACGGCGCTGTTCGGCGATTCCCGGACGGCCGCCGCGGTGCGCAGGCAGCTGGCCCACGAGCACTTCAAGCGCATCCTCGTGCTCGGCACCTCGGTGCGCATGGTCGAGACGATCGCGCAGCGCCTCGACCTTCCGGCGCCGAGCCGCATCATCACCATCGAGGAGGTCGCCACGTCCGAGGAGATCGCGCGGGCCCGCCGCGCCCGCACCGAGGGCAAGCACATCATCCCGGTTCCCGCCGTCGAGGTCCGCCGCAGCCATTCGCAGATCTTCTTCAATGCCATCCGGATCTTCTTCAAGAAGAAGGTCCCGATCATGCGCAAGGCCGACGTGTTCGAGAAGTCGATCGTCCGCCCGGTCTACTCGCGGCAGGGGCGCCTCGCGATCTCGGAGCAGGCCCTCGGCCAGATGGTGCACCACTGCGTGGATGAGATTGCCCCGTCGGTCCGCCTCACGCGCGTGACCCTGCTGCAGGGCGGGACGAGCTACGCCATCGACGTGCACCTGCAGGTGCCCTACGGCGAGCAGATCCCGGCCCTGGTGGCCAACCTGCAGGCCCAGATCGCCGAGAGCATCGAGTCGTTCACGGGCATCGTCATGGAGCGCGTCAACCTCATCGTCGAGACCGTAGCGGCACCCGAGCCCGACGGAGCGCCCGGCGTGCTGTGAGCAGGCGGTTGTCGGCCGCCGGCGTTTTCCGTTTGACAGCACCCGAGGGCAGGTCTATCTTTTTCCACGCAGACGAGGAGAACGATCATGAGACTCACGCGGGCCATGGCGGCCCTCCTGATCCTCGCGGCGGCGGCAGGCGGCCAGACCGAAACCCGCGATTCGCAGCACTACCGACTGGCGACGGATGCCGGCGGCGCCCTCGTCGAGTCGACGCTCGCCAAGCTCGAGGCCGCCTACAGCCTGTTCGCCGACGTCTTTCACTTCGTTCCCGAGAACAGGCTGCGCGTGACCCTGTTCGCGGACAAGAAGCGGTTCGACGATCACCTCGCGGCGGTCATCAGGGAGAGCCGCGACGACTTTGTCTACATCCACTACTCCGACCCGGCCAAGTGCGAGCTGGTGGCGTTCAGGATGGCCGACGAGCGGCAGTTCGACGCGTCGCTGCTGCACCAGGCCTGCATCCAGTTCCTCAAGACGCGCATCCCGAATCCGCCGGTGTGGATCCGCGAGGGCACGGCCGCCTACTTCGAGCGCTCGGCCTTCAACGCCGAGACCGGGCGCTTCCAGTTCAAGCCGAACTTAGCGTGGCTGCAGCCGCTGCAGGAGCGGCTGCGCTCGGGCAGGGCGCTGAGCGTCTCCGAGCTGGCCCTCATGGACGCCGAAGCGGCGCGGGCGCAGCTGGACGCGTTCTACCCCCAGGCGTGGGCCCTGGTGAGCCTGCTGCTCGACAGCGAGGACCCCGGCCTGAACCGTATCTACTGGGATTCCCTCAGTGCCCTCGACCCGTCGCTCGACGTGGCCGGCAACTCGCGACGCGTCCAGGAGCGAGCGCTGCGCTGGTACGACAGCGATCGGCTGGAGCGCGCCTACCGCGAGCACGCCGCGGGCCTGCGGGGGTTCAATGAGCTGGTCGCCGAGGGGACGGACCTGTACTCGAGGCAGCGCTACAACGAGGCCGAGGAGGCCTTTGTGCGGGCGATGCGCGTCGAGCCCGAAAGCTACGTCCCGTACTACTACGTGGGGCTGATCAAGTACGCCACGGCCGATCACCGCAGCGCCGAGGTGCTGTTCAAGACGGCGCTCGACCTGGGCGCCGAGCCCGCCATCACCAAGTACGCCCTCGGGGTCAACGCCTTCGCCGCCAACTCCTACGAGCAGTCCCGGGCGTGGCTCAACGAGGCTCGGGCGGCCGATCCCCGGGCCTACGGCGAAAAGGTGGATTCCTTGCTGGGCCGCATGTCCACGCTGCGCTGAGCGCCGCCGCCCTTGGGGCGGCGCCTGCGTCTGCGCCTGCGCCTGCTGACGGCCGCGGCCTGCCCGCCGGGAGCCTGGGCCGGCTCCGGCGCCGCGCCTGCGGGCTGCGGCTCACCGCCGGGGGCGCGGCCGTGCTGAACGCCTGGCTCCCCCCGCACGACGGCGCCGCCGCGGCGGCGTTTGCGCCGCCTGCGGCTCCTGGGCGCCGCGCCCTGGCCGCCCCCCACGCCCGCGGCGGCCTCCGCGTGCCGGTGCAGCCTCGGCGGCACCACCCTGTGGGCGGCGGCGAGCGTGTCCCGGTTGTT
>CAZKGO010000153.1:0-9383 GCA_964552235.1 uncultured Spirochaetales bacterium | reverse complement strand
TTACGCCCCCAGAGTTCTCACCCGTTCACCCATCCAACATTTTCGCAAAGGTGCCCAAGGAGGGTGGCGGCAACGCGTCGTGTGGGCTGCCCGTGGGTTCACAACACGCGGATCTGCCGTCTGCGTTTCCGCTATGACCGCTGCCGTGAAGTGGCGGCAACCGGCGGTCCCGCCGCGACTGCTTCATCGGGGCCGCTGCCGGTGCTATACTCACAGCCGGATGAGCGAGGTCAGTGCCAGAGAAGCGGCTCAGTTCCTGAGGCGGCGCGACGCCGAGAAGCGCGGCGCGAGAAAGGAGCTGCTGCTGCGCGCCCGAGAGGATTTCGACCGGATCGTGCGCGTCCTGGTCGACAAATACGCGCCCCGGCGCATCTACCAGTGGGGCTCTCTGCTGAAGGAAGAGAACGTCTGCGAGATCTCCGACATCGACCCGGCGGTCGAGGCAGCGGGGTCCGCCGACCGTTTGTTCGCCGTGGCTCGCGATGCCGAGGCGCCTGCCAGCTTTTCGCCGCACATGGTCGAGTAGGAAAAGCTGGACCCGATCCACCGGTGGATGATCCTGAGGCGCGGCCGGGTGATCTATGAGCGGTAAGACCGACGAGCTCGCGATCGTTACGCACGAGCTCGATGAGACGCTGGAGCTTCTGGAACGCGTCGCCCGACGATCCCGCGTAGCCCGGGCGACGCCAGGCTGGGTCGGCCGCCTCAGGCCCGCAGATGCTCCTCGGTGTACAGCGAGAGCTCGACCAGCCGCTCGAGCAGCTCGGCCGCCTCGAAGCCGCGGAAGTTGCGCAGCACGAGCTCCTTGGCGAAGAGCCGGCAGATGTACTTGAGCTTGCGCGGCTTCTGCTGGGAGGCGTAGACGTAGTCGCGGTGGCCGTTGTTGATCACCACCAGATTGTTCTTATCGTCGAAGCGCGAGCGCCACAGCTCGGCGGGAGCACGCTGGAACGTGTAGCCGGGCAGCCCCTTGTCGGCAGGCCTGTCGCCGTGCTTTGGCGTGTCCAACAGCGTGTCGGTCACGGTCACCAGGCTCTCGGCGGTGCAGGAACGATCCCCCTGCCGCACGGCGGCCTGCAGGAGCGTGAGGCCCGGCTCCTCGGGCGCGACAAACGTGACGATCTCGCCGCTCGCTGACGAGAGGGCGCCTTCGCCCTGCTTGACGGTCCAGGCGATCTCGACGTTCTCCTCGACCGTACGGCGCGAGCGGTCGCGGGGGATGCAGCGGAAGGAGCTCTCCGACCGCACCGTGACCACGGCCGAGGCCGGCGAGATCACCGCGGCGTACAGCGGGCCTGGGTACTCGTAGAAGCTCTTGTCGCCCGGCGGCTCGGCTACGGCGACGCCAGCCTCGGGGGCGGCCGCGGGCTCGCCCCGCTCGTCGAAGAGCCCGCCGCCGCGGCGGCGCCCCTTCTTGAAGCCTTGGCCGTAGATGTCAAACCAGTCGTAGTCCTCCCGCGCCAGGGCGAGCAGCGCCTCCTTGAAGGCGCGCTGCACGGACTTGAGGATGTTGCGGCTGGCCTCTTCCTCTTCGGTGTCCTTTTCCCGCTCGACGATCTCCTGGAGGCGCTCCTCGATCGGCTCGAGGGCGGTGACGAACTGGTCGTAGCTCCCGTCCTGGACGATGCCGTCGCGCGTGCCCGGCGTCAGCTGCAGGAACGGCGCCTCGATCATCCCCTGCAGGTAGCCCGAGGTCCAGGGCTCTCGGTCGAAGCGATCGAGGCGGGCGACCGACTCGAGCACCCGGGTGCCCGAGCGGTAGAGGCCGATCTGGTTGGACGGCGACAGGTGGTTCAGGTACAGCTCGAGGTAGACCTCGCCGAGGGGAGTCGGCACCACGTCGAACTCCCGCAGGTGCCTGCCCGTGAACTCGACGGGGACCACCTCCAGCTCCTTGCGGGCGTTGCGGTCCTTGATGAGGATCCGCACTCCTGAACGGCGGATGCGGTCGCGCAGCTCCGAGGCCAGGTAGTGCTGGATGCGCTCGCCGCTGAGGGTGCGGATGCCGGGCAGCAGCGGCTGGATCACCAGCTCGGTGCCGGTCTGGGGAAACAGCGATCGCCGCGGCGATATGGTGTAGCCCTGCTGCTCGCGCTGCATCTCCATCTGGGAAACCTTGCCGTCGGAGCCCGAGGAGGCGAGCAGCAGCCGCTCGCCCACGGTCCAGAAGCTCAGCAGGCCGATGCCGAACTCGCCCTGGATGCCCTGGGCGCCGCGGCGCTTGAGCTGCCGCTTGATCGAGTCGCAGATGTGAGTGGCGACGTAGGCGAAGTTAGGCTGACCGGATTCGTCTCTCGGGATGCCGTCGCCGTCGTCGACGACCTTGAGGTAGTGCTCGCCCGCTTCCTTGCCCCGCACGATCGTGACGGTGCGGGCGTGGGCGTCGATGCTGTTCTCCACCAGCTCCGCGATCGCCTTGAGCGGGTTGTTCTGGGAGAGCGCGATAATGGTGATGGCATTCCAGTTGTCGCCGATGCGCAGGCGCCCGCTGGCCCGCGCGCCCGGCTTCGCCTTGGCCGCCTTTTTCTTGGCAGGCACGCCCCGCAGTATCGCCGCAGACAGCGCTTTGTGCAAGAGCCGATGTTGACAAACGGCGGGGGCGCCCTTAACGTTGAGCTCACGCCATGAGCGCCGCCGCCTTCGCACAGAAGCATTACGGCAAACTGCTGGCCCTCGCCTTGTTCCTGCTCGCCTGGCAGATGCTCGTGAGCGTGTTCGGCGTCAAGCAGTTCATCATTCCCTCGCCCCAAAAGACCCTCGCCGCCCTTGTCGACCCGGCGGTCGCTTCGCGCTACAACTGGCCGCTGCACATCGGTGCCACGGTCACGGCCGTGCTGGTCAGCTTTTGCGTGACGGCGGTGGCGGGGGTGGCCGTGGCGCTGCTCATCACGTGGTCCGCAACCGCGCGCCGGATCATCACGCCGGTGCTCACGCTGCTGAACTCGCTGCCCAAGATCGCCTTTGCTCCGCTGTTCCTGACCTGGCTCGGCTATGGCCTGATGCCGAACATCGTCATCGCGATGCTGATCGCCTTCTTTCCCGTGATCATCAACACCGCCACCGGGCTCAATGCGGTCGAGCAGGACCTGCTCGACCTGGTACATTACCTGCACGCCTCCAAGGCCCAGGTGTTCCTCAAGATCCGCATCCCCAACTCGCTGCCCTACGTCTTTTCCGGCTTCAAGATCAGCTCGACCCTGTGCGTCGTGGGAACCATCGTGGGGGAGTTCGTGGCCTCGGACCGGGGCCTCGGTTTCCTGCTCAAGGACTCGCAGGCGATGATCGACACGCCGCCGATGTTCGCCAGCCTGATTCTCATTTCCCTCTTCGGGCTGGGGCTCTTCAGCGGCGTCTCGGCGCTGTCCAGGCTGGCAATGCCGTGGCAGGGCGAGGGTGCGGTCTCCTGAGGAGCGGCGCATGCGCGTGATCTGGAACGCCATCAGGAACAACGCCTCCACGATCCTCGTCGTGACGGGCCTCTTCGCCCTGTGGCAGGCCGCAGTGATGCTCTTCGCGGTCCCGGAGCACGTGCTGCCGTCGCCGCTGTCTGCGTTGGCCCACCTGCTGTTCCCCCAGCCCGACGCCTACTACAACTGGCGGCTGCAGATCAGCACCACCGTGTCGGAGGTGCTCGCGAGCTTTGCGGTCACGGCCGCGGCCGGCGTGGCGCTGGCCCTCGTGATCTCCTGGTCGCGATGGCTGCGCGACCTGATCATGCCCTTTTTCCTATTCGTGAACTCGCTGCCGATCGTCGCCGTGGCGCCGATCATCCTCCTGTGGTTCGGCTACGGTCTGGCCACCAACATCCTGATCGCCTTTTTGGTGTCTTTCGCGCCCGTCGTGATCAATGCGGCCACGGGGCTCTCGGACATCGACGAGGACCTGATCGACCTCGTGCGCTACCTGCACGCGAGCAAATGGCAGGTCTTTGCGAAGATCCGCCTGCCCAACTCGCTGCCTTACATCTTTTCCGGCCTCAAGATCTGCTCGACCATGGTGGTGGTGGGCGCGATCGTGGGCGAGTTCGTGGCCTCCGACCGGGGCCTCGGCTTTATCATCATCAACTCGCAGTACACGATGGACACCCCGCCGATCTTCGCGGCGCTGATCGTGATCTCGGTTCTCGGCGTGGTCCTCTTCGGCGCTGTCGCGCTGATCGAGCGGCTGGCGATGCCGTGGTACGAGGGCGACGGGGCGCGGCTGTGACGATCGACCGGACCGTTGGTCCGTGCACAAAGACCTGAGGAGGTGCATCATGAAAGGAACGAGGGTACTGCTGGTCATGGCGGTTCTGGCGCTCGCCGCAGCCGCGATCTGGGCTTCGTCCCAGAGCGAAGCGGCGGCCCCCAAGCAGCTGCAGAAGCTCAATTTCCAGCTCAACTGGACGATCACAGGAGACCATGCGCCCTACTACGTGGCCATGGACAAGGGCTGGTTCGCCGAGGAGGGGCTGGAGGTCAACATCATCCTCGGCAAGGGCTCGGGCTACACCGTGCAGGTGCTGGAAAGCGGAAAGGCCGAGATCGGCATCTCCGACGCGCCGGTGCCGATCAAGATGCGGGCCGAGGGGGCGAAGGTCAAGATCGTCGGCATCATCTTCGACAAGCACCCGAACTGCATGTACTTCTGGAAGGATTCCGGCATCACGAAGCCGCAGGACGTCGCCGGCAAGACCGTCGCCGTCCCGGCGGCCGACGGGCACAAGGTGATGTGGCCGGCCTTCGCCAAGTTGATCGGCGTCGACGCCGCCTCGGTCAAGTTCGTCAACATCGAGCCGGCGGCCAAGGTCGCGGCGCTCTCGAGCAAGAACGCCGACGTGGTCTTCGAGCTGTACACCGGCAGGCCGTTCATGGAAAAGGCGATCCCGCCGGCCCAGCTCGGCTACTTTGTCTGGGCCGACTACGGCTTCAACGCCTACGCTCACTCGCTGATCGCCCGCGAGGACGTGATCAAGAACAACCCCGAGCTGATCCGCAAGTTCCTCAAGGCGGCCTACCGCGGCTGGGACTACACGCTCAAGAACCCCGAGGAGGCGATCGGGATCCTGGCCAAGCACCACCCGATCAACCGGGACGACCTCGTGGCGAACCTCAAGGTGGTCATGGACTTTTTCAAGACAGACCGCTACAAGAACTACGGCATCGGCTATATCGATCCGGGCCGCATGAAGGAGACCATCGACCTGGTCAAGACCTACCAGGGCGTGGCCATTCCGTTCGCCTACGAGGAGATGTACACGGCGGACCTGCTGCCCAAGCCGATGTACAAGTACAACTGGTAACCAAGATGAAGGCGGCCGCGGAGCGTCCTGCCGCTCCCGGCCGCCGCAGTCGTGAGGGCGGGCGCCCGGGGGTGCACGTGGCCGACCGAAAACCGCTTCTTTCGATCCGCGGCCTGAAGAAGACCTATCGCACCCGGGACGGCGAGCTGGAGGCGCTCGGCAGCGTCACCTTTGACGTCTACCCCGGGGAGTTCGTGAGCCTCGTCGGCCCTTCGGGCTGCGGCAAGACGACGCTGCTCAAGATCGTGGCGGGCCTGCTGGACAGCAGCGGCGGCGAGATCTTTGTCGACGAGGAGCATTTCGACCCCAAGCGCGAGGTCGGGTTCGTGTTCCAGAAGTCGCTGCTCCTGCACTGGCGCAAGGTCCTCGACAACGTCCTGCTGCCCATCGAGATCCTCAGGATGGATCGCGCCGCCATGGAGCGCAAGGCCATGGACCTGCTCGAGCTGGTGGGCCTCAAGGGCTTCGAGCGCAGCTACCCCAAGGAGCTCTCCGGCGGCATGCAGCAGCGGGTCTCGATCGCACGCGCCCTGATCCACGACCCGAAGCTGCTGCTGATGGACGAGCCTTTCGGCGCGCTGGACGCCCTGACCCGCGAGCGCATGAACCTCGAGCTGCTGCGCATCTGGCAGGAGGCGAGAAAGACCGTGCTCTTTGTCACCCACGGGATCGGCGAGGCGGTGTTCCTCTCCGATCGCGTGGTGGTGCTCTCCGCGCGGCCGTCGCGCATGATCAAGGCGCTGGACATCGACCTTCCGCGGCCGCGCACGCTCGAGGTCCGCACCTCGCCCGACTTCGGGCGATACAACCTCGAGATCTACAATCTGCTGGAAATAGTGTAGGGGAACCATGGCAGGCAGCGATGAACGGACGCTCGGTGTTGGAATCAGGGGGGCCGGGCAGGTCGCCTACGAGCACGCCAGGGCGATCGCGGCCAACCCGCACCTGCGCCTGGCGGCGGTGGCGAGCCGGCGGCGGGAGCGCTCGGAGGCCCTGGCGCGGGCGATGGCGAGCGAGGGCGCAGCGGCCGCGCGGGTCTACGACCGCTACGAGGAGATGCTCGACGACGCGAGCGTGGACGTCGTGTCGATCTGCATGCCCAACCACCTGCACGCGCGCGAGGCGATCCTGGCCCTGGCCGCGGGCAAGCACCTGATCCTCGAAAAGCCGCCGGCCGTCAACCGCGAAGAGCTGGCGGCGCTTCGCGCAGCGGCGCGCGCAGCGAAGACGCGCTCGGTGGTGAGCTTTGTCTCGCGCTGGCACCCGATGACCAGGAACCTGCGCGCCCTCCTCGACCAGAAGGCCATCGGCGAGATCTACTACACCGAGGTCGACTACTGGCACGGCATCAAGCCGAGCTTTGCCAGCTACGAGTGGATACGCCGCCGCGAGTTCGCCGGCGGAGCGATGATCACCGGCGGCTGCCACGCCGCGGACCTGGCGCGCCACCTCAAGGGCGCCGAGGTCGCCGAGGTGAGCGCCTACCGGTGCGGCAGCCGCGAGGACTTCGACTACCCGACGACCCTGGTGGCGGCCGTGCGCTTTGCCGACGGGACGGTCGGCAAGCTCTCGGCGTCGCTGGACGGCGTCGCCTTTCCCTACCAGATGAACATCGACCTTCTGGGATCCAAGGGAGCGATCCGCGACAATCGCATCTACTCGAAGCTGCTGTTCCCCGAGCAGAGCGACTTCGTCACCATCGCCGCCCCGACCATCAACTCGGGCGCTGTCGCGCACCACCCGTTCAAGCAGGAGATCGACAACCTGGTGGAGAACATCCTCCACGATGTCCCGGTGCTGTCGGACGTGCTGGACGCCTGCAACTCGATCGCGATCTCGATCGCAATCGAGGAGTCGGCGGCCACGGGCAAAGCCGTCGCCGTGCCCGCCGAGCAGCGATGAAGCGCTTCGTGATGAGCGAGATGAGCAGCCGCGAGCTCCAGGCTGCTCTCGGGGAGACCGACACGGCGATCATCCCCGTAGCCTCGACCGAGGTGCTGGGCACCTGGGGTCCCCTCGGCTGCGACTCGTTTGTCGCCGAGGCGATCTCGCGGCGCCTCGGCGAGACGACAGGCTGCGTCGTGGCGCCGGTCATTCCCGTGGGCGACGCGCTCGAGCTGCGCTTCTGGCCCGGCACCATCACGATCGAGGCGGACACTCTCAAGGCGTTCTACCTCGACATCTGTTCGTCCCTGGTGCGCGACGGGGTGCGCCGCCTGGTGTTCCTCAACACCCACATGATGAACATGAGGGCGGTCGACGCCTGCGGCCGCGTCCTGCGCGCCCGCGGCGTCCCTGTGGCACAGGCGATGTGGTGGCAGGCGGCCTTTGCCGCGTCGCAGGACATCGCCGGCCCGGCTGCCCACGCCACGGGGCACGGCGGCGAGGTGATCGCCAGCGTGATCATGGCGCTGCGGCCCGACCTGGTCGACCCGGCGCGCGTCGCAGGCGCGGAGTGGAGAGCGCCCAAGGAGGCGCTGCGGTTCCACGGCCGCCACACAGCCACGGCGGGTGGACCCTTCTTCACCTATCCCGACTTTTCGGACTTCTGCGATCTCGGGGGCTGGGGCGACCCGACCGGCGCCACCGCGGAAAAGGGGCAAGCGATCATCGAGCGGGCGCTCGCTTCGATCGTTTCGTTCGTGGGCAGCTTCAGGGCGCAGCCGCTCAGCTCTTCTTTTCGCGGGCCTTGAAGAACGCCTCCAGCCTGCGGGCCGTGTCCCCCGACGCCAGGCACACAGCAGAAGCCGTCGCCTCGGCAAGGAGCGCCGCCGGCCAGGCGTCCTTATCCCAGCGTCGCCACCAGCCGCTCGAGCAGGTCGAGAGTGCGCACCACGTCGTCCATGTGCAGTTCGGGCATACGCCCCTCGCGCGTGCAGGCGACGAGCTCGGCCACCATCGGCTCGAAGCCGTTGTGGCTGTAGTTGCCCAGCTGCGTCATGCTCGGGTCCCACACGAGGCTGTCACCGCCGTCGGCCAGAACGGGCTGCCCACCGGCGGTCTTGGGCGAGCCTGGCCTGTGGTACTCGATGCGCGTCAGGTTGTCGACGATCACGCAGCGCTGGCGCCCCGTGATCTCCACGCGCTCCAGCGGGTAGGAACCGCGGGATTGCAGCGAGCTCGACTGCAGCACGCCCGCTGCGCCTGACTCGGCGACGAACAAAGCGTTGACTCCCATCTGCTTGGGGCCGATGCGTACGATGTCGCCGCGGATCGACCCGATTTCGCCCAGGTAGTAGCGCACTAGGTCCAGATGGTGAACAACGTGGCTCTCGAGGAACATCCGCTCGTTCGCGTACTCGCCGGCGTGATACTTGGCCAGATACATCGTCGCGCCGCCGAAATCGGGGCGGCGGATGATCTCGCGCGCCATCTGGTAGGCAGGGATGTAGCGCTTGTTGAAGCGCGGCATCACAAAGCGGCCGGTCCGCTCCTCCAGGCGGGCCAAGTCAACCGCTTGGTCGCGAGTCTCGGCGCCCGGCCGCTCCGCGAGGACGTTGGCGCCGCTTTCGAGGCACGCCTTGTTCACCTCGTAGAGCGAGAGACCCTGCGGGAAGACGAGGACTGCCTGCGGTCCCTCACGGGCGAGCATCTCCTTGTAGTCCGCGTACGCCTTGGGCACGTGGTAGCGGGCGGCGAAGCGCGCCAGGCTCTCCGCGTTCGGATCCGCTGCCGCCGTCAGTCGGACGGGAAGCGGCTTGGTCGTGTCGTAGAGAAAACCGTAGGAAGCGCCGCTGCACCCGATGATCGCCAGTCTCAGTTCTTCCGCCATCTCGCGTTCTCCCGTCCGCAGATCTCAGACCTTGCCCCAGCGCGAGCGGATCTCGTCGATCCTGCTCCTGAACATCGGTTCCAGACCGACTCCGTTCGATGCAGCCACGTTGTCGGTGAGTTGTTCGATCGTGCGCGCTCCCGGGATCGTCGCTGACATGCCTCGCGGCGTCAGGGCGAAGTGGTGGGCCATGCGCGCCATGCCTCCGGGATAGGAGGCGGCAAGCGGCTTGAGCTGGTCGGCAAGCTCGATCTGCTTCGCCATCTTGCTGCCCGCGAGGTGGGCCCGGTGCCCCTTGGGCACCTCCTGTCCTGGGGCGAACTTGCCCGT
>CAZKGO010000152.1:0-9462 GCA_964552235.1 uncultured Spirochaetales bacterium | reverse complement strand
CCTAGCTGATGCGGTAGGTCACGGACAGCCACGGCAGGGGAACAAACTCCCCGTCGAAGACGCCGGACACCCCTTGGTCAAAGGAGAGCGGCGCGATCACGCCGATGTCCCAGCTCAACCGGCTGCCGGCGATGCGGAAGGCCAGGCCGAAGACGGCAGCGAGCGGTGCAGCGCTCCACGACGCCTCGTCGCCGCGCTCGCCCCAGATCAGCCAGCTCTCCGAAATCAGGGCGGTCGTCGCGGTCAGCACGATCTTCCCTCCGACGACGGCTACGAGCCCCACCCCTTTGATGCCGTCGGCCGCGTCCGCGGTCAGAGCCCAGGCCCCGCCGATCGTGAGGTTGTTCTCCGGCTCGCCCCACGAACCCAGCACGTAGGGCAGGATCACCCCGGTCACGGGCTGATCCGTGATCTCCAGCATCCATTCGAGTCCGGCGAACGCACCTGCAGACAGGGCAAGCGAGTCTCCCACAGCCAGAATGCCGCGGGCGCTGGCTACCGCCCCGAGGGGGCTGAGCCCGGCCCACAGCGAGACGCGATCGCTCAGCCCATAGCTGCCTGTGACGAAGAGCAGCTCCGTGTCGGTGATGTGCAGCTCACCCGGCTCCATGGCGAAGGCCGTGGGAGCGAAGATCAGGCGGTTGGCGGCCGAGTCCTGGTAGAAGGCCCGCGTCCCCCGGTCGGCCGGGATCTCCTCCAGCAGCTTCACATGACCGCGGCTGACGGCCAGGATCTGCCCGTCCGAGGCCACCAGCTCCAGGCGATCCTCCGTCACGGTCAGGAGCTTCCCCTGGAAAGCGCCTCCGCCCGTGGTTTCGACCCTCACAGGGCGGCCGATCAGCTGTTCCGCCCTCAACGCCGCAGCCGCCTCCTCGCCCGCCGCATGCATCGCTGCAACCGCGGCGAGCAACAGCATGGCCGGCACTTTGCGCCACAGGCTTCTCATCGCACACTCCCTGCGCTGCCCCCATTGTCGCCGATTCGCGGCGCCCTTGCCACTGCCCGTCGCGGCGAAGCTGCCGAGCCGCCGGCGTGGAGCGGCTCTTGACGCTGGGACTCGCGGGGCCCAGGGTGATCGCAGAATGAAGGCGAAATCCCCGGCGCCCCCGTCTTCGGGCACGGAGCCGCTGCTGCTGGAGACCGAACCGCTTCGGCGCGCAGCTTTCGTGGCGCGCCTGAACCGGTTCGTGGTCAGGGCCAGCATGGACCAAGGCCGCGGCCCGGCAAGCGAAGTGGCGGCCTACATGGCGAACCCGGGCCGGATGTGGGAGATGCTGCTGCCCGCGACCGAGCTGCTGCTCGCGCCGCGCACCGGCGGCCGCCTCCGCTGGGAGGCGGTGGGCCTGCGGTGGCAGGCGCGATGGCCTGGAGACAGCCCGCGGGTCGTGTTCCTCAACGCCCGCCAGATCGCCCGCGTGGCCGGGCGGCTGCTCGAGGAGCGTCTGATCCCCGAGCTGAGCGACTCGACCCTCGAAGGGGCCGAGACTCCCGTCGGCCGCTCGCGCATCGACTTTCTGCTGTCGCGCGCCGGCGCGCCCTACCTGCTGGAAGTCAAGTCGGCCACTCTCGTTGAGCACGGCCTGGCGCTGTTCCCTGACGCCCGCAGCGAGCGGGCTCACCGTCACCTGGAAGCGCTGGCCGGCGATGCGCCCGGCCGCAGAGCCGGCGTGCTGTTCGTCGTGCAAGGCGATGCCGATCGCTTCCTGCCCGACTTTCACAACGACCTGGACTTCGCAGCGGCTTTCAGCAGGCTGCGCTGCCGTCTCGACCTGTTCGCCTACGCCCTGGAGCCGACGCTCGACCCCAAAGGTCGACTGCTGTTTCGAGGGCGGCCGCGCGCTCTCACGATCCCGTGGGATGTCCTCGAGGCCGGCACTGCCGACGGCGGGCTCTACGTCCTTCTGCTGCACCTGAACCGCCCGAGGCGGCTGGATGTGGGCGGCCTGGGGCGCCGTGACTATGCGGCGGGGTGGTATGCGTACGCAGGCTCGGCGCGCAGGGCCCTGTCGCAGCGCCTCGAGCGCCACATGCGCCTGCGCAAGCGACACCACTACCACGTCGACGCTCTCCGCGCGGCCGCCGACGGGGTGAGGGCCCTGGCGATCCGGGCCACGGACCGGGCCGAGTGCGACTTGGCCGCCGCGCTGCGGGCGGTCGCCGATTCGGCCGTGCCCCGCTTCGGCTCTTCGGACTGCCGCTGCCCCGGCCACCTCTTCCACTTCGCCGCGGACCCTCTCCACACCGCCGCCTTTCAGCGGCTTCTCACCGACTGGCGCCACCGGATTTGACAACGACCCGCGCCGCGAATACTTTGGCTGCACCGTGAGCCGCTGCACGCAGGAGCAGGCCGAGCGCCTGGCCCGGGCTATTCGTTTTCCCACCACGACCATCCGCTCTCCTGAGCCGGCCGCTGACCCGCTGTTCTCGGCGTTCGAGACCTTTTTCGTTTTTCTCAGGGCCGAGTTTCCGCGCGCGTCGTCGCGCCTGCGCTGGGAGCGCATCTGCGATGTGGGCCTGCTGGCCTCCTGGCTGCCCGAGTCGGGCGACGGTGCGGGGCTGCTGCTCTACGCCCACTGCGACGTCGTGCCTGCGGGCGATGAGTCGCACTGGAGCCACGGCCCCTTTGCCGGCGACATCGCCGACGGCTGGATCTGGGGCAGAGGCGCGCTCGACGACAAGGCAACGCTGATCGCGATCTTCGAGGCGCTCGAACGGCTGATAGCCGAGGGAAGGCAGCCGGCCGTTCCCCTCTACGTCGCCATCGGCGCCGACGAGGAGGCGCGCGGCCGGGGCGCCCGCACCATCGCCCGGGCGCTCGCCGGCCGCGGCGTGCGCCTGCGCTGCGTGCTCGACGAGGGAAGCGTGATCGCGCAGGGGCTGCTGCCTTTCCTCTCGCCGCCCGCCGCCCTCGTCGGCACATCGGAAAAGGGCGTCGCCGACGTGACGATCAAGGTCGAAGGGTCGGCGGGCCACGCATCCATGCCGGGACCTAGGACCGCGGCCGGCGTCCTTGCGGCGGTCGTCGCGGACCTCGAGCGGCACCCGTTCCCCGCGCGCCTGATCCCGGCGGTCGACGGGATGTTCCGCTGCCTCGGCCGCCGCACGCGCGGGCTGGCGCGGCCGGCGATGCCTCTGCTGCGGACCCTGCTCCCCCTCGCCTCGCGGGCGTTGGGGCGCGAGGTGGCTGCGCTCGTGCGCACGACGCAGGCGGTGACCCGGCTCGCCGCGGGCGAGGCTGCGAACGTGCTGCCCGCCGAGGCCGCAGCCTCGGTGAACCTGCGCATCCTTCCGGGCGACACCGTGGCCGGCGCCGAGGCGAGGCTGCGGCGGCGGGCCGCACGGCTGGTGCCCTCGGGTTTCCGCCTCACCGTCGAGGTCGCCGGCGATGCCCACGACCCGGTGCCCGCCTCACCCGACAGCGGCCCGGCCTGGGAGGCGATCACCGAAACGCTCCACGAGGTCCTGCCCGAGGCGGTGATCGCCCCGACGCTCGTCACGGCGTACACCGACTCGCGCAACTTTGCGCCGATCGCCGACGCGATCTACCGCCTGATGCCGGCCGTGCTCGACCGCGGCGAGATCGCGCGCATCCACGGCTTCGACGAGAGGATCTCGCTCGAGAACTACGGCCTCATGATCGCGTACTACCGCGGCGTAATCGCGCGGCTGGCCTGCGGGAGGAGCTAGTGGGGCAAGGTCCGGCCGGGCGGCGATCCGCCCTCCGCATCGGGCTGCGGTCGTTCCTGGCCGCCTTTGTCGTGCTGCTGGCGCTCATGATCGTCGCCGGGGTGCTCACGCGCGTCGTTCCTGCAGGCAGGTACGAGCGGATCACGAGAGACGGCCGCGAGCTCGTGGTCCCCGATTCCTACAGCGTCGTGCCCGCCCCGCACTATCCCGCGTGGCGCTGGTTCACGGCGCCGCTGGAGATCCTGGCGGGCCCCGACAGCCTCACGGTCATCACGATCGTGCTGTTCCTCGTGTTCGTGGGCGGCGCCTTTGCCGTCGTCGAGAAGGCCGAGGTGCTTCGCTCGATCCTCGGCTCGTTCGTGCAGCGGTTCCGCTCACGGCGGAGGCTGCTCATGGCCGTGGTCATGGCCTTCTTCATGATCTGCGGCGGAGTCCTGGGGATCTACGAGGAAGCGGTGCCTCTCGTCGTGTTCGTGGTGCCGCTCGCCCATGCCATGGGATGGGACTCGCTCGCCGGGCTCGGCATGAGCCTGCTCGCACTCGCGTTCGGATTCTCCGCGGCGGTCACCAACCCGTTCACGATCGGAGTGGCCCAGGGGATCGCCGGCCTGCCGCTGTTCTCGGGCGCGTGGCTGCGCCTGATCTTCTTTCTGGTGACGTACGCGACGGTGTTCCTGTTCGTCCGCCGACACGCGCTGCGCGTCGAGCGCGATCCCTCGTCGTCTCTCGTGCACGCCGAGGACGCCGCCCTCAGGGCACGGGCCGCGGGCGACGCAGCCCAGACGCGCTCCTCGGCGACCGCCGGCCCCGCCTCGCTCTGGCTCGGCTGCTGGATGGCCGCGACGGTCGTCTTTATCGTGGTCGCCACGCAGATCCCGGCACTGTCGAGGTACGCATTCCCCGCCGTGAGCCTGTTCTTTCTCGCGGCAGGCATCGGATCGGGGCAGCTCGCCGGGCTGGGGCTGCGCGGGACCCTGGCGGCTTTCGGCGGCGGGATCGCCAACATCGCGCCGGCGATCGTGCTCGTGCTGATGGCCAGCAGCGTCAAGCAGATCATCCTCTCCGGCGGCATCATGGACACGATCCTCAAGGTCGCCGCCGATGCGATCGCGGGCTCCTCGCCCTATGCGGCGGCGTTCCTCGTCTACGTCGCCACGCTGGTGCTGGAGTTCTTTGTCGGCTCGGCGTCGGCCAAGGCCTTCCTGATGATGCCCGTGCTCGCGCCGCTGGCGGATCTGGTCGGCATCACGAGGCAGACCGCGGTGCTCGCCTTTGACATCGCCGACGGCTTTGCCAACATGTTCTACCCTTCCAACGCGCTGCTCCTGATCGCCCTCGGGCTCACGGTCGTCGGCTACCCCAAGTGGATCCGCTGGACCCTCCCGCTGCAGGCGGTGATGTTCGTGATCTCGATGGGCTTTCTCGCCTTCGCGGTGGCGATCCGATTCGGGCCGTTCTGAGGGCGCGGGCCGCGCCCCGCCGCCCCTCCCAGCCCATCGTGGTAGAATCTTTACGGGGAGGCGATTGCGATGACACCGAGAATCATCGAAGGATACCGAGAGCTCCACCTCGAGATCCTGAGACTGAAGTACGTGCTCGTAAAGGTCGCCGAGAGCTACACCCTTGCCGGCGGCAAGAAGGTCTCGTTCCGCGATCGCGTCGTTTCCCTGGCCGACGAGCTGAACGCCCACACGCAGTCGATCGCCGCCAACAAGCCGACCAAGTACAACATGGACGAGTTCGAGAAGTCCGAAGGCGCCTACATCCGCCGCGCCTCGGCAGAGGCGCGGGAGCTGCAGAGCGCCGGGCTCAAGCTGCTGCGCAGCAAGGTCAATTTCAAGCGGACGGCGATGTCGGAACCCGAGATCAACGAGCAGCTGGTCAACGGCCGCATCTTCGATGCTCCGACGATGGGCAAGGACAAGCTCGACAACCTGGATTCGGTGCGGCGCTTCCTCGCGCCCGAGCCGGAAAAGTCGACCCCGCAGCGGCCCAGGGTCGAGCGCGACCTGCAGCGCCTCAAGCTGGAGAACTACGTGCAGACTGTCAGCAGATGGAAGGGCGAGAACCCGGACATCCTCTTCAGGGTGCGCGCCAAGCTCGAGGCAACGCTGTCCTCTCGTCCCTGGATGTTCGTGTCCGCGGACGCGATGCAGCACGGACAGATGCCCAATCGGGGCGACCTCTATTGCGCCCCGATCGCAGGCGGGGGATATGCGCTGCACTACTGCGAGGGCTCGGTCTGTCTGCACCTGGTCCTCGATCTGATGCGCGGCGAGGGCGACGACACCGAGTTCGTCGGCAGGATCAGCGGGTGGGCCGAGGCCGGCGCCGACCGAACGGAGTTCTCGGTGATGCACCCGCGAAGCGGCGCTCGATCGAGCTGGGGAGAAAGCGGGGCTCTGCTCAAGGAGCTCCTCGACGTGACCGCGACCGCTGCGATCTACGAGGCCGCGTCCCGCCGCCACCAGGAATGGAAACAGCGCGATGTCGCTAGGTCGGAGCGTGTTCGCAAGGACGCCAAGGAGAAGGTCAGCCGCGCGCTCGATGAGCTGATGTAAGGGGGTTGGACCCCGATGCCAGCCGGGCGTATGCTTCCGGCATTGTGACGCTCCCCCCGATCGAGACGGTTCACCTCTTTCCTCCTCTTGCCCGCGAGCTCGTGGGGTTTCTGAAAGGGCTCTCGCCTGCCCATTGGGAGCGCAGCACGGTGCTGCCGACCTGGCGCGTCAGGGACGTGGCCGCGCACCTGGTAGACACGGCGCTGCGCCGGCTCTCCGGCGGCAGGGACGGCTATCGGCCCACGGGCGACCGTCCGCCGATCGCCGGCTACGGGGACCTGGTCCGCCACGTCGGCGCGATCGCCGACCAGTGGGTGGAAGCCTCGCGGAGCCTCAGTCCGGCAGTGCTGATCGACCTGCTCGAGCACCTGGAGCCGCAGCTACACGAGTACCTGCGCGCGCTCGACCCGCAGGAGCAAGCCAGGGTGCCGGTCGCCTGGGCGGGCGAAGCGCGATCGGCCAACTGGTTCGACGTGGCGCGCGAGTACACGGAGCGATGGCACCACCAGATGCAGATCCGCGAGGCGTTCGGCGACGCGGCGATCCAGCGACCGAACCTCTACCACCCGGTGCTCGAGACGTTCATGCGGGCCCTGCCGCACCACTACCGCGGCGTCGAGGCCGCCGACGGCGCGAGCGTGCGCCTCACCGTCGCGGGCGACGCCGGAGGCAGCTGGCACCTCAGCCGCCGGGAGAGCGTGTGGCAGCTCTCGCTCGAGCCGGGCCCGCGCGAGGTCGCATTCGTGGAGGTGCGGCAGGAGTCGGTGTGGAAGATCCTCACCCGCTTCGGCCGCGAGACCGTGCCGCCCGAGCACGTGAGAGTCGGAGGCGACGAGAGGCTCGCCCGCCGGTTCCTGACCATGGTCTGCATCATCGCCTGACGACAGGCTGCCGCGAGCCGTGATACTCTACCCGCGGGAGGACCGCCATGCTGCAAGGGCAAAAGCTGCGACTGACCACGATCGCCGAGAACACCTCCACGGGAAAGGGCCTGGTCGGCGAGTGGGGACTGAGCATCCTGGTCGAGGACGGGGAGCACCGGTTTCTCCTGGACACCGGCGCGAGCGCGACGACGATGACCAACGTCGACACGCTGGGCATCGACCTCGCAGGCATCGACGCGATCGTCCTCAGCCACGGCCACTACGACCACACCGGGGGGCTGCTTCCGATGCTGACGCGCCGCGGGAGCGAAGTGCGGATCATCGCCCATCCGGAACTCTTCGGCCCCAAGTACTCGATGAACCGCCAGACAAAGCGCTATCGCTACGCGGGCATACCCTACTCGCGCGAGGCGCTGGAGTCCGCCGGGGCCCGTTTCGAGCTCACCGCCTCGCCCACGTGGCTCACGCCGGACATCGTCGCCAGCGGCGAGGAGCCAATGAGCACCGACTTCGAGACGGTGGCGGACGGCCTGCAGCTCAAGACCGCGGGCGGCTACGTGCCCGATCCGGTGCTCGACGACCAGTCGCTGTACATCCGCACGGACCTCGGGCTCATCGTCGTGCTCGGCTGCGCCCATCGGGGAATGATCAACATCATCCGCCACGGGCAGCGGCTCACGAAGACCGACAAGGTGCACATGGTCGTCGGCGGGACCCACCTCGGCCCCGCTTCGGAGGCCCAGGTGGCCCGCAGCATCGAGGAGCTGCGAAAGATCGGCGTTGACTGGGTCGGGGTCTCGCACTGCACTGGCCTGGCCGTCGCTTCGCGGCTCGATCGGGAGCTGCCCGGCCGCTTCTTCTTCAACAACACCGGAAGGATCATCACGTTCCCCTTCGCCCCGTGAGGGCTTTCCGCAGCCGGCCGGCGGCTTGACACCCGCGGCTGCCGCGCCGCAGATTGCGCCCGTGCATCGCCCGGGGCTCAGACCCCTCGACTGGGTCGCCGCAGCCCTTTCCCTCGCAGTCTTCGCATTCTCGCTCCTGCTCACGGCCGCGGGCAGCGGCCGTGAGTCGGTGGTCGTCATCGAGGCTTCCGGCCGCTCGTGGGCCTACCCGCTGGGCGCCGAGGTCGACGTCGAGGTCCCGGGCCCGCTGGGCGTCACCCACGTGCACGTGCGCGACGGCGCGGCCTGGGTCAGCGATTCGCCCTGCCCGGAGAAGATCTGCGTGGCCAGCGGCCGCATCGCGCGGCCCGGCTCCTGGGTCGCCTGCCTGCCCAACCGGGTCTTTGTGAGAATCGAAGGAAGGCAGGACGCGGAGGTGGACAGGGTTGCGTTCTGAGCGGCGCGAGGCAGCGGCGTTCTTCGGAGGGCTGTGCCTCTTCTTTGCCACGATCGAGTACCTCTTTCCGCGGCCGGTGCCGTTCCTCCGCCTCGGGCTGGCGAACCTGCCCATCCTGCTGGCTCTCGACGTCCTGCCGCTGCGCTACCTCGCCCTCGTCACGGCGGTCAAGGTCTTTGGCCAGGGCCTGCTGAACGGAACCTTTGCCTCGTACGTGTTCCTGTTCTCTCTCGCCGGCTCGGCTGCAAGCACGGCGGTCATGGTGCTCGCCCACCGCGCCGGCCGCGCTCGGATCTCGCTTGTGGGCGTGAGCCTGTTCGGGTCGCTCTCGAGCAACATGGTGCAGGTCGTGCTCTCGATCCTGCTGATCTTCGGGCCCAACGCGACCGTGATTGCGCCGCTGTTCCTCGGCGTGGGCGCGCTGAGTGGCCTCGCGATGGGACTCTTTGCGGCGCGCTTTGCCGAGCGGTCGAGGTGGTACCAGGGTGTGCGCGCGAGCCTCGCCTCCTGACCGCCTGGCGGGCCTGCTCGGCCCCGCGGCGCGCTTTGCCTGGGGCACGCTGCTGCTGCTGCTGTTCCTGCCGCTGCGCTCGCTCGCGCCCAAGGCGGCGATGGCTGCGCTCTACGGTCTGCTCGCCGTCTTCGCCGGCAAGCGCGTGAACTGGCTCTACTTTGCCGTGCTCACCGTGTCGATCGCCGCCTTCAACCTGCTGTCGCCATGGGGCCGCGTCCTCGCCACGGCCGGTCCCGTGCGCATCACCGAAGGCGCCCTCGTCGCCGGGCTCACCAAGGGGGTCACGATCACGGGGCTCGTGCTCATCTCGCTGTTCACGGTGTCGCGCCAGCTGCGGCTGCCGGGCAGCTTCGGGTTGCTGCTGGGACGCAGCTTGTACTACTTCGAGCGCCTGTCTGCCGAGCGGCGGCGCATCCGCCGCGCCCACGTCTGGGAGGACATCGACGCCATTCTCGAAAGCGCGTCGGCGGAGGCC
>CAZKGO010000151.1:0-9489 GCA_964552235.1 uncultured Spirochaetales bacterium | reverse complement strand
GACCGCATGAAGGACGGGCTGCGGGAGTTCTTCTAGCAGCCGCAGGTCCGGCTGCAGCCGTCGCCGGTCGACGCCCGGCGACGGGGCGCTGATCCAGGAGGGTCGCAGCGCCGGAGGGGACCGCCTCGACGCTCTGGGCGAGTCCCGGCCGGCTATGACAGCAGGGGTGCACGCATAAACTGGGAGGGGACGATGACGATTCAGCTCAGCGACGATCGGGGGATGAGCCTCACCTCGATCAAGGTGATCGGCGTGGGCGGCGGCGGGAGCAACGCGGTCAACCGCATGATCGCCTCCGGCCTCCAGCATGTGGATTTCGTGACCATCAACACGGACCTGCAGGCTCTGCAGAGCTCCCGCTCGCCGCTCAAGGTGCCGATCGGCAGCAAGCTCACCCACGGCCTCGGCGCCGGCGGCATCCCCGAAGTGGGGGCCAAGGCCGCCATGGAGGACAAGGAGGCCCTGGAGAACGTCGTGCGGGGCGCCGACATGGTGTTCGTGACCGCCGGCATGGGCGGCGGCACCGGCACCGGGGCGGCGCCGGTGCTGGCGCAGATCACCCGCGACCTGGACATCCTCACTGTGGCCGTGGTGACCAAGCCCTTCGACTTCGAAGGCCGGCGCAAGATGGAGGTCGCCGAAGAGGGCATCGCCAAGCTGCGCGAGGCGGTCGACACCCTGATCGTGATTCCCAACCAGTACCTGCTCAAGATCGTGGAAAAGCGCACGCCGATCCGCGAGGCGTTCATGCTCGCCGACGACGTGCTGCGCCAGGGCGTGCAGGGCATCAGCGACCTGATCACCGTGCCGGGCGAAATCAATATCGACTTCGCCGACGTGCGCACGATCATGAAGGGCAAGGGCGACGCCCTCATGGGGATCGGGGTCGGACGCGGCGACAACCGGGCCGTCGACGCGGCCACGAACGCCATCAACAACCCGCTGCTCGAGGACGCCCGCATCGAGGGCGCCAAGGGAATCCTGGTGAGCGTCACCGGCGGCGACGACATGGCGCTGGCCGAGTTCGAGGAGGTGCTCAAGATCATCACCGCGAACGCCGACCGGGAGGTGCTGGTGATTTCCGGGCACACCATCGACCCGGCCCTTGAGGACGAAATGAAGGTCACGGTCATTGCGACGGGGTTCCGCAACCTGCGGGCGCCGGCCCGGGCCGTCGAGAAGCCCGCAGCCGAGGAGCCGGCCGAGACCATCTCCAGCGAGGAGTGGGTGAGGATGAGCCGGGGCCTGCGCAGCAAGGGCAGCGGAGACTACCTCCTGGGCCGCAATTCCCGCGAAGCCGATCTGGGCATCCCCACGGTGCTGCGCGAGCGTGAGCGGCTGCATGGCCAGGCCGACACATGAAAGACGCCGCACGGACGCTGCTGGATTTCGAAACCCACCTCCGGCTCGAGATGGGCCACGCGCAGCAGACGGTCGACACCTACCTGCTGGAATGCCGCGCCTTCCTCGAATGGCTGGATGGCCGGCCTGAGGGCCGGCGCGAGAGCGCGCCTGCCGGCGTCAGCGCCGGCGAGGTGGTCGACTACCTGCTCGCGCGCAAGCTCGAGGGGCTCGACGAGCGGACCATCGCCAAGAGCCTGAGCGCGATCAGGTCGTTCTATCGCTTCCTGGTGTCGCGGGGCGAGGCCGAGAGCAACCCCGCCGAGCTGATCGAGGCTCCGCGCGTCGCGCGGCGGGTGCCCAAGGTGTTCAGCCTCGAGGAGGTCGAGCGCCTGCTGGCCTGCATCGACGACGCCACTCCCGCCGGCATCCGCGACCGGGCCCTGTTCGAGCTGATCTACTCCTGCGGGCTGCGAGTCTCGGAGGCGGCCGACCTGACCCTTGAGAGGCTGAACTTCAGGGAGGCGGCGGTGAGGGTGTTGGGAAAGGGTTCCCGCGAGCGCTGGGTGCCCCTCGGCGAGGTCGCCTCGTCTTGGATGCGCCGCTACCTCGAAGAGGCGCGGCCGCGGATGGCCTCCCGCGTCTCGGTGCCTTGGGTGTTCCTCAACCACCGGGGCGAGCGGCTGTCCCGCAAGGGCATGTGGAAGCGCTTCAAGGAGATCGCGGCCCGGGCCGGCCTCGAAGGCAAGATCCACACGCTGCGCCACTCCTACGCCACGCACCTGCTGCAGGGCGGGGCGGACCTGCGCTCGGTGCAGGAGCTGCTCGGCCACGCCGACATCATGACGACCCAGATCTACACCCACGTTGGCCGCGAGGAACTGCACGAGTATCATCAGAGGTATCACCCGAGGGGATAGCGTGTCAGCGAAAGGCACGGCCGCCGCGGCGGTCGTTTCACAATCGAAGGGACACTCGGCCGGCCGGGAGGAGCGATCGGTGGACGATGAGCGGCTCTTGCTGCGGCTCGCGCTGGCCCACAGCACCGCCCTCCGGCCCGTGGACCGCAAGCTGCTCGACGAGCGGCTCGGCGGCGCCGACGATCTCCTGCGCCTGCCCTGGGCCGAGGCCCGGGCGATGCTCGACCGCGGGCTGCGCCCGACCTCCTGGCAGCCCGAGCGCTGGGTGGCGGCCGCCGAGGCCGACTCCCGCGCGATCGCCCGCGGCCGGCTCTTGTGCATCGGCCTCGGCGACGGGGCCTACCCCGAGCCGCTCGCCCTCACCCACGACGCGCCGCTGCTGCTGTTCTACCGCGGTGCGCTGCCGGCCTGGGACAAGCCCCTTGTGGCAGTTGTCGGGACCCGGCGGCCGACCGGAAGCGGCCGCACCGCCGCGTTCCTGCTCGGCTACGAGCTGGCCCGCCTGGGGCTCGGCGTGGTGTCCGGGCTGGCCATCGGCGTCGACCGGCTGGCGCACGAGGGCACCGTTCGGGCAGGCGGCGCCGCGATCGCCGTGCTCGGAAGCGGCATCGACAGAGTCTTCCCGGCTTCGAGCGCACCGCTGGCCCGCGCCCTCCTCGCAGCCGGCGGCTGCCTGATGAGCGAGTATCCCCCGGGGGCCCTCGCCGGACGCCACCACTTCCCGGCGCGCAACCGCATCGTGAGCGGCCTGTGCCGCGCCGTGATCATCGTCCAGGCTCCGCAGCGATCCGGGGCGCTGATCACGGCCGACTACGCCCTCGGCGAGGGTCGCGACCTCTACGTGCACAGCGCGGGCGTCTCGGGCGGCCAGTCGGCCGGGACCCGCGATCTGGCCGAATCGGGAGCGCGGGTCATCGCGAGCGCGAGGGAGATGCTCGCCGACTGGGGCTGGCCGCTGCAGCCCGAGGCGCCCCGTGAGGCGCGGGGGCTCGCCGCCTCGATGGAGGCTGAGCTCGAAGGCAGAGGCGGGCAGTTCAACGGGGTGTTCTTCGATGCAGCGGGGAGGGCCGTCGATGGTTGACAGGTACCTCGACTATCTCTCCGGCGTCCGCAACCTGAGCCGCAACACCGTGGCCGCCTACCGCCGCGACCTGTCCCTGTTCGAGGCGTTCGCGGTCACCCAGCCGCCCGAGCGCGAGGCCGCCGACGCCGTCAAGGCCTTTCTCGCCGATCTCGGCCGCCGCCGCCTCGCCGCCTCGACCATCAACCGGGTGACCTCGGCGCTGCGCGGCTACTTTCGCTTCTGCCAGCGCTTCGGCGGCGCCGAGGCCAACCCGATGGCGGCGATCCGGGGGCGCAGGAGCCGGCGCGCCCTGCCTTCGTTCCTGTTCCAGGAGGAGATGGAGCGTTTTCTCGGGCCGGCGGAGGGCCCGGCCGGGGCGCCGGCCGCCGCCGCAGGCGAGGGCCGCGGCGAGGAGGAGTTCCGCCGCGCCCGCGACGCGGCGATCTTCGAGTTCCTCTATTCCACCGGGTGCCGGGCCGCCGAGACGATGGCGCTGGATCTGCGCGACGTCGACCTGCGGCAGCGCGCGGTCAGGGTGATCGGCAAGGGCCGGCGCGAGAGGGTGGTGTTCCTGGGCGAGTCGGCGATCGGGGCCATCAAGCGTTACCTTGAATTGCGGAGGCGGCGGGCGATGGCGGCGACCAGCAGCGCCCTCTTTGTCAACATGCGGGGGGCGCGGCTGACCACGCGGGGCCTGCGCTTCGTCCTGGACCGGCGCACGCAGGAGCTGGGCTGGAAGCGGCCCCTGGGACCCCACGCGTTCCGCCATTCCTTTGCCACGCACCTCCTCGACGAGGGGGCGGACATCAGGGTCGTGCAGGAGCTGCTCGGCCACGCGAGCCTGTCCACGACCCAGGTGTACACGCACGTCGGCTTGGAGAAGCTGCGGCGGATCTACCGCGAGGCGCATCCGCACGCGAGGTCGGAGTCGGCCGGGAGGCCGGCGGCGCATGAGCAGGAGCCAGATGAGCACGAAGCAGGGTAGGGGGCGGCCGCTGCGCAGCACCACCGTGGTGGCGGTGCGCAGGGACGGCTGCGTGGCCATGGCGGGCGACGGGCAGGTCACGATGGGCCAGACCGTGGTCAAGGGCAACGCCCGCAAGGTGCGCCGCATCTACGACGGCAGGATCCTCGTGGGCTTTGCCGGCGCGACGGCCGACGCCTTTGCGCTGTTCGAGAAGTTCGAGGAGAAGGTCAGGGAGCGGGGCGGCGATCTCACGCGGGCCGCGGTCGAGCTGGCCAAGGACTGGAGGACCGACCGGATCCTGCGCCGGCTGGAGGCGCTGCTGCTGGTGGCCGACCGCGAGAAGACGCTGCTGATCTCCGGCACCGGCGACGTGATCGAGCCCGAGGACGGCGTGATCGCGATCGGCAGCGGAGGCAGCTACGCCTACGCCGCCGCCCTCGCCTACCTGGAGTCCTCGAGCCTGACCGCCCGGCAGATCGCCGAGCGGTCGCTGCACGTGGCCGCCCGTATCTGCATCTACACCAACGACGAGATCACGGTGGAGGAGCTGGCGTGAAGATCGACCTGGACACCCTCACGCCGCGAGAGATCGTGCGTGAGCTCGACAAGTACATCATCGGCCAGGGAAAGGCCAAGCGGGCGGTGGCCATTGCGCTGCGCAACCGCCTGCGGCGCCGCAAGCTGCCGCCGGAGCTGCGCGACGAGGTGGCGCCCAAGAACATCATCATGATCGGCCCCACGGGGGTGGGCAAGACCGAGATCGCGCGGCGGCTAGCCGGCCTCACCGAGGCCCCGTTCGTCAAGGTCGAAGCGACCAAGTACACCGAGGTCGGCTACGTCGGCCGCGACGTCGAGTCGATGATCCGCGACCTGATGGGCATGTCGGTCTCGATGGTCAAGTCCGAGATGCAGGAGGGCGTGCGCGAGGAGGCCGCCCGGAGGGTCGAGGAAGGCCTCCTGGACCTGCTGCTGCCCGGAGTCGGCGCAGCCAAGGCCGAGCAGGCCGGCGGCGAGGCGCAGTCGGCGACCCGCGAGAAGTTCCGCCGGATGCTGCGCGACGGCGAGCTCGATGAGCGCATCGTCGAGGTCGACGTGACGCGCAAGTCCTCTCCGTCGATGCAGGTGTTTTCGGGGGCGACCTTCGAGGAGATGGACATCAACCTGGGAAACCTGGGCAGCATCTTCGGGCAGAAGAAAAAGAAGAAGCGCGTGACCATCAGCCAGGCACGGCAGCTGCTGCTCGCCGAGGAGATGGACCGGCTCGTGGACATGGACCGGGTCACGGAAGAAGCCAAGTCGCGGACCGAGGAGATGGGCATCGTCTTCATCGACGAAATCGACAAGATCGCCAGCCGCGAAGGCGGCCGCGGCGGGCCCGACGTGTCCCGCGAGGGCGTGCAGCGCGACATCCTGCCGATCGTCGAAGGCAGCACCGTCAACACGCGCTACGGCATGATCGACACGACCCACATCCTGTTCATCGCCGCGGGCGCGTTCCACATGACGAAGCCGTCGGACCTGATCCCCGAGCTCCAGGGCCGCTTCCCGCTGCGGGTCGAACTCGCGCCGCTGACCAAGGACGACTTTGCCCGCATCCTGACCCAGCCCAAGAACGCCCTGCTGCGTCAGTACAGCGAGCTGCTCGCCACCGAAAACGTGACCCTCGAGTTCGACGAGGGGTCCATCGAGCGGATCTCGCAGATCGCCAGCGACGTGAACTCCAGGACCGAGAACATTGGGGCGCGCAGGCTGCACACCATCATGGAGCTGCTGCTCGAGGAGGTCTCGTTCAGCGGGCCCGAGATCGCGGGGCAGACGGTGCGGATCACTAAGGAGTACGTCGACGAGAGGCTCGGAGGCGTGATCGAGGACCGCGACCTGACGCGCTTCATCCTGTAGGAGGGCGCGGCCGCTCTCCGGGTGCCCTAAGGGGCCGCCCGGCGCAGGTCGAAACTAGGAGGAGGAGGGGAGAACCCGATGTTTTACACCGCGGGGTTCGGCAGGCAGATCGAGATGCTGCGCCGGGCCATGGGCGTGTCCTCGCTGCGCGGCGAAGTGATCGCCAACAACATCGCCAACTCGGACACGCCGAACTTCAAGCGGAGCGTCGTCAACTTCGAGAGCGCTCTGCAGCGCGCGCTGGCCAGCGAGCGGGTGCGGCCGTTCCCCGCGCGGGTCACCGACCCGCGCCACATGCCCTTCCGCAGGCCGATCGACTGGCGCGAGGTCAAGCCGGCCGTGGTCTGGGACTACCTGTCGAGCTCCAAGAACAACGGCAACAATGTGGACATCGAGCAGGAATCGATGGACCAGCTGCACAACCAGATGATGTACACGACCCTGGCCCAGGCCGTCTCCAGCGCCTTCGGCCAGGTGAACATCGTGCTGCGGTAGGAGGAGCGTGATGGGGCTGTTCTCGTCGATCAACGTGGCGTCCACCGGGCTCACCGCTCAGCGGACCCGGCTGGACGTCATCGCCAACAACATTGCCAACGCCGACTCGACGCGGACGACCGAGGGCGGGCCTTTCCGCCGCAGCCGCGTGGTCTTCCGGCCGATGGTCGAGCAGCCGTACTGGAGGGGGCCCTACCTGCCCGCCTACCTCGACAACAATCCCCAGAGGGGGGTGAGGATCGTGAAGGTCGACAAGGACACCGACAGCAAGCCGAGGCTCGTCTACGACCCGTCGCACCCGGACGCGATCCAGTCCGGGCCCCGCAAGGGATACGTCGAGTATTCGAACGTGAACGTCGTCAACGAGATGGTGGACATGATCTCGGCCTCGCGGTCCTACGAGGCCAACGTCGCCATCATCAACGGCGCCAAGACCATGTTCCAGCGTGCGCTGGAGATCGCGAGGGCGTGATGGACATACCGGTGATTTCCGCGAGGGGACACGTGGTGACGCTGGCGAGGACTGACGCGCGGCACCTGCCGGGCACGGGCCTCAAGGCCGGCCCCGGTCCGGCGCCGGGTCCGTCGCCGGCCTCGCGGGCCGTGACCTTTGCCGCCGAGACGCCGACTACGAGCTTCGGCCAGCTGTTCATCAAGGCCTTCGACCGCGTCAACGAGTCGCTGCTGCGCAGCCAGGCGCTCTCGGAGGCGATCATCACCGACCCGGACTCGGTGGACGTGCACGACCTCTCGATCGCCATGGCCGAGGCCAACCTGGCGATCTCGATGACCAAGAACATCGTCGACCGCGCGGTGAGGGCCTACCGGGAGATCACGGCGCTGCGATAGGCCGGCCCCCACGGGGGGAGGAACCGGGAAACCCGGGCGGGCGCGGGAGGCCGCAGAGGCCGCGGGCCCGCGACAACTTGACGGCGTTCATTGATGGGGGGGGAAATGAACGAGTGGCTCCGAAAGTTTCTCGCGCAGCTGCAGCAGCTGTGGCTCAAGATCACCACGACGCAAAAGGTGATCCTGTTTGCGGTCGTGGGGGTCCTGGCGGCTGCGCTGATCCTGCTGGCGACGCTCTCGTCCAGGCCGGCGATGGCCCAGCTGTGGGGCGTCCCGATCAAGGACCAGGCGCTGCTCACGCGCACGGTCACAAAGCTCGACGAGGAGATCCCGGGCCGCTACCAGGTGCGCCCCGACAACGTCGTGCTGGTCGCCGACGAGCGGACCGCGCGCTCGATGAGGGCGATGCTGTTCCGGGAGGACCTGGTTCCCAAGGACATCGATCCCTGGGAGGTCTTCGACACCGAGCGGTTCACGCTCACCGATTTCGAGCGGCGGGTCAACCTGCGCCGCGCCCTCACCCAGAACCTGGAGCTGCACATCACGGCGATCGAGGACGTGGACGCGGCCAACATCATCCTCGACATCCCCGAAGACGCCCTGTTCGCCCAGGACCAGAAGCCGATCACGGCCTCGATCCAGATCACGCCCAAGCCGGGCAGCGACATCACGGAGAACCGGAAGAAAATCGAGGGGATCGTCAAGCTGGTCAAGTTCGCGATCGCCGGCCTGGCCGACGAGAACATCGTCATCACCGACAACCGCGGCCTGGTGCTCAACGACTTCAAGAGCCTGGCGGACCTGGACCGGCTCGACCTGGCCAAGCGCGAGCTGGCGGAAAAGGCCAGGCTCGAGCGGCAGTACAAGGCCGAGGTACTGCAGGCGCTGAGCCAGTTCTACACCAGGGACCGGATCGAGTTCCTCAAGCTCGACATCGACCTGGACATGAGCAAGCAGTCGAGCACCACCATGGAGTACTTCCCGATCACCCTCAAGCCGGACAACCCCCGCACCGCGTACGATGAGAGCCAGGTGATCCCGTCGACGACCCTCTCGGCCGAGCGGTCGAGCCGCGACTGGGAAGGCACGGGCATCAACCCGGAGGGGCCTCCCGGCCAGGAAGGGCAGACTCCGCCGGCGTACAAGGACCTGAGCAATCTCGTTGGCCGGCTCAAGGAGCAGTCCGAGATCCGCAACGAGGCCATCAACGAGCGGAACACCGAGCGGCAGGAGCGGCCGTGGAACATCCGCAGGGTCACCGCCTCGGTCGCAATTGACGGTGTGTGGAAATGGAACTATGATGGAAAAGGCGCCGTCGAGCTGAACCCCGACGGGAGCATCAAGAGGCAATACGTTCCGGTATCGCCCGAGGAGCTGAAGACGGTCGAGGCTCTGGTACGGGACGCGATCGGATTCAACCCGAACAGAGGCGACTCGGTCACGGTGGCCCACCTGCAGAAGGACCGGCGCGCCGAGCACGCCTCCGAAGACAGCGTGTTCCGCCGACAGAAGCAGGTGCGCGAGGCGATCATCTGGTCGCTGATCGGGCTCGGCGCGATCCTCGCCGTCGTGCTGTTTGCCCGCATGCTCTCCAAGTACCTCGAGCGGCGCAGGCGGGAAAAGGAAGAGGAGCTCGCGCGGCAGCACCAGGCCATGCGCGAGGCCGCCCTCCGCAGTGCGGAGGAGCAGGGCATGGAGGTCGAGCTTTCGATCGAGGACAGGGCCCGCCAGGAGATGCAGGAGAACGCCGTCAACATGGCGCGCGAGCATCCGGAGGACGTGGCGCAGCTGATCCGCACCTGGCTCATGGAGGAGTAGCGCATGAGGGGTGAGGGGGCGGCGGCCGGCGCGCGGCGGCGCCGCCGAGCGGCGCAGGCGGGGGGCCCGTCGCGAGGACGCGACGGGCGGCCCTGTCGGGACGACCCATTGGGTGGGGGTAACAGTCATGGCCAAGG
>CAZKGO010000150.1:0-9607 GCA_964552235.1 uncultured Spirochaetales bacterium | reverse complement strand
TCGTCGAGGCCGACGATGGCGAAGTCCGCTTCGTCGAGGCGGATCAGCGACGATCCGTTGTGCGGCTCGTCGCCCTCGACGCGCAGCCGGATCCCCGCGATCTCCACGTCCATGCCCACGAACCCGATGCGGTAGGGCCGCTCGGGCCGCTTGCGATCGGGCGCCACGCCGACCCAGGGACAACCGGAAGCCGCGAGAGCGCGGCCGGCCTGCGCCGGATCGGGCGATGCGAGCTCGCGCGAGCGGCCGACCACCTCGAGCACGGCCTCGATGTCGGCCCGGTTGGCGGCGACCCGCGCCAGGCGCTCCATGATGCGCACGAACGTCCGTCCCCAGCGGGGAATGACGCAGACGACCTCATGCGCCACCAAGCGCCTCCTGCAGGTAGGGGCGGCCGGCCATCTCCTCGAGGTCAAGCTCCGCGAAGAGGTCCAGGGGAAGGCTGCACGCGGCGAGCGCTGCCCCGATCAGGCCGTAGACCGACTCGACGGTGGGATCGGCGGCTGCGGCGGCGGCCAGCTCGCGGATCGCCGGCCCGCGCGCAGCCGCGCCGGCGGCCAGGGCCGCGGCGATGCTGGCCGCCTCGACGGCGCCGCCCCCGGCGAGCCGGGCCACCAGCCACCAGTACGACACTTGGCTCGCCTCCAGCAGCAGGTCGGCCCTGGCCGCGTCGAGCCCACGCGACTCCAGCAGGCGGCGCGCGGGCGCGCTCTTGGCATCGGGGTGGGCATGGCCGCCGTCAAAGGCGGCGACGAGCTCGGCGATCTCGGCGGGCAGCCGCGCCAGCGCCCGCGCGGCGTCGCCGCTGCGGATCAGCGCCGCGGTGCGCGAGCGCTCGGGCGCGACCACCCTTGCGAGCGCGACGTATGATGAGACCAGGCGGGAGAGTGCGTGCATCGGAAGCGGGGAACCAGGCTCGGGTCCCATAGAGACGCTTACCACGGGAGCGCGGCGGCCGTCAAGGCGACGGGCGGTCCTCGTGGACAAGGGGCGCGAGCGACGCTACGCTCGACAGCCATGCAGACAGTCACGATCCCGGCGGCCGCGTTGTGGCTCCTTCCTGCCGGCGTCGCCGTCTTCCTCCTGCTCCTCGCTCTCGTGCTGCGCAGGCGCGAAGGGCCGGACCTGGCGGCCCGGCTGGCCGAGATCGACGGCCTGGCGCGCACCCTGAACGACCTCACTCGCTCGCTGCTGCTGCCGCGCAGCCGCGGCGTGGTCGGCGAGACGATGCTGGCGGCCCTGCTCGGCAGCTGGCTGCCGCGCCGCGCCTTTGAGCTGCAGCACGGCTTCCGCGACGGCGGCCGCGTCGACGCGGTGGTGCGCCTGGCCGACCGGCTGGTGCCGATCGACTCGAAGTTCCCCCTGGAAGTGCTGCGCGACGAGATGGCGGGCCCCGCGGGCAACCGCAGGCTCTCGGCCGAGGCCCGGCGGGCGATCGCGCGGTACGCCGCCGACATCGCCTCCCGCTACATCCGCCCCGAGGAGGGCACCTACGACTTCGCCCTCATGTACGTGCCATCGGAGGCGGTCTTCTACCACGCCTTTGTGGCTGCCGACGGCGCCGACGACCTGTTCGGCTCGGCGCTCGCCGCGCGGGTCATTCCCGTGAGCCCGTCCAGCCTGTTCCTCTACCTCCAGACGGTGGCGCACGGCCTGCGCGGCTTCATGCTCACGGCGGACCAGAAGCGCCTCGCCACGCTGCTGGAGGAGATCCAGCGCTCCGTGGCCGCTTTGTCGCGGGCCCACGCCGTTCTCGGCGGGCACCTGCGCAACGCCTCGCGGGCCTACGAGGAGAGCCTCGCTCCCCTCGGCGGCCTCGACCGCGCCGCCGGTCGGATCGTCGGGCCCGAAGGATAGTGTCCCGCCCCGCAGATAGCCGCGGCGGATCCGAACGGTGAGCGTGCCCGCAGCCTGCCGCCGCGGTCCTCGCTGCGCTGAACGCCGCCTCAGGCAAAGTGATCGGTGCCTGCGCAGACCGTCACCGTCGACAGGAATACATAGAGTTCCTGAAACTGGTGGACCGCAACACCTCAAAACGGAAGGTCTTGCACCTGATCGTGGACAACGCCTCCAGTCATGACACCAAAGGCGTACGTGAGCTCCTGGAGTCCAGACCCGGACGATTCGTTGTGCACTTCGCACCTGCGCACGCTTCGTGGCGCAACCTGGCAGAGCGCTGGGTTTCGGAGGTCACCACCAAGAGGATTCGTCGCGGCAGTTGGAGCAGCGTCAAAGAACTGGAGCGGGCGATCATGGACGACATCCACCACTGGAACGAATCCGGCAAACGATTCGTGTGGACCAAGAGCTCCAGGCAAATCCTGCGCAGCGTCCGCAAGGCCACGCAGGACCAAGCATGAACTCGGTTACAGGACACTATCTGCGCTCGAGCTCGAGCATCAGCGGAAGATGGTCGGAGTAGCGCCAGACCAGCTCGCGGTCCCGCAGCGGGAAGCCGGTGCCCGGGTCGAGCATGAACGAGTGACGCACCGCGCGGAAAGAGCCGTCGCGGTAGGAGAGGCCGCTGCGGTCGAAGAGCCCGCCGGACAACAGCAGGTGGTCGGGCGTCTGCCACGCGCCCCGGTAGCCGGCGCTGCCGCGATCGGAAGGCGCGAGGCCGTGCCAGGGGTCGTAGAGCGCCACGCGGCCGCCCGAGGCGCCCGCCTGAGCGGGCGAGGCGACGCCGGCGAGCACGGCCGCCCCGCGGCTGCCGACGCCCGCGAGCAGCTCGTCGGCGTTCTGGTTGAAATCGCCGGCAACGACGACGTCGCCCGCCGGCGTCTCGGCGAGCAGGCGGGACAGCCTGCGGGCGACCACGGCCGCCGCCGCGTCGCGGGCCGGCTGCGTGCGGCCTTCGCCTTCGACCCTGGACTTCCAGTGGACGACCAGCAGGCGGAGATCCGCGCCCTCGCAGTCGATCTCGACCTCGAGCACCGGGCGCAGCGGCTGGCCGTCCCACTCGCCGACTTCGAGCGTCGTCGACCTGCGGATCGGAAAGCGGCTCGCCACTGCGCAGCGCACGCCGCCGCGGCCGTCGGGGGCGACGCGGTGCTCGTAGCCGGAGAGCCGGCCGCAGAGGTCGTCGAGGACGCGGCGGTTCTCCAGCTCCTGCAGCGCGATGATGTCAGGGCCGCCGGGACAGGAGCGGCGGATGACCGTGGCCAGCGCCGAGAGCTTGCGCTCGTAGAGCGCCGCGTTCCAGCGGCCGAGGCCCGGGTCGTACTCGCGGTACTCGGTGCCGTCGTCGACGGCGTCGAAGAGATTGAAGGCGTTCCAGGTGAGGATCGTGACGGACTGGTGGCACCCCGCCAGGGCAAGGACCAGGGCTGCGGCCGCGAAGACCGGCCGCTTCACCGCCGCGCGAACCAGGCGCGCACGGCCGCGGCTTCGTCGGCAGGCGACCCCGCGGTCGCCACGAACGGCTCGCCGGTGATCGTCTCGAAGGCCTCGACGTAGCGGCCGGCGGTCTCGATGCGCACCTCGTCGGGGATCGCCGGCGGCTCGCCCTCGCCCATGAACCCGCGCTCCATGAGCCAACGGCGCAGGTACTCCTTGTCGAGCTGCCTCTGGGGCTCGCCGGCCGCAAAACGGCCGGCGTACTCGGCTGCGTACCAGAAGCGGCTGGAGTCGGGGGTGTGCACTTCGTCGACGAGCAGCAGCTCGTCGCCCGCGGTGCCGAACTCGTACTTGGTGTCGACCAGGATCAGGCCGCGGCGGGCGAGCAGCTGCGATCCGCGCTCGAAGAGGGCAAGCGCCGTCCGCTCGATCCGCTCCCACAGCGCCTCGGGCACCCGGCCCTCGGCGATGATCTGGGCCCGCGAGATCGGCCGGTCGTGGGCTCCCATCTCTTCCTTGGTCGAAGGGGTGAGCAGGGGCCGCTCGAAGCGCTGGTTCTCCCTCATGCCCGCCGGAAGGCGGATGCCCGAGACCGTGCCGCCCTTGCCGTAGTCGCGCCAGGCGCTGCCGGCGAGGTAGCCGCGCACCACCACCTCGATCGGCACGACGCGGCACTTGCGCACCAGCGTCGAGCGGGGCGAAGGGCGGCCGAGGATGTGGTTGGCGATGATGTCGCGGGTCTGCTCGGCCCAGAACAGCGATGTGCGGTTGAGCACCTCGCCCTTGCAGGGCAGCGTGGTCAGCACCCGGTCGAAGGCAGAAACGCGGTCGCTCACCAGGATCAGGAGGCGGTCGCCCAGGTCCCAGATGTCGCGGACCTTGCCGCTCCTGTGCGCCGCGCCCGCCAACAGGCCGGGCTCGGGCGTGTGGAGCGTGCGCTTGAGCTCGCGGGCCAGGTCGGCGCGGTCCATGCTAGAGCTCGCTGCCCTTCTTGACGACCCGGGAGATCAGGCCGTACTGCCTGGCCTCCTCGGAGTTCATCCAGTAGTCGCGGTCGGTGTCCTTGGCCACCTTGTCCAGCTTCTGACCCGTTTCCTCGGCGATCAGGCGGTTGATCTTTTCCCGCAGCTTTTCCAGCTCCCGCGCGTGGATCTCGATCTCGGTGGCCACGCCGCGCATGCCGCTCAGCGGCTGGTGGATCAGGTAATGGGAGTTCGGCAGCCCCACCCGGTCCTCCTTGGGCGCGGCCAGCAGCACGATGGCCGCCGCCGAGGCCACGAGCCCCATGCCCACGACGATCACCCGAGGCTTGACGAAGCGCACCATGTCGAAGATCGCGAAGCCCGCATCGGCGTCGCCTCCCGGCGAATCGACAAAGATCTTGATCGGCTCCCCGGCCGCGTCCTCCAGCAGGATGAGCTGGCGCACGACACGCTCGGCCAGGCGTTTGTCGATCTCGCCCGAGAGCATGATCGTGCGTGTCTTCAGCGTCCTCTGAAAGAGGAAATCGGGCGTGCGTTCCTCGTGCTTTTCTTCTTCGTCGCTTTCCTGGAAACGGCCCAGATACAGGGGATTGAGCATGCGGCCAATATAACGAGAAGGGGGGGTGAATGCAACGCGCAGCGCCCCTGCGGTGCGTGTATAATCGGCGGGCCATGAACGCAGACATCGCCATCATCGGCGGAACGGGCCTGGAGGCCATCGCCGGCGCGCGGCTCCTCGACGAGCGGCGGATCGAGACGCCCTTTGGAGCGCCCTCCGACCGCGTGGCGCTCTGGGAGATCGCCGCGGGCGGCTTCGGCGCCGGCAAGCCGGGTGCGCGCAGGCTCGTGGCCTTTCTGCCGCGCCACGGCCGCAGCCACACGCTCCTGCCCTCCGAGGTGCCTTCGCGGGCCAACATCTGGGCGCTCAAGTCCGTGGGCGTGCGTCAGGTGATCGCCTTCAGCGCAGTCGGGTCGCTGCGCGAGGAGCGCCGGCCCGGCGACTTCGTGCTCTGCGACCAGCTCATCGACCGTACGCGCGGCCGGCCCGGCACGTTCTTCGGCGAAGGCGTGGCCGGCCATGTCGCCTTTGCCGAGCCGTTCTGCCCACGCCTGCGAGCCGCCCTGGCAGGCGTCCTGGAATCGGCGGGCGAGCGCTTTCACCGCGGCGGAACCCTCGTCGTCATGGAGGGGCCCGCCTTTTCCACGCGCGCCGAAAGCCGCCTGCATCGCAGTTGGGGAGCCGACCTGATCGGCATGACCGTGCTTCCCGAGGCACGCCTGGCCCGGGAGGCCGAGATGTGCTACGCGGTCGTGGCGATGGTCACCGACTACGACTGCTGGAGCGAAGCCGAGGAGGCGGTGAGCCAGCAGGGCATCGAGGCGGTGATGAAGTCCAACGGCGAGCGCGCGCGTGCGCTGATCCCGGCCTTTGTGGACGCGGTAGCCGGGATCTCCGACTGCCCGTGCCTGAGCGCAGCGCGGGGGGCGATCCTCACGACGGTCGAGGCGATCCCCGCCGAAGCGCGGCAGAGGCTCGAGCTGCTCTACGGGAAGTACTGGCAATGAGCGGCCCCCGCTTCGCCACGGTCGCGATCATCGGCCGCCCGTCGTCGGGCAAGTCGAGCCTCATCAACCGCCTCTGCAGAGGCAAGGTCTCGATCGTCTCGCCGGTGCCTCAGACCACCCGCAACCGCGTGCGCGGCATCGTCACCGCCCCCGAGGGACAGCTCGTGCTCATCGACACGCCGGGGCTGCACGACTCGCAGCGCAAGCTCAATCTCCACCTCCAGGGCCTGGTCACCTCGTCGCTCGGCGAAGTAGACATCGTGCTCTACGTCGTTGACCTCTCGCGCAGGCCCGGTGACGAAGAGCAGAAGATCGCCGACCTCGTGGCCGCGTTCCGGGGAGCCAAGGTCGTCGTGCTCAACAAGGCCGACGTGGTGCCGGGGCACAGGCGGGAGGTAGACCGCTTTCTCGCCGAGCGGGGCCTGGGGGGCGACCCTGTCTCGGCGCTCACCGGCGACGGCATCGACCGGCTGCGGCAGCGGCTGCTCGACCTGGCCCCCGAAGGCGATCCCGCCTACCCCGAGGACTACTACACCGACCAGGATGTCGAGTTCCGCATCTCGGAGATCATACGGGAAAAGGCGATCGAGCAGGTGCGCGAGGAGGTGCCTCACGCGCTCTACGTGGAGATGGCGGACACCGAGCGGCAGGGCGAAGGGCTGTGGGCGCGAGCCTTCGTCTGCGTCGAACGCGAGTCGCAGAAGGGCATCCTCATCGGCAAGGGCGCGAGCCGCATCCGGGCGATCCGAACGGCCGCCGAGCGGGAGCTGGCGGAGATCTTCCCCTACCCGGTGCGCCTCGACCTGCAGGTCAAGGTGCGGCCCAACTGGCGCCACCGCGACGATCTGCTGCGCCGCCTCATCCAATAGAGCCGCCTGTGGCGCGGTCGGCAAGCCCGGACGCGCCCGGGGGTGACTGCAAACGGGCAGTTCGCGTGTTACAGTGGAGTATGGCGGGCAGCGGCCTGCCGCGCTCAAGGGGGATCGACATGCGCAACTTCGTCAGGATCAGCCTTCTGGCCGCCGTGATTCTCGGCCTCGGCGCCTGCATGGGAGAGGACGGGCAGCCGTACCTGGCGCTGACCTGGGATGTCTCACCGCCGGACTATTTCTACACGAACGCTCTGCCGCCGGGTTGGTTAACCTACGGCGTGTACTATCCGGTGGACGAGGGCTGGTGGTACGCCGAGTACCGATACGGCGTCGGCACCCTGTACGGCATCGACTTCCTGATCACCGCGAACGAGGGCGAATTCCTGAAGGACGGCGAGGACTCGCATTTCGAGCTCTACATGGACCCCGCGGGGTGGGTCTACTGGCAGTGGGACTCGGTCGCGGGAGGCAGCCCCGCCGGCGGTGGTGAGAAGACGGCTTCGGAGTCCGCAGTCAAGAGCGCGGACCAGCCGATCGACAAGAGCGGCTACGAGTGGAAGCCGCTCGGGAGCTTCGAGCAGATCCGCGGCCGCTACAAGATGACGGGCACCTACGGCATCTGGCAGACGAAGTGACGCGGGCCGGGCCCGCGCGTGTTGAAGCATCGGAGGATTATTGAAATGACAAAGCGAGTCGTTGTGTTGGCTGTCCTGCTGTCCATAGTGGCAGTCTCTCTTTCGGCCCAGATCTACAACGCCCCTACGCCGGCCCCCGGCTCGCCGGGACGCCCGGGAACAGCGACGCAGTCGCCGAGACAGCCCGGCCCGCCGCGGTCTGCCAGGCAGTACTACGACCGCGCCCGGGGGTATGCGGATCGGCGCGACTGGGAGCGCGCGCTGGGCGATGCGCTGAAAGCGATCGAGATCGAGGACGACTTCGTCGAAGCCCTGCTCCTCGCCGGCCTCGCCTACCGCAACATGAACGACTACGACAGGTCGCTGCAGTACTACCAGCGGGCGATCCGCTATCGCAGCGGAATCGAAGAGGCGCACTACGCCATCGGCGAGCTGGCCCTCGACCGCGACAACGTCACCCTCGCGGTGCGGCAGTACCTGTTCCTGCGCGACGGCGGCAGCCGCCTCGCCGACGACCTCTGGGCCTCGATCGAGCGCTACGTCCGCAGGCGGACGTAGCGGCCGGGGAGCGGGCCGCGCCTCAAGGGGGTGCGGCCCCTCTCCGATAGCTTTGGGTGTGAAACGCCCCGCAGCCTCGTCGCTCCTGCTGTGCGCCGCCCTCGCCTTTGGCGCTGAAGAAGGGCTCGCCTCCTGGTACGCGGGCAAGTTCCAGGGGCGCAGGACCGCCAGCGGCGAGATCTTCGACACCAACCAGATGACGGCCGCCCACAAGACTCTGCCGTTCGGCACGCGGGTGCGCGTGCGCAACCTCGACAACGGCAGGGAAGTGGTGGTGCGCATCAACGACCGGGGGCCCTTTGTCGAGGGCCGCGTCATCGACCTGTCGCGCGCCGCAGCCGAGGCGATCGAGATGACGGGCAGCGGCCTGGCGCGCGTGAGGGTCGAGATCGTCGAGCGGCCGGACGTGACCGCAGCCCGCTACCTGGTGCAGGTCGCGGCCTTTGCGCAGCAGGAGAACGCCGCGCGGGCGGTGGCGCGCCTGGCCGGTGAGGGCGTGACCGCGGTCGCCGAGCGCGGCGGCGACGGGGTGCACCGGGTGCGCGTGCGCGACGTGCCGGCGGCGAATCTGCAGCGCGTGCGCGAAGCCGCGGCGCGCGCCGGCTTCGCGAGCACGCTGGCGGTTCCGCAGCCGTGACCGCGGCGAGCAGCCTTCAGCTTCGACCAGGGAGCTCAGCGTTGCGCCGCCGGCTCAGCCTTCGAGCGACTCGATGATCGGCCGCATGCGCTCCGCTGCCCGTCCGCGGTGCGAGATGCGATCCTTGTGCTCGTCCGGCAGCTCGGCCACGGTCATGCCCTGCTCCGGCAGGTAGAACAGGGGGTCGTAGCCGAAGCCGCCTTGGCCCGCCGGCTCGTGGGCGATGACTCCTTCGACGGTTTCCTGGGCCACGAAAAAGCGGTAGTCGCCCGCCACCAGCACCAGGCAACAGACAAAGAACGCGCGCCTGTCGCTCGCCCCGCCCATGCGGGCGAGGAGGTAGCGGTTGCGGTCGGCATCGGCGAGCTTGGGCCCACCCGGCGCCGAGCCGTAGCGCGCCGAGAGCACTCCCGGCTCTCCCCCAAGCGCGGCGACGGAAAGGCCCGAGTCGTCGGCCATCACGGGACGGCCGACCTTGCGGAACAGGGCCGTGGCCTTGCCGAGGGCGTTGTCGAGGTAGGTGCCGCCGGTCTCCTCGTAGTCGAAATCGATGCCGAGCTCGGCGGGCAGGACGATCTGCTGCGCGGGAAAGATCCTGCGGAACTCCTCGGCCTTGTGCCTGTTGGCTGTGGCGAGCACGATCTGCACGCGCTCAAGCATACCGGATCCGGTCGGCCTGCAACAGCCCCTCGGCCCGCCGCAGGGCCGCGCGCAGCGCGCTGTCCACGGTGCCGCGCGGCAGCCCCACCTCGCTGGCAATGCTGCGGTGGGTGGGCTCCAGCGGGACGCGCCGGATCAGATCGCAGGCGCGGCGCCAGCCCACGGCCTCGCGCGCGATCGCCCGATCGAGGCGCAGCAGCGCCTGCGGCTCCACGGCCGAGGCGCGCCGCTCCTGAAGCAGCCGCATGCGCGCGTAGGCCGCGTTGCGCCTGGCCCGCAGCCGCTCGAGCCTGCGCACCCGCGGCGCGAGGGCGCCGCGGAGGCGGTCGGCCGTAGCCGCGAGCCACGCCGCGGGCACGC
>CAZKGO010000149.1:0-9633 GCA_964552235.1 uncultured Spirochaetales bacterium | reverse complement strand
CTGCCGCTCCCGCGCCTGGAAGCGGCGCAGCTTGCGCCAGAGCGTCGTGCGGCTGATGCCGAGCCTGCGGGCGGCGTCGCTGCGGTTGCGGCCGCTTTCGGCCAGCGCGGCGAGGATCGCCTGGCGCTCGATCTCGTCGATCGTGCCGCGACGTGCCGCACCGGCGGCACCGCCCGCACCGGCCGCCTGCGCGGAGGCCTCGAGCGGGAGACCGGCTGCAGCGAGGTCGAGCGCCGAGCGCACGTCCGCGCCGGTGATCTCGTCGGATTCGACCAGCACGGCAAGCCGTTCGCAGACGTTCATGAGCTCGCGCACGTTGCCGGGCCACTCGTAGCGTTCGAGGACGGCCCGCGCCTCCTCGCTCACCCGTTCGACGCGCTTGCGGAAACGGCGCGTGTAGTGGTCGATGAAGTGCCGGAACAGCGGAAGGATATCCTCGCGGCGGCGCCGCAGCGGCGGCATGGCGACGCGCAGCACGTCGAGGCGGAACAGCAGGTCGCTGCGGAAGCTCCCGGATGCGACCCGGCTCTTGAGGTCGTCGTTGGTGGCGGCAATGACGCGGACGTCCACCGGGATCACGCGATCGTCGCCCACGCGCCTGATCTCCCGCTCCTGGATCACGCGCAGCAGCTTGGCCTGCAGCGACAGCGGGATCTCGCCGATCTCGTCGAGCAGGATCGAGCCCCTGTGGGCGACCTCGAAGAGCCCGGTGCGCCCGCCCCTGGAGGCGCCGGTAAAGGCTCCTTCGACGTAGCCGAAGAGCTCGCTTTCCAGCAGGTGCTCCGGAAGCGTGGCGCAGTTGACGGCGACGAACGGCCCGTTGGCGCGCGAGCTGGCCGCGTGGATGCTGTGCGCCAGCAGCTCCTTGCCCGTGCCCGTCTCCCCGACGATCAGGATGTTGGCGTCGGCCTGGCTGTACTTGCGGGCGGCGCGGACGGCCGCGGCGAGCTCGTCGCTGCCGCCGATGATGTCGTCGAAGCGGTACTTGGCCGTATGCCCGCTCTCGTGCATGCGCTTGCGGATGCGGCCCTCGAGCTCCTGGATCCGCGTGACGTCCTGCAGCGTCGCGACCGCCCCGGTGATCTCGCTGCCCACCCGGATCGGGACCAGGTTGGCGGCGATCATGGTGTCGCGCATCTGGGCCAGCGCGCCGAGCTCCTCTTCGCCCTTGCGCATCACCTCGACGAGGGCCGGGAGCACGCCGTCGATCGACGAACCGATCAGGTTCGGCGCCGCCGGGCCGATGAGGTTCTCCGCCGAGCGGTTCAGCGCCGTCACGGACCCATGGCGGTCGACGGCCACGATCCCTTCGTGGGTGTAGTCCATGATGATGCGGAAGAACTGGGCCTTCTCCCGCTCCTGGATCGTGATGTTCGCCGTGCGGATCGCCTCCTCGGCCGCCTGCCTGAGGGCGTCGGGCCCCGACCTGATCCACACGCAGGGCACGCCCGACGCCCGCGCCGCATTGTAGACCGTGAGCCCGCCGACGATCGCCTCGGCGCCGTCGGCCACCGCGTCGGCGATGCGGCCGGCCGCTTCCCGCTCGTCGCCGATGCGGTAGCACTGGACCTGGAGGTCGAGCACGTGATTGAGGCTCGGCGCCCCGAAGATCATGTTCTCCGCCCCGATGATGGCCACGCGGCGGGTGCCGTAGGCGCGCCTGCATTCCTCGAGGGCGAGAACGACGTCGTAGCCGGTCACCGGTATCTCGATCGTCGGCACCCTGGGGTGGTACTGCCGGAGGGCCTTGCACGTGAGGCCCCGCGCCACGATGATGTCCGCATCGGCGGGAATTGTCTTCGCTCCCTGTGTGCCCACCATGTGCGTCGTCGAGAAGGCGATGCCGGAGGGAGCGATATCCTGCAGCATAGGTTCCACGACCGCCTGCAGCTCTTCGTAGGGGACGACGAACAGGATCCTGATCATGCGTCAGAGTATCAGGCTGCGAGGCGTGCTGCAATTCGAAACGTTTCCCGGTGAATCGCTGTGGTTCAGATCGCAACAGCATGCGCTTTGCGGCTGATCACCGCGGGGTGATCGGATCTCTCGGTGGGAAAAGGAATTGAACGCGGCAGTCCGTTCGTTCTTCGGCCGCCCCCGGCCATGGCACGATGTATGCATACATTCTTAGCACCAATCACACGGAGGAGAACATGAAGAAGGTAGTCGCGATCGCGATCCTCGTGCTGGCGGCTGCGGCTGCGGCATGGGCCAGCGGCGGGTCCGAGGCGGCCGGTTCTGCGGCCCCGGCCAAGGTCTACACGGTGCGCATCGCCCACACGCACACCGAAGAAGGGCTCTACTACAAGGGCTCCGTCAAGTTCAAGGAGCTCGTCGAGAGCCGCAGCAAGGGTGCGATCAAGGTCGAGCACTTCCCGAACGGGCAGCTCGGCGCCGACAAGGACATCCAGGAGGCGATCAAGCTCGGAGGCCTCGAGGCCGGCCTGAGCTCCTCCCCGGTGGTTGCGCTGGACGACTACTTCAAGCTGCTCGATGCCCCCTATCTGTTCGTGAGCTACGATCACATCGCCAAGGTGCTCGACGGCGAGATCGGGCAGAAGCTCGCCAAGCCTCTGGAGGAGCAGGGCATCAAGCACCTCGGATACTGGGAGAACGGCTTCCGCCACATCACCAACAACAAGAGGCCGATCTACAAGCCCGAAGACCTGAGCGGGATCAAGCTGCGCGTGCCCCAGAGCGCGGTCCGCGTCAACACCTTCAAGGCCCTCGGCGCCAACCCCGTGGCGATGCAGTTCACCGAGGTCTTTGGCGCGCTCCAGCAGGGGATCATCGACGGGCAGGAGAACCCGCTGGCCACCATCTACCAGGCGTCGCTGCACGAGGTGCAGAAGTACCTGTCGCTGACCGGCCACGTCTACTCGGCGGTGCACCTGCTGTTCAACAAGGCGCTCTTCGACTCGATGCCCGCCGATCTGCAGAAGATCCTCGTGGACTCGGGCAAGGAAGTGGCGGTCTACACCCGCAAGCTCGGCGCCGAGGCGGACGCGAAGCTCGCCGACGTCATGAAGCAGAAGGGCGTTCAGGTGAACACCGCCGACGCCAAGGCCTTTGTCGCCATGGCCAAGCCCCAGTGGAAGGCGATCGTCGACAGCGTGAAGTATCCCGACGCGCAGCAGGTCCTCGACCAGATCGCCGCGGCAGGCAACTGATCCGTGATCCCGACCCGGCGGCCGCTGCTGCGGCCGCCGGTTTCCCTGCTGTCCAAGAGAGCGCCCCATGGAAAACGTCAAGACACGCATCGACAGGATCGTCGACGCCGTGCTCGCTTCGATCATCCTGGCGATGACCGCCGTGATCGTGATCTCGGTGTTCTACCGCTACGTGCTGAACCTGCCGCTGTCGTGGACCGACGAGATCGCCCGCATCATGATCGTGTGGCTGTCCTTTGTGGGCGGCTACATGGCCCTGCGCGAAGGCAAGCACATTGGCTTCGATCTCGTCGTCAAGAAGCTCTCTGCGCCGGTGCGCGCGGCCGTCGAGGTGATCGGCCAGGCGGCCGTCCTCGTGTTCCTCCTCGTCGTGGTCTGGCAGGGGTTCATCTTCGCGGGCAAGTTCCTCGACACCCCCATGGAGTACACCCAGATCCCTCTCGGCTGGGTGGCCTACAGCACGATTCCGGTGAGCGGGCTGCTCATGGCCGTGCAGACGGGCATCAACCTCGCGCGGGCGCTCAAGGCGCGCCGGCCGGCAGAGCGATAGGAGGGCCGCGATGAACGTCGTCATACTCGTCTTCGGCCTCATGGCCCTGTTCATCCTGGCCAACATCCCCGTGGCCTTTGCCCTCGGCATCACCTCGCTGAGCTTCATGGTGCTGGCGACCAAGGTGCCGCTGACCATCGTGGTGCAGCGCCTCTACCTCGGCGTCGACAGCTTCACGCTCCTGGCCGTGCCGCTGTTCATCTTTGTCGGCGTGCTGATGAACTACACCCGCCTGTCCCAGAAGATCGTCGACTTCACCATGGCGCTGGTCGGCCATCTCAGGGGCGGCCTGGCGATCGTCAACGTCGTGACCAGCATGTTCTTCGCCGGGATCTCCGGCACGTCGATGGCCGACACCGCCGCGGTGGGCGGCGTCCTGATTCCGGCCATGATCAAGAAGGGCTACAAGGCGGATTTCACCGGGGCCGTGACCGCCGCCTCCTCGACGATCGGCATCATCATCCCGCCGAGCGTGCCCATGATCCTCTACGGCGTGTTCGTGGGTCTCTCGGTGACCACCCTGTTCATCGCCGGCATCGTCCCGGGCATCCTGATCGGCGTCTTTATGAGCTTTGTCGCGTGGGCGATCTCGGCGCGCGAAGGCTACGGCGCGGACACGAGATTCGACCTCAAGGCGCTCGGACGCACCTTTGTGGAGGCCGTACCCGCCCTGATCCTTCCCGCCATCATCCTCGGCGGCATCATGGGCGGCGTGTTCACCACCACCGAGGCCGCGGGCGTGGCTGCGCTCTACATCATCCTCTACGGCGTCGCGACGCGGGACATAACGTTCGGCAAGATCTTTGCCGCGGCCAAGGAGTCGGCCCTCCTCACAGGCAGCGTCATGCTCATCATTTCGGTGGCCAACCTCCTCGGTTGGGTGTTCGCCTACGTGCGCATACCCCAGATGCTGGTGGAGCCGTTCCTGGGCCTGACCTCCTCGCCCGCTGTCTTTCTGTGGATCATCTCGGCGGTGCTGATCGCCGCCGGCACCTTTCTGCACGGCACCGCCATGCTGGTGATCGTCGTGCCGCTGTTCCTTCCGATCGCGGCCAAGCTCGGCATCCACCCGATCCACCTGGCCATGGTGGTGATCATGAACTGGGGCATCGGGCAGCAGACCCCGCCCGTCGGCTCGGCGCTGTACATCTCGTGCACCCTGGCCGGGGTCGACATGTGGGAGCTCACCAAGGCGAACGTGATGTTCATGGTCACCCTCCTCGCCGTTCTGGCTCTGGTGATCCACTTTCCGGACCTGGTGGTCTTCCCGATTCCGAGGCTGCTCGGCCTGATGTGATGTGACGAAAGAGGAGACTGTGAAGACCAAGCCGCGAATCTGTGTGCACCTCGGCGACCCGACGGGCATCGGTCCCGAGCTCACGGCAAAGCTCCTCGCCGACCGCAAGCGCATGGCCGCGGCCGATGTGGTCGTCGTCGGCGACGGCCGCATCCTCGATGCAGGCCTCCGCGTGGCGGGCCTGGGGCTCGACGTCCCGCGTGCAGCGACCCTCGAAGAGGCCGAGCGGCGCGCGATCTGGCCCGCGCTCGTCGACGTCCGCCCCGTCGACGCCGCCAACGAGCCCCTGGGCCGTCTCAGCGCCGCGGCCGGCCGCTACGTGAACGCAGTCAACGACATCATTCTCGATCTCTGCCTGGCCGGCCGGGTCGACGGCTACGTCTTCGCCCCCTTCAACAAGGAGGCGATGAAGCTGGGCGGCTCTCCCTTTCCGAGCGAGCTGGAGCTGTTCAAGGACCGGCTGGACAAGTCGAACCCCGCCCTGGAGATCAACATCCTCGACGCGATGTGGACCACCCGCATCACCTCGCACATCGCCGTCCGCGACGTGGCCGCGCAGATCACGGCCGACAAGGTCACCGAGGGGATCCGCTTTATCGACCGCTGCCTCAAGGACTACGGAGTGCAGGAACCGCGCGTGGCGGTGGCCGCCCTGAACCCCCACGGCGGCGAACACGGCCTTTTCGGTGACGAGGAGCAACGGCTGATCGGCCCGGGCATCGAGGCGGCGCGACGCGACGGGGTCCGCGCCGACGGACCGTTCCCTGCCGACACGATCTTTCTCAGGGTCAAGGCGGGGCACTACGACGCCGTTGTGGGCATGTATCACGACCAGGTTCAGATCGCCACCAAGCTGATGGGCTTCGACCGCGGCGTCACCTACCACGCCGGCTTCCGGGTGCCGATCACGACGCCGGCGCACGGCACCGCCTTCGACATCGCCGGCCGCGGCGTGGCCAACGTCGAGCCAACCAGGCGCGCCTTTGACGTGGCGCTGCGGGTGGCCACCACGCGACTGGCGGCCCGCTGAGAGGAGGCGGCGGCGCAAGCGCTCGGGCTTGGGTGGAGCCTCTGCCATCCTTGGCCGCTCCACCCTCGGTACTTTCTGTACCTTGACCTCACGGGGCGGCCGTGCCACCCTCGCCGCCGTGGAACCTGAGGTCTCCGGCTTCCTCAAGCATCTGGGCTTTCCCGAGCTGCGCGTGCACGCCCCGTTCAACCACTTCGACTTCGTGCGGCCCTCGCGCCGCATCCTTGTGATCGGGCCGATGGGGTCGGGCAAGACCGAGTACTCGGCCCGCGTGTGGCGCGATTCGAGGGTCGCCCTGAGAAAGGGGGCGATCGCGGCCGCGCGCACGGTCACCGCCGGCGCCGACCGGCGCCGCGTGCTGTTCGTGCGCTCGCAGCTGGACCGCGGCCGCTTTCCCGACGTCCCGCGCGACGCCCTCGCCTACCGGGGCGGCTATGAGCGCTGCGGCGAGAGCCTCGTCGAGATCCGCTCGTCCTTCGACCTCGAGCAGGCGCTCGGCGACCGGCCGGAGGCCGGCACCTGCATCGTCGACGAGGCCGCGTTCTACGACGAGCGCATCGCCTACGTGGTTCGCCGCGAGAGCATCGAGCGGGGGCTGGTCTTCATCTTCCCCACCCTGATCCTCAACTTCCGCCGCGAGATCTTCAACGCCACCGCCCGGCTGCTCATCGACATTGCCACCGACGTCTTTCCGCTCACGGCCTACTGCGAGCATCCCGAGTGCCTGGCCGACTCGTTCTACACCTACCGCTACTACCGGGTGGACGGCCGCGAGTGCCCGGCGCTCTACTTCGACCCCCTGATCATCATCGGGGGCGACCGGGAAAAGGACGACCCGCGGGAGCCCAACTACTGCACCCGCTGCGAACGACACCACTACCTGCCGGGAAAGGAGTACACTTTCCTGGTGCTCAAGCCCCTGGGCGAGCAGGCCTCGCGCGGACGCCTGGAGCCCCTGCGGGAGGAGCTCGCGCTGCTGGCGGGCCGCAGTCCGGATTCGGCCCTCGCGCGCCACCTCGGCGAGCGCTACCCGGGGCCGGCCGGCGAGATCATGAGCGGCTCGCTCGCCGTGCCCTGCATCGCGGAAAAGGCCCTCATCTACCTGTACGCCGAGCAGAACCTGCTGTCGCGCGACCAGGCCGTCGAGCTGGCGCAGGTCCTGCGCCTCGACACCGAGTACATCGCCCGCAGGCTTCAGGACAACGGAAGGCCGCCCCTGTAGCGGTTGGGGGGGGGCGGCCGGGAGGTGCGGATGAGCATCGAGAAGATCGTCAAGCGCGACGGCCGGGTGGTGCCCTTTGACCGCGACAAGATCACGATGGCCGTGCTGCAGGCAGCCATCGCCGTGGGCGGCCGCGACCGGGCGACCGCCGACCGCGTCACCGACGACGTGATCCGGCGGCTGGAGGCGCGCGAAGACCCGCAGAGCTACCCCTCGGTGGAGGAAGTGCAGGACCTGGTCGAGAAGTCGCTCATCGAGCGCGGCCACGCCAGGACCGCGAAGGCCTACATCGTCTACCGCTACGAGCACGCGCTCAAGCGCGCCGGCCGGCAGAGCCTGACCTATTCGTCGGACGCGATCCCCTACCGCAAGCTGTGGGAGGCCCTGGTCTGGGGCGTGGACCACAATCTCGTGACGCTCGACGACCTGAGGAGGCTCGTCGAGGGCGGCCGGTACCGCGAGCTGGTCGCCGAGTCGGACGCCTTCTACGCCAACGAGCTCGCGGAAGCGGGCAGGGCGATCCTCGAGCGGGCCGACGAGGTGAGGATCGTGATCGTGGCCGGCCCTTCGTCGTCGGGCAAGACGACCACCACGATCAAGATCGGCGAGATTCTCGCCCGCGAAGGCTATCGCCTGGTGACGCTGAACGTCGACCACTACTTCTACGACCTGGAGTCCCATCCCAAGGACGCCATGGGCGACTACGACTTCGAGACGCCGCAGGCGCTGGACCTGGAGCTGATCCGCCGCCACCTGGCCCAGCTGCTGGAGGGGCGCAAGGCGGCCATCCCGTTTTACAACTTCAAGACCGGCCGCCGCGAAGGCGTGAGCCAGGAGATGCAGCTCGGGGCGCGCGACATCATCCTGATCGATTCGCTGCACGGCATGTTCGAGGGGATGACCGGCGACGTGCCGGAGGCGTCCAAGTTCAAGCTCTATATCGAGACGCTCTCGCAGCTCAAGGGGCGCGACGGCCGCTTCATCAGGTGGGCCGACGTGCGGATGCTGCGCCGCATGGTGCGCGACATGCAGTTCCGCAGCTACAATCCGCGCCAGACCATCGCCCACTGGCACTACGTGCGCCGCTCGGAGCTGCGCTACATCGTGGGCCGCTCCAAGGAGGCGAGCGCCATCGTCAACAGCTTCCTGCCCTACGAGCTGCCGATCATGAAGCACCGGCTCGCCGACCGGTTTCCCGCGTTCATCGAGGAGTTCAAGGGCGACCCGGAGCGCGAAGACGCCTACGAGCGCGCGATTCGGGTGCGCGAGATCTTCGACCAGATCCCGGCGTGGAGCGACGAGAGCGTGGTCGCTCCCCGCGCGCTGCTGCGCGAGTTCATCGGCGGCAGCGAGTACAGGTACTGAAGCCGGAACGGCCGCAAGAAAAGAGCCCTGCGGCACCTCGGTGCGCGGGGCTCGAGACACCAACGGCTACAGGTCGCAGGAGAAGGCGAGGAGCGCGTCGATCCAGAGCTTGGTGTCGGCGTCGTCTTCGCTGGTGATCGGGGCGAGCTTCGGCCGCACGTCGAGCTTGACCTTGACCGGTCCGACCGGCATGGAGCAGGCGAACCTGAGCTCGATCGACGAGAACTGGGCGTCCTCGTCCTTCTGATAGAGGAAGAAGTTGTTGCGAAGCTTCGCGCTGAAGCTGCCCGGCCCGAAGTCCTTGGCGTACTGGGGCTGGATGCAGGCGGTGATAGCAAAGGGATCGTCTGCGACGCCGACCTGGGCGTAGTAGAGGTCGACCTCGGCCGCCAGGGCGAGGCCTTCGACGGGCAGCCCGCAGGTCGCGCCGACGTAGAACAGGCCGTCAAAGGAGTCGTCCTCGACGAGGTCGTCCGCGTAGTAGACGACATCGTGGGCGACCGCCCAGTCAAGGCCGGCAGCCGAGAAACCGTACTCCGCCAGGAACTCCAGAGCGCCGGCGTCGGCTTCGAAGTCCGGAAGCGCGGGGATGGCGTAGTTGAGCTCGAGGAGGAGGCTGCCGGGCCCGAGACCGGTGACGGTGGTGTCGACAAAGGGCTTGACGGCCAGGTTGAACTCGTCGTCTTCGCCCGCGTCGGTGATGTCGAACGTTCTGGTCTCGACACCCAGGGTGAGCCCGAGTCCTTGGACGAAAAGCGGCGATACGGCCAGTGCCAGTGCTGCGAGCAGCACCAGAACGGTCTTGTTCATCTGTGTCTCCACTGGACACGTTGGAGCCTCATGCGAGGCTCTCCACAGAAATAGCATGGACCGTGCCCCCGTGTGACGTGTGCCTTGGCGGCCTCGGTTCCGCGAAATCGCCGGCACGGGCTCTTCAGTCTTCGCCCTTGTCGTAGGGGATGCCGTCCGCAGCCGGGGCGCGGGCGCGGCCGACCATGC
>CAZKGO010000148.1:0-10041 GCA_964552235.1 uncultured Spirochaetales bacterium | reverse complement strand
TCTGCACGATGTCCCAGGCGACCTTGTGGATGGCCTCAATACCGAGGGCGTCGGCGACCATCCAGTCGGCGCCTGCGGTCACCTCGCTCATCAGGTCGGCATACCCTGCCGCGGTCATGGCCGGCGGGGCGCTGCGCAGCACGTCGATGTCGGCGACAATCGCCGCGGGCGCGGCGCACGGCAGGGTCTGCTTGAAATTGTCCTTGACGATCGCCGCGCCAAAGGCGGTAAAGCCGTCGACCGACGCCGCGGTGGTCACGTTCATGTAGCGCACGCCGGCCTCGTGCGCCGCGCGCTTGGCCAGGTCGTTGATCGTGCCGGCGCCGACGGCGACAGGCACCGCGCCGGTCTCGCGCACCTTTTCCCGTATGCTCTCGATGTGCCGGTAGTCGGGCGGCAGAACCGGCACGCCCGGAAAGACCAGCGGCTCGGCCCGCCGGACCCCGGCGCCGGCCAGCGCGGCGTCGACCCGCGCCCCGGCCGCCCGCCAGGTGTTCTCATCGGCGACGATCAGTGCGGTCGAGCCGCCGAACACCTTGCGAAAGATCTCGGGAGTGCGCTCCAGCACTCCGACCCCAACCAGGAACTCGTCCGTGTCCGTCGCGGCCTCGAGGACCGCCGCAATCCTGCGCTGATCCATTGCAGCCGGACTATAGCGGCGGCGATCGGTCTTGACAACGCCCGACGCCGGACTGATGATCGGCAGGACGACAAGGAGGTCCGGGTGAAGCGCTCGCAGATCAACGCAATCATGAAGGACTGCCTGGCCTTCCTCGAGGAGCGGCGGTTCGCCCTGCCCCCCTTCGCGTTCTGGACGCCCGAGCAGTGGCGGCTCAAGGGGCCCGAGTGCCGCGAGATCGCGAGTCACCAGCTCGGGTGGGACATCACGGACTTCGGCTCCGGCGACTTCGACCGCTGCGGGCTGTTCCTCTTCACCATCCGCAACGGGTCGCTCGCCGAGCTCGGCAGCGACCGCGCAAAGGTCTACGCCGAGAAAATCCTCGTCGTGAAACCCGGCCAGGTGACGCCGAGCCACTTCCACTTCCAGAAGATGGAAGACATCATCAACCGCGGCGGCGGGACCCTGGTCGTGCAGTTCTGGAATGCCGACGCGGGCCAGGCGCCGGCCGGCACTCCTGTGCGCATCTCCTTTGACGGCGTGGAGCGCACGCTCGCCCCTGGCGAGGAGGTCGTGCTCGGAGCCGGCGAATCGGTGTGCATTCCCCAGCGCGTCTACCACAGGTTCTGGGGCGCCGCGGGCGGCATGACTCTGCTGGGCGAGGTCAGCCGCGTCAACGATGACCACACCGACAACCGCTTCCTCGAGCCGGTCGGCCGCTTTCCGCGGATCGAGGAGGACGAGCCGCCGCTGCACCTCCTGGTCGGCGACTACCCCAGGTACTACCGCCACTGTTGAGACAGCGGGGCGTGCGGCATCCCGCGGAGGCCGAGGAAAACCGGTGAGAGGTCTTCTGCTGATGGCCGCGCTGGCGGCCTGCTCCGCGCAGCCGCTGCTGTTCGGCGGCGGTCAGGCCGGCGATCGCAGGACCGCGAGAGACCCCTACGACATCTCGATCGTCTGCGGAGGAGTGCCCCTGCCCAAGCAGGAGGCCCTCTCGCTCCTCATCGAGGAGTTCGGCAGGATCAACCCGAACGTCAGGATCGAAACCATCGCGGTGTCCGGCAACTACCATGCCCAGGTCAAGGTCCTGGTGGCGGCGGGCAGCCTCGGCGACGTCCTGCGGCTCGACGACGAGTGGACCGGCGAGCTCATGGCCGGCGGAACCGTCATCGACCTGACGGATCGCGTCAGGAGGGAGATCAGGCTCGAGGACTACCTGCTCCAGTCGTGGATCCCGTTCTTGTACAAAGGCCGGATCTACGCTCTGCCCTACGACGCGGCGGTCGACGTGATCTTCTACAACAGGAGCCACTTCAGGGACCGCGCCGTGGCCGAGCCCGCACGCGATCCGGCGGCGTGGACCGCCGACGCCTTTCTCGAAGCGGCCCGCAAGCTCACGACCGACCGGAACGGCGACGGGCGGGCGGACCAGTGGGGCTTCACGTACAACGCGGCCACGACGGGCTACTACCAGGCGCAGCACGCCCTCTGGCGCGAGGGCGGGACTCTGTACGACAGGGACAAGACCAGGGTGACGGTGCACCAGAGCCCGGCAGCGGTGGGAGCGCTCCAGGCCTACGTGGACATCCGCAACAAACACAGGGTCGCGCCGCCGATCGACCTGACCAACCAGATGGGCGCCACCTTGATGTTCCACTCCGGCGTCGTTTCGATGATGCTGAGCGCGAACGAGGAGCTTGCGAACGCGGAGAGGGCCCGGGCCAACGGCGCCATCGACTACGCACTGGCGCCGATGCCGGCCGGTTCCCGGGGCACGGTCACTCGCGTGACCTGCGACGGGTGGGGCATCACGAAGAACGCCCGCAGCAAGGACAGGGCGTGGGAGCTGGTCAAGTGGCTCGCCTCGGAGGCGGCCCAGTCGCTGATGGGAGGCCGCTGCTCCTACACCTCGCCTCTGAAAAAGGTGGCCCTGTCGGAGGCGTACGCGGACAATCCCCGCACCTCCTACGACGAAGGGCTGCTCGTCGAGATCGCCGACAGGTACTCGCTGCCCGGCGAGATCTGCCTGCAGGCTGACCAGGTGGCCGACGCCTGGACGAGGGCCACAGCGGCTCTGTGGCTGGGCACGGAGGACGCCCAGTCCGCGGCCAGGAAGTACGCCGACCTGGTGACGCCGATCCTGGCCAGGGAAGCGCAGCAGAGGCCGTTCGCGCCGTCGTATCTGCGCAGTTACGGGGAGCTGCTCCGGTAGCGCTTGCGTCGGCCGCGGCTTCTCCGCATCATCGCCGGTGGAGGACCCCATGCCCAGAGAGCTCGTAGCGATCGCCCCGAGGCGGGCCGTCCTGAGGGAGTACGAGGAGCCCGACCTCGGGCCGGCCCAGGTGCGCGTGCGCACCCTCTTTGCGGCGCCGAAGCACGGCACCGAGAGCCATGCGTTCCGCGGCGACACTCCCTTCGGCAAACGCGCCTTTGACCCCGACTACCGCATGTTCCTGCCGGCGCGGGAGCCGGGGCCGCTGTTTCCACGGGTGATGGGCAACATGGCCGTCGGCGAGATCGTCGAGGTCGGACGACAGGTCCAGGGCTTTTCCGTGGGCGACCGCGTCTACGGCCATCTCGGCATCCGCGAGTCGCACACCGTCGATCCGCGCGCGGTCAAGGCGCCCGTGCAGCCGTTGTACTGCGGGCCGCGGGAGAACCGGCTGCACCATCTGCCGCCGGGCATGAGCCCGCAGCAGGCGGTGCTGCTCGATCCCGCGCACTTCGCCCTGGCGGCCGTGCGCGACGCGGGAGTGCGCCTCGGCGACCGCGTCGCTGTGTTCGGCATGGGAGCCATCGGCCTGCTCATCGTCCAGATGGCGCGGCTCAGCGGAGCGGAGGCCGTGTTCGCCGTGGACCCCCTGCCCAACCGCCGCCGGCTCGCCGGCCGCATGGGCGCCGATGCCGTCTTCGACCCCGGCTCGTGCGACGCGGCCTACGAGATCAAGCGCGCCACCTCAAGGCGCGGCGTCGACGTCTCGATCGAGGCGAGCGGCTCGTACGCCGCGCTGCAGGAGGCGATCCGGGCGGTCCACTACTCGGGTCTCGTGGTCACCGTGTCGTTCTACTATGGCCAGGGCGCCGCCCTGAGCCTCGGCGAAGAGTGGCACCACACGCGGGTGACCGTGCGCAGCAGCATGCCGGTCTGGGGCAATCCGAGCCGCGACGCACCGGCGTGGGACGACGAGCGGCTGGAGGAGACGGCGTTCGCTCTCATGAGCGCGGGCCGCCTGGCGACTGAGAGCCTCGTGCACCCGATCGTGCCGTTCGACGCCTCCCCGGCGGCCATCGAGGATGCCATTGAGCATCCCGAGCGCTCGATCAAGCTCGGCATCCGCTTCGCCTGACGGCCGCGGCCCCCCCGCAGCCGCCGGCGGCCCACGATGAGGCCTGCGGAGGGGCAGGCCACGCGCCTTGACCCCGGCGCACAGCCGACCTATGGTGAGAACGCGATGAGGGCGTCCCACGGCTTCCTGAAGCGCAGCCTGGTGGCGAGGCTGCGTGCCTGGCTCGGCCGCAAGCCGCCTCCGGCTGCGGGGGCGGCGCCTGCCCGCTACGTCACCCGGATCATCTCCGACGCGGTTCAGTTCAACGAGATCCCGTCGCCGACGGAAAACGAGGCCGTGCGAGCCGAGTTCGTCAACGGTCGTCTCGAGGAGTTCGGCATCGCCGAAATCCACGTCAGCCCCGAGGGCTGCGTCAGCTGCGCCTTTCCTTCGGCCGACCCGTCGGCCGACTACCTGCTGCTGCTGGCCAACACCGACAATCCGTCCTACTCGCCCCTCGAGAGCCTCGTGAGGCTCACCGACCGCGAAGCTTCGGGGCTCGGAATCGCGGACAACAGCATCGGGGTAGCCACGCTGCTGGTCCTGGCCGAGTACCTGCAAAAGGAGCAGGTGCCGCTGGGCGCCAACCTCGTGCTGCTGTTCGCGCCGATGAGCGGCCCGGAGGCGCTGGAGGCGTTCGTACGCGAACAGCGGCAGGCCTACAGGGCAGCGCTGTTCGTCAGCGGCCTGCTGCTCGGCGACGTGGAAACGAAATCGCTGGGCGGCTGCGAGCTGGCGGTCTCGGTCCGTACCGACGACCGGCCGCTGTTTCCCGAAGGAGGCGCCGGTTCGGCGGTGTCGGTGATCGCGGCGATCGCCTCGCGGCTGGGCAGCATCCGCTGGAGCGAGGACAAGGAGACGGTCCTGAGCATCGCGCGGCTGCGGGCCGGCGTCGGGCTCGGCTACTTTCCCTCCGAAGGCACGATGGAGGTCGAGATCTACTCGCCGAACACGAGCCTGCTGCAGATGGCCCGCGAGGCGGTGACCGCCACGATCACGAGCACCGCCGCGGAAATGGGCGCCAGGGCCGAAGTCCAGGTCCACTCGACCACGACCGCGGCCGACCCCGCGCGCAGCCGCTTCCTCGCGGAGGCGCTGCTGGCGGTCCATCGCGACCTGGGCGTCAAGTCTCACCCGGTGGCGTCGCTGCCTCGCAGGCCATGCCTCGGCGTCCTCGATCTGCCGACCCTGACGGTCGGCGTGACCATGGGCCGCAAGACGCTCACCGGCGAGTCGGTCGAGCTCGCTCCGCTGGAAAAGGGATTCCGCCAGATCCTGATGCTGCTGCGCCGCCTCGAGCGGCCCGCCGAGGAGCCACGGTCGTGAAGCACCAGGGCAGCATCCTGAAGAACACCTGGCACCACAGCGAGTTCCGCGACAAGCAGCGGCTGGTCGAGCTCAAGCGCAGCCAGGGCCTGCGGGTCTCGCTCGTCTTCCCGACCCTCAACGAGGCGGCGACCATCGGCAAGGAGATCCTCGTCCTCAAGACCGAGCTGATGGACCGCTTCGCTCTGCTGGACGAGATCGCGGTGGTCGACTCCGGCTCCAGCGACGACACCCGCGGGATCGCGGCCCGCAGCGGCGCCGCGGTCTACACCTCGTCGGAGATCCTCAAGAGCCACGGCAGCTTCCGGGGCAAGGGCGAGAACCTGTGGAAGAGCCTCTACGCCCTCAACGGCGACATCATCGTCTGGATCGACGCCGACATCAGCAACATCGCCCCCAAGTTCGTCTACGGCCTGGTCGGGCCGCTGCTCGAGCATCCGCACCTCGACTACGTCAAGGCCTTCTACGAGAGGCCGCTGAGAGGCGGCGAAAGCCTGGCCCCCAGCGGCGGCGGGCGGGTGACCGAGATTCTGGTGCGCCCCCTGTTCTCGCTGTTCTATCCCGAGCTCGCCGAGCTCGTGCAGCCGCTCAGCGGCGAGTACGCGGGCCGCAGGTCGCTGCTCGAGCGGCTGCCGTTCTCCGTCGGCTACGGCGTCGAGATCGGCCACCTCATGGACATCCTCCACGACGGAGGCTGCGCGTGCATCGGGCAGGTGGACCTCGACCTGCGCGTGCACCGCAACCAGTCGCTGCAGTCGCTGAGCCGCATGTCGTTCGGGATCCTGGCGACGTTCCTGCGCCGCCTCGAGCGCTACGGCGAGGTCGGCCGCCTCCCGCAGCTGAACACCTCGCACATCAGCCTCGAGGTGCTGGAGGGGCGCCACAGCGCCGTCACGGCCGAGATCTCGACCGAGGAGCGTCCCCCGATGATCGAGGTCAAGGAATACCTCAGGAAGTTCGGGCGGTGAGGATCGCGCTGGTTCACTACCACCTGCGTCCCGGCGGAGTCACGCGGGTGATCGCCGACCAGGTCGAGGCGCTGCGCGGCCGTGCGCAGACCATGGTCATTACAGGCGAGGCCGGGTCGGGGTCGTGGAGCTGTCCTGCCGCGCAGGTGGCCGCCCTGGCCTATGACCGCGACCGCGAGGGGCCGATCGATGCCGCGGCCGCCGCCGCCGAGATGGTGTCCGCGGCGCGGCAGGTGTGGCCCCAAGGGGCGTCGCTGTTCCACTTCCACAACCCCACGCTGGGAAAGAACCAGGGGATGGTGCAGGTCATCCGCAGCCTACAGCAGATGGGCCAGACGGTCCTGCTGCAGATCCACGACTTTGCCGAAGACGGGCGGCCGGACCTCTACTCGAAAGAACCCTACCCCGAGGACTGCCACTACGCCGTGATCAACAGGAGGGACGAGCAGTTGCTGCGGCGCTGCGGCCTCAGCGGCGAGGGCCTGCACTACCTGCCGAACGCCGTGCGCCCGCTCGCCGCCGACGCCGGCCGCGGCCGGGGGTCGCTCTTTCTCTACCCGGTCAGGGCGATCCGCCGCAAGAATGTCGGCGAGGCGCTCCTGCTGTCGCTGTTCCTGCCCGCCGGCAGCAGGCTCGCGATCACCCTGGAACCGACGGGCCCCCTGGACCGGCGCAGCTACGACGCCTGGAAGGGCTTTTCCGAGGCCCGCGGGCTGGGGGTCGGCTTCGGGGTCGGAGTGGGCCGCAGCCTCGAGTCGCTGCTGAGCGACTGCCGCGCCGTGGTTACGACCAGCGTGAGAGAAGGCTTTGGCTTCGCGTTCCTCGAGCCCTGGACCGCGGCTCTCGCTCTGCACGGCAGGTATCTGCGGGAGACCTGCCCTGATTTCGCCGACGCCGGCCTGAGCCTGGATCACCTCTACAGGATCATCCGCGTCCCGCCTTGGTGGGTCGACCGTGACCTCCTGGAGCGCAAGCGCCAGCGGTGCCGGCAGGCGCGCCTGGCCGCCTATGGCATCGCCGGCGGCAGTGACTCGCGGCCCGCCTCCGGCGACCTGGACTTCGGCAGCCTCAGCGAAGACCTGCAGCGCGACGTTCTGACCGCAGTGCTCGAGAGCCCGGCGCGCCGAAAGCGTCTTCTCGACGACAACCCCGCCCTTGGCGGCGCTCTCGCTGCCGGGCTGCCGCCGGAGCTGATCGAAGCGAATCGGCGCGCCGTGCTCGAGGAGTTCTCGCTCGAAGCCACGGCCTCCCGGCTGCTCTCCGCCTTCAGGCAGGCGGCGGAGCGCCCGGTGCGGCAGTCGATCGACAAGGCGGCGCTCGTGCGCGAGCTCAACGCGGGGGATGCTCCGCTCCTGCTCTGCCCGGACTCCTATGAGTGAGCACGCGCGCCTGGTGCGCCTCGTGCGCGAGCGCTCGCAGCCGATGGCGCCTGAGCCGCCCCCCGGTCCGCGGCCCGGCTCGCCGGGCCGGCTCTTCCGCCCGGCCGAGGCCGTGCTCTTTGACCTCTACGGCACCCTGTTCGTGAGCGCATCGGGCGACATCGACAGCGCCGTCGGAGGGCGGCACGACGAGGCGATGTCGAACCTGCTGCGCAGCCGCGGCCTGCCGATGAGCCCGGCCGATCTGCGGGAGCGCTTTCGACAGGAGATCCGCGGCAGCCACGCGCGGCAGACGGGCGTCGACCACCCCGAGGTGCGCGTCGAGCAGGTGTGGCGCGCCGTGCTGGCGCCGATGCGGCTGCGGGCGGCACGCCGCTTTGCCCTCGAGTACGAGCTGCTCGCCAATCCCGTCTGGCCGATGCTCGGCGCGCTGAGTCTCCTCAAAGGGCTTCGCGACGGCGGCGTCGTTCTGGGCCTCATTTCCAACGCCCAGTTCTACACGCCGCTGCTGTTCGAGGCCTTCTGGGGAGTCACGGACAGGCGCCTCGGATTCGCGCGGGACCTTCGTCTTTACTCCTACAGGCAGGGCCGCGCCAAGCCCTCGCCCGCCCTCTTCGAGCTGGCCCGCGCGCGGCTGCGCCGCAGGGGCATCGAGGCGGCCGGGGCGCTCTTTGTGGGAAACGACATGCTGAACGACATCCTGCCTGCCGCCCGGGCCGGCTTTCAGACCTGCCTTTTTGCCGGCGACCGGCGCTCGCTGCGGTTGCGCAGCGACGACCCGAGGTGCGCGGGCCTCGAGCCGACGGTTGTCGTCGCGAGCCTGGAGGAGCTCGCCGCACTGCTGCTCGGAGCTTGACCGCGCTCGCGCGAGAGCCCACAATCCGGGCATGGACTCACGCGCGCGGTTCCTGGCCGCCCTCGAGCATCGCGAAGGCCCGATTCCCATCGACCTCGGCTCGACGGCCACGACGGGCATTCACGTGAGCGCCGTGGCCGCCCTGCGGGAGCACTACGGCCTGGAGCGCAGGCCGGTCAAGGTGATCGAGCCGTACCAGATGCTGGGCGAGGTCGAGGAAGACCTCAAGCAGGCGATCGGAGTCGACGTCGAAGGCGTCTGGTCCCCCGAGACCATGTTCGGATTCCGCAACGAGGGCTGGCGGCCCTGGCGCACGCCGTGGGGGCAGGAAGTGCTGGTGTCGCGGCACTTCCGCACCGCTGCCGACGGAGACGACCTGCTGATCTACCCGCGAGGCGACACTTCGGCGCAGCCGAGCGGCCGCATGCCGTCGGGCGGCTTCTTCTTCGACACGATCATCCGCCAGCCGCCTCTCGACGAGGCGGCGCTGCGCGTCGAGGACAATCTGGAGGAGTTCGGCCCCATCGACGATGACGCGCTCGCGATCCTGCGGCGCGACGTCGAGGCGGCGGCGCGCACGGGGCGGGGCGTGATCGCCAACTTTGGCGGCACCGGGCTGGGCGACATCGCGCTGGTGACGGCTCCGATGCTGAGGCGGCCCCGCGGCATCCGCGACGTCGAGGAGTGGTACGTGTCGACGGTCGCGCGGCAGGACCACGTGCGGGCGATCTTCGAGGCCCAGACGGCGATCGCGCTGGCGAACCTGGCCCGCATCAGCGACGCCCTCGACGCGGGCCCCGACGCGGCGTTCGTCTGCGGCACCGACTTCGGGACGCAGACATCGACCTTCTGTTCACGCGAGACCTTTGAGCGGCTGTGGGCCCCGTCCTACAGCCGGATCAACGGCTGGATCCACGAGCACACCGGGTGGCGGACCCTCAAGCACGCCTGCGGCGCCGTCGAGCCGCTGATCGGGCCGTTCATCGCCTGCGGGTTCGACATCCTGAACCCGGTCCAGGTGTCGGCGCGCGGCATGGAGCCGGCCGTGCTCAAGGAGCGCTACGGCGACCGCATCGTGTTCTGGGGCGGCGGGGTGGACACGCAGAAGACCCTGCCGTTCGGCACGCCGGCGCAGGTGCGGGAGCAGGTGCTGCGCCGCTGCGAGACGTTCGGGCGCGGCGGCGGCTTCGTGTTCAACGCGATCCACAACGTGCAGGCGCGCACCCCGACGGCCAACATCGCGGCCATGTTCGACGCCGTGCACGAGTTCAACGGGGATTGACCCGCGTCAGCCCTCGAACAGCCGACTGGCGAGGGCGGCGACCTCCTCCAGGCAGGCGCGGAGGGCCGCAGTCCACGGCGCTGCGGTGTGCGAGTCGATGTCGAGCTCGGCGACGAAGCGGTCCGCGCGGAAGATCGGCACTACGATCTCGGCCTTGACGCGGGCGCTGCACGAGAGGTAGTTGCCCTCGCCGCTGACGTCCTGCACCGCCAGGGTCCGCCGGCTCTCGGCCGCCTGCCCGCAGATGCCCCGGCCGTAGGGGATGCGCACGTGCTCCGTCGG
>CAZKGO010000147.1:7335-10088 GCA_964552235.1 uncultured Spirochaetales bacterium | reverse complement strand
CCTCGCTTTCTCGCTTCCGGAGGTCTCCCATGTTTGTCCAAACCATCGCCTACAATCAGCCCCGCACCACCATCGCCACCATCGCCGCCGGCGCCAGCCTCAGCGAGGCCGTCACGTTGCCACCCGGCCACGTCCTGTGCGGCATCCAGATGCCGGCAGACTGGACCGCCGCCGCCATCACGCTGCAGGGATCTGCTGACAACGCCACGTTCCAGGACGTCTATGTCGCCGCCGGCGCCGAGCACTCGATCACGGCCGCCGCAGCCACCACCATTGCCCTCGATCCCACGCTCTACCGCTCGTTTCCATACCTCAAGGTCCGCTCAGGCGCCTCCGCAACCCCTGTCACCCAGGCCGCCGAAAGGACCATCACCCTCATCTCGAGACCCATATGATTCCGCATTCTGGATTCTCTCTTCTCGATTCTCTCTTCCGGAGGTCCCATGCCCTACACCTACCCGACCACCGCTCCCTCACGCAAGCACACCGTCACCATCGCCAGCGGGGCCAGCCTGAGTGACGCCGTTGCCATCCAGCCGACCCACACACTGGCCGGGATCTTGATGCCGGCCGCTTGGGACACCGCGGATCTGACGTTTCAGGGATCGTTCGATGGGACCAACTACGGAGATCTGTACAGCGATGACGGGAGCGAGGTGACCATTCCTGCCGCCGCCGGCCGCATCATCCCCGTGGCATCCAGCGACCTGCGCGCGATGCCCTATCTCAAGATCCGCTCCGGCGCCTCTGCAACGCCTGTCGCCCAGACCGCCGAAAGGACCATTACCCTGTTCAGCCACCCATAGGGAAGGATTCTGATCCCATGAGCCTCCACTACAACCCGTCCTTCGAGCTTCCCTGGACCGATCTTCCCCCGGTCGGGGCCCTGACCAACCAGCAGCCGGCCGGCTTCAAGCTCCTGGTCCGGGGCATCGGAATGCCTCTGCAAAGCCTCGGCTACGCCCCCGACGATCCCCCCATATTCGAGACTGTCGCCGTGATCCCCGAGTGTGTGCATAAGCTCAGACGCCAATTGCCGGCTTCCGAGACGGGACCCGGGGGCCTGATCCTCGATGGCGACGTGACCTACAAGATCTTCGCCGCCTCAGGGGCCTTCTCCGTCGACCTCACCTGTCTCTGCGTCATCCCGGATGACGGAACCGCGGGCACCGCCGAGATCGCCGTCCCCGTCCAGGTGCACAGCCACGGCGACGCGTCGCCCGGCGCGGCTGTCTGGCGCCTGGTCGTCAACGGCGAGCCCACGCCCTGGCGCTCGTTCGGCGATGGCTTTCAGGACCGGGTCTGGTGCACGCAGCATCACACCGTCTCGGTCAATCCCAACGATCTGCTGACCGTCACCCTGCAGGCCGAGTCCCGCGCGGAGGGAGGGATCGACTTCTTCACCGACGCCTGGAACCTCGAGCTCACGCCCGACACGCTGCCGGAGCCAGAGCCAGAACCGACCGCCTGGTTTGATGCCCGAGCTGTGGTGGTGGACTTCGACCTCATCACCAACCCGGAGACCCGACTCGCCTACTACACCGCCGCCTGCAACCGTGGCATCGTGGTGGGTCCCTCGCACGACCATGCCGCCACGTGGCCCCCTGGTGCCCGCTCCTACACCGTTGAGCTCCCCGGCATCCCGCTCGAGCGTCGCTCCGCCTTCACCGCCTACTACGCCAACATCGACCCCCGCATCACCCTCCACTACACAGATTCTCCCGCCCCTCCGCCCTCCCCCGCTCCTCTGCCCCCCATCTCCCCCGCTCCCCAGCCTCCCGTCCGCTGTCTGATCGGCCTGCACAGCCAGCGCGCCAAGACCGGATGGCTCGACTTCTATGCCCGGGTCAAGCCCGGCATCTTCAAAGGCTTCGATCTGGGGATGTGCTGGGAGGTGAAGCAGGTTTCACCGGAGACCCTGGTCGTCTACCGCCACCACGTCGACAACGATGGCTATTGGATCAACCGCCGCGATCTCAAAGCTTCAGCTCGCGAGTTCCACGATCTCTACGCCCTGGACTTCAAGAACGCCGCCGCCAACCTGGGCATCACGGTCTCAGAGTTGCTCGAGAGCGTCGACGTGATCGAGTCCGTGAATGAGGTCATTGGGACGCGGGATCCCGAGCTCGAGCCGGCCGTGGAGTTCGACTGCTACTTCGCGGAAGGGACCCGGGTCAGATACGGACACCAGATCTCTGCCGGCATCCTCACCATCGCCGTGGGCAACCCTGGCGAGACCGAGGTCGCCAAGCTATTGCCGGCGGCGGAGCAGTCCGCCACCTACGGACACTACCTCGCCTACCACGCTTACTGGCCGGGAAACCGCACCAGGCACTGGCTCTCCGAGCACTGGTCCCAACTTGCCGGCAGGTGGACCGAGTGGGACAAGGTCTTCAGTGCCCACCGTGTCTTCCCCCGCTACTACTCCGGAGAAACCGCCCTGTGTTATTCCGAAGACGGGTGGAGCCTCAATCCCAACCTCGGGTGGAAAGGATGCGGGCCCTTCCTGGACTACATCGACCAGATCGTCGCGTTCGAGTCGCTCTGCCAAACCTGGAATGCTTCCCACGGCCACCGCTTCCGCGGAGCCACGCTCTTCTGCTACGGAGGCTACGGCTGGGAGGGCTTCGATTGGGAACCCGGCGATCTCGACGAGTTGGCAGAGGCCCTCAGATGAGCCGCTGCTTCCTGGCTCGGTTTGAGTGCCGTGCGGGCCGCGTATACACGTTGATCCCGCGTCCCACGCCGCTCCG
>CAZKGO010000147.1:3393-7235 GCA_964552235.1 uncultured Spirochaetales bacterium | reverse complement strand
CTTCCTGGCTCGGCTTGAGTGCCGTGCGGGCCGCGTATACACGTTGATCCCGCGTCCCACGCCGCTCCGGCCCTCCTCCGCGCGGCTCCGGCCCCGGGCGGCCTCCGCATCGCGCTCCGTCGGGCCTGCGCTTGCCGGTATAGCCGCCGAGGCCCTCAGATGAACCGCTGCTTCCTGGCTCGGCTTGAGTGCCGTGCGGGCCGCGTATACACGTTGATCCCGCGTTCGACGCCGCGCGCCCCGGCAGACCGGCGCGCGCTTGCCGGTATAGCCGCCGGTCACACCTGCGAGGCCGGCCGCCCCGCGCGGACGCGGCGCGGCCTTGTCGCGCGTTCCATCGTGCCGGCTGTTGAGGACCGCACACGTTGCTTGTCCGTCGAGCTTGCGCCGCGCATACACCACACCTTGACGAGGACTACGCGGGGGGAGTAGAGGACCGCGTAGTCAGCAGAAACACCCTTTGCATTGAGCGTGGCCCGCGACACCCGCTCCGGCCCTCCTGCGCGCGGCTCCGGCAGCCCTCCGCTTCGCGCTCCGTCGGGCCTGCGCTGCGAGCTTGCTATAGACCAGGCGCACCCGGTGGCTGGTCGGCGAGCTTGCGCCACGCGGACATCGCGCCTTGACGAGGACTACGCGGGGTGAGTAGATGACCGCGTAGTCAGCAGAATCGCGCGCCTCCCCAATCCCGCCGACATCGCCCAGGAGGACCGCAGCAAGTGCCTCCACGTCGAGCATTCGCCCCGCGGGGAGTCTTGCCTTGTCGTTCCGGCCGGGGCCCGCGGCGGCCCCCGGCCGGCGGTCGTCGCGGGCAAACAACGCCCGCTCCTCCCGGCGCTGGCGCTGCGAGTGTTCTCAGCCACCTCAGTACACGCGCGATCTGGGTTTGTCATCCGGCTCCCCTCCCGCCGTCGCGCCTTGCCCCGCGCGGGGCCTCTATTGCAGAGGCGGCCAGGGGATCTCAGACCCGGAGATGCAGCCCCAGACGCAGAGCCGGAACCGGAGATCGGGCTGTGGAAAACCGAGAGGGTGGCTCTGCGCCACAAGGCGCCTGGTGCAGAGCCTGCTCTCTTCGATCACGGCCCGGCCGGTTTCCCACAACCCGACCCCAGAGCCGGATTGTGGAAAACCGTGAGGGTGGCTCGCGTCACGAGGTGCCTGGTGCAGAGCTTGCTCCCTTCGATCGAGGTACGGCCGGTTTCCCACAATCCGGCCCCAGAGCGGGCTGTGGAAAACCGTGAGGGTGGCTCGCGTCACGAGGCACCTGGTGCAGAGCTTGCTCCCTTCGATCAAGGCGCGGCCGGTTTTCCACAGCCCGCCCAGACTACGACTACCCCAGAAGATCGCGCCTTGTCTCGATCGTCCGGAGTGGCGAGCATCGCGCCCGCACATCGACCGCCCGCCGGCGCCAAAGAGGTGTATCTCCAGACTCCAGACCAGAAAAACCCAGATCCAGACCCAGACCCAGACCAGGAAAGGGGGTGTGTTCGGGTGGGTGCGGTCCTGCTCGTTTCCGTCTGCCGGCTGGCTGTGGTGCTCCCTCGTGCGGTCGGTGTCGTCGTCGGCCGTCCGCTGCTGCCGGCTCCGTGCCTCGTCGTCCCGGAGGTGCGCCCCCGGTGTCTGCCCCGGCGGGGCCTCGCGCTGCTGCTCGTTGCGGTCGGCCTGGGCCCGGCCTGCGGCCGGCCCCCTCCCGGGCCTCGCCTCCGGCGAGATCCGCGGCCGCCAGTGTCCTGCCGCCGGTCCCCTGTCGCAGATAGCGCCTTTGGCGTAAGTTGCGCTTGACATTTGGCGCCATTTGTGCTATACTAGAGTTGTTGGTGGGTGGTCTCTCTCTCTCGTGGGGGTGCGCTGTGGTCGTCTCGGTGTCGGTCTCTCCGTCTGGTGTCCCGGTCCTGTCCGGGCCGTTCGTCGCGTTCGAGGGGTCGCGCTCGTTGCCGGCCTCCGCCGCCCCGCTGGTCTCCTCGCTCGTGGCGTCCGTCTTGGCCTCCGGCCGTGGCGTGGCCACCGGCTGCGCCTCCGGTGCAGACTCGCTCGTCCGCTCCGCCGCCTCGGGCTCCCCCGCTCTCGCTGTCTTCTCCGTGGCCGCCGGCCCGTGGGGTCGCGGTCGTGGCGCGTTTGCTGCCCGCTCGTCCGCCCTGGTCTCTGCTGTGGCTGCCTCCGGCCCCCGCTCCGGTTTCGTGGGCCTGGTCTCGTCGCCGTGCCCGGCCGGCCTCGTCCCGTCCTCGTCGTCGTCGCGTTGTTTCGCCGGCCTCGGCTCCGGCTCCTGGGCTGGCGCTGCCTTCGCTGCCGGCCTGGGGCTGCCCGTCGTCGTGTTCTGGTTTGCCCCGGGCTCGCCGGAGCTGCCGGCCTCCTGGGGGTCCTGGGTCCCGGCTGCCGCTTCGGGCCCCTGGGCCTCGGGCTGGCGCCTGGCGCCGCCCGCGTCTCAGCCGTCGCTTTTCTAGTCATCCCTTCTCGGGATCCCGGTCTGCCAGCCGGCCCCGAGAATCAGTCAGAAAGGAGCCTGCATCATGAGTACCCGTCTCTCAGACAAGGCTGCGGCCGCCCTCGATCGTGTTGTCGCCCGCTTCCGCGATGGGGATCTCTCCGACATCGTCACCGTCGCCTGGATCAAGCGCGACCCCTCGGACTCGCTGCCGGCCTCGCGCTGGACGCTGCAAAACTGCATCCTCGCGTACGCGCAGACCGGCACGCTTGACTGTCGAGGCTACCGCCAGTGGCAAGCAGCCGGCCGGCAGGTGCAGCGTGGAGCCTCCGCCGCCTACATCCTCGGCCCGTGCACCTACACCACCGAGACCGAAGACGGCGAGAAGGTCACGCGCCTTCGTGGCTTTACCTCGATCCCCGTGTTCCCGGTCTTCGCCACCGAAGGCGAGGAGCAGCCGGCAGCCATCGACTACACGCCGGATCCCGACGCACTCCCTCCGCTCCTGGATGTGGCCGCCGCCCTGGGGATCTCGGTTGACTGGGTGCCCCTCGTCGACAGCACCTCCGCGCTAGGCGCCCACCTGCCCGGGCTCGACAAGATCCTGTTGGGATCGGCCGACCCCTCGGTGTTTTTCCACGAGCTGGCGCACGCGCTGCACAAGCGGACGTGCGCCGGCGACCCGACCCGAGAGCAGAAGGAGACCGTCGCCGAGTTCACCGCCTGCGTGTTGTCCTGGCTCTACGGCGCCCACGACACCACCGGCAACGCGTGGCAGTACATCGAGCACTACAACCCCGCCGACCCTCTGTCGGCTGTGATGGCCGCCCTGGCCGACGTGGCCCACATCCTGGAGGCTCTCGAGAGCCTCCAGAACGCCATAATGGCGCCATTATCGTAATCTGAAAGTTGCCTATTGACACTAGAACGAATGTGCTGTATAATCAGAGTATCAGTTTAGCCGGGCTGCCACCCGGAGAAAGAGGAGCCTGAGATGTGCCTTAACCCGTTCCACTTCGATGACCTCGAGAGCGCGATCGCTCACGCGAACCGCCGAGCTGACGCCACCGAGCAGCCCTACTATGTGGTCGTCTATCCCGATGCCGAGCTGGGACCCGAGTATGGGGTCCTCGATGATGTCGGTGTTTACTTCGAGATGCCCCGCCAGGAGTGCATCGTCTACTGCACCGAGTGTCGCGACTGAATCACCCGGCCGTGTGGGCCCTCTGCCAGGGGCCCGCACGACCTTAACCCAATCAGAGAGGAGCCTGCAATGGACGCGAAGTGCACTGTGTTGTTTTCTGACTTTGTCCCCCTCGACGACCCCGCATCGACTGTCGCCCACGTCGACGTCGTCGAGTGGTCGGCCGGCGAACGCCGCGAGACGCTCATGCACCGCTGGTTGACGGTCCGCCCGTATGGC
>CAZKGO010000147.1:1728-3293 GCA_964552235.1 uncultured Spirochaetales bacterium | reverse complement strand
TGGGCCTAGATAACAGTTTGCCCGGGCCGACTGCCATCGGCCCGGGCACGCTCAAAACAGAGGAGCCTGCTATGAGCACCTATATGCTACCATCACCAGCCGCGATGCGCAAGACCCAGGAGTGGGCCGCTCGCCTCGCATCCGACACGACACCCGGAACTGTCTACCGTCTCAATGAGCATCACTACATCATCAAGCATTTTGGCGAGATGACCGGCACCGGACCCCGCGCCTATTTCGTCTCGGTCGAACGGGAGCACCGCGCCACCTGGGAGTGTTCCGCCTGCGGCCCGCGCCGTTTCCGCTGCGCCTCAGTGTATGCCGTTATGCGGATCGAAGCCGCGCGCCAGGAGGCGCTGCACTTCGGCGCCCAGAACGCGGTACCTGTGCCCGAGCTCCTGGCCTACCTGCGCGACTACTACTCGGTGCCGGATCTGGATCTGGACACCCGCGAGCAGATCGGTACCTACATCAACGCCCTGTCGGTCCCGCCCATCGTGGTCTCGCTCCGTTACTGGTGGCCCGACTGGCAGCCCGAGCGGATGCTCGACGAGCTCGAGGGAATCGCCAGTCATGAGCCGCGCGAGCTCGAGGTCCGCTGGGGTGGCCGGCTTGAGGATTGGCGCCCGGCCCGCGCCGGCGTCGACGAGATCCGCGACTATGTCAACGACCGGGGACTGACCCCCGGCGCCGTGATCCTGGAACCCCGCAGCCGGCGCGCCGGCGGCTGGGAAGGCCGCTACCACATCCACCTGGTGGAGGCTGCCGCGTAGGCAGCCCCCACCGATCGAAAGGAGTGCTGGAATGTCTGACCTTACAGTTGAGGAACACGTAGAACTGATCGCCGAGGAACTCGCCAAACAGGCTGAGCTCCTATCCCAGATCGTGGCCAACACCCAGTGCCTGGCCGACATCGAGCCGGCCGCAATCAGCACCATTGCCGAGATCCTGCCAACGCTCGTCGACGTCGTCGCCCATATGCCGCTGACCAACCTCACGAACATCATCGCCGCCGCCACCGCGACGATGCAGGCGGACCGGCCCGCGCCTGGCCATCGCGCCCGCCTGGTCGACTACCCGACCTATCCCTGGGAGCGGATCGGCGCCGAGGTCATCGCATCCGACGAGTACGGAGCGACCATGGTCAGCTGGCAGGGACACAGCTACCGCCGGCGCACCCACCCGAAATACGGTACCCACATCTGGTTCAGCCGTGGTGCCGGCCGCGACGAGGAAGGCAACGCCCGCTATGAGCGGCTGATCACGTTCGGCGAAGAGGACGAGGTCGAGGACCTCCCGCGGGGAGTGGTCGAGCTCCTGCCGCCGGCATCCTCGCAGCCGGCTCCCCAGCCGCAGGCACCGCGCCCCACGCCGCCGGCCCAGGAGCAGGACGACGACGGGCCGGAGTATGAGGACGGGTCGCCCGGACGCCCCGCGGATCCGCCCGCGGCCCCTCGGCAGGATCCCCGGGCCGCCGTGTTCGCGATGCTGCCGAAGCTGATCTCGGCCGGCACGATCACGCCCGACCAGGCTAACGCCTACAGCAAGCGCGCCCGCACCGAGGG
>CAZKGO010000147.1:0-1628 GCA_964552235.1 uncultured Spirochaetales bacterium | reverse complement strand
GCACGATCACGCCCGACCAGGCTAACGCCTACAGCAAGCGCGCCCGCACCGAGGGGTTCGCCGCGGTCCTCGACGAGCTGCGAAGACTGGCATAGGTCACCGCAGGGGTCCGCCCACGCGGGCCCCTGCATTATCCCGGAAGGAGGCTACAATGATGGGGCTCAGATCGTTACTCGAACGGCTTCAGAGGCGCCACCGGCGCCGGCTTGCGCTCCGGCCGCACGCCCGGAAGGTGAAGCGACATCCGAGGAAGGAGAGCTGACATGGTCGAACCTGCCGCCCAGTGGGAGACACGAGCTCTAGCGGAGGATCTGCGCGCCGCGGCGCTCGACCTGGTCGCGGCCGTCGATGCCGCCCTTGCCGAGGTCGCCATGCTCGAGGGCCGGCTGGAATGCCTCGCCGGCCGCAATTGCACCGGATTCGAGCTCTGGCGCAACACGGACTCGACCTCGAGCTCTCCCATACTCTACGTGTCACACAGCACCAACGCCACGTGCCCCATCCACGGCACGCCCGCGCCGGGGAAACGGCTCCGCACGTATATCGGCACCAAACCCCGGGAGCAGAAGCGCGCCCAGGCTGCGATGCACGCCGAGGAGCTGCGCCGCGCGTACGAGCAGCGCCTGGCCGAGATCGACAGCGCCCTGGCCACGAGCTATCGCCTCGAGCAGATCGCCGGCGCCCTCCGCGGCGATAGTTGATCCTGGAAAAAACAGCGGCAGCGGCGACCACGCGGCCGGCGCTGCCGACTCCCGCAAGCTGTCCTCGTCGTCCTATTCGCCGTGTGGATACACCTCGTCCGGCACGTACTCGATCAGCTCGTCCACTCCCATATCTAGCGTCGAACATTCGTTCCTCGAACACTTGATCTATTCCGCATTCCGTGTTAGCATTGGGTCATGTTCGGACCGTGGATCTACCGGATCACGTTCAACCTAGCGCGAGGAGTGCATGACCTCGTCTCGGAGATGCACCGCAACCACGGCGAGCGGGACACAATGCAAGGCCTGGGCAGTCCAAGGAAGCGACCCCCCAAGATGCGGCGCGCACCGCGGAGGCACTCACCCCCCCGGAGCCCCTGCAGGCAATAGCAACGCCCTCACCCACGGCTTCTACTCCCACAGCAATTCCCCCGCTCAAATCACCGCAGTCATAGAGGACCTGATCGCCAAGCAGAAGGCGCTCAGCCGCTATATCGACACGTGCCTGGATGAGGAGAAGGCCACGATTGAGAGCCTCGCTCACCTGCTCGCCCTCCACGGGCAGAACGCCAGCCGCCTCGGCCGGCTCCTGCGCGACCAGCGCGCGCTCTCAGGAGAAGCCGCCGACGGCATCGCCGGCGCCATCGCCCAGGCGCTTGACGAGCTCAGTAACGAGTTAGGAGCCCCCCTGTGACCGTTCAAGCCCCCGGAGAGACCGCCCTCAGAGCCGCGATCCGCAGATTTCGCGAGGATCCTGACGATCCGCCGCTCAGAAACCGCCTGTACGCCCTTATGCAGACGCGCTGCACGCTCGAGGACCTCCAATCGTTGTGCTTCATGCTCGGCACCGACTGGGAGCAGCTCCCCGGAGACAGCCGGCCCGCCAAAGCCCGCCAGCTCATAACCCACTTCGAGAACCGCGACGAG
>CAZKGO010000146.1:0-10169 GCA_964552235.1 uncultured Spirochaetales bacterium | reverse complement strand
CGCAAAACCACCTGGGGCCTGGCTGCGCGGCCGCCAAAGTCCGACAGGCTCCTAGCCGGCCCGGGCCCCGTCGGCCGGCCGCGGCCGGCCGTCTTCGGCTTGCATTTCCCGGCGTAATGGTGGAATACTGTCGGGCGGGAGGGGGCGGGCGACGGACGGCATGACGCCGTTGCGGGACCCGGCGGGCATGGAAGCCAGGCGCGATTTCATCAGGCGGGTTGCCGAGGTCCGCACCGCTCGCGACGCGGGGCGCGACTCGGGATACCACAAGGCCGCGCAGTTTCTGATTCTCATCGGTGACGAGCAGGCGGCCAGGGTCCTGAAGCACCTCAACGAGGACGAAGTCGAAGCGATCAGCCGCGAGATCGCCGCGATCGATCGGATCAGCGACGCCGAGGCGCTCAAGGTGCTGGAGGAGTTCGGCTACCTCGCCCAGGCGCGCCGCCTCACCCCGAGCGGCGGCACGGAAAAAGCCCGCGAGATGCTCGTGGCCTCGCTCGGCCGCGAGCGCGGGGACGAGCTGTTCGCGCGGGTGCGCAGGCGCCTCGGGCCGAGCTTCCGCTTCATGCATGCAGTGGATCCGCACCAGGCCGCGGCCCTGCTGCGGGAGGAGTCGGCTGCGGTGGCGGCCGCGGTCCTCACGCAGATCGACGCTGCGGCAGCGGCCCGCATCCTCGCCTGCTTTCCGCCGGAATCGCAGCCCCAGATCGCCCTGCGCATCGCGCGCATGAACGTCCTGACGCCCGATGTCCTGGAAAAGGTGCGGGCGTCGCTCGAAGGCAAGCTCGAGGCCCAGGGCCGGGTGGTCACTCGCGCCATCGACGGCCGCGCGACCCTCGCCGCCATTCTCAAGGCGATGGCCGCCTCGGACCAGGAGGCCCTCCTCGCAGGACTGGAAGCGGGCGACCCCGAGCTGGCCCAGGAGGTGGCGGGCAGCCTCTTCGGAGTCGAGACGGCCCTCGAGGTGCCGCGGCGGCAGCTGGCCGCGCTTCTGGCCGGGCTCTCCGACCGCGAGCTGGCGCTGCTGGCAAAGGGCGCCGGGCCGGCGGCGCGGGAGGCGTTGCTGGAAGCGGTTTCGGCCCGGCGCAGGCAGATCGTCGCGAGCGAGGAAGAGCTGGCCGGCGACGTGCCGCGGGCCGAGATCGCCAGGGCTGCCGCGGACTTTGCTGCGCTGCTGCGACGGGCCTGGCAGGAGGGCCGGCTTTCGATCGCCGGCCGCGGCGAGGAGTTGGCCTAATGTACTCGTTGGGCGTCGCGTACCTGCTGTGGTTCTTTTTCGGCTGGTTGGGGGCGCATCGCTTCTATCTCGGCAGGATCGGAACCGGCATCCTCTACATGCTCACGGGCGGCTTCTTCGGTTTCGGGTTGTTCTTCGACCTGTTCCGGATCCCGTCGCTGGTCAGGGAGGCGAACTTGCGCCTGCAATACCACGACGTGCTCCACGGTCGCATTCCGTCGCCCGATGCCGCGGCCGCCTCGCGGCCGCGGGAGTCGATCGAGCGCACGATCCTCCGCGTCGCGCGCGCCAACAAGGGCATCGTCACTCCCGCGGCAATCGCCCTCGAAAGCGACTGGAGCATCGAGCAGGCCCAGAAGGCGCTGGACAAGCTCGCCGCCGCGGGCCACGCGGACATGCAGATCCGTCCCTCGGGCGTGATCGAGTACCGCTTCGCCGAGTTCGAACGGGAGGCCTGAGGCAGTGCTGCGCTTCGACGGTCGGCCGCTGGTGATGGGCATCCTGAACGTCACGCCCGACTCGTTCTACCCGGCAAGCCGCAGGGCCGCCGCAGACCAGGCCGTCGAGGCGGGGCGGGCGATGATCGCTGCGGGCGCCGACATCATCGACGTCGGAGGCGAGTCGACGCGGCCCGGCGCCGGCGTCGTGGACGCCCAGGTCGAAATCGATCGCGTGCGCCCGGTGATCGAGCGGCTGCGGCGCGAGTCGGCGGTGACCATTTCGATCGACACGTCCAAGGCTGCGGTGGCGGAGGCCGCCCTCGCTGCCGGCGCGGACATGGTCAACGACGTGACCGCTCTCCGCGGCGATCCCCCAATGAAAGCCCTGCTGGCCCGCTGCGAGGTCCCGGTCGTGCTGATGCACATGCGGGGAACGCCGGCGACGATGCAGCAGGCGCCGTTCTACGCCGACACCGTAGGTGAGGTGCGCGCCGAGCTCGAGGCCGCGATGCGCGACGCCGAGGCTGCCGGCATCGCCGCCGACCGGATCGTCCTCGACCCCGGGATCGGCTTCGGAAAGCGGCCCGAGGACAACCTGCGGCTCATCCGCGGCCTGGCCGAGATCCGCGCCCTCGGCGCGGCCGTGCTGATCGGGCTGTCGCGCAAGAGCTTTCTCGGCGTGGTCACGGGACGAGCCGTCGAGGACCGGCTGGCGGCGACCATCACGGCGAACACGCTCGCCGTCATGGCGGGGGCCGACATCGTGCGCGTGCACGATGTCGGCGAAGCGGTGGACATGGTGCGGGTCATCCAGGCGGTGCGGGGGCAGCCGTGTTGAGCTCGCTGTTGAGCGTGACGGTGTTCCGGGACTACATCCGGCCCGCGCTCGACATCCTGATTCTCGCCTTCATCATCTACAAGGGCTACCAGATCCTGGTCCAGACGCGGGCGGTCCAGCTGATCCGCGGCGCCTTTACCCTGGCCCTGATCTACCTGGTGGCGTTTTTCTTCGAGCTCAAGACGCTGCTGTGGATCCTGAGCCTCTTCGGGCCGGGCCTCGTGATCGCGATGGCCATCATCTTCCAGCCCGAGCTGCGCAAGATCTTCACCCGCCTCGGGCAGGGCCAGTGGTTCCGCTTCCAGACCGAGGCCAGTCCCCAGCAGCTGGAGTCGGTGGTCAACTCCGTGGAAATCCTGTCCGACCGCCGCATGGGCAGCCTGATCGTCATCGGGCGCACGGTGGGGCTGAGGAACATCATCGAGACCGGGACGCACGTCGATGCCGAGCTGTCCACGAGCCTGATCCTCACGATCTTTCATCCCGACACCCCGCTGCACGACGGCGCAATCGTGATTTCCGGCGGGCGCATCGTGGCCGCCGGCTGCTTTCTGCCGCTTTCGGAGCAGACCGACATCCGCAAGAGCTTCGGCACGCGGCACCGGGCGGCCCTGGGGCTCACCGAGGAGACCGACGCCGTGGTGATCGTCGTCTCCGAGGAAAGCGGGGCGGTGTCGATCGCCTACGACGCGAACCTCTTCTACGACATTCCCGCGGAGGAGCTTCGGCAGCGCCTCACGCGCCTTTTCGAGTTCAGCCGCGAAGGAGAGCCGGCAGTTGAGGACTAGGTCCATTCTCGCCCGAGCGCTCGCCTTCTGGCCGGTCAAGATCCTCGCCCTGGCGGCCGCCGTGCTGCTGTTCGTCTTCAACCGGATGAACAACCTCGAGCAGCGGGTCTTCGAGCTGCCTCTCGAGGTGATCCTCCCGGACGGGTACGTGCTCGCCGACTCGCTGCGCGCCCAGGCGGTGGTGACCGTGCGCGGCGAGGTCGAGGGCTCGCTGCGCCACGCGGCGGCCGACCAGTTCCGCGCGTACGTGGATCTCACCCGCTTCCGCAGGGAGGGCACGTTCGTGGTCCCCGTGCAGTACGGCCGTCGCGACGCGGCCCAGCTCGCCGACGCCTTTGTCGACCGGGTCGAGCCGACGGAGGTGACGGTGAGCCTCGAGCGGGTGGCCGAGCGGAGCCTGCCGGTAGTCGCCAACATCGCCGGCTCCCCGGAAAGGGGATACGCCCTGAGCCAGTACACCATCACCCCGCCCGTGGTGCGCCTGCGGGGCCCGAGGACCGTGGTCGAGAACACCACGAGCGTGATGACCGAGGAGATCAGCCTCGACGGCATCACGGGCGACTACAAGACGCGGATTGGCCTGCTGCACTCCAGCCCGCTCATCTCGTTCGTCGGCCCATCGCGGGTCGAGTTCTACGGCCTGATCTCCAAGGTCGTGGTCACGCGCGAGATCGTCGACATCCCCGTGACCCTGGTCAACGCCGACCCCCGCTACGACTGGGAGGTGCGGCCGCCCTTTGGCCGCCTCGTGCTCAAGGGGCCCGCGGTGGACATCGAGGGTCCCGACGTCGCGCCGCCGCGCCTGGTCGTGGACCTGGCGGCGACCACCGCGCGGCAGGCGCGCCTGGCTCCCAGGCCGGACGTGCCTGAAGGCGTGACCGTGATCGACTACGAGCCCCGGGAGGTGACCGTGGTGCGCGAAACCCAGGGCAAGCCATGATCCGGGGACTGGGGCTGGACGCCGTGAACATCCAGCGCATCGAGGCCTGGCAGGGCCGCCCGGGAATCCTCGAGCGGTTCTTCCACCCACAGGAGCTGGAGGGCGCGCGCAGGCGGGGCTCGATGGAGGCCGCTTCGCTGGCGGCCCGCTTCGCGGCCAAGGAGGCCTTTGGCAAGGCGCTGGGCACGGGCCTGGCGGGGTTCTCCCTGCGGGAGGTCGTGGTCGTCAACGACGAGAGCGGCCAGCCGCACCTCCGTCTGTCCGGACGGGCCCTCGAGCGGCTGGTCGCCTCCGGGGGCTCGCGCGTCCTCGTAACTCTCACGCATGAGCACGACTACGCCATCGCCGTCGTCGTGATCGAGGAGTGACGGTGCAAAAGAAAACCACCTACTTCTCCAAGGACCCGATCATCTGTCCCGCCTGCGAGACCGAGCTGTATCGCGAGGACCTGCTGTCGGGCAGCGGCCGGCTGATCGCCGGTGATCTCACCGACGAGCTGCGGCGGGTGTACGAGCCCTCCAAGAAGTACGGCGAGGTCTTTCCGCTGGTCTACACGGTGACGGTGTGCCCCAAGTGCCTGTTCGCCGCCCTTCCGCCGGATTTCTCCTCGGCGGACGCCGTCGTGACGGGAAAGGTGAACGCCACCGAGCGCGAGCGCAAGCAAAGCGTGGCCGGCATCTTTCCCGATCTCGACTTCAGCCAGCCGCGCGAGCTGCGGGAGGGTGTGGCGTCGTTCTACCTGGCCATCGCCTGCTACGACCAGTTCGCCAAGCTCTCCTCTCCGACGATCAAGCAGGCGCAGTGCGCGCTGCGTGCGGCGTGGCTCCTGGGCGAGCTGCACCGCAAGAGCTCGAACGAGAACTGGGACTACCTCGCGCTGCTGTTCTACCGAAAGGCGCGCTTCTTCTACTCCGCGGCCGTCGACCGCGAGCAGAGCGGAAAGGAGACCCTCAGCGGCCTGGCGCACTACGGCCCCGACCTCGACCACAACTACGGCTATGACGGCGTGCTGTACCTCACGGGGCTGCTGGAGTTCAAGTACGGCCCGCGCAAGGACCGGGCGCGCCGCGCCGCGAACCTCGAGCGGGCGCGCCGCGTGATCGGGCGCGTGCACGGCATGGGCCGCGTGAGCAAGTCCAAGCCGGGAGCCCTGCTGGACCGGGTCCATGATCTCTACGACCGCATCAGCGAGGAGCTCAAGGCGCTCGCCGAGGAGACGCGCGGCGGCGAGCAGCCCGAGGCCGTCGAAGAGCCGGTCGACGAGCTGCCCGACCGCGCGGAGGGCCGTGGAGCAGCCAAGCCGTGACGGAGCGCCGCACGCTCAAGGTGACCCTGGCCTACGACGGCACCGACTTCTACGGCTGGCAGGTGCAGGCCAGGGGCAGGACCGTGCAGGGGGTGGTCGAGTCGGCGCTCGCCAGGATGGACGGGGCACCGGTGCGCGTGACCGCGGCGGGACGCACCGACTCGGGCGTGCACGCCAGCGGCCAGGTGATCAGCTTCGACTCCCGCCTCTCGATCGACATCGATCGCTACGCCGAGGCGCTCAACTCCTACCTGCCGCCCGACGTGAGGGCGCTCGCCGCCCAAGAGGCTCCGTTCTCGTTCGACGCCCGCCGCTCGGCCCGCCTGCGCACCTATCGCTACTGCATCAGCTCGGGGGCGGCTCCTCTGCCGCATATGCGCCGCTACAGCCTCTGGCGCCGCAACCGGCCGGGCGTCGCCCGGATGAACGCCCTGGCCGCCGTCCTCCTGGGAACCCACGATTTCTCCACGTTTTCTTCGGCCGACGATGCGAACGAGAGCAAGGTGCGCACCGTGGCTGCCTCGTGCTTCCACATGGAGGGCGGCCTGCTGGTGTACACGATCGCGGCCGACGGCTTTCTCCGCAGGATGGTCCGCAGCATCGTGGGCACCCTGCTCGACATGGAAAGCCGCCAGGCCCCTCCCGACGAGCTGCGCGCCGCCCTCGAGGCCCGCGACCGCTTGCTGGCGGGGCCGACCGCACCGGCCAGGGGCCTGTTCCTCGACAAGGTGATCTACGATGAGCAGCCGGCAATGCCTTTCTAGCCTGTGGCGCCTGCTCGATCTGGTCGAGGACCAGATCGCGGCAGGATACCGGCGGGAGCACGCCGACCCGCCGCAAGGGCTGCTCGCGCACTGCGAGGCGGCGCCTGCCGGCGATGCCCGCGGGCCCGCGGGTGCGGCCGGCGACGCCGCAGCCGGCCGCGAGGAGGCGGCGGGCGGCGACAGCCTCGAACGCATCGCGGCCGAGGTGCTCGCCTGCACCCGCTGCCCGCTGCACAGGGGCCGCACGCATGCGGTCCCGGGAGAGGGAGCGAGCCGGCCGCTGGTGCTGGTGGTGGGCGAGGCCCCGGGTGCCGAAGAAGACCGCACGGGCAGGCCTTTTGTCGGACCTGCCGGCCAGTACCTGGACACGTGGCTTGCTGCGACCCGGGTCGGGCCGGAAGGGCAGCCGCTGTCGCGCCTGGCCAACACCTACATCGCCAACGTCGTCAAGTGCCGCCCGCCGGGCAACCGCGACCCGCAGCCTGACGAAGCGGGGGCGTGCATCGGGTACCTCCAGCGGCAGATCGCGCTGTTGCGGCCCAGGGCGATCCTCGCCCTCGGCCGCACGGCCGCCCGTCACCTGCTCGGCGTCGAGTCGGGCGTGGGGACCGCCCGCGGACGCAGCTTCGAGCTGGGCTCGATTCCGGCCGTGGTCACCTACCACCCGAGCGCCGTTCTGCGCGACCCCTCGCTCAAGCGGCCGGTCTGGGAGGATCTGAAGCGGCTGCGCGGGTTGCTTGAGCATGGCTGAGCCGCACATCGCCGCGGGCGGCGCGGCCTACGTGCAGGTCGTCTTCAATGTCCCGGTCGACCATGCCTTTACCTACGCGGTGCCCGACGGCATGGAGCCGCCGCCGATCGGGGTGCGCGTGCGCGCGCCGTTCGGCAGGCGGCGCCTGACGGGCGCCGTCGTGGCAGCGGGCAGCGCCTCCGACGCCGCGGGCTGGGAGATCCGCGCGATCGAGCGCGTCGTCGACGAGAAGGCGCTCTTTGGCCAGCGGGAGCTCGATCTCGCGCGCTGGCTCGCCGGATTCTACCTCTGCTCGCTCGGCGAGGCGCTGTTCACGATGCTGCCCGGGGGCAGGCGCGAGAGCGAAGGAGGCGACGCCGACGTGGAGCGCGCGGGCCGGCCCCAGCTCGAGCTGAGCGAAGCCCAAAGCAGCGCCGTCCAGCGGGTGTTGCAGGGCCGCGAGGGCGCCTACTACCTCTACGGCGTCACCGGCTCGGGCAAGACCGAGGTGTTCCTGCGCGTGGCCCGGGAGGTGCTCGCCTCCGGAGGCGGCGTGATCTACCTGGTCCCCGAGATCTCCCTCGTGCACCAGGTGAGCCGCATCTTTGCCGCCGAGCTCGGCCCGCGGGTGGTGGAGATGCACTCGGGCCTCCTGCCTTCGCAGCGCCTGCGCGCCTGGTCACGGATCCGCGAGGGCGAAGCCGACCTGGTGATCGGTCCGCGCAGCGCGGTCTTCGCTCCCTTGCCACGCCTCGGCCTGATCATCATCGACGAGGAGCACGAAGGCTCGTACAAGGCCGGCTCGGCGCCTCGCTACCACGCGCGCCAGGTGGCCTTTCATCGGGCGAGCAGCGAGGGCTGCCGCCTGCTCTTCGGCAGCGCCACTCCATCGGTCGAGGCCATTCACAGTATGAACGAGGGGAGGATCGTGCGGCTCGATCTGCCCGAGCGGCTGGCCGGCGGACGCCTTCCGTCGGTGGAGATCGTCGACATGAAGACGGAAAAGGGGGTGCTCTCGCGGCCGCTGCTGGAGGCCCTGCGCGACGCCCACGCCGAAGGCCGGCAGTCGATCCTGTTCCTGAACCGGCGCGGCTTTTCCTACTACTTCTACTGCCGCTCCTGCGGCTACGAGATGAAGTGCCGGCGCTGCTCGGTGGCGCTCACCTACCACAAGGCGCGCGAGCGGATGGTGTGCCACTACTGCGGCGCCACCGCTGCTCCCGTCAGCGTCTGTCCCGAGTGCGGCTCCCTCGACATCGGCGCTTCGGGCTTCGGAACCGAGAAGATCGAAGAAGAGCTGGCCGCGGTCTTTCCCGACCTGCGCATCGCGCGCCTGGACACCGACACGGCCCGGCGCAGGCACGTGCTCAAGGCGACCCTGGCGCGCTTTCTGGCGGGCGAGCTGGACGTGCTGGTGGGCACGCAGATGGTGGCCAAGGGGCTCGATTTCCCGGGCGTCAAGCTGGTCGGGGTGGTGAGCGCGGACACAGGCCTGCAGCTGCCGGACTTCCGGGCGCTCGAGCGCACCTTTGCGCTCATCGTGCAGGTCTCGGGCCGGGCCGGCCGCATCATACCCGACGGCCGCGTGATCGTGCAGACGCTGCGGCCTGAAACCGGCGTGATCCAGCGCGCCGCGCGCAACGAAGCCGCGGCGTTCTACGCGGAGGAGCTCGCCCTGCGCAGGCAGCTGCGCTTTCCGCCGTTCTGGCGCCTGGTGCGCCTGCTGGTGCGCGGCCGCAACAGCGAGCGGGTCGAGGAGGCGGCGGCTGCGGCGGCCAGGCTCGCGCGGGCGGCAGCGGATGCGGGGGTGGACGTGCTGGGGCCCGTCGAATGCCCGCTCGCGATGATCGCCGGGAACCATCGCCGCCACGTGCTGCTGCGGGGCGAGCGCCTCGCTCCGGTCCATTCCGCCGCCAGGGCCGTGCAGCAGGGCTGGAAGAAGGGCACGGGCGTGTACCTCGAGATCGACGTCGATCCCGTGTCGCTGCTGTAGGCGGGGGCGTACCGCGGGCCCGCAGCGCATTCGGCCGGGCCCGCTTTGTTGACGCCCCGACGCGGCGGTTGATATACTGCCGGTCAGACCGGCTGGACTGAACCCTTTGCTGCTCCGCTACGGCACGTCATCACAAGGCAGCGTCACCCGCAAGGCGCGGATCTACATCCGCGAAGAGCACGGCATCCGAGCCGACAGCGTCGACCCCGACGCCGTCTGGGCGATTCGCCGCCTCACCGAGGCGGGGCACCGCGCCTACGTCGTCGGCGGGGCGATCCGTGACCTGCTGCTGGGCAAGAAGCCGAAAGACTTCGACGTGGCCACCGACGCCCCGCCCAACCGCATCCGCAGGATCTTCAGGCACTCGCGGGTCATCGGGCGGCGCTTCCGGCTCGTGCACCTGTATTTCGACAACGGCAAGATCATCGAAGTGTCGACCTTCCGCGCGGCGGGCGAAGGGGCGGGGGAAAGCCCGGGCGGCGGCAACATCTACGGGACCCTGGCCGAGGACGTGATGCGCCGCGACTACAGCCTCAACGCGCTGTTCTACGATCCGCTCAAGGAGCATCTCATCGACTACGTCGACGGGCTGCACGACATCCGCAAACGCCGCCTGCGCATCCTCGCCCCGCCGGCGGTCTCCTTCGAAGAGGACCCGGTGCGGATGCTGCGCGCGGTCAAGTACGCGGCCCCCCACCGCCTGCGGATCCCGTTCGCCACCAAAAGAGCGATCCGCAGGCAGCGGGCGAAGCTGCTCGAATGCTCGCGCGACCGGCTCACCGAGGAGTTCAACAAGATCGCGGCCTCGGGGCACTCCGCCGCGATCCTCAAGCTGGCGCGCAAGCTCGGGCTGTTCGACGTGCTGTTCCCAAGGGTGGCGGCTGCGATCGCGACCCCGCGCGCCGAGCGCGAGTTCTTCGAGCGCCTGCAGCGGCTGGACGCCGGCGCCGCGGCGGAGCCCGATCGCGGCGCGGCGCTGCTGGCGTTCTTCGGCGACGCGGCGCGCTCTCTGGCCACGGAGAACACCATCGCGGCTGTGCAGGCTGCACTCAAGCAGGCCGCCGAGCCGCTGCGGCTGAACAACCGGGACACGCTCGCCGCCGCCCACAGGGTGGTGCCGCCGAGGCTGCACA
>CAZKGO010000145.1:0-10239 GCA_964552235.1 uncultured Spirochaetales bacterium | reverse complement strand
CTGATCCTGGTGGGGCTCTACGTCGTGAGCGCCGTCTTCGGATTCATCCAGCACTTCATCATGGCGGGGGTCTCGCAGAAGACCGTCTTTGACATGCGGCGCGACGCCTACGCCAAGCTCGCCCGCCTGCCGCTCAGGTACCTGGATTCCCACGCCCACGGCGAGATCATGAGCCGCGTCACCAACGACATCGACAACATCGCCTCCACGCTGCAGCAGAGCATGACCCAGCTGATCACGTCGGTGTGCACGCTGCTCGGCGTGGTCGTGATGATGCTGTCCATCAGCCCGACGCTCACCCTGATCGCGATCGTGACCCTGCCGCTGTCGCTGCTGGTCACCACCCAGATCGCCAGGCTCTCGCAGAAAAACTTCAAGGCGCAGCAGGCGGCGCTGGGCGAGCTCAACGGCCACGTGGAGGAGATGTACACGGGGCACAAGATCATCAAGGCGTTCAGGCACGAGGAGAGATCGATACGGGAGTTCACGCGGATCAACGAGAGGCTCTACGAGGCCAGCTGGCGGGCCCAGTTCGTGTCCGGGCTCATCATGCCGCTGATGCACTTCGTGAGCAACATCGGCTACGTGATCGTGTGCGTCGTGGGGGGCATCTACGTCGCCAGGAGGATCGTCGAGCTGGGAGACGTCCAGGCCTTTATCCAGTACTCGCGCCAGTTCACCCACCCGATCACCCAGACCGCGAGCATCGCCAACATCCTGCAGTCGACCATAGCCTCGGCCGAGCGCGTCTTCGAGCTCCTGGACGAGGCCGAGGAGATCCCCGACCCGGTCCCGGCCGAGACCATCGACTCGCCCAGGGGCGAGGTCAGGTTCGAGCATGTCCGCTTCGGCTACGAACCCGACAAGCCGCTGATGCACGACATGAACATCGAGGTCGGCCAGGGGCAGACCATCGCCATCGTCGGGCCGACGGGCGCGGGCAAGACCACGCTGGTAAATCTCCTGATGCGCTTCTACGAGATCGACGGCGGCCGCATCACGGTCGACGGCGTCGACACCCGCCGGCTGCGGCGCAACGACCTGCGGGCCATGTTCGGCATGGTGCTCCAGGACACCTGGCTGTTCAACGGCACGATCAAGGACAACATCGCCTACGGCAGGGAGGGGGCCACGGACGAGGAGATCCTAAGGGCCGCAGCCACGGCCTATGCGGACCACTTTGTGAGGGCCCTGCCCGACGGCTACGACACGGTCCTCAGCGAGGACGCCTCGAGCATCTCCCAGGGCGAGAGGCAGCTGCTGACCATAGCCCGCGCCATCCTGGCCGACCCGGCCATCCTCATCCTCGACGAGGCCACCAGCAGCGTGGACACGAGGACCGAAGTCCACATCCAGCGGGCCATGCAGGCGCTCATGAAAGGGAGGACCAGCTTTGTGATCGCCCACAGGCTGTCCACGATCAGGGACGCCGAGTCGATCCTGGTCATGAACGACGGCAGCATCATCGAGATGGGCAGCCACAAGGAGCTGCTGGCCAGGGGCGGCTTCTACGCCGACCTCTACCGCAGCCAGTTCACCGGAGCCGCCAACGGCGACGGGCGGCAGAGAAAGGCAGGGTGAAGGCTCGTGGAAAAGGCGGTGACAGCCAGGTCGGACAAGCGCAGGAAACCGGTCCTGGTGGGGGCGGTCGTGCTCCTGCTGCTGCTCGCGGCCGCGGCCGCGGGCCTCTCCTACTGGCTGTGGACGCTGCGGTACGCGTACACCGACGATGCAAAGATCGACGGGGTGCACGTCTGCGTCAGCTCGCGGATCATGGGGCGGATCCGCCATTTGGCCGCCGACGAGGGATCGCGCGTGGAGGCGGGGCAGCTGCTGATCCAGCTCGACGACGCGGACCTGCGCGCCCAGGAGGCGCAGCTGGCCGCCTCGGTCAATCACGCGGAGCTCAGCCGGAACCTCGCGCGGATCAGCCTGGAAAAGGCCAGGAACGACTACCAGCGCGCCAGGGCGCTGTTCGCGTCGGGCAACATGTCGGCGGAGCAGTACGATCACTCGGCCAAGGCCCTCGAAACCGCCGAGGCCCAGTTCGCGATCGCCGGGGCCCTCATCGAAACGGTGCGCGCCCAGCTCGGCGTGATCGAGGCGCAGCTCGCCGCCACCCGCATCACCGCCCCGATCTCCGGAATCGTGGCCAAGCGGTCCTACGCCCAGGGCGAGGTGATCCAGGCCGGCCAGACCATTCTGTTGATCAACGATTTGAGCCGCCTCTGGGTCGTCGCCGACTACGAGGAGACCAAGATCCGCAGGATCCGGCCGGGGGCGCCCGCCCGCATCCGCGTCGACGCCTATCCCGACCTCAGGTTCGAGGGGCGGGTCGACCAGATCGCCGCGGCGATCGTGCCGCCCCCGTTCTCGATCGGCGAGTCGACCAAGACGACTCAGAAGATTCCGGTCAGGATCTCGTTCGAGAGCATCCCCGATTCGGCGGCCCTCGTGCCGGGGATGTCGGTGGAAGTCACGATCACCATCGGTGGCAGAGACAGGCCGTAGGCCGAGGCCCGCTACGGCAGGTCCAGCCGGAAGTCGACCACACCGGCGTCGCGCGAGTCGTCGTAAAACAGCTCGGTGCCGTCGGCGCAGCGCAGCACGATCGTCGCCCCGATCGACTGCCTGTCGTAGATCGTGTACGCCTCTCCCACCGCCGTGAAGATGTGATCCCCGATGTCCAGCGTCTGGTTGTCGGCGACCAGGTCGACGATCGTTGTCTCCTGGGTGTCGACGTTGTAGACAAAGTCGTTCTCCTGCACTGCGGCCACGAACGCCGCGCCGGAGTCGACGAGCCGCTGCGAAGTCACGGAGGTGGCGGTCCCGGCGGCCTCGATGACGGGATCGACCTGCACCCGCACGTAGTAGCTGACGTCGGCGGAGTAGCCGGTCTGGTGCTCCCACGGCAGGCTGGCGGGAGCGATGGCCGCGGGGGTCCAGACGCCGTCGAGCTCGGTCGCCACCGTAACCGTGACGTTGCCGGACACGGCGCCGTAGACCTTGTAGGTGACCGTCTGCGGATCGGCATCGGGGTTGGGCAGCCGCGCGCAGGCGGACAGCAGGCCCACCAGCGCAAGAACGAGCGGGATCACCGAACGCCTCCCTCAACGCAGGATTATAGCACCGCAGCGGCCCGTCGCCGACCGCGGGCCGCTCTTTTTGGGCTCTTTTGACCCGGCCGGGCGGCGTCGCTACATTGCTGCCATGGCGGACCGGAAGATGCGTGTGGCGATCGACTGCGACGATGCGGCGGTCGAGCTCAAGAAGGTGATCGTGAAGCACCTCAGGGACAAGGGTGTCGACGTGACGGATCTCGACTACCTCGCCAGACAGAAGGCCGACTATCCCGAGATCGGCTACGCCCTCGCCCGGGCGATCCAGGCCGGCCAGTTCGACCGGGGGATCCTGATGTGCGGCACCGGCTTGGGGATGGCCATGATCGCCAACAAGGTCGAAGGCGTCTACGCGGGCACGGCCCACGACACCTACTCGGCCGAACGGCTGCGCAAGAGCAACGACGCGCAGGTGCTCACGATGGGCGCCCGGGTCATCGGGCCCGCGCTGGCCAAGTCGCTCGTCGACGCCTGGCTGCCTTCGGAGTTCCAGGGAGGCGGCTCCCAGCCCAAGGTCGACAAGATGAGAGAGCTGGAGAAGAAGTCGTTCCACGGCTGACCGGTCCGACCTGCGGCAGCCGTGCCGGCCCGCCGGGGTCCCCTAGAGCCTGCGCTCCAGGATCCTGTCGAGCGCCTCGACGTCGATCGGCTTGGGCAGGTAGTCGTCCATGCCCGCGGCGAGAAAGCGCTCGCGGTCTCCCTTGACGGCGTGGGCCGTAAGGGCCACGATCGGGGTGCGCCTGCCGCCCTGCTCGCGCTCCCGGGCGCGGATGCGGCGGGTCGCCTCCAGGCCGTCGAGCACCGGCATGCTCGCGTCCATGAACACGATGTCGTAGGAGCCCGCGGCGAACAGGGCCACCGCCTGCTCGCCGTCGGAGGCGACGTCGGCTTCGACGCCGGCGGCGCGCAGCATGGTGCGGATCAGCTTCTGGTTGACGGCGTTGTCTTCGGCGACGAGCGCACGAGCCCGCACCTGCCGGGGTGCAGCGGACGCCGCCTCGGGGGCCGCCTGCGGCGGCGAACCGGCCTTGACGGCGAGCAGTGCGTCCCACAGGCGCGAGCCGTGCAGCGGCGTGATGAGCACACGCGCGGCAGCCAGAGCCTCGGCCTCCTGCCGCTGGGCAGGCTCGGCGACGACCACGAGCGGCACCCCGGTCGCCGAGTACGAGCCGACCGACTCACGCTCCGCCGCCGGGTGCGCCATCACGACCGCGTCGCAGAGGCGGTCGACCTGGTCGGGCCCCTCGACAATCAGGATCTCGCACCGCAGGGCCTCAAGGTACTCCCGGATCAGCCGCTGGAGCGGCTGCGGGCCGCCCCGCACGAGGGCCACCCGCAGCCCGCCCACCGGCTCGCCCGCCGCCGCCTCGGCGACCGGCAGCTCGATCTCGAAGCTGAAGCGGCTGCCCTTGCCCTCCTCGCTCTCCAGCTCGAGGCTGCCCCCCATCTGCGAGACCAACCGCTGGCTGATCGCCAAGCCGAGGCCGGTGCCGCCGAACTTGCGGCTCACCGAGCTGTCGGCCTGGCGGAACCCCTCCAGGATCGCCTGCCGGCGCTCGCGGGGGATGCCGATGCCCTCGTCGGAGACCGCGAAGCGGATGCGGCAGCGGCCGCCGGCGGAGGCGGCAGCGCGCACCTCGACGGAGACCAGGCGGCCCTCGGGCGTGAACTTGAGAGCGTTGCTGATCAGGTTGGCGAGCACCTGCTTGATCCTGAGGGGATCGCCCACCAGGCGCGCCGGAAGGGCGGGGTCGATGAAGCAGTAGTAGTGGATGCTCTTCTCGCTCGCGCCGGTGCCGAACAGGTCCACGATCGACTCCAGCTCCCCGCGGGGGTCGAACTCCGTCTGTTCGAGCTCGAGGCGTCCGCTCTCGATCTTGGACAGGTCGAGCACGTCGTTGATGACCCCGAGCAGGTTCTGCGCGCTGCGGCGCACGAGCGCCACGAAGTCCCGCTGCGTCTCGTCCAGGCGCGTGCGGGCCAGCAGATCCAGAAAGCCGATGATGCCGTTCAGCGGCGTGCGGATCTCGTGGCTCATGTGGGCGAGGAACTCGCTCTTGGCGGCGCTGGCCCGCACCGCCTGCTCCTTGAGGGCGACCATGCCGTCGTAGGACTCGCGCAGCTCGCGCTCCAGTTCCTTGCGCCGCGTGACGTCGGCCTTGACGGCGCCGTAGCGGGTCACCTCGCCCGTGCGGGGATCGCGCATCGGGAAGATCACCGCCTGCTCGACGTAGGTGCTGCCGTCCTTGCGCCTGTTGGTGAACTCCCCGCGCCAGACTCCGCCCGCGGCGAGCGTCCGCCACATGTCCCGGTAGAACGACTGCGGGTAGCGGGCCTCGTCGGCGCGCAGGATCCGCGGGTTGCGGCCGAGCACCTCGGCCGCGCTGTAGCCGGTCACCTGCTCGAAGGCCGGGTTCACGTACTCGATGGTGCCCTCGACGTCGGTGACGACGATCGACTCCGTGGCCTGGCGCACGATGTCTGCGAGGAGCTCGCTGTCAAAGGGAGGAGTGGCGTTCACGGCTCCTGCAGAGTCTATCGTCGGCGCGCGCCCGGTTCAAGCGCACGCGCGGTCGCTTGCCTCGAACGGCGCTGCGGGTGTAATCGTGGAACGTGGACGAGACGGAGTATCGCGAACGCTTCCGGGTTCCCTTTGCCCCCAACTACATCCCCCACGGCCAGGAGGAAAAGGTGTTCCGCGCGGCCTTTGCCTCGCGCATCCCGGTGATCCTCAAGGGCCCGACGGGCTGCGGAAAGACGCGCTTTGTCGAGCACATGGCCCACGTCCTCGACCTTCCCCTGGTCACCGTCTCTTGTCACGAGGACCTCACCGCCTCGGACCTGATCGGCCGCTACCTGCTGCGCGACGACGCTACGGTCTGGCAGGACGGGCCCCTCGCCCTCGCGGTGCGCTACGGCGGCGTCTGCTACCTCGACGAGATCGTGGAGGCCCGCAAGGACACCACCGTGGTGATCCACTCGCTCACCGACGACCGCCGCATGCTCTACGTCGACAAGACCGGCGAGGTGGTGCGCGCCGCGCCTGGCTTCATGATGGTGCTCAGCTACAACCCCGGCTACCAGAGCATCGTCAAGGACCTCAAGCAGTCGACCAAGCAGCGCTTCGCAAGCCTGGTGTTCGACCACCCGCCGGTGGCGATCGAAGCCGAGATCGTGCGCACCGAGACCGGCCTGGACGCTGCAGCCAGCCGCAAGCTGGCGGAGATGGGCGCCCGGCTGCGCGAGCTCAAGGGATTCGGCCTGGAAGAAGGGGTCAGCTCGCGCCTGCTGGTCTACGCCGGCCGGCTGATCAAGTCGGGTCTCGACGCGGTGACCGCCTGCCGGGCGGCCATCAGCCAGACGCTCACCGACGAAGGCGAGATCATGGACTCGATCGAAGGGGTGGTGAGCCTCACCTTCGGCGCGCTGGCCGCCCCGGATGCGAAGCCGGCAGCCCCGGGGCCGGCGCCCCCGGGTGGAGAGCAGCAGGAGTGAGCGCCCAGGAGTTCTCGCTCAAGGGCGTCTGCTGGGGCTACCGCGACGTCTTCGAGCGGGTGATCAGCTCGCTCTACGACGAGGGACTGCTCGGCCCGCAGAACGAGGCGGTGACGCGGCAGTTCTTCGACCTGCTCAAACGCAGCGAGCGCAACCTCTTCGATCACGTGCTCTACGACTTTCTGCGGGCCCTCAACCCGCAGACGCGCTGGATCGTCTCGCTTCCCGCCATCTTTTCCGACGTGACCGAGATGGGCTGCCGCCTGGCCGAGTCGCGCATCTACTACGGCACGACGTTCTTCCGCCTCCTCGGCGAGGGCGGGCTCGGCCGCACGCCCGAGGAGGTGGCGCACCTCATGACCCTGCTCAAGCGCCTGCGCCGCGGAGCAGGCGACGAGCTGGCCTTTGCCCTGCTGAGGGGCTACCGGAGGCTGATCGAGCGCCTCGGGCCCGCCGAGATCGATCGCTACGTCGACGAGGCGCTGGCGATCCAGGGCGGCAACCCCAGAACCGCGCAGCGCTTTCTCGAGGGGAACCTGGCGAGCTGCGAGGCCATGATCCAGACCCTGAGCCGGGAGTGCACCCTCTCCTCCGTGGCCGGCCACCTGGCGCGCCTGGTCAAGGCGCTGAGCGGACACAGGGTCGAGATCGCCGACCTGGCGCAGCTCGACGAGGAGATCCTGCTGGAGCGCGGCGCCGCCGCGGTGTGCCTGCACAGGCGGCTGTACCTGCCGAGGCGGGTGCGCACCTTCGCGAGCCGCGACGCCAACAGGAGCTGGTACATGCTGGCCGCCATCGCCACGGCCGCCTGCTTCGAGGTCGAGGGCTTCTCCACCATCCACGGCCACCGTTCGTTCCACAGCGCCGCCGACCTCGTGGGCCGCGACGTGCTCTCGCTGAACCTGTTCGTGCTCATCGAGCACGCCCGCGCCCTGCGCCACCTGCGCTCCGCCTGGCCCGGCGCGGCCCGGCTGCTGGACTGGGCGCTGCGGGAGGAAGAGGCGGCGGCGCCTGCCGGCGGCCCCGAGTCGGTCTTGTTCGCCCTGGCCGCCGGCGGCGAGGCGCCCGCCCTCAGGCTGCTGCGGCGGATCGCGGCCGCTTCGGTCAACGCCTTCGACACCGCCGCTCACCTCACCACCGCCTCCAGGCAAAAGGCCGCGGAGGCGCTGCCGGTTCTCGCCACGCGGCTGCTGGCGCCGGTGACCTTTCTCCCGGACCTGCTCTACAGGGGCGAGAGCGAGACGCCGCCGTCGGACGCCCTGAACGCGGACATGAGGGAGCGGGCCGAAACGGCGCGCGAGCGGCCCGAGGAGCCGGGCAAGCGGCCGCGCACCGCCTCCTCGGCGCGCGGCAAGCCGACAGGCGAGCGCTCTCCCGCGGCGGGAAGCGCAGGCTTTGTCTACGACGAGTGGAGCCAGGCCGACCACGACTACCTGCCCGACCACTGCGTCGTGCACGAGCTGGCGCCCGAGCCGGTCGGCGCGGCCCACGTCAGGCCCGGCGTGCTGGAGCAGGCACGCAGGACCCGGCGCATCTTCGAATGGCTCAAGCCCGACGAGGCGGCAAAGGAAAAGCGGCTGGAGAGCGGAGACGCGATTGACGTCGACCTCCTCGTGGAGTTCCTCGTCAACCGCCGCCACGAGCCGTCGCCGCCCGTGCGCTTCTACCAGAAGCCGCGCATCCGCAGGCGCGACCTGGCCACGCTGATCCTCATGGACTGCAGCGGTTCCACGGGCGAGGAGCGGGAGGCGCAGCGGATCATCGAGATCGAACGCGAATCGGCCCTGATCCTCGGCCAGGGGCTGGCCGGGCTCGGAGACAGCTTCGCGATCTGCGGATTCAGCGGCCAGGGCCGTGAGAACTGCGAGTACTACGTGTACAAGGGCTTCGACGAGCCCTGGGGCCCCGAGACGATCCGGCGCCTGATGGGCGCCTCCCCGCGCAGCTCGACCCGCATCGGAGCGGCGCTGCGCCACGCCGGCACGCTGATCGGCTCGAGGGCGAGCCGCCAGAAGCTCGTGCTGCTGATCACCGACGGCCGGCCGATGGACGCCGGCTACGACCCGGAGAGCCGCTACGCCCAGTTCGACGTGCGCATGGCCTGCGAGGAGAACCAGCGCCGGGGCATTCACACCTTTGCCATCTCCACGGAAAAGAACAGCCGCGCCGACATGGAGATCATGTTCCCGGGCAGGCGTTTCGCCATCCTGCCTTCGATCGATCACCTGCCCGCGGTGCTTCCGCGGCTGTACATGCGGCTCACCCACTGAGGGCCCCGCGCGCCGCCCTGCCGTGGAAAAGCCCGTCCGCCGCGCTGTATACTGGGGACCAGCCATGCGTCGCGCTGTCTCCCTGCTGCTGTGCCTGCTTCCGCTCCTGGCGCCGCCAGCCGGAGCTGCGCCCTCGCAACCGCTGCGCCTGTCGTTCGTCGGCGACCTGATGGCCCACAGCGAGAACTACGAGATGGCGGACTTCGACCGCATCTACGACGGCATCCGCGACCTGTTCCTCCTCGACGACGCGACGTTCGCCAACCTGGAGATCGTCGTGGACCCGTCGCGCCCGCGGGCCGCCTACCCGCGGTTCAACAACCACCCCGACTACGTGCGGGCGGCCGTAGAGGCGGGCATCGACGCGTTCTCGCTGGCCAACAACCACAGCTTCGACTACGGCGCCGCCGGAGCGCGCGCCACCCTCGACTCCATCGAGCAGCTGGGCCTGGGGATGGCCGCGGGCGGACGCGCCCTGGCGCACAGCGGCCTGCGCCGGGCCGCCGGCGAGCCCTTCGAGCCCGCGGAGATCCGCGTCAAGGGCTGGCGGATCGGCTACCTGGCGGTGACGCAGTTCTCCAACGAGGCGGTGAGCGAGCCGCTGCTCGCGGTCGTCGACTGCGACGACGAGGCGCAGGTCGCCCGCTTTCTCGACGAGGTGGCCGCCCTCGCGCCCCGCTACGACCTGTTCATCGTCTCCTACCACGGCGGCGGCGAGTACGCGGCCGATCCCGAGCCCGCCCGCAGACGCCTGTTCCACGCCATGCTCGACGCCGGCGTCCACATCGTGCACGGGCACCACCCCCACGTCCTGCAGCCGTGCGAGGTCGTCGAGCGGGCGGGCGAGAAGCGGCTGATCCTGTACTCGACCGGCAACTTTCTCACGCACCAGAGCACGAGGGCGCGGCCGCAGGACCCAGACGGCCTATGGGCGCGCACCGGCGACTCGGCGGTCTTCCAGGTCACCGTCCGGCCCGGCAACCCGGGGCCTTCGGTGACCAGGGTCGACATCGTGCCGGCCTACCATCACCGCTCGCCGGCTACCGGCGAGATCGTCATCAACGCCCTCGAGACCCTCGCCCGCCGCCCGGGCGAATGGGGCGACTTTTACCGCGGCCGGCTGGAAGCCCTGCGCGAGTACCGCAGGCGCAACCCCGAGCGCGAACCGCGCAACTTCGCGCCATAGGACCGCGGCGTTGCTGAGCCGAGGAGGTCACGACATGAGCCACCGGATCGCGTCTGCCGCCGCCCTGGCAATCGGCGCAGCCCTCGTGCTGGCCGCGTGCGCCGGCGTGCACGAACGGGCAACGGGCGCGGCGGCGCCGCGGGGGACGGGCCCGGCGAGCGGCCTGGCG
>CAZKGO010000144.1:0-10538 GCA_964552235.1 uncultured Spirochaetales bacterium | reverse complement strand
GCGCGGCTGGGGCGGGCGCCGCTCGAGCGGCCGCCGCAGGGGCGGCAGCCGCGGAGATATGCGCGGCGGGTGGGGGCGCAGCAGGGGGCCGCACTGCGGGGGAGGGCGCGGGACGCGGGTGGGGCGCCGGCCGCATGGCCGCAGACGGGGCCACGGGCGCGCCGCCCGCCGCAGGCTGCGAGGCGGCTCCTGCGGGAGATCTCGGACCGCGAGGTGCAGGTACGGGAGCGCTCATAGTGGTGTGCAGGCCGGGCAGAGCCGACTCCTCCTGTTTCCAGTGTCGGCCGGGCCGGGGTTTAGCATTAGCGGGGCGCGGGGCGGCCGCCCCGGGGTTCGGCGTCAGCGAGGCAAGGCGCCCCAGCCGGGCAGCCGCGGGGGCCGCCCTCAGGGCGTGCCGCTGAACCGCGCCCTGAGGGCGGCAAAGTGCGTCTGGGCCTCCTGGCCGCTGACGAACCCATCGTCGGTGATCGCCTCCAGGTCATCGGCCGGCAGCTCGGCGAGGAACGGGGACGGTGAGGCTTCGGCAATTTCCCCCCGGCGTGCCCGCGACCGGCACCACGAGAGGAACAGCCTCCGGCGGGCGCGGGTGATGGCCACGTAGAAGAGCCGGCGCTCCTCCTCGATGTTGCCGTCTTTGTCTTCGACGCTGCGCCGGTGCGGGAGCAGATCCTCCTCCACGCCGGCCACGAACACCGTGGGGAACTCCAGGCCCTTGGCCGAGTGGATGGTCATCAGGTTGATCCGGTCCTCCACGCTCTCCGCGTCGTCGTCCTCGCTTGTGAGCAGACTGACGCGGCCGAGATAGTCGTGCAGCGAGGGCGCGAGGTTGTCCGGGTCCGACACGTAGCGCCTGATGCCGGAGACCAGGCTTTCGACGTTGTCGTAGCGCCGCCGGGCGGCCTCGGGCCGCTTGGACTCGCTCACGAGGTGGCCCCAGTAGTTGATCTCGTCCACGAGCGCGGCCACCGAATCGGCGAGCCTGCGGCCGTCGCTCATGCGCTCGCGGTAGCCCTCGACCAGAGCGACGAAGTCTTCGAGCTCGCGGGCGATCCTGGGCCTGATCGGGTTGTCGGAGGCGGCCGCGGCCGCCGCGATGGCCGAGTACAGCGAGCAGCCCTTTTGCTGCGCGATCTCGGCCACCTCCTCGACGGTTTTGCGGCCGATGCCCCGCCGCGGCGTGTTGAGCACGCGCAGCAGGCTCAGGTCGTCGTCGGGATTGGCCAACAGCCGCAGGTAGGCCAGGATGTCGCGGACCTCGCGCCGCTCGTAGAAGCTCATCCCGCCCGACACGCGGTAGGGGAGCTGGCTCATCCTCAGCGCCTCCTCGATGGAGCGCGTCAGGCCGTTGGTCCGCACGAGGATCCCGAAGCTCGACCAGGGGGCCCGCTCGCGAACGCGGAGGCTCTTGATGCGGCCGGCGATGAACTGCCCCTCGGCCTGCTCGTCGTCTGCGGTGAACAGCCCCACGCGGTCGCCCTCGTTGCCGGCGGTCCACAGGCGCTTGCCCTTGCGGTCCTGGTTGCCCGCGATCAGCGCGTTGGCCACGCGCAGCACCCGGGCCGTCGACCGGTAGTTCTGCTCGAGGGTGATCGCCCTGCGCTCGGGGTAATCGGCCTCGAAGGCGACGATGTTGCGGTAGCTCGCCCCGCGCCAGGAGTAGATCGACTGGTCGTCGTCGCCGACGACGCAGACGTTGCGCGAGCCGTCGGCGATCAGGCGCAGCAGCTCGTACTGCAGCGCCGAAGTGTCCTGGAACTCGTCGACCAGGACGTAGCGGTATCGGGCCTGGATCGCCTCCCGGACGTCGGTGCGCGTCCTGAGGATCTGGCGGGGGAGCGCGATCAGGTCGTCGAAATCGACGGCGCTGTAGGACTTGAGGTGGGCCAGGTACTCGTCGTAGAGCCCGCGCAGGCCCTCGCCGTCCACGTCCCGCCAGCCCTTCCGTCCGGTCTTGATGTCGGAGATCACGCCCTCGAGGCGGGACAGGTCCAGGGTGCGCGCGTCGAGGCCGGTCTCGACGGCGACGTCGCGGATCAGCGATCTGCGGTCCTCGGCGTCGTAGATGCTGAACTCCCGGCGGTAGCCCAGCAGGCCGATGTGCTCGCGGAGGAAGCGGGCTCCGAAGGCGTGAAACGTGCACACCGTGAGCCGGCGTAGGGCGTCGCCGACCACCGCGCGCACGCGGTCGGCCATCTCGCGGGCGGCCTTGTTGGTGAACGTGAGGGCGAGGATCTCGGACTGCGGAACCCCCAGCGACAGCAGGTGCGCGATGCGGTAGGTGATGACGCGGGTCTTGCCGGAGCCGGCCCCCGCCAGGATCAGGAGCGGCCCGTCCGTGGTGGTGACCGCCTCCAGCTGAGGCTCGTTGAGCTCGGAGGCGAGGCTGCGGGAGAGGCGCACAGCTATTCCTTGATGAAGATGCGCAGGGCCTCGAGCCCCGCCACGGTCACCAGGTAGTAGACGGCCGTCACGATGATCCCGGCGAGGAGCACCCCGAGGCAGATGGGCAGGATCGCCCGGCGGAACGAGACGCCGAGCACCCACGCCCCCAACGCCCCGGTGTAGGCGCCGGTAAAGGGCAGCGGGATGCCGACGAAGACCACCAGCCCCAGGGCGCCGTAGCGGGCGACGTGGGGGGCGACCTTGCGCCTGGCCCGGTTGATGAGGCGGTCGAAGACCCGCTCGTAGGGCCTCCAGCGCGCGAGCAGGCGGTGCGCCGTGCCGAGAAAGGCGTAGGTGACCGGGCCCGCGAGGCAGTTCAGGACCACGCAGACCGGGATCGCCGCAAGCGGCGTCCACCCCCGGGCGAGGGCGTACGGCAGGCCGCCGCGCAGCTCCGAGATCGGCAGCAGGCACAGGATGGCCGCGGTGAGGAACGTGCTCACCGGGCGGACTCGCTCTTCATCTCGATCTGCTCGAGGACGAGGGGCTCCCTCGAGGTGGCCAGGGCGCCGCGGATGGTGAGGCTCACCGGCGTGAGGGAAACCGTGCGCACGACGGTGGTGGCGTCGACCTTTTCCTTGTATTCCAGCAGGTAGGTCCTGTCCGTCGACTTGAGGCCGGCCTGGTCCAGGAACTTGAAGCTGATGATGCCCGCCTGGTCGGGGGTCTCGCGCTCGAGGTAGTGGGTGTTGAGCACCGGCAGGCCTTCCATCACGGCAAAGCCGCCGCCGGAGCTGCCGCCGTCGGGGGTCACCCACGTGAAGGTCGGGCTGTCAAAGGCGATCTCGGCGCCGTCGACGGCCCGGAAGATGCCGACCAGGCGGACCGCGGGCCGGGCGGCCCGCGGGTTCCTCTGGGCCAGGATCGACTGCTGAACGTCGGGGGCCAGGCGCAGGTATTCGCCCGACCACGGGTCGTCCTCGGCCACCCACGGCGTGTTGCGCACCTCGAGGCGCAGGGTGTTGGCCGCGACCACCGAGAGGGTGATCCACTTCTTGATCTGCTGCAGCGACAGGTTGTGGGCTTCGAGGCGTACGGTGTTGCCCCACCGGGAAAAGAAGTCGATGCGGTAGATCTCCTGGACCTCGCCGTCGAAAAAGCGGAGGGTGCGCTCGTCGAAGACCAGCAGGCTCTTGACGTCGTTGCGCCGATGCCACGGTCCCTCGAGGAACTGCTCGTAGTCGGTCTGCGTGGCCGAGGCGGAGAACAGCTCGGCCAGCTGCTTCTGGGCCTGCAGCTCTCCGGGCACGCGCTCCAGCAGCGTGCGCGTGTAGCGACGCTCCTGGTTGCGCCAGTGCCAGGTCTCGCGCAGGACATCCAGGGGGTTGTCCGCCTCCGGATCCTTGCGCTCGACGATGATCGGGAAGCTCTCGTCGTACCTCTGGCCGAACTGGTAGGACTGGGGCCTGCGGTGGCGGTCGATGGTGATCGAGCGGTCGGCGCTCAGGCGCACGATCGAGGCGAACGCCAGGCCGGTCCCGGGGGAGGCGGGCGCGCGGCGCAGCACGTCGAGGGTCGTCTGGGCGTCGGCAGTCAGGCCGTGGGCCACGATCTCGGGCACGTAGTCGCCGATGATGTCCTCGGTGGCGACGCGGAACACCTTGGCGTTGGTCGCCTGGGTGGCGTAGTCGACGGCCCGCTGCCAGGTCTGGCGGATCTCATCGTAGTCGGCCACCAGCAGGCGTATCGGCTGATCCTCGCCGGCCTGCACGACGAGGATCTGCTCGTCGGGGGCGTCGAGGTCCAGGTTCGTGTCGATCATGTCGAGCAGGCGCTCGCCCTGGGCGAGGACCAGCCGCGGAGTGGGCGCCGGAGCCGCCGCGGGCGCCGTCTCGCCGGCGGGCGGCTTCGCGGCGCCCTCGGGCCGCGCCTGGGGCACGATCACCTGGGCTGCGGGAGGCGGCGCCGTCGGGGCGGAGGCGTCGCAGCCGGTGAGACCGACCGAGGCGGCGAGCGCCGCGAGCGCGAACAGTCCGAAGCTTCTCTTCATGAGGGGCGGTCTGTCCGAGGGAAATAGACCGAGAGCCGTTGTAGCACCTCGGGCTTGACCACTTCAAGGGGGCGGTCGAGCTTGAAGCCTGCGGCCGTCCTGTGGCCGCCGCCGCGGTACGCGCTGGCGATGGCCGCCACGTCGATCGGCCTCTTGGAGCGCAGCGAGCAGCGGAAGAGCCCGTCGAGGTTCTCCTTGAAGAATACCGAGACCCGAACCTTCTCGGCGCTCAGCGGCACGTTGATGAGCGTCTGGCCCTCCTCGTAGGCCGAGCCGCATTCGATGATGATCTGGCGCGTCATGGTCTGCACCGCCACTCCCTGGTCGAAGTGGAACTCGAGGGTCGCCAGCACGCGGGCCTGCAGCTTGAGGAACGACGTTGTGCGGCACTCGTAGATGCGGCTGTAGACGTCGCTCGGGCTGACCCCGGCCTCCACGAACCTGCGGGCGATCTCGAAGGTGAAGGCCGTCGTCTTGGGGTAGATGAAGCTGCCGGTGTCGTAGACCACGCCGACGTACAGCGGCTCCGCCAGCTCGAAATCGATGGCGAGCCCGAGGTGGACGAACAGGCGGTAGAGGATCTCGCAGGTGGAGGACGCGTCCCGGTCCACGTAGTAGCGGCCCGGATCCCAGCCCTCGAGCTCGTGGTGGTCGACGAAGAACCAGTCGCGCGCGCGGGGCAGAACCAGGCTCGAGACCGAGCCGATGTTGCCCTGATCGGCCACGTCGAGCACCAGCAGCGCGTGCTCTTCGATGTCGGCCGGAAGCTCGCGCCCGTCGCCGACCACCCGGATCTCCCGACCGGGGTCGAGAAAGGCGAAGTTCGCCGGTCCGGGATCGGCGTTGAGGATCCACGCCTGCTTGCCGAGCCTGCGCAGCGCCCGCAGCATGGCCACCTCGCTGCCGAGGGCGTCGCCGTCGGGGGTCTCGTGGGCGGTGATCACGAACCGGTCGTTCCTGCGGATGAACTCCAGGAGTCTGTCAAACGTCATTGCCGGCCTTTTCGCTGAAGTAGCTGCCGCCGCGCGCCAGCTTGCGCAGTCGCTTGAGGCCGGCGGCCGGGTAGGAGGCGCTGAGATAGCAGCCCTGGTCCACGCTGATGCCCCGCGGAAGCTCGATCCCGGGCCCCAGCACCGTGATGCCGTCGCGGATCTGCTGCGGGAAGCGGCTGTTGCTGATGTTCGTCGTGCCGCCCCCGACGGCGACTCTCTCCTCCACGTTGGGGTGGTTGCGGATGCGGTCGCGGGCCGGCAGCAGCAGGACCCGCTCGAGGGCGGCGTTGCGGCCGATGCGGTTGTGGCTCATGACGACCGAGTCCTTGACCGTTGCCCCGGCCGCGACCGAGACCCCCGGGCAGAGGACCGAGTTCTCTACCAGCCCCGCGATCTCGGCGCCGCCCGACAGGAGCGAGCTCTTGACGAAGCCGGTCTGGGCGACGTGGATGGCCCTGCTGTCGCCCCGGAAACGGTCCAGGGCGTCGCGCCAGACGGCCCACTCCACGGGGCGGCGCGCCATCGCGATGTTCTGGTGGTAGAAGCGGGTGAGGTTGCCGCACAGCACGACCCTGCCCCCGAGCTCGAGGGTGCGGCTGGCGCCGCCGTGCAGGCCCCGCTCGAACAGCCAGTCGAATGGGTGGGGCTGCGCTGCGGCCTCGCCGGCCCTGCCGACCACCGCGAGCAGGCTCTTCTTGCGGGCCGCGTAGAGGTCCAGCGGCGTGCCCTCGACCGCCACCCGGGTGAGCCGCTCGCGGCGCGGCGTGCGCAGCTCCGAGGCCAGGCGCGCAGCGTCGAAGAGCGCGGCGAACGTGGTGGCGCACACGAGGATCTCCTCGGAGTCGATGCCGTCCACGAGCTCGGCCACGGCATCCTCCCCGGGCTCGAGCACGGCGGTCTTGACTCCAAAGGCGCCCCAGCGCTCGACGGCCGCAGGGGCCAGCTCGCGCGAGCCTTGGTCGAGCACCACCACCGTGCGCGCCTGGAGCGACGCCAGGGAGGCGAGCAGGAAGTCGAGCAGGCAGTAGTCGCCGAGCACCGGGAACGTGAGGCCCGGCAGCCTGCGGAGATCGGGCAACGGGATCGCGAGACCCCTCTCGAAGACGAGGAGGCAGGGGCGGTCCGGACTACGGGACACGCTCGAATCTCAGGTGGTAGGTTCTCCCGGACTCCGAGCGCACGACGCAGCGGCCGTCGAGGATGTCCTGCTCGTCGTCGTCCATCTCCGGGAACCGCTCGGGCTTGACGCGGGCGAGCGACACGCCGGAGGAGCCGGCCGTGAGCCGTGCGATCGTTTTGGGCGTCCTTGTTTCGGCGATGTCGAACCGGTCGCGCGCCTCGCGCAGATACGAATCCCGGCCCTTGCGCAGGCGGAACACATCCTTGCCCGCGGGCAGCGGCTTTTCCTCGACGATCAGCCGGACCCGGACGCGGCGGGCCGCGGCCACGGCCAGCAGCACCAGGGCGACCACCGCGGCGAGGCCGACGGCCGCCAGGGGCAGGATCCACGGCTTGTCGCGCAGCAGCGAGTTGACCCGCAGCTCGACCGGCTGGCTGGCGTCGAACCGCTCCTTGTCGCCAAAGGCGAACTCGAAGCTGCCGCGGTAGAGTCCGGGCGGCGGGACCACCGCCGCGTTGAGGTCGAGGTGCACGTTGGTCACGCCGTCCTGCGGCAGAGCCAGGACCACGGGGGCCGCGAGCAGGCCGTCGAGGCTGATGGGGCCCGAGGGCCCTTCGCCTTTGAAATCCACGCCGGAGATCCACAGCAGCGGCTGCGCGCCAAAGGTCTCGGTCTTGACCGATAGCACGGCCCTGGCGTGGCCGCTGCGGTCCATCGGGGTGACGGAGAGCGCCGCCAGGCTCATGCGGCCCGGCAGGTCGGGCATCACCTGGGCGATGCCGGCAGCGGTCGGCTGGGCGCCGCCGGGCACGTACTGCCCTCCGAGGTCCTTGGCCAGCTGCTCGACCGAGGACGGCTTGGCCGGCTCCCCGGGAGCTGCTGCGGCGACGGGGGCCGTGGACTCGGGCCCGACGCCGAGCACGATGATCTTCCAGCCCTCTTTCTGGGTTTCGCTGGTGACCCTCATGTACTCATGGCCGCGCCAGCTGCCCGGGTCGGAGTACCGGCTTCCCGGCGGCGGCTCGTCAATGGCGTCGGTGATCAGAAGCAGGGTCTTCTTGCGGCCGGGGGTTCCCTGCACGGCCACCTCGTCCCTCAGGCGGTCGAGGGCGAAGCCGATGTCGGTAAAGGCCTCTTTGGGCGTCAGGCGGGCGAGCGCCCGCTTGATCGTTTCCCGGTCGCTGTCTGCCGTGAGCCTCTGGGAGACCGCGATCTCGTTCTGGCCGTAGAAGGCCACCACGACGAACGTGTCCCCCGGCTGGAGCACCTGGTCGACGATCTGGGTCGCTACGTACTCCTTGACGGCCTCGATCTCCTGGCGCATGGAAAGCGAGCGGTCAAGTGCTATCATCAGATCGATCGGCTCGGTCCTGTCGTCGGCCGCCAGGGACAAGAGGGCGACAGAGGACAGGAGCGCCGCCAGGAAGAGACGAACAGAGAATCGCGACATGCTGCACCCCCGGCGTATTTCCCCTAACATTGACCCAAAAAGGCGAACAATGGAAGGGAAAAAACGAGAAAACTCGCTTTACATTTCGGGTCCGAAGAGCTAATCTAAACCACGAAACTGCTACAAGGAGTGTGGAAATGGCAGCGATTGACCTTCCGAAGAGCCCGAACATATTCCACCCGGAAAAGCCCAGCGCCGTCGGTTCGAGAAACTCGCTCGCCCAGGAGTTCCGCGACCAGCAGGCCGAGGTGGACCTGCTCTTGAGCGAGGAGGTCGATAAGGTAATGAACCACATGACCTCCAAGCTTCCCAAGGAGGTTTTGGAGCGAATTGATATAATGGGCGGGTTGAAGGAGAAGATCTACAACTACTTCAACCAGAACTACCAGAACATGTTCAACCGCTACATCGTCACGTCGGAAGACGAGATGGTGAAGAAGGTCCGCAACTTCATCGACAAGGAAGAGACCAAGGTTCTGGCGCGCTACACGCCCAAGGAGATCGCGGCCCTCCTTGATGAGGTCGGCGGCGCCGACAAGTTCAACACCGGCGAAATCGAGAAGTCGATCGTCAACATGTACGGCCACCTCCAGGGCCACGTGCAGAGGGGCGTCAACGACCTGGAGAACCTCACCAACTCGCTGCTGCGGCAGAAGACCGACGTGGGTGCGTTCATCCGCGGCGAGAACGCCTACTCGATCATCAAGTGCTCGTTCAAGGACAACCTGCGGCGGCCCAAGACTGTCTCCGACGTCAAGCTCTCGGTCAACATCCTCGACTCCGAGCTGATCAGCCCGATCTTCCACTACCAGGTGACGGTCGAGTTCATCATCAAGGACCTGATCTCCAAGATGATCATGGACAAGATCGACCGCGAGATCGAGAAGCTCAAGGAGCAGCTCGTCGAAGAGGGCAAGGAAGAGCTGGCCGACTCCGAGATCATCTTCGAAAAGATGCGGCGCGTCGAGGAGTACGCCGGCGACGACAAGGAGAACGCCAAGAGCAAGCGCTACCAGTTCTTCGGCAAGCACCTGATGGACCGCATCGAGGGCCTGCGCGCCGAGATCGACCCCAACGAGTACGACCCGCTGAACATCCGCGAGAACCTCAAAAAGATCATCGACGTGGAGAACATCCGCAACCGCGGCTTCAACACGGCGATCAACTCCATCACCTCGATCCTCGACACCTCCAAGATGGGCTACCAGTACATCGAGAACCTGAAGAACGCCCGCGAGATGATGCTGCGCGAGTACGAGGAGACCGACGTCAACCAGCTGCCCGACGAGCGCTACCAGATCCGGATGAAGTACTACGATTCCTCGCAGCTGATCGAGGAGCGCAAGGCCTACGACGCCCAGATGCAGAGCTTCGAGATCGAGGTGCAGCACCTGTGGGACGTGCTCGACATGACCTACGTGGACAGCAAGTTCATGAAGGGCATCGTCGACTTCAACGACCTGGCCAAGCGGCAGCGCAACAAGATCCGCAAGAGGATCAAGGCCCGCACCGGAGACCCGATGTACGAGGACATCGAGAAGACCTGGGACGAGATCACGTTCATCAACCCGGGCGACACCGACGTCGAGCGGATGAACCGCACCTACCTCTTCGAGAAGGGAAAGATCAAGAAGCGGCTGATCCTCATGCGCGAGCAGCTGGCCAAGATGTACGGCTACCGCTACCCGATCCAGCGGCGCGTGATGGAGGAGCGGCTGCAGGTGCTCGAGCAGAACTTCAACGAGTACGACTACAAGATCAACCCCTACCACGTGCAGCCGGGCCTGATGCTCGACGTCGACATCACCTCGATCAAGAAGAAGAAGGCTACTCTCGACGGCATGGCCAACGTGCTGAACGAGTTCCTCAACGGCGTGTCCAAGGGGTTCCAGGACGCGGCCTTCGCCTCCTTCTCCCGCAGGCGCTCGACGGTGCGCGAGGACATCGCCCAGTCGTTCGCCGGCAGCTCGGTGGTCCCCGGAGCCGAGGCGCAGGTGGCCGCTGCGACGGGCGCCGACTACCTCGCGGCCCTCAGCCAGCCGGCGGAGCCCGCGGCCCCGGCCGCGGCAGCACCGAGGCGCAAGGCTCCCGCGGGACGGCGCGGCGTGGTGGACACCGGGCGGCGCGGCGGCAGAGGCCGGGCGGCACGGGGCCGCGGGCGGGGCGGCGACCGCACGGGGCTCACCGAGATCTGAAGACTCACCGCGGATGAAATGGTGACCCCGTCCGGGGTCACCATTTTCGTTTAGGGGAAGGCATTATGCTGAGCACTCAGTACGAGGGCTTGGGGACGCGCGAGGGCTACAACCTTTCGCTGCGGCACTTCAAGCAGGTAACGGCCATTGTCGGGGAGCTGGAGGGCAACACCAACCTCGCCGACCAGGTCAACGAGCTGCTGGGCGCCAAGGTGATCGAGAGCGCGCAGATCCAGCCGATCGTCAACGCGCTGCTGGTCGACCGCTACCGCTACCGCACGCGCTCTCACAACCTGACCGAGAACGTCGAGGACCTCGACGCGCTCCGCCAGGAGGTCGCCCGCTGGAC
>CAZKGO010000143.1:0-10637 GCA_964552235.1 uncultured Spirochaetales bacterium | reverse complement strand
AAAAGGCCCCGACCACCGTGATCTCGTTGTAGTGGATCAGGTTGGAGTTGAGCGTGGTCATGGGCGCCGTCTTGGGCAGGCCGCCGAAGAGGATCACCTTGCCCCGCTTGCGCACGGCCTCGACGGCCTGCTCCTGGGTGGAGGCGACCGGTGTGGCGCAGATCGCAGTGTCGGCGCCCAGGCCGTCTGTGAGGCGCAGGGCCTCGGCGACCGTGTCCTGGGCGCCCGCGTCGATGAGCGCGTCGGGCGCGAACCTCGCCGCTTCCCTGAGGCGGGAGAGGCCGGCCATGATGACCCGCGACGCCCCGCGCGCCCGGGCGACCTCCACGTGCAGGCAGCCGATCGGACCGTCGCCGATGACCAGCACCGTGTCGCCGAGGCCGATGCCGGCGTTCTGCTGAGCGGCCAGCACCGAGGCGGCCGGCTCCGAGAGGCAGGCATCGGTGAGCGAGAGGCCCTCGGGGACGTGGTGCACCATGCCCCGGGCGAGCACCTCGGGCGGCAGGTGCAGGTACTCGGCGAATCCTCCGGGCCAGTGGGTGCCGATCATCCGGTGATCGACGCAGAGATTCACCAGCCCCCGGCGGCAGTACCAGCAGCGGCCGCAGCTCACGTCCGGTGCCACGGCGATGCGGTCGCCCGCCTTGTAGCCGCAGACGTCGCGGCCCACCGCGGTCACCACGCCGCTGAGCTCGTGGCCCATGACCTGGCTCCTGACGCCGCCCTTGAGCCCCGTCCGGTAGTTGCGCAGGTCGCTGCCGCAGATGCCGCAGGCGTGGACCGCGAGCACGACGTCGCCGGGCCCGCACTCGGGGTCCGGCACGTCCCTGACGACCAGGCGCTCGGGAGCCTCGAAGACCGCAGCCTTCACCTCGACCTCCCTCGCTCTTCGCCCTTGAGCAGGCGCTCGCCGACCGCGCCGCCGGGATGGATCACCGCGAACTGCTCGCGCGTGTAGCCTGTGTGCTCCATCAGCGCGATGCAAACCGCGTCGAACACAGCCACGACGGCCATCGTGCTGGTCGTGGCCAGCATGTTGAACTCGTCGGCCTCCGCATCGACGCAGACCCTGAGCAGGAGATCGCTCGCGCCGGCCAATGGCGAGCTCTCGTTCTCCGTCACCCCGATCACGAAGACCCGCTTGGTCTCGAGCGCCGGAAGGAGGCGCACGATCTCCGCCGTCCCGCCGCCCTTGGAGATGAGGATCGCCACGTCGCCGGGCTGCACGGAGCCGAGCGCCCCATGGACCGCATCTGCAGGCTCCAGAAAGAAGGCGGGCCGCTCGATGCAGGACAGCGTGTGGGCGATCTTGCGGGCAGCCGCGGCCGAGGTGCCCGCGCCGGAGGTCACGACGCGGCCGCGACAGGAGGCGATCGCTTCGACGCAGCGTACCAGCGCCCGGCGGTCGATCGTCTCGGGAAGCCGCGCGAGCTCATGGGCTCCCACCGCCCAGACGTGCAGCGCCTTCTGCCAGATCTCGTCTGCGGTCATCCCGTCTCCCCCTGCGCCGTGCCGGCGCCCTGCCTTGCTGGCGTCGCGCCGGCCCGTCCGCCGTGCCATCCTAACGGCAAGACGCCCGGCTGTAAAGGTGGTTTCAAATTACGTTTCAAGAAAACGAAACTCACGCTCGGCGCTCGGGCTCAACGGGGACAGGGTGCGATCATGCACCGCTGGAGCCGGGCAGGCGTGATCCCGGCGCTTTTCCTCGGCCTCCGCCTGCGCTACACTGCCCTCACCCGGGCTTGCCGGTGGCGGCGTCTGCGACGCGGCACCCCCGGGCGCTCGCCATGAAGCGACTGCAGTCCCTCGAGCCGTTGGCCGTCGGGGCCTTTGGCTTTTCGCTCGCCTGCCACGCGGTGGCGCTTCTCGAAGTCGCCTCGGCGCGGGGTCGCGCGGACGTCGCGTTCGCCGACGAGATGACGGCGCTCGTGCTCCTGGCGCTCGCCCTCTCGGCCGCGTCGCTCGCCGTGCGCCGGCACCGCGTGTTCGTCGCGCTGCACGTGGTGCGAATGACGGCGATCTGGCTGGTTTCGCGGATTCAGGCCACGCCGCGGTACACGGTCGAGCTCGCGGTCATGCTTGCGTTCATGCTGGAGGGCGCCCTGTACGGCGGGGTCCGCTTCGGGGCGTGGAGCGGCCCGGCACTGATCGCCCTGGTCGCCGTCGGCCAGGCGTTCGGGTCCGCAAGCGGAAGCTCCGTGCTGCTCCTCGGCAAGACTGTGCCCCTGGCGCTCTTCGCGTTCTCCGCAGTCCTTGCGGGGTCGCTGATGGTCCTCTACAGGGAGCAGCTGGTCGACAGCCGGCGGAGGGCGGGGGAGCTGGAGGCCGCGGTGACGAACCTGTCTGCGGCCAACAGGGAGTTCCAGGCCTATTCCCAGGGCCTCGAATCGAAATCCGCGTCCGCCGAGCGCAGCCGGATCACCCGCGAGCTTCATGACACCGTCGGCTACGCCCTCACCAACGTCATCGTCATGATGGATGCAGGCAAGGTGATGGCGGCAAGCGGCGGCAGCGGGCTCGGGCAGCTGCTGGAAGATGCGCGCACGCACGCCGAGGACGCCCTGCAGGAGACCAGGGAGATCCTCTACCGGCTGCGGTCGCTGCGCGAGGTTCCTCTCGAGGGCCTGCGGGCGATCGCGCAGCTCGTTCGGTCCTTCGGGGAGGCGACGGGCGTTCGGACGCGGCTCAACTACGGCAACGTGCCCTTCAGCTTTGGCCGCGACATCGACGCGGCGGTCTTTCGCCTGGTCCAGGAGGGCCTGACGAACGCCTTCCGCCACGGCAGGGCCACCGAGGTGACGGTCAGCCTCTGGCAGCACGAGGCGGAGATCTCCCTGGCTGTGCGCGACAACGGGCAGGGCGCCGCCGACCTCACCGACGGCATAGGCCTTGCAGGCATGAAGGAGCGGCTGGCCCCGCTCGGCGGATCGCTGCAGGCGGCCAACGTCGAGGGAGGCTTCGAGCTGCGGGCGGCCATCCCGTTCAGAAGGATGGGCACGGCATGAGCAAGGCGCGCGTTCTGATTGCCGACGACCAGGTGCTGTTCGCGGGCAGTCTTCGCGTGGTGCTCGAGGGACACGCGAGCGAGATCGCCGTCGTCGGCGTCGCCTACGACGGCCAGGAAGCGATCGATCTGGCGGCAAAAGAGCAGCCCGATGTCGTGCTCATGGACGTGCGCATGCCGCGACTCGACGGGGTGAGCGCGACCCGGGAGATCTGTCGGCGCTTTCCCCGGGTCAAGGTCCTGATGCTGACGACTTTCGACGACGACGAGTACGTGCGCGAGGCGCTGGCCAACGGCGCCGTCGGCTACATCCTCAAGAACATCCGTCCCGAGGAGCTGGTGAGCGTCATCATGAGCGTTCACAGCGGCGCCCTGCTTCCCTCGCCGTCGGCGAGGGAGCGCGGGGCATCCGCCGCCGGGGTCAGGGTGGCCGAGGTCAACTTTCTGCTGTCGCGCTTTCCCGATCTCAGCCGCCGGGAGGCCCAGGTGCTCGCCCTGGTGGCGGAGAACCTCGACAACTATGAGATCGCCGACAAGCTCGGCATCGGAGAGCAGACGGTGCGCAACTACGTAAGCCGGATCTACTCCAAGCTCGGCGTTGCCGACCGCCCGCACGCGATTCAGCTCGTCAGGACATCTTCGAGCCGCTAGAGGTGCCGCGCCGCGACGCTGGTACTGCAGTCACACACGACGGTGACCGCTGTCATCTTGCGTGATCGCGCCCCGGATTCTATCATCACAGCGCCGATGAACTCGACGGTCAAGCGGCGGGAGTCCGGCGGTCACGGGCGACATGGACTGCTCGCACAGCACTGGCGCCTCTTCAAGGAAAGCCGCTATCTCACCGCCATGTTCGCCCTTCCGCTGCTGTACTTTCTCGTCTTCAAGTACGGCCCGATGTTCGGGCTGGCGATCGCGTTCCAGGACTACAACATCGTCAAGGGCGTGTTCGGCAGCCCGTGGGCGGGCTTCAAGTACTTCCGCGAGTTCCTCACCGAGGAGTGGTTCTGGGTCACGGTACGCAACACGATCCTGCTGAACGTATACGTGATCGTGTTCTACTTCCCGATGCCGATCGCCCTCGCCCTGCTGCTTAACGAGGTGCGCGGCGTCGCCTTCAAGAAGTTCGTGCAGACCGTGAGCTACCTTCCCCATTTCCTTTCGACCGTCGTCGTGGCGGGGATGGTGGTGAACTTCGTGGCCAGCGAAGGCCTCGTCAACCAGGTGCTCGCGCGCCTGGGGCTAGAGCGCATCCAGTTCCTCACGCGTCCGGAGTGGTTCCGGCCGATCTACGTGGTGTCCGACATATGGCAGCGGGTCGGGTGGGGCGCCATCATCTACCTGGCGGCCCTGACCGGCATCGACCCCGCCCTCTACGAGGCGGCGGTGCTCGACGGAGCCAACCGACTGCAGCAGACGCGGCACATCACGCTGCCGGGCATCGCGCCGGTGGTGTCGATCATCTTTCTGCTGACCCTCGGGCACATCATGAACGTGGGCTTCGAAAAGGTGCTGCTGCTCTATAACGGAGCGCTCTACGACACCGCGGACGTGATCCAGACCTACGTCTACCGAAGGGGCCTGCTCGGCGCCGACTTCAGCTACGGGACGGCCGTGGGCCTGTTCCAGTCGCTTGTGGCCTTCACGCTCATCGTTTCGGCCAACTCGGTGGCGCGCCGGATCGGCGCCACGAGCCTGTGGTGAGGCCGGCGATGCGAATGCGGAGGAGCCCGGCCGAGATTGCCTTTGACGTGCTGATCCACGCGGTCCTGCTCGCCCTCTGCTTCGCGATCCTCTATCCGCTGTACTACATGCTGATCGTCTCGGTGAGCGACGGGCTTTCGGTGATGCGAGGCGCCGTGTCATGGCTGCCGATCAACGCCAACCTCGAAACTTACAAAGTGGTGCTGCGTGACCCCTCGATCCTGGGCAGCTACATGAACACGATCGTCTACACGTCGCTCGGGACGGCGATCGCCGTGGCCCTGACCGCGCTGTGCGCCTACCCGCTGTCGCGCCAGGGCTTCTACGGAAGGCCGCTGTACGCGCGGCTGATCATCTTCACTATGTTCTTCGAGGGCGGCATCATCCCGAGCTACATGGTGATCCACCGCCTCGGCCTGATCGACACGCTGTGGGCGATCGTGCTGCCGCCGGCCATCAATGCCTGGTACATGGTGGTGATGCGCACGTTCTTTCAGCAGATCCCCAACGAGCTGCACGAGAGCGCGCACATCGACGGCGCCAACGACCTCGCGGTCTTTGCGCGGATCGTGCTGCCGATCTCCACTCCCGTCGTGGCCACGATGGTGCTCTTCTACGCGGTGTGGCACTGGAACAGCTTCTTCCCGGCGCTGCTGTACCTCAACCGCAAGGCGAGCTACCCGATGCAGCTCATCATGCGCAACATCGTCGTGTCCAGCTCGATGGCCGAGCAGACGGAGATGCTCTCCGGTGAGACCAGCATCATCATCACCGGGCTGAACGTGAAATACGCGGTGATCTTCATCACCGTGGCCCCGATCATCACGGTCTACCCGTTCATCCAGAAGTACTTCGTGAAAGGGATGCTCGTGGGCTCCCTGAAAGGCTGAGGAGGAGGCATCTATGAACGCTCGAATCATCAAGGCAGTGCTCCCGGCACTGGCGCTCGGACTGGCTCTGCCGGCTGCATTCGCCAGCCCGGCCGCCGAAGGAGCGGCGGGCGCGGCCCGACCCGCCGAGCCGGTGACGCTCACGCTGATGCGGGGCGAGCCCGCGGCGCAGCCGCTGCGGGTGGACTCGCCGGTGGTCAAGGAGATCGAAAAGCGCCTCGGCATCATCCTCAAGATCGAGGCGGTGGCCGACGCCGGATACGCCGAGAAGAAAAAGACCCTGCTGGCGACCAACCAGATCCCCGACATCATCTACGTCGATGCCGCCGACCTGCAGCAGTTCGCCCGCTCGGGCGTGTTCATCGCCGTCTCGGACTACCAGCAGCAGCTGCCGGACTTCTACAAGCTGGTCGCCGAACGGCCCGACATCAACAACATCAAGGTCGACGGCAAGCTCTACGGTTTCCCCATGATCAACTGGTGGCGCGTGGGCTTCGGCTACCTGCCGGCGATGCGCGTCGACCTGCTGGAAAAGCTCAAGGTCCCCGTCCCGACCACTTTTGAGGCTCTGCTGGATGCGCTGAAAAAGATCAAGGCGGCCTACCCCGACACGATCGGAGTCACGGCCCGCAACGGCACCAAGTACATTCTCGGCGAGTGGGCCTACTCGTTCGGCTCCGGCGGATTCCCGGGAACGTCGTCCAACAGCCCCACGTACTTCGAGCCGACCAAGAACCGGTTCGTCTGCGGACCTGCCGACCCGACCTTTGCCCGCGTCGTTTCGTACATGAACCAGCTGTACGCCGCCGGCTGCCTCGACAGGGACTACGCGATCAACAAGTACGACCAGATGATCCAGAAGCTCACCACCGGCAAGGCGACGCTCATCTGGGACAACACCACCTTTATCGGCCGCGTCTACAACCCCGGCGTTCAGAAGACCGATCCGACGGCCCGATTCGCCCTCCTCGACCCGCCGAAGAATCAGGACGGGGTGGCCAGGGGCTACCGCAGCCAGCGCGACCCGATCCGCATCATCTACGCGCTGAGCTCCAAGCTCGACGAGAAGAAACGCGCCGCCGCGCTGCGGCTCTACAACTGGATGTATTCCGAAGAGGGCGCCACAGTCACCAACTGGGGCGTCCTCGGCGAGACCTACGACCTCGTCGACGGCAAGCCGGCGACCAGAAAGGAGATCATCGACAGGTTCGCCGGACGGCCCGACCAGATCAACGCCATCCAGTCGTTCGTCGGAACGGGCATCCAGGCCTTCGCGGTCTACGTGCACGACGGACCCATGGCGCAGCTGTCGCAGCCGGACATCCTCGCCGTCGGTCGCCGCGTGGACGAAATGACGGCGAAGGGCCTGGTCCACTACCAGATCAACGATCCGCCGTTCACCGAGGCGGAAGCGGCCTCGCTCAAGAAGCTCCTCCCGGCCCTGGACCTGGTGTTCTCCAAGGGCGTCGATCGGTTCATCACGGGCGAGCGGCCCATGAGCGAGTGGGAGAGCTTCCGCCAGGAGCTCGTCAAGGCGGGTGCGCTGGAGATCGAGGCGATCTACAACGCCGCCCTGGCACGGACCCGGTAGGCGAGGGGCGTCATGGCTGCGGATCGCGTCGTGGTCTGCGGCGCCGGTCCATCGGGCGTGGCCGCGGCCGTAGCCGCGGCGCGCGCCGGCGCCCCGGTGACGCTCGTCGAGCGATACGGGTTCGCGGGGGGCATGGCGACCGCCGCTCTCGTGAACCCGTTCGCCGGCCACGCCTACACCAGCCCCGAAACCGGCAGGTTCGGCTCGCTCACCGGCGGCCTGTTCAAGGAGATCGCCTCGGCGCTGGCCGACGCCGGCGCCTACGGGTCGCCCTTCACACCTTCGGCCTTCGACGAGGAGCGCCTCAAACTGGTCTATGACCGGATGCTCGCGGAAGCGGGAGTCGAGGTGCAGCTGCACGCGTACGTGGCGGGCGTGCGCGTGCGTTCGGGCCGCATCGAGGCCCTGGACGTGCGGGCCAAGGAGGGCGAGAGGAAGGTCCAAGGCGCCGTGTTCGTCGACGCCACCGGCGACGGCGACGTGGCAGCGGCCGCCGGCTGTCCGTTCTCGGTGGGCAGGCCGGCCGACGGCCTGACCCAGGCGATGACCATGAGCTTCCGCATGGCCGGCGTGGACAAGCGCGAGATGCAGAAGCGGCAGAACAACCGCGAGGCCCGCGCGCTGGTCGAGCCCTACTTCCAGGAGGCGCGGGCCGCGGGACGCCTGGAGTTCCCGCACCGCGAGTGGGTCCACTTCTACGACTACCCGAGAGCCGGCGTGCTGCACTTCAACATGACGCGCGTCAACCGCGTGAACGGCCTGCAGTCCGCGGACCTCACGCGCGCGGAGATCGAGGGCCGGCGCCAGGCGTTCGTGCTCGCCGACTGGCTCGTGCGCGAGGTGCCGTACTTCCGTGACGCTTGGCTGGAAAAGGTCGCCTGCCACGTGGGCGTGCGCGAGACCCGCCACATCCGCGGCGGCTACACGATGAGCCGCGAGGACATCGCTGCGGGGCGCAAGGCAGCCGACGGGATCGCCCGCAGCTGCTACTTCATCGACATCCATTCGCCCACCGGAAGCGGCTTCGACCACGAGAAGAAGGGCAGCCTCGGCGCGCACATGGAAACCTATGCGCCCCCCAAGGGCGACTGGTACGAGATCCCCTACCGCTCTCTGCTGCCGGAGGGCGTCGAGAACCTGCTGGTGCCCTGCCGGGCTCTCAGCGCGACGCACGAGGGCTCGGCGGCAGTGCGGGTGATGGCCACGATGACCGCCACCGGCGAGGCCGCCGGCCTGGCGGCAGCGGAGGCGCTGCGGCGGCGATGCGCCCCGGCCGAGCTCGACGGCGCGGCGCTGCGCGCGAGGCTCGGTTATCTCGACGACGGCCCGGACTACGACGAGCTGTGGCGGAGCAGGGGGCCCGAACGGACGTGATGCGACTGCCCGAAACGACCGTCATCTCGCTGGCACCGGACGCAGGCGCCGTCGAGCGAAAGGCAGCCGCGGTCCTGGCCGAGGAGATCGAGCGGCGCACGGGCGTCAGGCTCGAGGTGCGGGAGCGCAGGGCCGCCGCCGGCGGTGCGGCCATCGTCTTGCGCACCGGCGCGCCGGCGCTCGCCCCCGAGGGCTATCGCGTCCAGGCGCGCGACCGCCTCGTGCAGGTGACCGGCGCCGACGCCCGCGGCCTGCTCTACGGCGTCGGCCGCCTCCTGCGGGGCATGGAGCTGCGGCCCGGCTCGATCGAAGCGCCGGTCCTGGAGATCGCCAGCGCGCCCCGCATGCGCCTGCGCGGGGCTCAGCTCGGCTACAGGCCCAAGCCCAACGCCTACGATGCGTGGAGCCCCGAGCAATTCGACCAGTACATTCGGGAGCTGGCGCTGTTCGGAGCCAACGCCATCGAGATCCTTCCGCCGCGCACCGACGACGATCTCGACAGCCCGCACTTCAAGGTCCCGCCTCTGGAGATGATGGCGCGGCTGTCGCGGGTCATTGACTCCTACGGCCTGGACGTGTGGGTCTGGTACCCGAACATGGCGAGGGACTACACCGACCCCGCGACGCTGGCCGCCGAAGAGGCCGAGCGCGACCAGGTGCTCGGCCGCCTCCCCCGCGTCGATCACGTGATGATTCCGGGAGGCGACCCGGGCGATCTGGAGCCGCGGCTGTTGTTCTCGTGGTCGGCACGCGTGGCTGAAATCCTGCATCGCCATCACCCGGGGGCCCGGATCTGGATCTCGCCCCAGGTCTTCAAGCCGAGCCCGGGCTGGATGGAGGAGTTCCACGCCCAGGTGGCGCGGGAGCCCGAGTGGCTCGGCGGCCTCGTCTACGCGCCCTGGGTGCCCTGCACGCTCGAGGAATTGCGGGCGCGCACTCCCGCGCGCATCCCCATCCGCAACTACCCCGACGTCACGCACAGTCTCAACTGCCAGTTTCCCGTCGAGGGCTGGGACCTCGCCTTTGCGCTGACGCTCGGCCGCGAGTGCTGCAACCCTCGCCCGGTCGCCGAGAAGCACATCCACAACCTCCAGGCGCCCCACGTGATCGGCAACCTGGTCTATTCCGAGGGCATCAACGACGACATCAACAAGCTCGTCTGGCTCGACCAGGACTGGGACCCCGATCGGCCCGTGATCGAGACGCTGCGCGAGATCGGCCGCCTGTTCGTCGGCCCCGACTTCGCCGAAGGGGTCGCTCAGGGCCTGCTCGCCCTCGAGCGCAACTGGCGCGGACCGCTCGCCGCCAACAAGGGCGTGGAGACCACGCTCGCCCAGTGGCGGGCCATGGAGCGGGGCAGCGGCGGCGCGGCGCTGGGCAGCTACCGCTTCAAGATGGGCCTGCAGCGCGCCTACTACGACGCCTGCCTCCGCAGGCGTCTGCTGCACGAGAGTGAGATCGAACGCCAGGCTCTGGAGACACTGGAGAAGGCGCCGGCGGACCCCGCTGCCCTCGCCGCGGCCCTCGATCGCGCCGAAGCGCTGCTGCGCTCCTGCGACGCCGAAAAGCCGTCGGCCCATCTTCGCGACCGCTGCTGGCAGCTCGCCGACGAGCTCTTTGCCGAGATCGGCTGGCAAACCTCCGTGCCGCGCCACAAGGCCATCGGCTGGGCCCGCGGCGCGTTCATGGACGGCATCGATGTGCCGCTCAACGATCGCCGCTGGCTGCTGGCGGAGCTGGAGCGCGTGCGCTCGCTCCCCGCCGACGGCGCGGCGCGCCGGGAGGCCGTCCGCTCGATCGTCGAGCGGACCAACCCCGGGCCCGGCGGCTTCTACCACGACCTGGGCACCGAGGCCGGCTGGGAGATCGTGGTCCGGACGCCCGCTCAGTCATGGGCTGCCGATCCCGGCTCCCTGGCCGCGCCCTTTGTCGATTTCGAGTCTGCGGGGCTGCGCCTCTTCTACGAGGATCCGCCGCTTCGGTCGGGCCGCCGCGAGGTTCCCCTCGCGTGGATCAGCTGCGTGTCCGTGAACTACCTCACGCCGCTGCGCCTGCGCTACGCAGCGGTGGAAGC
>CAZKGO010000142.1:0-10637 GCA_964552235.1 uncultured Spirochaetales bacterium | reverse complement strand
AACTGCCGCTCACCGATGACAGGCCTCGTCTTCGACATCCAGCGCTTCGCGATCCACGACGGTCCGGGCATCCGCACCACCGTCTTTCTCAAAGGCTGCCCGCTGCGCTGTCTCTGGTGCCACAACCCCGAGTCGATCGACCCGCGGCCCGAGCTGCTCTGGCGGCCGGATCGCTGCATCGGCTGCCTCGCCTGCGTTGAGGCGTGCCCGCGCGGCTGCCACAGGGCTGCCGACGGCCGCCACCTCTTTGACCGCGGCGACTGCACCCGCTGCGGGCTGTGCGCCGAGCAGTGCTACGCCGCAGCCCTCGAGCTCGTGGGCCGAAGCATGACGGTGGCGCAGGTGATGGAGCCGGTGCTCTCCGACCGGCCGTTCTACGAGACCTCGGGCGGCGGGATGACCGTCTCGGGCGGCGAGCCGCTGTTCCAGGCCGAGTTCACCGCGGGGCTTCTCTCCGCCGCGAAGTCCGAAGGGCTGCACACCTGCCTCGACACCAGCGGCCACGCGCCGTGGGAGCGCCTGGCGGCCGTGCTGCCGCACGTCGACCTGTTTCTGTTCGACGTCAAGGAGACCGACCCCGAGGCGCACACGCGGTTGACCGGGGTCGACGGCCGGCTGATCCTCGCGAATCTCGAGCGCCTGTCGGCCGCCGGCGCGCGCATCGTCCTGCGCTGCCCGCTGATTCCGGGCCTCAACGACCGGCCGGAGCACTTGCGCGCGATCGCGGCCCTGGCCGGCCGCCTGGACGGGGTGCGGCGCATCGACCTTCTTCCTTATCATCCTCTCGGGACATCTAAGCTGGCGGGCCTCGGACGGGAGAGCGCGCCCGAGAGGCCGAGCGCCCCGAGCAGCGATCAGCTTGCGGCGTGGGTCGCCGAAGTGGGACGGCACACCTCCGTCGCCGTGCGCGGCGGCGGTTGAGCGGGCCGTTGTCGGGCTCTCGGGTTCTTTCTACATTATTGGTAGGGTGGCCTTTGCCATGAACGGCCGCGAGGACCGCCACACATCCCGCATCCTGCGCGAACTGCCGGTGGTAACCCAGGTGGGAACCCGCGAGACGTACTTTCTGGTCAACTCCTGGGTACAGCCGGAGTACGTGTTCACCTGCCCTGAGTTTGGTCACACGCGCTACCGCATGGAGAATCGCACCTACGTGATCGAGCCCGGCATGCTCTCGCTGATGCCCCCGTACATGCTTCACGTCGTGCGGCCGCGGGAGCGCACCTTCCGCAAGTACGTGGCTCACTTCACTCTGCCGGGCCACGCCCTGTCCATCGCCGGCTTGCCGACTGTGATCCGGGTCCCGGACGAAGTGTACAGCCGCGTGCTCTCGCGTTTCCGCGAGATGTTGTCGGTATGGTCGGCGAACGCGGCCGGCCGCGAGACGATCGTCGGGGGGATCATGGCCGAGTTCCTCGGCTACTACATTCAGTTCGCCGGAGCCGAGGCGGAGCATGAGCTGGACGCGCCCAAGTGCTGGAAAGGCCTGGCGGACAGCGTCGCCTTCATCAGGGAGCACCTGCACCGGGACATCACGCTGGCCGAGATCAGCCGGCAGGCGGGGCTGACTCCTTCGTACTTCGGCCAGATCTTCAGGCGCTACATCGGCGTGCCCCCGCACACGTACCTGAACAACTGCCGAATCGAGAGGGCCAAGCGCCTGATTCTCAACGAGTCGGTGAGCTGCACCGAAGCCGCGGACCTGGTCGGGTTCCAGACCGTCCACGCCTTCAGCAAGGTTTTCAAGCGCCACACGGGCAAGGCGCCGACCGACTGGCTGCGGGAGTTCGCGAGGTAGAGCCTCTGCGGCTGTTTGGCAATGAAAACGGACAAACAATCGAGCTTTCGCCCAAATACAGAACGCTGGAGGTCAGGTTACGATCCACGGGCCAGGAGGCGAACGGCGGTCCGAAGCAGCGCTGACCACGCGGAATGGGGGCGTCTCGGCTCCCGGTACCACGGCGATCCCGAATCGAAAGGAGCACGAATCATGCGCAAGCTTGTCGTCTCTCTCTTCATTGTGGCGGCCTCCGCAGTCCTGTTCGCGGGGGCGACGGCCGAGAAGCCGGAGGCCGCAGCCGGCGGCGCTGCGATGCAGACCCGGCAGGCCAAGGGGCTGTCGGTCGCTGACTTCCTCGATCCCAAGATCCCCAAGAGCTGGTTCGAAGCGCCGCGCCTTGCGTCTCAGGTCGGCATCAAGAGCTTCAAGGAATCCCCGATGCTGGCCGAGCGGGTCAGGGCGGGCAAGCTTCCGCCGGTGGCCGAGCGGCTGCCCAAGGACCCGCCGGTGGTCCAGCCCTACGCGCAGGTCGGCAAGTACGGCGGGACGCTCAACATCTGGGCCACCCAGAACGACTACCGAGGCGACACCGTCACCTTCAAGTGGCCGGAGAAGGGCTTCGGTCCCGGCATCCCCACCCCGGACGGCCAGAAGATGGTTCCCTTCCTGGTCCAGGGCTGGGAGTACAGCTCCGATGCCACTCAGCTTACGATCACGTTCCGCGAAGGGCTCAAATGGTCCGACGGCGTGCCCGTGACCGCGGACGACATGATGTTCTGGTGGGAGCACGTGGCCCGCAACAAGCTGCTGACCGCGCGCGACCCGGAGAAGTTCACGCCCGTGGGGCTCAAGAACGTCGAGAAGCTGGGCGCCTACAAGGTGCGCATGACATTCGTAGCGCCGAACCCCCGGCAGCATGACATAGCCTTCTACCTGCGCTTCGTTGACGGGATGGCGACCGGCCTCGATCCCGCCCACTTCATGAAGCAGATCCATCCCGATTTCGTCGGCGAAGAGAAAGCCAAGGCGATCGCCAAGGAGAACGGCTACGACGACTGGGCCAAGTTCTACCTGAACATCTCCAACGAGTCACCGGACCATCCGGAGTACAAGTACCAGGCCCCCGTCGTGCGGCCCTACGTCGTTGTCGAGCGGGGACCGCAGGGCATGCTCTGGGAGCGGAACCCGTACTGGCCGTTCGTGGACACCGAGGGGAATCAGCTGCCCTACATCGACAAGGTCCGCGTCAGCCTGGCGGCCAACCAGCAGATCGCCACCGCCAAGATGGTGACCGGCGAAGCCGACTATTCCGCGCGCTTCACCGAGACCAAGGACTTTCCGCTGTACAAGGCCAACGAGGCCAAAGGCAACTACCGGACCTTCGCCTACAGCCGCGTGTTCGGCTCCGACGTTTCGGTGCAGCTGAACCTCTCCCACAAGGACCCGGAGATGCGCGCCATCTTCCAGGATGTGCGCTTCCGCCGGGCCTTGTCGCTTTCCATCAACCGCGCAGAGATCAACAACAAGGTCTACTACGGGCAGGCGATCGTGATGCAGGCGACGATCCCCCCGACCAGCAAGTACTTCAAGCAGGAGTATGCCGACTCCTACGTGCAGTTCGACCCGGCGGGCGCCAAGAAGCTGCTCGATGAGATCGGGATGAAGGACATCGACGGCGACGGCTTCCGGGAGATGCCGAACGGCAAGAAGTTCCGCCCGACACTCGTCCATGCGCCCCTCGGCATCGACGCGGCGCCAGTGGTCGAGCTGCTGATTCCGATGTTCCAGGCTGTGGGGCTGCAGATCGAGGGCAAGGGGATCGCGCGGGCGCTCCACGACACGATGTGGCCGGCCAACGAGGGCGACATCCATGCGCTGCTCATGGACCAGCTGACGGATACGGCGTTCGGAGTCGCCGACAAGGACTTCTCGCCCGCCGGAGTGGGGGTGGGCAAGGACACGCCGTGGCCCGCCTACCGCACGTGGGTTGAGACCCGCGGCGAGAAGGGCATGGAGCCGCCTCCGATCCTCAAGAAGACCATCGAATTGCGGACTCAGCTGGCGACTCATCCAGATCCCAAGGTCCGCGACGACGCCGCCAGGCAGCTGCTGGAGATCCAGGCCGAGAACCTGTGGTACATCGGGACCGTGGCCATGGCGCCGCACCCCGTAATGGTGGCCAACCGTCTCAAGAACGTGCCCGAGAAAGGCATCTGGGACTGGCGCAGCACCTACATGCACGCGTACTGGCCGGCGCAGTTCTATCTCGAGCAGTAGGGAAACAGTCTCGAAGGGCCCGGCTGTGCGCGCCGGGCCCTCTCTCCAGAGGAACTCCGTATGCTCACGTACATCATACGACGCGTTCTGTACATGATTCCGACGGTGTTTCTCATCTCGATCATCTCGTTCCTGATCATCCAGGCTCCGCCGGGCGATTTCCTCACGTCGCGCCTCCAGCAGCTTCAGGAGACGATGGGCACCCTGGCCGAGGAGGAGATCGAGTTTCTGCGCTCGCGCTACGGCCTGGACCGCCCTCTCTACGAGCAGTACTTCAAGTGGGTCACCAACATCATCCTGTACAACGACTGGGGGCAGAGCTTCGCCCAGAACCGGCCGGTCAGGGACATCATCAGCGAGACGGTGCCGCTGACGATCCTGATCACGTTCCTCACGCTGCTGGTGACGTGGATCGTCGCCATTCCGTTGGGGGTCTACTCCGCGGTCAAGCAGTACAGCGCCTTTGACTACTCTTTCACGTTCGTGGCTTTCGTGGGCCGCTCGATCCCGGAGTTCCTGCTGGCCCTGATCCTCATGTTCTTTTTCTACTCGGTCTTCGGCTGGAGCCTCGGCGGCATCCTGAGCAACGAATACAGGGGGCAGCCCTTCAGCCTGGGCATGCTTGCGGATTTCCTGCGCCACATGATTCTGCCGGTGGTCGTGATCGGTGCAGCCGGCACGGCGTCGCTGGTGCGCGTGCTGCGCAGCATGGTGCTGGACGAGCTGGGAAAGCAGTACGTGCGCACGGCGCGGTCCAAGGGCCTTCCCGAGCGTGCGGTGATCTGGAAGCACGTGTTCAGGATCGCGGTGCTGCCGATCATCAGCACCATCGGCTGGCTGCTCCCCCAGCTGGTGTCGGGTGCGCTGATCGTCTCGATCGTGCTGAACCTGCCCACGACCGGGATCGCCATGTTCTCGGCGCTCATGAACGAGGACATGTTCGTAGCCGGTTCCTTTATCCTGATCCTGAGCTCGCTCACCGTCGTAGGCACCCTCATTTCCGACATCCTGCTCGCGGTCGTGGATCCGCGGATTCGCTACCAGTAGGGGAGGCGAGGATGGGGCTCAAGGTCTTCGGCCTGCGTACAGCGAACACCCCTCGCCCGGCTGCGGAAGAGCGCGTCGTCGCGCAGACCCAGTGGAGGCTGATCCTGCGCGCGTTCCGGCGCCATCGCCTGGCGGTGATCGGCGTATGGGTGCTCGTCGCCCTGTACGGCGTGGGGGTCGTGTTTCCCGAGTTCTTTGCTCCCTACGATGTCTTCACGCGCTTCGACGACGCGCTGCTGCCGCCGCAGCGCATCCGCTTCGTCGACGCTGCGGGGCGCCTTCACCTGCGGCCGTTCGTCTACGACTGGATCAAGGAGATGGACCCGCGGACGTGGCAGATGAGCTTCCGGCCCGACACTCGCCGCATGCATCGGCTGCGCTTCTTCGTTCGGGGCGACCAGTACAGGCTGTGGGGCCTTTTCCGCGGCGACCTCCACCTGTTCGGTGTGGAGAAGCCCGGCAAGATCGTGCTGTTCGGCACCGACAACCTGGGCCACGATCTGTTCAGCCGCACGATCCACGCCTCGCGCATCTCGCTCACCATCGGGTTCGTGGGCGTGCTGATCAGCCTGTTCCTGGGACTGCTGTTCGGCAGCCTTTCGGGGCTGATCGGGGGCACGGTGGACGACGTGATCCAGCGGGTCATCGAGACGCTGCTCGCGATCCCCAAGCTGCCGCTCTGGCTCGCCCTGGCCGCGGCCGTCCCCAAGAGCTGGAACGCCATCCAGGTCTATTTCGCCGTCACGATCATCCTCTCGCTGATGGCCTGGACGGGGCTGGCGCGCGTGGTGCGCAGCAAGTTCATCTCCCTGCGCGAAGAGGACTTCGTCACCGCCGCGCGGGGCTACAATGCCCCGATGTTCACGATCATCGCCCGCCACTTGATCCCCAACTTCATGAGCTACATCATCGTGAACCTCACGCTGGCGATCCCGCAGATGATTCTCGCCGAAACCTCCCTCTCCTTTCTCGGCGTGGGTCTGCGGCCGCCGATCGTGAGCCTTGGGGTGCTTCTGGAAAAAGCGCAGAGCTTTCAGAACGTGCAGCTGTTCCCGTGGCTGCTGATTCCGGGCTCCGTCGTGATTCTCGCGGTGCTGGCCTTTAACTTTGTGGGAGACGGGCTGCGCGACGCCGCGGACCCGTACCGATAGGGAGCCGGCATGGAACAGTCCGCAGCGCTGCTGGAGGTCAAGGCTCTCGTCAAGCATTTCCCGATTCAGCGAGGGCTCTTTCGCCGCGTCGTGGGCGCCGTGCGCGCCGTCGACGGCATCGACTTCTCCATCAGCGAGGGCGAGACCCTCGGGCTTGTGGGCGAGAGCGGCTGCGGCAAGACCACCGCCGGACGCTGCATCCCGCGTTTGATCGAGCCGACGGGGGGTTCCGTGCTGTTCCGCGCCACGGACATGGGCTTCGTGAACATCCCGGATCTCGACAAGGCCGGGTTGCGTCAGGTGCGTCGCGAGATCCAGATCATCTTCCAGGATCCGATGTCGTCCCTGAACCCCCGCATGACGATCCGCGACCTCGTGGCGGAGCCGTTGGAAGTCAACGGCATCGGGGCGACCTCCCTGCAGCGCACCGAGCGCGCGGCCGAGGCCCTGCAGCGCGTCCACCTGAGGCCGGAGTACATGAACCGCTATCCGCACGAGTTCAGCGGCGGCCAGAGGCAGCGCATCGGCATTGCGCGGTCCCTCATCCTGGAGCCCCGCCTGCTGATCTGCGATGAGCCGGTGTCGGCGCTCGACGTTTCGGTTCAGGCCCAGGTCATCAACCTGCTCAAGGACCTGCAGGCTGAGTTCCTGCTCACCTACCTGTTCATCGCCCACAACCTGAGCGTGGTGGAGCACATCAGCGACCGTGTGGCGGTGATGTATCTGGGCAAGGTCGTTGAGCTCGCGCCCACGGATGGGCTCTACCAGCGGCCGCAGCACCCGTACTCCGAGGCCCTCATGCGCTCGATTCCCATGGCCGACCCGCTGGCCAGGCGCAGGAAGACGCCGCTTGAGGGCAACGTTCCCGATCCCTCGCGACCGCCGCCCGGCTGCGCGTTCCACACGCGCTGCCCCTACGTCCGTGATGTCTGTCGCGTCGAGACGCCTCCGCTCGTCGACTCCGCTCGTGAGGCGGGGCACCACGTGGCGTGCCATCGCGCCGGCGAGCTCACGCTGCAGGGATTCGACGAGATCCGCGGGGCCCGGCAGGCCGCCGGCGGCGACGCGCCGGGTTGACGGAGAATCATGGTGCGCGAGCCACTCCTGCGAGTCGAGAATCTCAAGACCTACTTCGACACCGACGACGGCCTGATACGGGCCGTCGACGGCGTGAGCTTCGCCGTGCCCAGGGGAGGCACTCTCGGCGTCGTGGGCGAGAGCGGGTGCGGCAAGAGCGTGACGGCGCTCTCGATCATGCAGCTGCTGCCCTACCCCAAGGGCAGGATCGTCGATGGTCGGATCCCCTACTACCGGCGGGCCGGCCAGGTGGTGGACATCACGACGCTGGCTCCCCAGAGCCCTGAGATGCGCGCGATCCGCGGCAACGAGATCGCCATGATCTTCCAGGAGCCGATGAGCTCGCTGAACCCCGTATTTACGGTCGGCGAGCAGATCATCGAGGCGATCGTCCTGCACCAGGGGCTCGACCGGGCGGCGGCCCGCCAGCGGGCGGTGGAAATGCTGGCCAAGGTGGGCATCTCCAACCCAGGACAGCGGGTCGACGAGTACCCGCACCAGTTCAGCGGCGGCATGCGGCAGAGAGCGATGATCGCCATGGGCCTTTCCTGCGACCCGCACCTGCTCATCGCCGACGAACCCACGACGGCGCTGGACGTGACGATCGAGGCGCAGATCCTCAGTCTGATCAAGGACCTGCAGGCCGAACTGGGCATGTCGCTCATGATCATCACGCACGACCTCGGCGTGATCGGGGAGACCGCCGACCAGGTGATCGTGATGTATCTGGGCAAGATCGTCGAGCGCGCCTCCACGGTGCAGATCTTCTACGAGCCGCGGCATCCCTACACCCGGGGCCTGCTCGCGTCGATCCCTCAGATCGGACGCAAGCAGCGCCTCACTCCGATCGAAGGGTCGGTGCCGAGCATGCATCGGCTGCCCGCGGGCTGCCGCTTTGCGCCGCGCTGCCCGCACGCGATGGACGTTTGTCGCGCCGAGGAGCCGCCGGTGTTTCGGGTAGGGGACGAGCACGAAGCCGCCTGCTGGCTCTACAGAGCCGAGGGCGCCGCAACCAAGGGAGCGAGCGGCTTCGAAAGCCGCATGCCATAGAACGAGAAAGGAGGAGTCACGATGAAACTGAGCTTCAGCACGCTGGGGGCGCCGGACTGGTCGATGGACGAGATCCTGAAGTACGCCAAGCAGTACGGCTTCGACGGCGTGGGATTCCGGGGGATCAAGGGTCAGATGGACCTCACGAAGATCCCCGAGTTCCTGCCTGAGAACCGCAAGGCGACCCTCAAGCGCTTTCGCGACGCGGGCCTCGATATCATGATGATGCTGTCGGGCGCCAAGTTCGTGCAGAAGGACAAGGCCGAGCGTGACAGGAACGTGGCCGACGCGAAGGCGAACATCGACCTGGCCGCAGACATGGACGCCAAGACGATCAGGGTCTTCGGCGGCAACATCCCCAAGGACGTGAACAAGGAAGAGGCCTACGGCTGGGTCGTCGACTGCATGAGACAGGCGGCCGACTACGGGGCGAAGAAGAAGATCCGGGTGCTCATCGAGGTCCACGACGACTTCACCGACACCTATGTCGTGCGCGAGGTGATGGAACGCGTCGACCACCCGTGGGCTGGGGTGCTGTGGGACGTGCACCATCCCTACCGCAGCCTCGGGCAGACCATGAAAGAGGCCTGGGACAACGTCGGCCGTTGGACCTACGACACCCACTTCAAGGACTCGATCGTAGACAAGAGCGAGAAGCTGGGGTACCGCTACACGCTGATGGGCGAAGGGGACGTTCCGAACCTCGAGGCGCTGCAGCTGCTCAAGGACGCCGGCTACAAGGGGTATCTGACCTTCGAGTGGGAAAAGGCCTGGCACCCGACGCTCCCCGACGCGCACGTGGCGTTCCCGGACTACGTGAACAAGATGAAGGGCTACCTCGCGCAGCTCAGGTAGCGTGCCCGGCGGCGGCCTGCGCGGGCCGCCGCGTTTGAACAACCGTCCGTCAAGGAGGCGCCCGTGAGCGCTGCGGAGTCGAAGATCCTGTTCAAGGCCGTCGAGCAGGCCGAGCTGGTGAGCGAGCCAAAGGAGAACAGGCCGCCGGCGCCCAACGAGGTCGTCGGCCGCACCCTGTACTCGCTGGTGAGCGCCGGCACCGAGCTGAACATCTATCTCGGCAACTACCAAAAGGAAGGGCTCGCGTGGGGCCGGCTGCCCTTCGTGCCCGGATACGCCGCCTCGCTTCGCGTCGAGTCTGTGGGCTCCGACGTCAAGGACCTCAAGGCGGGCGACGTGGTCTACTGCCAGGGCAAGCACGCTTCGTGGCAGCGTTGGCCGCGCAGCGAGGTGGTCCCGCTCCCCGCCGGCTTGGCGCCCGAAAAGGCGCCTTTCGCCCGGCTGATGAACATCGGCATGAGCGCCCTTACGACCACGACCGCCCGGCCTCCGGGCAAGGTCGTGGTCACGGGACTCGGTCCTGTCGGGCTGCTGGCTGCGATGATCTTCGATCGCTGCGGCTACGAGGTGACTGCCGTCGATCCGGTCGAGGCGCGGCGCCGCATCGCCGAAAGCCGGGGGCTCAAGCGCGTGGCGGCCAGGATGCCGATCGACGACCCGGACTATGTGGCCAAGGTGCCGCTGGTGCTGGACTGTTCCGGCCACGAGCAGGCGATCCTCGACGGCCTCACCCTGGTGGAGAAGGGCGGGGAGGTCGTGGTGGCGGGTGTCCCGATGACGCGCAAGACGGAGATCTTCGCGCAGGAAGTCCTGAATCGACTTTTCCGCTCCTTTGCCAGCATCCGCAGCGGCAAGGAGCAGGCCGTGCCGTCGCACCCCGCGGAGTTCCGCAAGGGGAGCCAGTTCGGCAACATGGCCGCGGGACTTGCCTGGATTGCCGACGGCCGCATCAAGGTCGACGGCCTCTACGCGATCGCCTCGCCGCGGGACTGCCAGAAGATCTACCAGGACACGCTGCACATGCGCCTGGAGAAGCTGGCCACGGTGCTGGACTGGAGCCGGGTGTAGCGGCGCCTACACCTCCACGGCGAGCCCGGTCGGCGGAGGCGGGGGCCAGTGGCTCCCGCGCTGTCCCGCGAGGCCGACGGGCGGAATCGGGCTCACCTCGCGGTCGGGCAGCCCGACGAGCCGACCGTCGCGCACCCACTCCAGGTCGCTGCCGTAGAGCTCCTCGAGCAGCCGCGCCGTGAGGCCGCGGCGCACCTCGACATAGCCAGGATCCCCGCTGAGATCGCGGATCTCGGCGGGGTCGCGGGCCAGGTCGAAGAGCTGCACGCGGTTGCCGCAGGCGTAGTAGATGAGCTTGTGCCGGCCGTCGTGGATCATGCGGTTGCCGAGGA
>CAZKGO010000141.1:0-10644 GCA_964552235.1 uncultured Spirochaetales bacterium | reverse complement strand
GGGCAGTTGCTCTTCCACGCGCCCTCAGGCGAACTGCCGGCGCGCAATCCGCAGCGGGAGCCGGCGGACGACGCTGCCGGCTGGATGCAGGAATGGGCGGATGCACGGGGCCTGGAGCTGGGCCCCGAGACCAACTTCCCGCAGTGGGACGGAAGCAGACCGGACTATGACCTGGCGGTCAGCGGCGTGCTGGACCCGTGAGGGCCGCCGAGACAGGCCGCGGCGGCCTGAACCCACCCGCGAAACCGGAGCGCACGCCGGGCCGGCAACCGCCTTGACGCCGCCGTCCAACCGCGCTAATATATGAACATATGAGCCGACGTGCATACGTTGGGCGAGGCGGCCCGCCGGGCTCCACAAGGGCGCCGGCGCCGTCCATGCCCCCCGAACAAGAGCTGTACGAGCTCGCCGACTTCTTCAGGATTTTCGGCGATTCCACGCGCATCCGCATGCTCTACGCCCTGCACGGCGGCCAGCTGTGCGTGCAGGACCTGGCCGCCGCCCTCGGCATGGGGCAGTCGGCCGTGTCGCACCAGCTGCGCGTGCTCAAGTCGTCCGGCCTCGTGCGCTACCGGCGCGAAGGACGCCGCGCGTACTACGCCCTCGACGACGAGCACATCGCCGGAATCATCACGCTGGGACTCACGCACGTGCGGGAGCCGCGATGAAGCGCTACACCGTCCGAAACCTCAGCTGCGCGAGCTGCGCCCTCCAGGTCGAGCGGGCGCTCAACGAGCTGCCGAGCGTCCGCGAGGCAAAGATCGACTTTGCCGCCTCGAGGCTCGACATCGACACGACCGACCTCGACGGGGCGCTGGCAGCCATGCGCCGCGTCGAGCCCGGGGTGAGCCTGGTCGCCGACGAGGACGCCGGCGCGGCGCGGGCGGGGCGACGGCTGCTGGCCGCGGAGCTGGCCGCCTCGCTGCTGCTGTTGGTCTCGGGCCTCCTCTTCGAGCGCGCCTCCCTGCCGCTGCTGCTCGCCGCGTACGCGGTGTCCGGCTGGAGGGTTGCTGTGGCCGCCGCCCGCGGCCTCGCCCGCGGCTCGGTGTTCGACGAGCATTCCCTCATGTGCGTAGCCACGGCCGGGGCCATCGCGATCGGCGAGGTGTTCGAAGCGGCCCTCGTGATGATCTTCTACCAGCTCGGCAGCCTGCTCGAGAGCCTGGCCGTCGATCGCTCGCGCAGGTCCATCAAGTCGCTGCTCGCCCTGCAGCCCGACGTGGCCACGGTCGTCGACGGCGGCGCTTCGCGGGTGGTGCCCTCCCGCGAGGTCAGCGTCGGCCAGGAGGTGGTGGTCAAGCCGGGCGGCCGCGTGCCCCTCGACGGGATCGTCACCGCGGGCCGCTCCCTGCTCGACACCTCCGCGCTCACGGGCGAGGCGCTGCCGCGCGAGGTGGAGCCCGGGGGCGAGGTGTTCGCCGGGATGATCAACCGCAGCGGGGCCCTCACGGTGCGCGTCACCCGGCCCTACGACGAGTCGTCGGTGGCGCGGATCATGCACCTGGTCGAGGATGCCACCGGCCGCAAGGCCCGCACCGAGCGCTTCATGACGACCTTCGCGCGCGCCTACACCCCCGCCGTGGTGGCGGCTGCGGCCCTCGTCGCCGTCCTGCCGCCGCTGCTCGCGCCGGGCCAGTCGTTCGCGACCTGGATCCACCGGGCCCTGGTGATGCTGGTGATCTCCTGCCCCTGCGCCCTGGTGGTGAGCGTGCCGCTGGCCTACTTCGGCGGCATCGGCGCCGCGGCGCGGCGGGGCATCCTCTTTCGCGGGTCGCAGTTTCTCGACGCGCTCGCGGGAACGAGAACGGTGGTCTTCGACAAAACCGGCACGCTCACCGACGGCAGCTTCGTGGTGGCGCAGGTGGCGCCGGCTGCTGGATGGGACGGGCGCGAGGTGGTCAGGCTGGCTGCAGCCGCGGCTTCGCTGTCCAGCCACCCGGTCTCCCGCTCGGTCTTCGAGCACGGCCGCGCGACCCTGGGGGAGGCGCAGATCAGCGCTCTGCCCATCGAAGCTCACGAAGAAGTGGGTGGGCAGGGCGTACGGGCCGAGGTTGCGGGGCGGGTGGTTCTGCTCGGCAACGACCGGCTGCTGCACGCGCAGGGCGTCGAGCATCCGGACAGCGCGTGCGCCGATCTCGGCAACCGCGTTCACGTGGCGGTCGACGGCAGCTACGCCGGCGCGGTCAGCGTCCGCGACCGCCTCAGGCCCGACGCCGCGGCGGCCGTGGCCGCGCTGCACCGGCGGGGCATCGCGACCGTCATGCTCACCGGCGACACCCCGTCCGCGGCGGCCGCGGCCGCGGGGCAGCTGGGCATCGGTCAGGCTCACGGGGGGCTGCTGCCGCAGGACAAGCTCGCCCGGCTCGAGCAGATCATGGCGGACCCCGATGGCGGCGCGGACGCTGACCGCGGGGCCGGCGACCGAGCGGTGAGCCGCGACCGCGTCGTGTTCGTTGGCGACGGCGTCAACGACGCGCCCGTGCTGGCGCGGGCCGACGTCGGCGTGGCCATGGGCGAGCTCGGCTGCGACGCGGCGGTCGACACCGCCGACGTCGTGCTGATGAGCGACTCGCCCTCCCGGGTCGACGAAGCGCTCGACATCGCGCTGCGCACCCGCAGCCTGGTGTGGCAGAACATCGTCTTCGCCCTGGCGGTCAAGCTGCTCTTCATGGCGCTTGGCGCCGGGGGGATGGCCACGATGGGAGCCGCCGTCTTTGCCGACACCGGCGTGGCCGTGCTGGCGGTCTTGAACTCGACGCGGATCCTGAGGACTCGCGCCCCGCAGCATGCCGCCGGCGGGTAACCCGAGCGCTTGCACGGCCGGCCCTATGACCGTATCATCGCCCGCGGGCGGTCGACCTTGCGGCTGTCCCGACAGCGCCGGCGTCCCTGGCGCTTCCACGACAGACTTGACTTTGTAGTCTATACTTGGGGTCGAGGAGCAAAGAGTGAACCGACGCTGTATTCTTCTACTGGGCCTGGCGCTTGCAGCATCGCTGCCGCTGGCGGCGCAGACGGGCGCCTTCATGGACAAGTTTCTCGAGCAGGAGAAAGCGGCCTACGGCGATGGGTCCTACCTCGTGCTTCTGGGAGCCGGCCACATCAAGGAGAGCGACTCGGTCGAGCGCGCCCTGGCCGTTCTCGAAGAGCGGGGCTGGAGCGTGCCCGCAAAGGCCGCCTCCGACCCGCTCACGCTGGGCGAGTTCGCCTGGCTGGTGATGCGCTCCTACGAGATCCCGGGCGGTCTCATGTACCGCGTCGCACCCGGACCGCGCTACGCTGCCCGCGAGCTGGCCTACCTGCAGGTGATCCAGGGCAAGGCGCGACCCAACTCGTCGCTGTCGGGCGAGCGCGCCGTGCGCATCCTCGGCCGCGTGCTGGACACCAAGGAGGCCCGGTGATGAGTGCGACCAGAATCCTGGCGGTCTCGCTGGCGCTGCTTGCAGCCGCCGGCCTCGTGTCTGCAGTCGACGTCGACTACGGCGCTTCGATCGACAGCGCGACGACCTACGGCGACAGGCCCTCGACGACGGAGGACGAGTGGGAGCAGCGGCTCAAGGTGGCAGCCTGGGTCGCCGTGGACTTCAGCCCGCAGCTCACCCTCGACGCCCAGGTGAGCTACCTGTTCACCAACGAGCCGCTTCACCTTGTCGATGTCGACTTCCTGACCTTGTCCTGCACCAGGCCCCTCGCCGCGGACAAGGTGCTGAGCTGGTCGCTGGGCCGGCAGGTCTGGTCCGACCCGACGGCGCTGATTCTCGACCACAGGGCCGACGGCCTGTCGGCGACGCTCGGGACCCCCCTGCTGCGCGCGAACCTCAAGGCGGCATACACCGGTCTCGTGCTCAAGCCCGATGCGAACGTGAGCATGAGCGCCGCCGACCTCGCCGACAAGGACGACGACGACGTGTTCTTCGCGCCCAGCCGGGTGCTCGCCGGCGTCGAGGTCGCGTTCCCCGAGCTCTTTTCCCGCCAGACGCCCCTACTGTTTTTTCTTGCCCAGTTCGACCTGAGAGACGAAAGCTCGGAGCGCATCAACACCCAGTACAGCGGGGCAAAGATCTCGGGTCCCGTCGCGCCGGGCCTGTACTACGACGCCGCCCTCGTGCTGGAAAGCGGCCGCAACGAAGCGACCGACGAAGCGCTGCTCGGCCTGCTCGGCTCTGCGGGAGCGCGCTACTTCGGGCCGCTCGCCTCGCGGTTCGAGCTGCGCATGCTCTACGGCAGCGGCGCCGATGGGTCGCTCGACGCGTTCCTGCCGGTCTCGGCGCCGACGCTGGCGCTCGCCTGGGCGCCGCCGCTCGGCAACCTGATGGCCGCGGAGGCGAGCGCTTCGGTCAAGCCCCTGACAGCGAGCCCCACGACCGCCCTGCGGACGCTGCAGCTCTTCGCCAGGACGCTCCTGCTGCTGACCGCGGTCGATCCCGAATATCGTGGTACGCTTCTGGAAGGGGGCGTGAACGCGCGCCCCACTTCCGACCTGGGCCTGGCGCTCAAGGGCGGGCTCTGGCTGCCTGACGGCGAGGACGCCGAGTACGCCGTCAAGCTCGAAGTCTCGATGGCGTTCTGAGAGAGCACGAGAGGGTGAAAACATGAGAAGGGTTTCGCTGGCTCTTTTGATATTGATGAGCACAGCCGCCGTCTGGGCTCAGACCGACGCCGTGGTGCAGCGGGTCTCGGGCAAGGTCGAAGTGATGCAGCCGGGCGGCTCATGGGTGGCCGCGACTGCGGGGATGCGCCTCGCCCGAGGCGCCAGCGTGTCCACGAGCTTCCAGTCCGAGGCGACGCTCGCGCTCGGCTCTTCGGTGCTGCAGGTCAAGCCGCTCACGCGCATGCGCATCGACCAGCTCGCGCAGCAGCAGGGAACGGTCTCGACCGACCTGTACCTGAGGGTCGGCCGGGTGCGCGCCGAGGTCAAGGGCGTCGAAGGCCTCAGGCAGGACTTCAAGGTGCGCAGCCCGGTCTCCACGGCAGCGGTGCGCGGCACCTCGTTCGGCTGCGACGGCGTGAACACCGACGTCCAGGGCGGTCTGGTGACGATCTCCAACCAGTTCGGCCAGAGCAAAACGCTCGGCGAAGGGGAGCAGGGCAGCACGGCGGGCGGTGAGCCGACCGGCGGCGAGGAGAAGAAGGAAGAGCAGTCGACGACCCAAACCTCGACCGGAAGGAGCTCCCTGGGCGCGCCGCCGCCGCCGACGACGGGGAGCATCCAGGTCAGGTGGATCAAGCTCTGACGGGCGTGGAGGAATTGCCATGAAACTGATGAATGCAATCGTGGCGGTGCTCACCGCCCTCGCCCTCGGCGGCTGCTACTGGACGCCTGCCGGGACCGACTCCGGGGCTGTGTCGCTTTCGTTGACGCTGCCCCGCGACGTGCTGCCCGACCACAATGGATACCTGCTGCGAGGCTGGCTGTACAACGCTGACGACGTTTCGGGCAGCGCTGCGATGTTTGAAAGTCCCACGTTCGCGGGAGACCCGATCGAGGTCGACGGTTACGACCACTTCGATATCGCTCTCAGCCAGCCCGCGGAAGGCGGTTCTTTCACGATTGCGGACGTCGTGACGGGCCGCAAGCTGCGCCTGTATCTCGTGTACGGCGACAACGTGCCTGGGGAATCCTTCTGGACCGAATACCATGGTCTTTCGGATGCCTTCGAAGTGACCCCTGGCGGTGTGACGGACGTGGCGATCGAGCTCTACTTCTTCTGCTGAGTCCGGGCCAGGGCAGGGAGTGTTCAGGCGACTGCACAAGGGCCCTCGAGCGCGGCTGACCGACGCCGAGGCAGGCGCTTTCGCTGCCCTGCCCGCCCGCATCGTGGCCGCCGGGAGCAGGCCCCTCGTCTACAGCTCCGGCACAGGGGCAGCCCACCTGGTGAGCCCGGCGGCGGCCGATCTCCTGTTGAGGCTCGAGGGCTGCCGCCCCGTCGGTGCTGCCGGCGCCGCGATCGAGGAGTTGCGCGGCAGCGGGGTGGTGGTCAGCCGCGAGGTGCTGCTGCGTGCGCTGCGCGAGACGCCGGATCCCGATCCGCCGCAGCCGATCACCGCGGTCACCTGGCTCACGCACGGGCGGCCGGCCGCCCTCGCGCGCAGCATCACGAGCTTCGCGGCCAACGCGACCAGCCATGGGCGCTGTCCGAAGTGGCTGGTCTTCGACGACGGCGACGAGATCCAGGCTGAGCAGACTCTCGACGTGCTGCGCCCGCTGGCCGCTCAGGGCCGCATGCGTCTGGGCTACTTCGGCCGCAGCGAGAAGGAGCGCATGACCGCGACGCTCGTGGAGGCGGCGCACGGCCTTGTCTCCGAGCGGCTCGTCCGCTTTGCCCTCTTCGGCCTGCCGGGCTACGGCACCACCTGCGGCGCCAACAGGAACTGCGCTGTCCTGGCCTGCTGCGGCGCGCCGCTGCTCGTGGCAGACGACGACACGGTGTGCGAGCCGGCGGTCCATCCCGCACCCGTCGACGCGCTTTCGATCACCTCTGAGCGCGACCCCAGCGATCTGTTCTGCTTCGACAACCGGAAGATCCTGCTCGAGGCGGTCGCGCGCGCCGACTCGGATTTTCTCGCAGCGCACCAGTCGCTGCTGGGGCGCACAACCGCGGGGTGCGCGGTCCAGTGGCCCGAAGAGACCATCGACCTGGCGTCGGCTTCGCCGGCGCTCATCGATCTGCTCGTCGCCGGCAGCGGACGGGTGACTGCCACCACCGCCGGAGTATACGGCGACGGAATCGTCGGCGACCCGCATGAGCTTCTCTGGCTCGAGGGCGAGGCGCGGGAGCGCATCCTCGCCTCCGAGCCGAGCTTCCGCTCGGCTGGGCTCACGCGCGAGGTCCTGCGCTGCCCGCGCGGGCCCGCGATCGGCGACAGCAACCGCGTGTTCGGCGCCAGCCTGGGTCTGGACGCGCGGTCGCTGCTGCCTCCGTTCCTCCCCATGGGGCGGGGCCAGGACCTGTTGTTCGGCCAGACCCTCCGCGTGTGCATGCCCGATGCGCTGGTGGGGAGGCCGGCCGTCGCGGTGCTGCACGATCCGGTCGAGCAGCGCACGCTGCCGGCAGACAGGACGCTGACGCCGGAGGTCGAGGCCTCCAGCCTCATCTCGGTTCTGGAGCGGGTTGCCCGGTTCCCGCCCTGGGCGCGCAGCGGCGAGGAGCGGCTGCGCTCGCTCGGCGCCGGCCTCGAGGCCCTCGGCCGGCTTCCGGCGGGTGAGTTCGTCGAAGCGGTGTTGCCCGGGATCCTGCGCTGGCGCAGCTCGCAGCTCGCTGCCGCAGAGAGCGTGCTGCGGCGCCATCGGAGAGAGCCCGCGTACTGGGCGCGGGAGGTCGAGCGCCACATCGAGAGCATGCAGAAGTACATGGTTGAGCGGCCTGTGCTGCCGACGGATGCAGCCGCGGGATTGAACCCGACAGAGGCTCTCGCCGCGTTCCAGCTCCAGCTCCGGCTCTACGGTGAGCTGCTGCAGGCGTGGCCCGAGATCTGGCGCGCGGCACAGGAGTTGGCCGAGGCGGGCCCTCCCGCCGGGCTGGAGCTTCGATGAGCCTCGCCGCGCTCCGCGACCTGCTGGGCCCCGCTCCCGTCGAGCTCCACGACTGCGGCGCCGGCCGCTTCTGGGCGCGGGAGGGCGGAGCAGTGCGCCTCGTCGACGCCGACGACGCGCTGCTGCTCGAGTCGATCCACGGATTCCGTACTGCAGAGGAACACGCGCGGCGCCTGGCAGGGCAGGGCTTCGTCGAGGCGAGCGCCGGCGATCTTGTCGCGCGGATGACGGATCTGCGGGCCTCGGGCCTTGTGCTCTCAGCCGAGACGTTCCTGCAACGGCTGCCGCGGCGTGACCAGCCGGCGGCGCGCGCTGGCTGGGTCGCCTGGGTCACGCGCGACCGGCCCTCGCTCGTCTGCCGCAGCGTGCAAAGCTGGATCGCGGCCCATGGCGCTTCTGTCGGCCTCGCCGTCGTCGACGATTCGCAGGACGATGGGACGCGCGACGCTCTCCTGCGGATCGGCGCGTCGGACCTGTGGTACGCGGGCGTCGACGAAAAGCGGCGGTTCGTCGATAGGCTGGTTGCGAGGGGCATTCCGGCCGAGGTGCTTTCCTTCGCTCTCTTTCCGCATCCCGACCCAGGCACCGCTTACGGCGCGAACCGCAACGCAGTCCTGCTGGCCACTGCCGGCGAAGCCGCGCTCTCGAGCGACGACGACATCCTGTTCGAAGCCGCCGCGCTCCCCGAGGCGACCTCGGGCCTCGCTGTCACCTCGCGTCTCGACCCTACGGTCATACGCTGCTACTCCGATGAGCAGGGCGCTCGCGAGGGGCTTGGTCCGGGCGGCGATCTGCTCGCCTCTCACGAGGCACTTCTCGGCAGGGACGTCGCCGAGCGCGCCCGAGCGGCAGCGGGAGCCGTCGCCCTCGAATCCCTCGGCCGTGACCTGGCACACCGCCTCTACGCGCTCCCGCACCGCGTGCTCCTGACCGCGCCCGGCCTGTACGGGGCGAGCGCTACTCGCAGCAGCTCTGTGCTGCATCTGAGCGGCGAGTCGTGGCAGCTCGCCACTGCCTCCGAAAATGCCTACAAGGCGGCGCGCGCCGCCCGCCATCTGCAGCGGCTCGTCCGGCTGCCGAGCATCTGCGACTGCGGCTACGTTTCCGCCTGCCACTTCGGCCTCGACAACCGCGAGCTGCTGCCGCCCTTCTTCCCTGCCGGGCGCCGAGAGGACAGCATCTTCGCTCTGACTGTTGCGGCGATCCACCCGGAGGCCTTGACGGCTCACCTCCCTGTCGCTGTCCTGCACGATCCGCCGCCGAGGGCCGACGGCGGTGAGGGGACGGCCCCGGCGCCCACGGCCGATCCGCCGCAGCCGCTCTTTGCCGACGTGCTCTCGCTGCTGATCGGTTCCTGCGCTCCCGGGCCGGCAGCGCGGGGCCGCGAGGCGCGCATGAGGGCCCTCGCCGGCCATCTCGCCGGCATGGCGTCGCTGGAAGCTGGCGACCTGGAAAAGTGGGTCCGCGAGCGGTGGGTCGGACACTGGGCCTCGGAGATGGCGCTGTGCGAGGAGCGGGTCGAAGAGGGACCCGCCGGCGCGCCCTGGGTACGCGACTCGGCGGCGCGCCTCGAGCAGATCGAGGCGCACATCGAAGCGGGAGCGGCAGTGCACCCCCGCGACCTGGGCGGCGGCGATCGCGAGGCTGCCTGGGCGCACGCGCGCGATCGGGTGCGTCGCTTCGCCGGTCTGCTGGAGTGGTGGCCCGTGATCGTCGCTGCCTCGCGCGAGCTGAAGCAGGCGGGGCAGGGACTGCTGCGGCCTCTCCACCCTTGATCCCCGGTCGCCGGGCGCCCTAAGATCGCCTTGATGCAGGATCGGATCGAGCGCAAGCGCCTCGCCATCCTCAAGCTGCTCGCCATCGACAGCCAGGCGCTGGGCAGCGCCGCCATCACGGAGCAGCTGGAGGCGCAGGGCTACGAAGTCAGCGAGCGGACCGTGCGCTTCCACCTGCTCGCCCTCGACAGGGACGGCTTCACCGAGCAGGTCGGCAAGAAGGGCCGGCGCATCACCGAGAAGGGCCGCGCCGAGCTGTCCAAGGCCAGGGTCTACGAGAAGGTGGGGTTTCTCAACGCCAGGATCGACCAGCTCACCTACCAGATGACGTTCGACCGGCGGCGGAGAGAGGGCACGGTCGTGGTGAACGTGAGCCTGCTCGAGACCCGCTTCCTGGCCCGGGCCTGCCCGCTGATGCGGCGCGTGTTCGACTCCGGCTACTCGATGGGCACGCTCATGACCGTGTTCGCTCCGGGCGAAAAAGCCGGCGAGATCGTGATCCCCGAGGGTTGCGTCGGAATCGGCACCGTTTGCTCGGTGACCCTCAACGGCCTGCTCCTCGCCGAAGGAATCCCGACGATCTCCCGTTTTGGCGGCCTGCTTGAGCTGCACCGCGCGAAGCCGGTCCGCTTTGTCGCCATCATCAACTACGATGGAACGAGCCTCGACCCGCTCGAGATCTTTATCAAGGGCGGCATGACCGACCACACGGGCGCCGTCGAAAGCGGCGACGGCCTGATCGGGGCAGGGTTCCGCGAGATGCCGGCGGCCAGCCGCAACCGCGTCCTCCTGCTCGCCGAGGAACTCAAGGAGATCGGCCTCGGCGGTTTCATGAGCATCGGGTGGCCGGGGCAGCCGCTGGTCGGTGTGCCCGTCAACGAGGGGACGATCGGGGCGGTGGTCATCGGCGGCCTGAACACGGTGGCCATCCTCGAGGAGCACGGCCTCGGTGTGCGTTCGCGGGCCCTCTCCGACCTCGTCGACTACCGGCGGCTGTTCCCCTATAAGGAAATGGAAAAACGGCTCGGCGTCCGCTGCCGGACGCATCAGCGGGTGTAGTCTTCTGCACCCGCGATTCAGCCGCAAGCGGTCGATCCCGGCGACGGAGCCGTGCCCCGAGGATTCCTTCCAGGACCCACTGACTTCCAAGCTACACATGTGTATCGCATCCTATGACCCCTACCGAACGGCTCGGCGAAGAGATCGCCTGCCTCTCGGCCCACCTCGATGCCGCCACCCACCGGCTGCTGGAGTGCCTCAGGCGCTTCGACGAGGCCGGCGGCTGGTGCGAGCAGGGCGCCGTCTCCTGCGCCCACCGGCTGTCCTGGCGGGTCG
>CAZKGO010000140.1:2323-10657 GCA_964552235.1 uncultured Spirochaetales bacterium | reverse complement strand
GGCGTCTTGCCTCTGGACGCCCATGTCCTACGGACGGTGGGGATCAGCAGGAAGCGGCTTTCGTCGATGAACGCCAGGTAAGCGTGCAGTCGACGAGTTTTTTTCGATCCGTGGCCATTCCGCTCGTTTCCACTCCGCGATGGCCGCCTCGTCTCGCTCAGTGGCTCGACGCTCCGGCTTCTGGGTGCTCCACTTCAGATCAAAGACCAGCAAGCGCCAGACCGCCGACAGCGCGTAGGTGACGCCGAACTCCTGGCGTATCAGCTCACTGATCCGTCGCAGGGTCCACAGGTCAGTAGAGTACCCCGCCGACTGAGCCCCACGCAGCAGCAGTCTCTCCAGACGCCTCTTCTGCGGGAGCGTCAGCCGACAAGGACGGCCTGGTGTCGGTCTGGGGTCCAGGCCGCTGCTACCTTCCCGTCGGTAGGCCTGAAACCACCGTACTATCGAGCTCAGTGACGCCTTCAGGCGATAGGCTACAGCACGGTAGCTCTCTCCCTGCTCAAGCAGTTCGACTGCGCGCCGGCGGCGCTTCTCCAACTGAACGGAGCTTCCCCGCGGTCTCATGAACCCAATAGTAGCATATCTTTACCGACGTATCCATTACTTTACGGAAGCTCAACATCTCAACGAACGAGCCGGGCAATTGGCCTTCGTGTTCGTCAACGGCTGCCGCGACCTTGCTGGCCTTGCGTCGGGCAGACAGACCCGGCAAGCGCATGAGGACGACACCCGCGGTGGCCTTGCGCTGCCGGTACACCAAGTCACCAAAGTCCTTGTCGCTCGTGATCAGGATCGAGCCGCCAGCGCGAGCAACGAGTCATCGGGAGCGCCGAGCGAGCTGCGATGTCGGATTTCAGGACTTGTGCGGCGTAGTCCAGTGCGGCTCGCACGCCCTCGATCGTCAGAGTAGGATGCGATGCGACCGGCGCTTCGATCGATTGCCCATGGGCGAGTTCCTCGAGCACAAACTTGACCGTGATGCGAGTGCCCTCGATAACCGGCTTCCCCGGCATTACGCCTGGGTCGCCGACTATGCGCGTACCGGCCATGGCCGAACCTCACGGCCAACGTGGAATTGATTGGTCCCCTGTGGCAGCCATGCGCACACTGACTTGACGAATGCGAACGAGAGCCGAACGCACGCGGGGCGTGCGGGCACCCCGACGACCAGGTCCGGCTGGCGCTCTTGCTGGCAAGCTGCGAGTCGGCCTGGATGCTTCCCGCCGCCCTTTGCGCGGGCCAGCGGATACTGTAAGCTCAGACTGTACGCAGGAGGCAAGTCATGCGCATCGTCGTCATCGGCGGCAGCGGACACGTCGGCACGTACCTCGTTCCCCGGTTGGTGGCAGCCGGGCACGAGGTCGTCAACGTCAGCCGTGGGCAGAGGCAGCCCTACCGGCCCCACGGGGCGTGGGCGCGGGTCGAGAGCGTCGTGGCCGACCGTACCGCGGAGGAGTCGGCGGGCACCTTTGGCCGCCGCATCGCCGGCCTCACCCCCGACGCGGTGATCGACATGATCTGCTTCACCGAGGCGAGCGGAAGGCATCTCGCGGAGGCGCTGGCGGGGCGCGTACAGCACCTGCTGGTGTGCGCGACGATCTGGGTGCACGGCCCGAGCAGGCAGGTGCCCACGACCGAAGCCGAGCCCCGGCATCCCTTTGGCGACTACGGCATCAACAAGGCTGCCCTCGAGGCCTACCTGCTGCGCGAGGCGCGCCTCAACGGCCTGCCCGCGACGGTGGTCCACCCGGGTCACATCGTGGGTCCCGGGTGGGTGCCGCTGAACCCGGCGGGCAACTTCGATCCCGAGGTCTACGGCCGCCTCGCCCGCGGCGAGGAGGTCGTGCTGCCGAACCTCGGCATGGAGACCGTGCACCACGTCCACGCCGACGACGTGGCGCAGGTGTTCCAGGCGGCCCTCGAGAGCCGCAGCACGGCGATCGGCGAGAGCTTCCATGCGGTGTCGGAGGCTGCGGTCACGCTGCGGGGCTATGCATCCGAGGTGGCCTCCTGGTTCGGAAGGGAGCCGCGGCTGCGCTTCGTACCGTGGGAGGAGTTCCGCGCCGGTGTCGGGGCAAAGGATGCCCAGGCCACCTGGGACCACATCGCCCACAGCCCGAACTGCAGCATCGCGAAGGCGAAGAGGCTGTTGGGCTACCAGCCGCGCTATTCGTCGTTTCAGGCCATTCGCGAGGCGGTGGACTGGCTCGTGGCCCACGGCCAGGTGCGCGCCGGCTGATCGCGGCTCCCGCGGGCGCCGCGCGGGCAGACAAGCGAGCCCCGGCGCGCCGCACCGGGGCTCGACGGAGCAGCTCCTACCGGCTGATGCCGACGGTGATCTGGGCGCCGTTTCGCTCCAGGCCGAAGAGCACCTCCCTGCCGTCGGAGGCGTTGAGCGCCCTGTAGAACTCCCTCATGTTTCCCACGCGGGTCCCGTTGACCCGGCGGATGAGGTCTCCGGGGCGCAGGAGGGTGTCGGCGCGGCCCCCTTGGTCCACCGAAGCCACGATGAGATCGCCGTTCTGCGGCTCAGCCACGGCGAATCCCGGCCAGAGCTTGGCCGCGGCGATCTTGTCGTCGTCGGCCCGCGTGTTCAGACGGACGGTCAGCACGACTTCCTTGGCGTCCCGGATCAGGGCGAAGCGCACCTGCGAGCCGGGCGCGAGGTTCGCCACGTTGCGCACCAGGTCGGCCGATCCGGTGATGCGGCGGTCGTTCACGCTCGTGATGACGTCGCCGGGCCGCAGGCCGGCCGAGCGCGCGGGTGAGCCGTCGAAGACGCCGTGCACGAGGGCGCCCGACTCGACGGCGGCTCCCAGCGAGCGCAGCGCCGGCGCGGTAGCGTCGCCGGTGGTCACACCCAGCCAGCCGTAGTCGACCTTCCCCTTGACGACGAGGTCGTCGATCGCCTTGCGTGCGTTGTTGATCGGGATGGCGAAGCCGAGCCCCACGTTGCCTCCGGAAGGCGATGCGATCCACGTGTTGATGCCGATGACCTCACCCCGGGTGTTGATGAGCGCTCCTCCCGAGTTGCCCTGGTTGATCGCCGCGTCGGTCTGGATGTAGTCGGTCAGGCCCGCCACTCCGCTGTCCGGCGAAGTCTGGCGACCGACCGCGCTGACGATGCCTGCGGTGACCGTGGACTCGAAGCCCATCGGGTTGCCGATGGCCAGCACCCAGTCGCCGGGCTGCAGCGCGTCGGAATCTCCCAGAGCGGCGAGGGGCACTTCGTCGCGCGTCTCGAACGACACGACCGCCAGGTCCCGCCGGGAGTCGCGGCCCACGAGCCTGGCGTCGAACTCGCGGTCGTCGACGAGCTTGACCCGGATCTGTTCCGCGTCCCCCACAACGTGATTGTTGGTGACCACGTAGACCGTGGAGCCCGAGCGGCGGACGATGACTCCGGAGCCTACGCCCTGGCGGCGGAACTCCTGCTGCGGCAGGCCGAAAAAGTCAAAGGGCCCGCCGGACAGGGGCTGCGCCGTGGAGACGACGTTGATCTCGACGACCGCGGGCTTGACCCGCTCGACCGTCTCGCGGAACGAGCCCGGCACCGAGGCCGGCAATCCCTCGGTGCGCACCGGGATCGCCGCTGCCGTGGACTCAGAAAACGCCGCGGCCGGACGCACGGAGTTGCGGCCCAGCAGGTACCCGGCGCCGGACGTGATCATTCCAGCGGCGACCATGATCGCCGCTCCTGCCACATGATGACGAAACAGTTTCATGGCTGCCTCCTGATTGTTCTTTGCGTTGAAAAATAACCGGCCGGGCTTACAGGAGGTTTTCCGCGGGATTACAGTTGCGTAATGCTGCTGCGAGCCGCCCGCCTGTCGCGGGGGGCTGACCCAGGCTCGCTCCATTACGGCGCTGTAATGGGCGGGACAGGCTGGTGTAAGCGGCGCGGGCTAAGGTTTCCCTGCGACAGGAGGCGCCCATGACGGATCATAGGTATCCGCATGCCGAGGTCGCGGCCAGGCGGACGCTCGTCGTCCAGCGCCCCGACTCGGTGCTGCGAGGCACTGTCGAGCACAGGAACCGGACGCCGGCTGCGGCCCTCGTCCTGATCCTCGGAGGAGCCGGCCGCCTCGACGCTGATGGAAACACCGCCCCCGGAGCCGACTCGCCGGGCCGCATGCTGCACAGTCCCTACGCAAGGCTCGCCGCGCGTCTGGCCGCTCGAAGCTGCACGGTGGCTCGCTTTCACAGGAGCAGGACCCCTTTCTCTGGGGATGCGCCCCCGCTCCCCCTCGAGGAGCGTGTGGAAGACTGTCTCGTGATGGCTGCGGCCCTGCAGCGGCAGACCGAAGCCGAACGCCTGGTTCTCCTCGGCCACGGCGAAGGAGGGCTCGTCGCTCTCGCCGCGGCCCGCGAGTTGGAGCCGGACGGGCTGATCCTGCTGGAGACGCCGGCGAAACCGATGGAGGAGCTGGTGGCAGACCAGCTGCTCGCCGGCGCCGGCGAGCGCAGGCGTCGGGTCGTGGCAGGATCGCTCGCGCGCCTGCGCGAGAGGCTGCTCTCCGCCGGCGACGGGGAGCCGATCCTCTGGCTCGGACGACCCCTGCCTCCCGCGGCGGTGCGCGCCCTGCGGAGCCGCTACAGCCTGCGGCCCATGGAACTGGCCCGCAGCGTGTCGACGCCGGCGCTCGTGGTGCAGGGAACAGCCGACCGCGTGGTGAGTGCTGACAACGGCGCCCTGTTGGCCGCGGCGCTCGAGAACGCGGAGCTGCGCCTGATCCCCGGAATGACCTACGGCCTCACGCTCGGCGCAGGCGTCTCGAGCACGCCCGAGGCCGCACCCCTGCACCCGCTTCTGCTGTGGACGCTGCTGAGCTGGCTCGAGCGTGCGCCTCTGCTGGGGCGCGAGGCGGTGGGTCCCAGCGAGGACGGCGAGGTGCCCGCGTAATTGCGCCGGCCGCGGGCGTCGCCTGCAACGGCCGCGTAGGATGGCGAAACGCGGGCCTCACGTCGGTTCTCCTCTGATCGGTCGCGCCGTCGAGCTGGAAACGCTCGACCGCCTGTGCGAAGCCGCGGCGTCCGGCGCTCGGCGACATCAGCCTGCTTGCGATCAAGGCGCTGGCCCTCCTCGCAGCCGCGGCCGCGGTGCTGTCGCTGCGGGCGCTCCCCCCCGCGCTCCGCGGGCGCGTTGCCTCGCCCCAGGCGGGGGTGGAGCTGCGCACCCCGGCGGGCGGGCGCGTGCTGTGGCGCTCTTCATGGGGAGTCGCGGGCCGCGATGATTGCGTCGCGGCGCGCCGATCGCTGGTTCGCTCTCGTCGTCGCTCCCGGGCAGGACCTGGCGATCGCGGGCGTGAGCGCTCCGACTGCGAGGGACCTCGACCGCGTCTGGCGGCGGTGGAAGGCGATGGTCGCAGCGGCCGCGCCGCCCGACCCGACGCCTGTCGTCTCGGCGACCGGCATCTCGGCGGCGTGCGACTGACCTCGATTCGACGGTCGTCGAGGCCGGCTGCCTACAGCCCGAAGTGCTCCCTGTAGCGCCTGTAGAGGTTGGCGGCCTGCGGCCAGGCCGAGTTCGGGCTGAGGAAGTGCGAGAACTCGAAGGTGATCGCCTTCTCGAGCCCGGCCTCGGCTGCTGCGCGCAGCTTGAGCAGCAGCTTCTCCCACTTGATCGGCGGGAACCGGATCGGCATGTCGCGGTCAAAGGTCTCGGCGTTGGTCCACCAGCGCAGGCCGTGACGCGCGGCTATGCGCTTGTTGAGCGCGAGGTAGGCCGGCAGCTCGTCGAAGTCGACGTGGCCGTCCTGAAAGGCCACGATGTCCACTGCGCCGCGTATGCCTTCGACTATTTCGTTCCACTCCCTCTCGTGCTGCTCGGGAGCGATCGGGTCGGCGCCGGCTGAAACGCCCTTCACTCCCGCGATCCAGGGCGAGATGAGGGTCGGCAGGTTGCCCGAGATCTCCTTGCAGTGGCGGCCCATGCGGGCGTACAGGTCGGTGATGCCGCGGGTCCTGCGGCTGACTTCCTGCGAGAGGTACCAGCCGCGGAACGCCGGCCGCGACCCGTAGCGCGCCCACGCCTCGTCGATCACGGCGAGGTTCAGCTCCACCTCGCGGCCGAAATCGCCGCTCTTCCAGTAGCTGCCCGAGTCGTAGGTCCCGAAGTAGAACGCCATGCCGTGCTTTTCGGCGAGGGAGAGGAAGAGATCGACCAGGTCGAGGGGAGGAACGAAGCATCCTTCGCGCTCGGCCAGGACCTTTGACGCGAAGGTCATCCACCTGCGGTAGCCGCAGCGGATCAGGATCACCGTGTCGATTCCGATCGCCCGCATCGCCTGGAAGTCGAGATCCCACTCGGCCGGCCCCCAGTTCTGATGGGGGATGTCGTGGGAGATCTCATCGAGAAAGGTTCCGGTCAGGGCGAGCGCCTGTTCGCCGATCATAGGCCTGGTTCCGCCACCCGCAGCTCGCCGTCCTCGAGCAGGACCCTCGCGGCGCCGCCGGGCATCGTCGCGACGATCGTCGGGCGATTGACGATTCCGTCGAGGTGAATGAGCGCGGGCGCATCCTCGTCGTAGTTGGAGCCGATCGCCACGTGACAGGTGCGGTGCACCTTCTCGTCCTCGAGCATGTTGCCCGTGACGAGCGCCGCGGGATTCAGCCCGATGCCGAGCTCGCCCAGGTTGCGCGCGTTGCGCCGGTACTCCCGGCCGCGTCCGGCAGGCAGGCGGCCGTCGGCCTCCATTTCGCCGGCCAGCGACTCCGCGGTCTCGATGGATCGCCTCAGCCGTTGCGCCTCCTCGCCGCCCTCGATGGCTGTGACGAAGCCGCCCTCGACCCGCGCGCGGATCGGGGTCCGCAGGACGATCGTGCCCTCGTGCGTGGCCATGCTGCCGTCAAAGACGAGCACGCCTCGCGAAGCTCCCAGCGCCGGCGACACGAAGGCCTCGCCCGCAGGCAGGTTGCCGCCCGCCCCCGCAGCCGAGAAGTCCCCGTCGTCGACGCGCGCCTTGCGGCCCTCGAGCCCGATCACCAGATCGGTGCCGCCGGGGCTCGTGATGCGGACCGAGCAGGCCTCGTCGAGGGCGGCCTTGAGCGCCGCCGCCCTGCTCTTGAGCAGTCCGTAGTCGATCGGCACAGCGCGGGCGAACATGGGGCGAGTCGTGCCCGGCGACCAGAAGCCGCGCGCTTTCTTGGTGCCGAGCAGCCAGTGGAAGGTGCTGTCGTAGCGCTTGCCCGCAGCCACGCGCGGCCGGGCGATCGCCCTGAGGTCCTTGCCGATCTTGTTGGCGCTGATCGAGACGATGATCTCGGGCTTGGTGGCGATGGCCGCGATCACCGCCTCGTCGGCAGAATCGAACTGGCTCTTCGGAGCCTGCACGACGATCGCCGGGACCGCGCCCGCGGCGGCCGCAGCGTCGTGCAGCGCGGTCGCGATGCGGGCGACCTCCTCGTCCGGGTTGGTCACGATCAGCAAGCGCTCGCCGGGCCGCGCGCGCAGAGACTCGCCCACGGCGACCTCGGCCGCGCGCCTCAGGGCGTCGTCGGCCGGCAGCCACGACCCGAACAGCGATGCGCTCATGGCGGTGCAGCGTACGGGTGCCGCACCGCCGGGTCAAGCGCGGCCGTCGCAGCGTAGTTGACTCCCGGGCATCCGCCTTTGTATCTACCCCTCATGGCCATAGAACACCGCAGACTGGGAAGGCACGGGGTGCTCGTGAGCAACCTGTGCCTCGGCACCATGAACTTCGGCCCGCAGACGAGCGAGGCCGACAGCTTCAGGATCATGGACCGGGCGCTCGAGCTCGGGATCAACTTTTTCGACACCGCCGACGTGTACGGCGGCGAGGGCGCCAGGGGCCGCACCGAGGAGATCCTCGGACGCTGGTTCAAGCAGGGCGGGGGCCGCCGCGAGGCGGTGGTGCTGGCCACCAAGGTCTACAACCCCGTCGACCTGCCGCCCGGCAAGCCGGAGCCGAACCGGACCACGCGGGTGCTGTCGGCGCTCAAGATCAAGCGCCACTGCGAAGGCAGCCTCAGGCGCCTGCAGACCGACACCATCGACCTGTACCAGATGCACCACGTCGACCGCGACTGCCCGTGGGACGAGACGTGGCAGGCCTTCGACGCGCTGGTCAAGCAGGGCAAGGTCGTCTACGTCGGCTCGAGCAACTTTGCCGGATGGGACATCGCCACCGCCTGCCAGGAGGCCTCGCGCCGCGGCCTGATGGGCCTCGCGAGCGAGCAGAGCGTCTACAACCTGAACAACCGCATGGTCGAGCTCGAGGTGATTCCGGCCTGCCGCGCCTACGGCCTCGGCCTCATCGCCTGGAGCCCTCTCGCCGGCGGCTTGTTAGGCGGAGCCCTGGAAAAGCAGAA
>CAZKGO010000140.1:0-2223 GCA_964552235.1 uncultured Spirochaetales bacterium | reverse complement strand
TCGCCTGGAGCCCTCTCGCCGGCGGCTTGTTAGGCGGAGCCCTGGAAAAGCAGAAGCAGGGACGAAGGGCGCGCCCGGGCTTCGACGAGACGGTGGCGAAGAACCGGAGCAAGCTCGAGGCCTACGAGGCGCTGTGCCGCAAGCTCGGCGAGTCTCCCGCGGTCGTCGGGCTCGCATGGCTGCTGGCCAACCCCGCGGTGACCGCGCCGATCATCGGGCCGCGCACGGTCGAGCAGCTGGAGAGCGCGGTGCGCGCCACGGAGGTTAAGCTGGACGCAGACACGCTGGCCAAGCTCGACGCGATCTTCCCGGGTCCCGGAGGCGAGGCGCCCAAGGCCTACGCCTGGTAGCGACTGAGATTGAAGGGCGCGCGCGGCGACGCAGCCGCGCGCGCCGTTGACCGCACGGGCGGCGCGCGCGTAGACTCGGTCGTGGACGCCTTGCGACGATGAGTGCGGCGACGCGTTTCCTCATTCAGATCGAGTCTCCCCACAGAGCCCTGAACATAGCTGGCGCCAAGAAGCTGCTCGCGGGCACCGGCGTCAGGCTCGACGAGAGCTACGGCCCGATCCTGGTGAACCCGGCCGCGGGCCGGTACGTCGTGCGCGGGTCCGCCGGCCGGAGGGCCCGCGCCAGGGCGGAGATGCTTCCGGGGGTCAGGTTCTACTCCGACGCGGGGGTCTCGCCCATGGGATAGGGGCGGAAGCAGGAGGCCGGTGATGGCGCGCAGGATCGTGCTCATTCGCAGCGACGAGCGGCTCGCGGCCGCGTGGGAGAGCCGGAGCTTCGCGCCCGCGGGCTCTCTTCTGGATGCCGACATCCGCGTGGCGGGGCTGGAGTTCGACGAGATCTTTCACCCCGTGCGTGTGGCCGGACGGCTGGGCGCGCCCGGGCAGCCGCCTCTCGGCCCGGCGTTCGACTACGGCACGCCGGGCCCGATCATCACCTACGCGGTGCGCGTCGAGGTCGCGGACGAGGAGACGGTCGAGCGCCTGCGCCGCGACCGCCGGCGGGACGTCGTGGGCGTGTTCGCGGACCCGCGGATCTATAGCTTTGCCCGCACCTACTGCGGGTCGTCGGCCGTGGGAAGCGCGCGCACCGTCGCGGAGCGGCTCGGCGTCAAGGCGCTCGCAGCAGCGGGCTGCGCGGCAAAGGGCGTGCGGCTGGCGATTGTGGACACCGGCATCGACGGCAGCCGCATCCCCGTAGCGGGCGGCTGGTCGCCGCGGCGCGGCTATGTGCCCGGCTCTTCGGCGCCCGACCACGGCACGATGTGCGCCTGGGACGCCCTGATCTCGGCGCCGCAGGCGAGCGTGCTCGACTACGCGCTCCTGCAGTCCAGCGGCGAGACCTTCGCCGCCTTCCTCTCGGACGCGATCGCCGCGTTCGCCGATCTCATGGACCTGCTGCGCCGGCAGCCGGGGCCGCTGGTGGTGAGCAACAGCTGGGGGCTCCTCGACCGCAGCGAGGACGCGCCGATCGGGCAGCCGGAGAACTACAGCGCGAACCCCGACCATCCCTTCAACCAGATCACCGGCAGCCTGGTGGCGGCAGGAGCGGATGTGTTCTTCGCCGCAGGCAACTGCGGCGCAGCCTGCCCCGACGGCCGCTGCCCGAGCGGCGACACCGGCCCCGGAGCGAGCATTCACGGGGCCAACTCGCACCCCGACGTGATCACCGTGGCCGCGGTCACCGTCGATCACCGCAGGCTCGGCTACTCGTCGCAGGGGCCCGGAGGCCTCGTTCGCCGCAAGCCCGACCTGGCGGCCTACAGCCACTTCCGCGGCTCCGAGGTGTACCCCGCCGACAGCGGTACCTCGGCGGCGTGCCCGGTGGCAGCCGGCGTGGCCGCAGCGCTGCGCCAGCGCCTGCATCCGGACAAGGTCACGCCCTACCGGCTCAAGGCGGTTCTGCAGCGCGCTGCCGACGATATCGACGGCGACGGCTGGGACTTCGACCTCGGCTACGGGGTGATCGACGCGGCCGCGGCGGTCGCGGCGTTCAAGCTCGCGCCGCAGGCGGCAAACAAGGAGCCCGCGAAGAAGCCGGCCAAGAAACCCGCGCCCAAGGCGCCCGCGAAGAAGCCCCCGAAGAAAGCGCCGGCCAGGAAGCCGCGCAGGAAAGCGCCGGCCAAGAAACCGGCGCCCAAGGCGCCCAAGGCGAGAAAGCCCCGCGCAAAGGCGCGGGGAAAAGCCGTCCGGCGTCGCTGAACCGCTTCCGCGG
>CAZKGO010000139.1:0-10924 GCA_964552235.1 uncultured Spirochaetales bacterium | reverse complement strand
AGCTCCAGCTCCAGCGCCGTGACGGACGCCGAGGGGAACGTCCACTCGCGGCAGTGCTCGGCCGAGCGCTCTTTCGGGTCGAACAGGTGAGGCGAGAACTCGTCGATTTCGGCCATAGGGTCGGCGGCGATCTCGAAGGCCCGCGCCCTCGCGACGACATAGCCCTTGATGTCTATGGTCGCATGCACGGGGCGGTTGCGATGGGTGTTGACCGCGTGCAGGTACAGGCGATCGCCCGTGCGGCTCGCGGTCACGTCGAGCCCGTCAGGCGCGCCCGCGACCGCCACCGCCTGCTCACCGGAGTGGGCGCGGTAGAGCGCCATCACGCGGCCGGTCGGAAGCAGATACGGCTGCGCGGCCTTTGAGCGCGGAGTCGGGAACATCAGCGCGTTGACGAGCCAGCGGTTGCCGCAGAAATCGGCGTGCGTGGCGATCTTGAGCAGGTCGCCGTTGCGCTCGTGCACGTTGAGGATCAGGGCGTTCGACACCCCGGCCGCCCAGGTCGAGAGCACCTCGTTGCGGTTGCGGCCGTCGAGGGAGAAATGTCCCTCGGTCTTGGCAAGCTTGACGTCGTAGCCCGCTATCTCTTCGCGGATGCGGGCGATCTTGCGCGCGGGGATCTTCGGGATCTCCATGAGATAGTCCCACGTGGCGCCGGGGTCGCTGCGGAAACGCGAGCCGCTGAGAGGCGATTCCTGACCCCTGAGGTCGGAGTCCGGCTCCCTCTCGGGCCGGATCATGTGGTGGAACGCGACGTACTGCAGGTGCTCGCCCGCCACCTCGAGCATGCGGCGCGCCCAGCCCGAGTCGCCCCAGCCGATGAGCTCGATGCGCGGGTCGGCCTTGCGCATCGCCTGGGCAAAGGCCACGGTGCGCCGGGCCGCCGTTTCCAGGTCGTATCCGCTCTTGTCGTAGGAGGTCTCGTTGCCGATCTGCCACAGGCGCAGGTCGAAGGGCTCGCGGGCGCCGTTGGCAATGCGCTCGCGGTTGTCGGGGTTGTTGCAGTAGTCGACCCACTCGGCCGCCTCTTCGGGTCCTGCGGCGCGGGGCCCGCCCTTGGCAGGATGCGCCCAGCGGCCGCGGCCGTCGGACTCGAAGTTGACCGCGAAGAACGGCACCGCGCCGACCTGGCGGCAGAAGTCGACGAACTCGTGCGTGCCGACCTGGCTGCTTTCGACCCCGCCCCAGAGGAGATTGAGGTACGGCACGCGCCGGTCGCGCGGACCGACGCCTTCTTTCCATCTATAGTAGGAGCTGAGGCAGCCTCCCCACCGGATGAGAGGCGGGGCAAGCTCGCGGGTCGCTTCGATCACGTCGTCGCGCCACCGGTCGTGCTCGTGGTCCCAGGCAGCTTCGACCGACCCGTCTGTCACCCCGAGCGGTTCCATGAACTGCATGTACAGATTGGACGACAGGTCGAAACGCGGGGCGGGATCGATCGAGAGCGAAGCCACACGAGCCTCCGTCGGAGTGCCGGATTGTCACATGCATCGTAGGGTGCGTCAACACGCCCGCGCGTGAAACCCCGTTTGTTCTCCTTGCAGGATCAGTGGCAGTCGTGTTATGTTATAACGTCAGTATCTCCAGTGCTGAATCGCAGGAGGAGGAAGCATGAGAAAGCTCGTCATCATCGTTTCGCTTCTCGCCCTGGTGGTCCCAGCGTTCGCCGGACCGACCAGCGAGGCGGCGAAGGTGGGGTTCAAGGAGACCGGGTACCCCATCGTGGACAAGCCGGTCTCGCTTAAGATCTTCGGGGTCCGCGGCCCGCTGCACCGAAAGCCCTTCAACGAGCTGCCGGTGGTGATGAAGTACGAGAAACTCACCAACGTCCATATCGACTGGATCGAGGTGCCCGCAGCCGGTGTTCAGGAGAAGAAGAACCTGATGCTGGCCAGCGGCGATCTGCCTGACGCTTTTGCCACGAACCTTCAGGACTTCGACATCGTGACCTACGGGGCGGCCAAGGTGTTCATCCCGTTGCAGGACCTCATCGAGAAGTACGCGGTGAACTACAAAAAGATCATCGCCCAGAAGCCTGACATCAAGAAGTTCACCCGCGCGCCCGACGGGAACACCTACACCTTTGCACGGTTGAACGAAGGCAGCTGGATGCGACAGCTGAGCATCCACGGCATCTACAAGCCCTGGGTCGACAAGCTCGGCAAGGCGATGCCCAAGACGACCGAGGAGTTCTACGACCTGATGGTGGCCATCAAGCGGGCTGGGGACATCAACGGCAACGGCAAGGCAGACGAGATCCCGATCGGCATGGCCACGGGCGACCCGAACGCCATCGGTCGCATGCAGCCCTGGTTCGTTTACTATGCGTTCGGCCTGCCCACCATCGACACGGCGGTGCCCGAGACGGCTCACCTCTTCGTGGAGAACGGCAAGGTCAAGTTCGCTCCCGCCGAAGAGCGCTTCAAGCAGGCGACGATCTACCTCAACCGGCTCTGGAAGGCCGGCCTGATCGAGCCCGAGGCCTATACCCTCAACTACAACCAGGCGCAGGCCCGAATTCAGGCGCAGCCGCCGATCTACGCCATTATCTCCCACTGGAACCTGAACGACCTGTTCAGCCCCGACGACCCGCGGCAGAAGGAGTACGTGCCCCTCTCCTTCTTCACGGCCCCGGGCGTTCCCAAGCCGGTGGTCTACCGCCAGCCGTACCCTGGGTGGAACCGCAACCACATGGCCATCACCAAGGTGAACAAGTACCCCGAGGTAACCGTGCGCTGGGTCGACACGATCTACGAACCGTACGCCTCGATGGAGTGGATCGAAGGCATGATCGGCAGCCGCCTGGTCAAGGACGACAAGGGCGTCGTGCGGATGAAGGACCCGCCCACCGGAGTGACAACGCAGGAGTGGCGTTTCGCGGAGACGCAGCCCGATGTTCCTCTGGGAGCCACGATGGAGCTGTACAAGACGCTGTTCCCGGCGCCTCTCTACGAGGTCAAGGGCACCACGATCGACCAGTACTACCTCCCCTACTGGCCCAAGGAGTTCTGGACGAACCCGCTGATGTCTCCGGAGGACATGAAGCAGCTCAACCAGATCGACCCCGACCTGCGCAACTACTTTACCAAGACGCAGGCAAAGTGGATCACCCAGGGTGGCATCGAGGCAGAGTGGGATCAGTACCTCAGGGAGATGGAGAAGCTGGGTCTGAGCAAGATGCTGCAGATCCGCCAGGCCGGCTACGACCGGCAGAAGTAGGCCCGGCCTTTCCGTGTCGAGCCCGTCGAGCCTGGCGCCGCACCGCGGCGCCAGGCTCATTCTGCTTTTGAGGAGCTGCCATGGGAAACCCTTCTGATACGGCACGCGCATCGGGTGCCCTCGCCCGGCGGTGGAGTCGCGCCAAGCGCAGCTACGAGCTGTACCTGTTCCTGCTGCCCACGCTCCTCTATTTCGCAATCTTCCACTACGGGCCGATGTACGGGGTCCAGATCGCCTTTCGGGACTACATGGGGGCGCTTGGGATCTGGGGTAGCCCCTGGGTGGGTCTCGAGCACTTCAAACGCTTTTTCGACTCCGCTTACTTCGTCAATCTGCTCTCGAACACGATGCTGCTGAGCCTATTCGGGCTCATCTTCGACTTCCCTGTTCCGGTTCTCTTTGCCCTCATGCTCAACCAGGTCGGCAGCAAGCGGTACCGCAAGCTGGTGCAGACGGTCTCCTACGCGCCGCACTTTATTTCTACGGTGGTCTTCGTCGGGATCATCTTCATCTTCCTCTCGCCCTCGGTCGGCATCGTCAACATCCTGCTCGACGCCATAGGCTTCCAGCGCACCTACTTCATGGGCAGCGCGGTCTGGTTCCGTCCCGTCTACGTCATCTCCAACATCTGGAAGGGTACAGGCTGGGGCGCCATCATCTATCTCGCCACGCTGGCCGGCATCAACCCGGAGCTCTACGAGGCGGCGACCATCGATGGCGCGACGAAGCTCCAGAGAATCCTGCACATCGACATCCCCGGCATTCTGCCCACAGTCACCATCATGCTGATCCTCAGGATGGGGACTATCATGGCGGTCGGTTTCGAGCAGGCGTTCCTCATGCAGACACCGCTCAACCTGGAGACCTCGGAGATCATATCGACCTACGTCTACAAGGTCGGCCTGCAGGGCGCGCAGTTCAGCTTTGGCGCCGCCGTCGGTGTGTTCAATTCCGTGGTCAACCTGGTGCTCATCGCCCTCGTGAACCGATTCGCGCGGTCGATCGGCGAGACGAGCCTGTGGTAAGGAGTTGAAAATGAGACAGACACGCGCCGACCTGCTCTTCGACGTCATCAACTACGGGCTGATTTCCCTGTTCTTTGTGGCCATTCTCTACCCGCTGTACTTCGTCGTGATCGCCTCGATCAGCAACCCCGACCTCGTGAACCGCGGCCTGGTGATCCTGCTGCCCAGGGAGATCATGCTCGACGGCTACCTCAAGACTTTCAAGGAGGCGAAGATCTGGTCGGGCTACCGCAACACGATCGTGTACACCGGGCTCGGGACGGTCATCAACGTCAGTCTCACGATGACCGCCGGGTATGCGCTTTCTCGCAGGGAACTGGAAGGTCGCAGCCTCATCATGCGCCTGATCGTGTTCACGATGCTCTTTAGCGGCGGCCTCATCCCGATCTACTTGATCGTGAAAGGGCTGGGTATGATCAATACGCTGTGGGCCATGGTGATCCCGAACGCGGTCTCGGCGTGGAACCTGGTGATCGCCCGAACCTACCTCCAGAGCAATGTCCCGCAAGAGCTGCTCGAGGCATCTGTGGTCGACGGCTGCTCCTACACGCGGTTCTTCTGGTCCGTAGCCTTGCCGCTATCGGGGGCTATCATCGCAGTGCTCACCCTCTTCTACGCAGTGGCGCACTGGAACTCCTTTTTCCAGGGGCTGATCTACCTTTCCGACTATGACAGGTACCCGCTGCAGCTCGTCTTGCGCGACATCCTGTTGGCACAGCAGGTAACGGGATCGGTGGAAGACGCTCAGACCTTGATGGAGATGCAGCGGACTGCGGACCTGATGCGCTACTCGCTCATCATCATTGCGTCCGCCCCCGTGCTCGCCCTCTACCCGTTCCTGCAGCGCTACTTCGTCAAGGGAGTCATGGTCGGCGCGCTCAAGGGATAGTTGCCGTGGCCGCCGCGGTTCCCCGCCCCGAGTATCCGCGCCCGCAGTTCCAGCGCGAGCGGTGGCTTTGCCTGAACGGAACGTGGGACTTCGCGTTCGGCGATGAGGCCCCGGGCACAGCCCGCCGAGCCTTTGATCGCACCATCATGGTGCCCTTCGCCTACCAGTCGCGCTTGTCCGGCATCGGCGATCGTACTGTGCAGCCCGTGGTCTGGTATCGCCGCAGCTTTGCCGTGCCCCACGAGTGGAAAGGCTCGCGCCTCCTCCTGCACTTCGGCGCCGTCGACTACGGCAGCGAGGTCTGGCTGAACGGCGAGCGGCTCGGCTGCCACGAAGGCGGCTACACGCCGGCGAGCTTCGAAGTCACGCACTCCGTGAGGGCCGGCGACAACCTGCTCGTCGTCCGCTGCGAGGACCTCCCGAGCGACGAGCAGCCCTTCGGCAAGCAGGATCGCGAGGGCCACCAGCCCTACCGCTTTGCCGCGACCACCGGCATCTGGCAGACCGTCTGGCTGGAGCCGGTGTCAGACAGCTACCTCGAAAGCTGCCGCATCGAGGCCGACCTCGCCGCTCCCGGCTTCAGGCTGACGCCCCAGGTGAGCGGTCCGTCAGTCGGGTTGCGTCTCGCTGTTCGCGCGTTCTTCGAGGGCCGCGAGGTGGGACGCGCTGAGCTGGCTCCTGAGGCCGTTCGCGACCTGGTGCGGGTCTCAGAGAGCCACCCCTGGTCCGACGAGCGGCCCCACCTCTACGACCTCGAGCTCGTGCTGCGGCACGGCGAGCGCGAACTCGATCGCGTGCGCGCCTACGCGGGCCTGCGCGAGATCAGGATCGAGGGCCGACGCATTCTCCTGAACGGCCGGCCGCTGTACCAGAGGCAGGTGCTGGACCAGGGCTACTGGCCCGACGGCGTCTACACGGCCCCGAGCGACGAGGCGCTGCGGGCGGACGTGGAGTGGATCAGGCGCATGGGCTTCAACGGCGTGCGCAAGCACCAGAAGGTAGAAGACCCGCGCTGGCTGCATTGGTGCGACCGGCTCGGCGTGCTGGTGTGGCACGAGATGGCGGCTTTCGGCATCGACACGCCTCTCAGCCGGCAGAGGCTGCGCCGCGAGTGGCAGGAGGCTGTGCGGCGCGACCTCAACCACCCGTCGATCGTGGCGTGGGTGCCTTTCAACGAGTCGATGGGCATCCGCGATCTGGCCGCGAATCCCGACACGCAGGCTTTCGTCGCTGCGGTGGCGGCGGACACGCGGGCACTGGACCATCGCAGCCGGCCCGTGGTCGACAACTCCGGCTGGGAGCACGTCGAAACGGACATCGCAGACAGCCACAACTACGATCCCGCGGGGTCGATCTTCGCCGAGTCGTGGAGCCGGTTCCACGAGGGGCCGGGCCCGGAGCGCGGCACGTTCCTGCGCTCCTGGAGCGGCTCGTACGGCGGACGCGAGTGGTACGGGCCGCAGTACCCGCGCCGCCTCTTCGTGCCGGGCCGCGAGTACGCGGGCCAGCCGATCGCGATCAGCGAGTGGGGCGGGTTCTTTCTCGAGGGCAAGGGCACCGTCGCGCCGATTCTCCGCAAGCGCCGGGGAGTCGAGCCGGACGAGCGGGCCTTCCTCGCGCGCTACCAGGACATGATCGCGGCCTTCGATGCCACGCCCGATCTCGCGGGCGACTGCTGGACTCAGCTCACTGACATCGAGGACGAGCCCAACGGCCTGCTGACCGGGGACCGCAGGCCCAAGGTCGACGTCGACCGCATCGCCGAGATCAACCGCAGGCGCCGGCACGGCTGAAGGCCGCCCCGGCAGCCCCGCGGGTCAAAAAAAGCCGGAGCAGGCCCGCTTGGTCTGCCCCGGCTGTCGAGACCAGCCCGTTTCGCGGACAGCGCTACTGCTGCGGCTCGTCGCCGTCATGCTCGCCCTCTTCGCCTTCGGCTGCGGTTTCCTCGCCCTCCTGGTCCGTCGGGAGGCCGAGATATTCACGCACGAGAGCGTCGTTGTCTTCGGGCGGCGCCGCGCCCGGCTCGCCCTTGTGCAGTCTCTTTTCGCGCTTGGCCGCCTGCTTGGCCTGTCGCTCTTTTTCCTTGCGACGCTTGGCTGCGCTGTGCTGCGATCCTCTAGGCACCTGCTTCAGTCCTCTCCCCGCCGTCTATCGGCCGCCGCGTCCGCCGCCGTAGTCGTCGCGTCCCCCGCCGTAGTCATTACGCCCGCTGCCGTAGCCGCGCCCGCCGCCACCGCCGCCGCGGCCTTCGCCCTGAGGCTTGGCCGCGTTGACGCGCAGCTGCCTTCCCCCGACCTCCTGGCCGTTGAGCGCCGCGATGGCGCCTTCGGCGGCTTCGGAGGTTCCCATCTCCACAAAGGCGAACCCTCTCGGCCGACCCGTGGCCCGGTCGTAGACGACGCTGACGTTCACCACTTCGCCGTAGGGTGCGAACAGGTCGCGCAACTCGTCCTCGGTGGTCGAGTAGCTCATGTTCCCGACGTAAATCTTGCTCGGCACAGATCCTCCCTCCGCCGCTCCCGCGGCGAAGACTCATGCTGTACGCGCCCGCTCTCAAACACGGACGCGCGACGCCCCTCACACGGGCATCATTCTTTCTTTAGAGCGGTTGTCGGGCATGGGGTTTGAATCGGCGGGCCGCCCGCTTTCTGCATCAGCGGGCTCTTGCGGCAGCGGGATTCAATGCCATTCGGACCTGCGGGACCCCACTCTCACCAAAAGAACGACGGGCAAAGAGCGCCTTGCGGACGCACAAGCGTCCCTATGAGCGCTGATTATACACAATGGCGGGGCTGCGGTCAAAGGTTGAACGGAGCTCAAAGGTGAAGGCTCCGGCCGGCCCGCGCCCACGAACGCGGCCGCGGCCGCCTGAGCGCCCTCCGGCCCCGCTCCGCCGCCGCGCGCCTCAGTAGGGCTTTGTCCTGCGGATCCCAGCGTCGCTGGTGGCCATGATCGCGTCGATGTGCCGCTTCATCAGCCGCAGCCGCAGCTCGTCGCTGCCCGGCCTGCCCCACAGGTTCTCGAACTCGCCTGGGTCCTCCTTCAGGTCGTAGATCTCGGCGACGTCGTGCCCGTGGTACATCGCGACTTTGTACCGCCCGTCGAACGACATCGTTCCGTGGCTGGCGTCGTGGCCGCCGCCCGCCACGGTCCCGGACGCCATCGCGTCGTTGTACTCGCTCACCACCACCGGCTTGTGCGTGTGCAGGTCGCTGCGGCCCTGCAGGAGGGAGGCGAGCGACTTGCCCTGCACGTACTCGGGGACGGGGACGCCGGCGAGATCGAGCAGGGTCGGCGCCATGTCCACCAACTCCACCAGCGCGCTGCTCACCGCGCCTTCCAGGAGCCCGCGTGGCCAGCTCACGATCAGCGGCACGTGGACCAGCGCCTCGAAAAAGCGGCAGCCCTTGAAGAGGAGCCCGTGATCGCCGAGCAGCTCCCCGTGGTCGCTCATGTAGACGATGATCGTGTCGTCGATCTGCCCCGTCTCCTCCAGCGCGTCCAGGATGCGGCCGAACTGCGTGTCGACCAGCTCGATCTCCCCGTAGTAGCAGGCCTTGAGCAGCCTCGGGTCGTAGCCGGTGGGAGCGATCGAGGCCATCGCGTCGCGCGGAAGGTTGAGCTTCTGGCCCGCCTTGCGCTCCGCCTCGTAGGGGCTGATCGCCTCCACGGTCTGCTGGTCGATCCCGACAAACTGGCGCTGCCTCTCAATGTCGCTCTCGCGGAACAGCGGATAGGAGAGCGACTGCGGGTCGAAGCGCTCCAGGAACTCCCGGGGCGGGTGGAATGTCGGGTGCGGCGCAAAAGGGTTCACGCTGAGCAGCCAAGGCTGCTCGCGCTTGCTTCTGATGAACTCGATCGAACGCTCGCTGCACCAGGTGGTCTGGTGCAGCTCCGTCGGAAGGCCGACGCCGTAGGAGCCGCTCAGGGAGGCGAACGCCTCCTTGGGGTCGACCCCTTTCACGTCCCGCAGCCAGTCCGTGTACTCGTTGCCGTCGATGTCAGGGTAGGGGTGGTGGCTCCACGCGTAGTACCGGTACCCGTCGTCGCAGCGCTCCTCGCGCTTGCCCTGGGAGCCGGCCAGGTGGAGCTTGCCCACCAGGCCGCAGTCGTAGCCGGCGTCGGCGAACATGCGGGTCACCAGCCTCTCGCACGGGGAGAAGCGCTCGTTGCCGTTGCGGTGCACGTGGGTGCTGGCCGGGTAGCGGCCCGTGAGGAACGAGGCGCGGCTCGGCGTGCAGATCGGCGACTGGCAGTAGGCGCTGCGGAACGCGACGCCGCGGGCGGCCAGGCCGTCGATGACGGGTGTGTGGGCCTCGCGGTAGCCGAGGCAGGCGATCGTGTCGTAGCGCTGCTGATCGGTGCAGTACCAGAGGATGTTCGGTCGTTTCACTGGACGGCTCCTTGGCCCGGATGCTAATCGGCGCGCCGACAATAGGCAAGCCTCGCGCGCGGTTGCCGGCGCCGGCCGCGGTGTGCGACACTGCGAGCAGGAACGGGCGCGATGAAGCGCATCCTCATCATTCATACCGGTGGAACCTTCGGCATGGTGCCCATGGAGCCGTCGCGCACGCTCGCGCCCGCGGACGTCCAGGACCGCCTCCTCGCCCACGTTCCGGAGATTACGAGGATCGCCGACATCGAGACCGAGGTGGTCTTCAACCTCGACAGCTCGAACATGACGCCCGCCCACTGGCGCAGCCTCGCCGCGTTCATTGCCGACCGGGCCGACCGCTACGACGGCTTTGTGGTGATTCACGGGACCGACACGATGGCCTACACCGCCTCGGCCCTGTCGTTCATGCTGTTGAACCTGCCCAGGCCCGTGATCCTGACCGGCTCGCAGCGGCCCCTGGTGCGCATCAGGAGCGACGCGCGCGGGAACCTGGTGAACGCCGTGGAGATCGCGGCGACGGACCTCGCCGAGGTCGGCGTCTTTTTCGGGACGCGGCTGTACCGCGGCAACCGCACGACCAAGATCTCGGCCGAGCGCTACGACGCCTTTGCCAGTCCCAACCTGCCGGCGCTGGCCGAGGTTGGAGTGGACATCCGCTTCTCTGCCCAGGCGCGGCGCGCGGCGGCCGGGCCCTTCTCGCCGTTCTTCGACTTCAATGCCTCCGTCGGCGTGATCGTGGTCTTTCCCGGGTTGCCTGCCCGCTTCTGGCAGCAGGCTCTCGCGAGCGGAGTCAAGGCCTTTGTCGTCGAGGGCTACGGCCCCGGCAATGTTCCGATCGGCAACGAATCACTGCTGCCGTTCGTCGAGCGCGCCGTGGCATCGGGTCGTCTCGTCGCGATCAACACGCAGTGCGCCGAGGGCCGCGTCGACCTCGGGCTGTACGAGTGCGGCCGGAGAGCCGCCGAAGCCGGCGCGCTGAGCTGCGGCGACATGACGGTCGAGGCTTCGATCGTCAAGATGATGTACCTGCTCGGCCGCTGCGGCTCGATCGACGAGGTCTCGCGGCTATTCGTCACGGACCTGGCCGGCGAGCTCTCGCCCCCGCAGCCGCGGCTCGACGAATCGGACGCGCGCCCGCTCTGACGCGGGGGAGCGCGCTCATATTGTCGGTGAGCGCCACAGCAAGATGCCGGTTGCCGACAGCGGCAGACCGGCGTCTGGCCAACCCCCGCTCTGCCAGAACTCCCTCCCGCCAGCTCCTCGTCCGGGCGTTCGGGCAAGAAAGCGCTTGACTTCTAATCTGTACAGGTGTACACTATTGGCATGACCCCTACAGAACAGCTCGGCGAAGAGATCGCCTGCCTCTCAGCCCACCTCGATGCCGCCACCCATCGG
>CAZKGO010000138.1:0-11009 GCA_964552235.1 uncultured Spirochaetales bacterium | reverse complement strand
GAAGAGCGCGGGTGGCTTTCTATTCCCGGAACACCGGCTTTTTTCAACGGAATACGCAGGAGCTCGCGGCCTGTCTTCACTTCTCCAGAAAGTCGGCTCGGCAGGCGGGCTACGGGCTGACGCCTGAGATGATGGAGATCGCCCCCGTGGGCCGCGTGTTCTGGTACGCGTTCATGAGCCGCCGCAGCGCGCTGCCCAGGTCCTTCCGCAACAGCATCGAGGGGATCACCGCCCGGCAGCTTGAGGCGAGCGCGGGCCTGTTCGTCCTGAGCAGCCCCGACGGCTCCCCGGCCGCTCTGATCGAGGCGGGCCGGGCCTACCAGTGCCTGAAGCTCGCCGCCTTCCGGCGCGGCATCGGCGTGCACCCCATCTCCGCCCTGATGGAGGAGGAGCCGTGGAAGGGGGAAGTGGACGGCAGGCTGGGCAGCGACCGGCCCGTCCAGTTCATCCTGCGCACGGGACGGCTGCAGCGGCCGCTTCCGGGCTTCCAGACCGACGCGCTCACCAGCGCCAGCATCCGCATGACACCGGCGCAGTTGGTCACGGCCCCGCAGGGTGCGCCTGCGCGGCGCGCGGCGGGAGTCCCGCCGGCACCGTGTTGACACGGACGGGTCTGGAGGTATATTAGGAACGAGAAAATATTACCAAGCAAGTCAGGTAAGGAAGCCCCCATAGTGGTGAATGCAATACCCGGGGTGATACTCGGATTGCGGGAGGGACTGGAAGCCTTTCTCATCGTCAGCGTCATGCTGAAGTACGTGGACAAGATCGGCCGCCTGGATCTGAAGAGACCTATCATGATCGGGATGGGGATCGGCGTCGGGGGCTCTTTGGCCCTCGGCCTTGCGCTCTGGGGGGCCGTGTTTCTGATGGAAGGCTCCGGAGAGAACGTCGGGAAGCTGTGGGAGTCGCTCGCCTCCGTCGTCGGGCTGGCGCTGCTGTCGAGCTTCATCCTCTGGATGATGAAGCACGGGAAGACCGTCACCGCCGACGTGCAGAAGCAGGTCGACGCCAGGATGAGCGGCACCGGAATCGCTTCTCTGGCCGCCGTGGTCGTGTTGAGGGAGGGAGCGGAGATCTCCCTCTTCGCCTTCTCCGCCGTGGACGAGCGCGCGTACGTGGTGGGCATCGCCGCCGGCGTGGTGATCTCCGCGGTCCTCGCCTGCCTGATCTTTCTGGCTCTGGTTCGGGTGAACGTCGGCGCGCTCTTCGCGATCACTCTGGCCTACCTCGTGCTGCAGGCCGGGTATCTCCTGGGCTACTCGGTCCACGAGTTCCTCTCCGCGCTGAAGGGGCTCGGCCGGATGGCGCCGGAGAGCTGGGTGTACGTGAAGGCCTTCGACTTCGCCGCCACCGTGCTGGATCACCGGTCGGGCGCATTCGGGCTGCTTCTGAACGTGCTCGTCGGCTGGTACTCCCGTCCCGAGTGGATACAGGCCTTCCTGCACTACGGCTACGTGGCTGCGATGCTGCTGCTGTGGCGGCGCATGGCCGTGCGCCGAGGCTGAACTCCGGCGACATCGCGGCACTGGAACGAACTGCCGGGCCGCCGGCGCTTCCCCGAAAGGGTGCCACGGAACGCCCCCTCGCCACGAGGCTTCCCTGTCCTGTCCGCCCCGACTGGCCAGCAGGCGTCGCGGGCCGCTGCGCAGGGGCCGCGTCTTTGGCATGAGTATTGCGGTGCAAGGGTCATCCACCGGCCGCGGCGGGACGCTCGACGGCCCCGCGGCCGGGGTCGAGGAGGAAGAAACGTGAAGAGGGTCACCGCATTCGTGGCCGGCGGCCGCGGCAAGCATTTGCCGGAGAGGAATTTGCGCGAGAAGTCATCGATCCAGAGAAACAGATAGGTCTTCACTCGCCGGCCGTCGGGCAAGTCCAGCCAGATGCCGTAGGCGGCGTCGCCCTGCACCAGAGCCAGCGAATGGGCGGCTTCGAAGCTGTGGTAAGCCCTGCCGGCCGGCTGTTCCAGCGTCGAGCGGCGTTGAATGCGACCCAGGCCGGTACATGGTCTGCTACGGCGTCGAGGCAATCCACGACAGCATGAAAGACGGCGTGCGGGTCATGACCGAACAGGGACTCAAGGACGTCGGCACTTCCGTGCAGCAGGTCACGACCATCATGAAGAACGACTGGTCCAAGGTGGTCTACCCCGGCGCGCCCAAGGCCTACAACGACCAGAAGCTCAAGGAGGCCCAGATCTACGGCAAGATGGGCAGGATCAACCCCTTCGAGGTCCTGGTCTCCAACACCTGGACCCAGACGTGGCCGAGCCACATCAACGAGTTCCAGTCGAACGCCATCAAGGCGATCGTCGGCCAGATCTCGATGGCCGACTACCGGACCTACGTGCAGAAGCTGCGGAGCATGCCCGAGTTCAAGAAGGTCTTCCAGGAGTTCGCCCAGGAGAAGAAGGAAAAGTTCCCGAACGACTGAGAGGCGCGAGGCTTCAAATCTCTGCGGGCGGCGGCGCGCGGGTGCGCGTCGCCGCCCTTTTCGTTTGCCGGGCCCGACGGCGCGGCGGAGGCCGAAGCTGCGGGCCGCAGCCTCAGCAGACGGTCAGACTCCCGACCCTACGGATTGGGGGCGGCGAACACATCCCAGGCGCCGTTGGTGTCGCCCGAGACCAGATTCGAGGCGCCCGACTCGAAGGCCACGTAGCGGCCGTCGGCGCTGATCTTGGGACCGGAGCTGTCGCCGTCTCCTTGGGTCCCGCCGGCGCTCACGCTCAGCCGCTTGATTCCCCCCGCCTGCCTGTCGTGGACAAAGACGTCGTCTCTGCCGTTGTCGTCCCCCACCACGAGGTTCGTCGCCGGCGTGCAAAAGGCCACGAAGCGGCCGTCGGCGCTGATGGCGGGGGCGTAGCTGGCCGCGTCCGCCTCGGCGCCGCCGTAGCCGAGGTTCACCCTCTCGGTCGTGCCGGTCTGCCGGTCGTGGACGAAGACGTCCTCGTACCCGTTGGTGTCCCCGGCCGCCAGGTTGGAGGCGGCGGAAACGAATGCTACGTAGCGGCCGTCGGCGCTGATGGCGGGGGCGTAGCTGTTCCCGTCCGCCTGCTCGCCGCCGGAAGCGACGCTAACCCGCTCGGTGGCCCCGCTCTGGCGGTCGCGCACGAAGATGTCCGTCCAGCTGCCGGAGTCTCCGCTGGCGAGGTTCGAGGCGGCAGAACGGAAGGCGACGTAGCGGCCGTCGGCGCCGATCGCCGGGGTCTCGCTGAAGTCGTTTCCCTCGGCGCCCGCGCTGTCGACGCTCGCCCGCTCGATGCTGCCGCTCTGGCGGTCATAGACGAAGACGTCCATCACGCCGTTGCCGTCGCCGGGCACGAGGTTGTCGGCGCTCGAGCTGAAGGCCACGAAACGGCCGTCGGCGCTGATCGAAGCGCCGTAGCTGTGCCCGTTGGCCTGCCCCCCTGCGGAAGCGACGCTCACCCGCTCGGTCGTGCCGGTCTGGCGGTCGTGGACAAAGATGTCCCTCGTGCCGTTGCTGTCCCCGCTCACGAGGTTCGCGGCATCCGACTCGAACGCCACGAAGCGGCCGTCGGCGCTGATCGAAGGGAAGATGCTGTCGCTGTCGCCCTCTGTTCCGGCTGAGCTCACGCTCACCCGCTCGATGGACCCGGCCTGGCGATCACGGACCAAGACGTCGAAGCGGAGGTTGGTGTCTACTCCTGCCAGGTTGCCCGCGTCCGAGGCAAAGGCGACGTAGCGGCCGTCGGCGCTGATCGAGGACGTGAGGCTGTCGCCGTTGCCCTCCGTTCCGCCCGGGCCCACGCTCACCCTCGCTATCGGAAGCCCGGCCGGGAATCCGGCCGGATCTTCCGATTCGCTGCTCGACCCAGCGCACCCTGCAGCCAGGATGCCGGCCGAGCCCGCAACTGCGGTGATCCACCGTTGCCACCTTCTGGTGCTCATGCTGCGCGCTGCCCTCCTTGGAGTCGGTCGCATCTTCCACAGCCCGGCGGGCCCGCAGTCGCGCGGCCGCACGCGGCGTGGCTGCCGGATCCTCGCGGGGAGGCTCGGCACGAGACAACATACACCGCAGCGGGCGCAGCATCCACGCGTGAGCCGGGAGCCGCGCGCCGCTGCGCAGGACTTCCAGCGTTCTCTACCTTGCTGCCGGCCTCACGTGGCCCGCAAGGGCTTCCGCGAGCGGATCCCGCTTCGCTGCGGAGTAGCCGAGGCGGGAGCGGCGCCTCCACCCCTCCGCGAAGCCGAAGACCCCCGACATCCTGCCGACCTCGCGGCTTGTCTCCTTCATCGTTTCCACGTGGGAGCCCAGGCCCTGGCTGCTGTCGAGCCACTCTCTCTGGCACTCGCGGCAGGCGAGCATCCGGCTCTTCGCTTCGATGACGCCCCCGATGTCGACGTACAGCTCGGGCAGCAGAGTCCGGCCGAGTGCGTCGGTGAGCCCGTAGGGCAGCGCGTGGTAGATCGTGATCAGAGTCCGCCGCCTTACCCCGGTTTGGTGGACACTCGTAGCGGCTGTTGAGGGGGAGGGGGAGACCAATTCTGTTGAAACTGTGGACAACTTCTCCAGCCCCATCACCGTGCCGCCTATCACCTCACAAACCGCCTTCGTAGCGCCCCTACAACGCGTTTTCCGAGGGCAGGTCGACCTTGGGCACCCCCCTGGAAACCGCCTCCTCGTACTCGGCCGGCGTCATGTAGCCGAGCGAGGAGTGTAGCCTCCCTCGATTGTAGAACACCTCCCTGTACTCGAAGATCGCCGCCTGCGCGGCCTGACGACTCGGGAATGCCTTCCCGTCCATCAACTCGCCCTTCAACGTGCTGAAAAACGCCTCGCTGGGCGCGTTGTCCCAGCAGTTGCCTTTGCGGCTCATGCTCTGAACCATCTGGCAGCGGCTCAGCGCCCCGCGGAACGCGCGGCTGCTGTACTGCGAGCCTCGGTCGGAGTGAAACAGCAGCCCCTCCGGCGGCCTTCGGGCGAGCACCGCCATCCAGAACGCCCTCAAGACCAGGTCCGTGCTCAACCGCGAGCTCATCGACCAGCCCACCACGCGCCGCGAGCACAGGTCCAGCCACCCCTCCGCGGTGGCGATGTAGGTGATGTCGCTCACCCATACCGTGTTCGTCGTAGAGACCACGAAGTCCCTATCCAGCAGATTTTCCGCCGCAGGTGCGCTCTCAGAAGCCTTCGTGGTGCTGCGGTATCGCCTTTTCGGTCGCGCCTGTAGTCCATGCTCTCGCATGATCCGCGCCACACGGTTGTGCCCCGCCCGGCCTCCGTCGCGAGACAACTCCGCGGTGATCCGCGGGGCGCCGTAGCGATACTTAACCCGCTTCTGAATCTTGAGGATCCGCTCTGCCAGCTCATCGTTGGCCCGATCCCGCTCGCTGTCAGGCCGGCCGATACGCTCGAGGTGAGAGAGATTCAGGCGGCTGGTCTGAGCAGACTCCGCATCGCCTTTTCCTGGTTGGTTCGGATGCGGCCCAACGCCATGGCCAGCATCACCGCCAGGGCGAGGGTGCAGCGCACGCGCATCTTGGCGAGGCCCCTGATGGTGTGGTCCTCTAATCCGAACACGTTGTCCAGGCGGCTGTTGATCCGCTCGACGGCGGTACGTCCACGGCGTCGGCGGCCCGGTCGCCGAGGAATGCGAAGTCCCAAAGGTCGCCCAGATCGAGCACCGGCCGGCGGCGGTGCTCGAGAAAGCGGCGGATCATCGTGACCTCTTTGCGCCCCGCCGGCTGTCGGCGCTCGGGGCACACTACGGGCGGCCGGTGCGCGTGTCAACGCGACCTGTCGGACGCCGGTGTGGGCTTTACAAATGAGCAGCGCGGCCTCACACTGCATCCATGGGTGGCCGAATGGAAGTCGCGGAGGGCAGGCCAGGGCGGCAGACGCTGGCGGGATACCTCTGGAACCACCGGGGCATCTACCTGCTCCTGCTGCCGGCGGTCGCCTACTACCTGGTCTTCCACTACGTGCCGATGTACGGCGCGCTGATCGCCTTTAAGGACTTCAAGATTCTCAAGGGGATCCTCGGGAGCCCCTGGGTCGGCCTCAAGCACTTCAACACCCTCTTCGGCCTCGACAAGTTCTGGAGCGTGTTCCGCAACACCATCGTGATCAGCGTCCTGCGGATCGTCTTTGGCTTTCCCGTGCCCATCGTCGTCGCCCTCCTGCTCAACGAGGCCGGGAGCGTCGCCTACAAGCGGACCGTCCAGACCCTGATCTACATCCCGCATTTCATCTCCTGGGTGATCCTGGGCGGCATTCTGGTGAACCTGCTGTCGACGCAGACAGGCATCGTCAACCAGCTGCTCAAGGCCGCCACCGGACGCACGGTCGGGTTCCTGAGCGACCCTGCCTGGTTCCGCAGCACCCTCATCGTGAGCATGATCTGGAAGGAGTACGGCTGGGGAACCGTCATCTACATGGCCACTCTCGCGGGCATTCCTCCGGAGCTTTACGAGTCGGCCTCGGTCGACGGAGCCAACCGCGCCCAGAAGATCTGGTCGATCACGCTGCCCCATTTGCGCGGGGTGATCGTCGTCCTGCTGATCCTCCGCATCGGGCAGCTGATGCAGGCGGGCTTCGAGCAGATCTTCGTGCTGTATCATCCGGCGGTCTACCAGGTGGCCGACATCCTCGACACGTTCGTCTACCGCACGGGCCTCGCCGACGGCCGCTTCAGCGAGGGCGCCGCGGTCGGCCTGTTCCGATCGACGATCAACTTCGCTCTCCTGGTGGCGGCCAACAGCCTGGCGCGGGCCATGCACCAGGAAGGCATCTACTAGGAGCGCGCGATGAACACGAGGAGGGACGCCTTTGCCATCGTCAACTACGGGCTGCTGACCGTCCTGTGCGCGGTGACCGTCTATCCCTTCTGGGATGTCCTCGTGGTATCCCTGAGCTCGTTTCGCGAGTACGGGGGAACGGCGGTGCACCTCTGGCCGCAGAAACCCGACCTGTCGGCCTACGGCTTTCTCCTCAGGATGAACCGGTTGTGGATCGCCTACAAGAACACGCTTTTCATCACGGTGGTTGGCACCGGGATGAGCATCCTGATGACCACCGCCGCCGCCTATGCCGTGGCCAAGGGCCTCAAGGGGATGCGCGTCCTGATGTTCCTCTTCGTGTTCACGATGCTCTTTGACGGCGGCATCATCCCCCGCTACATCGTCGTGCGCCGGGTGGGGATCATGAACACCCTCTGGGCGATGATCCTGCCCTTTGTCGTCGCCACGTGGTACCTCATCATCATGCGCAACTACTTCTTCACGATTCCCGCCGAGCTCGAGGAGTCGGCGCGCCTGGACGGGGCCCGCGACCTGACGATCCTCGCCCGCATCGTGGTGCCGATCTCGATGCCCGTGATCGCAACGATCATGCTGTTCTACGCGGTCTCGTACTGGAACAGCTTCTTTGCCGGCGTCATGTACATCACCGACTTCACTCGCTGGCCCCTGCAGCTGTTCCTGCGGGCGATGCTGTTCGAGAACCAGGCCGACACGCTGCAGGGCGGCGAGAACCCGGCCCTGCTGGGGATGCCGATCAAGATGGCTGCGATCGTGCTGGCGGCGCTGCCGGTCCTGGCAGCCTATCCGTTCTTTCAACGCTACTTCGTGCGGGGTATCCTCGTGGGGGCCGTCAAGGGATGAGTCGTCCCGCGGCTTCCGACGCGAGGCATTTCCGTGCCCGTTGGGCACGTGCAGCATCTTTCGCGGGAGGTGTGACATGAACAAGAGGTTCGCGGTCGTCGCGGCGGCGCTCGTCGCGCTGGCGCCGACGCTGTTCGCCGGCCCCGCCTCGGAGCAGGCGGGCGAGGCGGTTCCCATCCGGTTCCTGACGTCCGGCGACTCGGGCGCCCCGTGGATCACCGGCGAGCAGAACGACCGCATTTTCCAGGAGATCAACCGGCGCCTCGGCATCAGGCTCAAGGTCGAGGCCTACAAGCAGTCTGAATGGGAAAAGGTCAACGTGGCCGTCGCCTCGGGCGACATCCCCGACCTGGTCGTCAACGAGTACCCGTCGGCCGCGGTCTACCAGTGGATCGACGACGGAATCCTGCGGCCCCTCGACGACTATTTCAAGGCCATGCCGGGGGTCAAGGCCATGTGCGAGCAGGAGAGCTGGACCGCCCGGAAGGGCAAGTTCTACGGCTATCCCTTCATCACCCAGAAGGGCACCTCGAACTGGAACCTGATGGCGCGGGGCGATTGGATGGCCAAGGTCGGGGCAAAGTGGCCCGACACGCTCGACGACTTTTACGCTCTCTGCAAGTCCTTCGTGACGGGCGACCCCGACGGCAACGGGAAGGCGGACACGTTCGCCATCACAGGCACCAAGGGCTACGACTGGGCGTTCGTCTTTTTCGCGTACGGCCTGCCTCACGGCGACTACAACGTGGACGGCCGGGGCCGGGTGATCCCGTGGTTCGAGCACCCCGCGTGGGTCGACGGCATGAGGTACCTGCGCCGGATGTGGGCCGACGGGATGATCGATCCGGAGTACTTTCTCAACGACCGCCAGATGATGGAGGACAAGTTCTTTCACGGCCGGGCCGGGATGAGCTACAGCGCCCTCTTCCGCCACGTCAACCGCATCCGCGAGAGTCTGGCCAAGGTCAACCCCAGGGGCACGATGGTCTTTGGCGATCCTCCCAAGGGGCCGGCCGGCAAGCGCGGCGGGCAGGTGATGAACAAGAAGGGCATCTACACCAGCATCACCACCAAGGCCAAGCGGCCCGACAAGGCGGCGGCGTTCCTGGAGTTCCTGGTCAAGGACGGGCGCGACCTGCTGCAGCTCGGCATCGAGGGCGTTCACTACACCAGGCAGGGCGACAAGATCACGTACATCGAGGCCGAGCGGGCCAAGGACAACTTCGCGGGGGGCGGCTGGGCCCACGTGCTCGCCTGGGGCCACGTCTGGTGGCCGCTGGAGTACCGCTACCTGCCCCAGACGGAGCCGAATCGCGAGGACGCCCTCAAGTCGGTCGAGGTGGCGAGCCGCAACCAGGTCTCGAACCTCATTCCACTCACCCCCGACAAGGAGGTCGAGCTCGGCAAGATTCTCGGCGACATCTACAACGAGTACTTCGTCAACATCCTCACCGGCAAGATCGACCTCGATGCCGGCTCCCGCGAGATGTTCGCGAAGTGGCGCCAGCAGGGCGGCGAGCAGGTGCTCGCCGAGGCGCAGAAGCTCTACGAGCAGTACAAGAAGTAGGCGGCACGAGGCCGCGGCGCTGTGCGCCGCGGCCTCTTCGTCGAGCTCATGACACAGCCGAACGTCCTCGTCATCACCACCGACCAGCAGCGGTGCGACTCGATGAGCTGCTGCGGCTCGGAGTTCACGCGGACCCCGCACCTGGACCGCCTCGCCCGGGAGGGCGTGCTGTTCCGCCGCGCCTACTGCGCCAACCCGGTGTGCACTCCCGCGCGGGCATCGCTGTTTTCAGGGCGGCTTCCCAGCCGGCATGGCGCCTGGAACGCCGGCATGAGCCTGCCGCAGGACCAACCGCTGCTTTCGCACCGCCTCGCGGAAGCCGGCTATGCGACCCACGACATCGGCAAGGCCCACTTCCAGGCTTACCAGGCGCCGCTGGAGTTGTCGATGGAGTCGCGCCTCGAGGGATGGCAGCGGCGATACGAGAGCTGGCACGGGCCTTACCACGGCTTCGCGACCGTCGAGCTCTGCCTGGGACGCACGCTCTGCGGGATGGCGGGTCACTACGGGCTCTGCGCCCGCTCGCAGATCGGCGAGAGCCAGCTACGCGTAATTGCGCCTGCCGGCCGCGGCGGGGTAGTGTGAACCATGCCCGACATCACCCCGATCCGCCCCCGCTGGAAAGGCGTCATGAGCGACCGCGAGCGCTTCGTGGCCCAGATGCACCACCGGCCCGTGGACCGCTGCTTCAACATGGAGTTCGGCTACTGGAACGAGAACTTCGGCGCCTGGAAGATCTTTCGCGACCACGGCATCACGAACAACGCCGACGCCGACCGGTTCTTCAACTTCGACCGCATCGAGGTCTTTTCCGGGAATGTCTGGATGAGCCCCTGGTTCGAGGAGCAGGTGATCGGCGAGACCGCCTCGACGCGCATCATGATCAACCAGCACGGCCTCATCGCCGAGGTGCCGCGCGACGGCCACGACACGATCCCGCACTACCTGCGCGCCTCGATCGTCACCCCCGATGACTGGGCGCGGGCCCGGGAGGAGCGCTTTCGCCGCGACGACCCGGCCCGCCGCGTGGACGTCGACGCCCTCGCGCGCGCCCACCCGCCCGATCGTGACTATCCCCTCGGCGTGCACTGCGGGTCGCTCATGGGCCGCATCCGCGACATGCTCACCTTCGAAGGCTTCGCCTACGCGATCTACGACTATCCGCAGATGCTCGAGGAGATGGTCGAGACCGCCTGCGTGCTCGTCGAGGACATGCTCGACCAGGTGCTCGGCCGGATCGACTTCGACTTCGCCGCCGGGTGGGAGGACATCTGCTACAAGAGCGGGCCGATCGTGTCGCTCGCCTTTTTCAGGGACGTCGTGCTGCCGCGCTGCAGGCGCATCGGGGCGAAGCTCAGGGCCGCGGGCATCGACATCTGGTACACCGACTGCGACGGCGACATCCGGCAGCTCGTCCCCGGCTGGCTCGATGCCGGGCTGAACACGATGTTCCCCTTCGAGGTCAACAGCTCGGGGCATCCGGGCGAGCTGCTCGCCCGCTACGCGCCCGAGCTGCGCATCATGGGCGGCGTCGACAAGCTCGTCCTTGGTAGCGGCCGCGAGGCGATCCGCCGGTACCTGGAGTCGCTGGCTCCGCTGGTCGAGCGGGGCGGCTACATTCCCTTCTGCGATCACCGCTGCCCGCCGAACGTCGACGAGGGCGACTACCTGTACTACCTCGACCTCAAGGAGCGGATGTTCGGGATGAGATGAGGAGCCCCGCGCGACCCCGGGGGGCCGCGGCGAGCGCGGCGATGGCGGCCGGTGGGCGGGCCCGCCGCAGGGCGGCGATGAGGGGCCGCGGCGAGCGCCGGTGCGCC
>CAZKGO010000137.1:0-11387 GCA_964552235.1 uncultured Spirochaetales bacterium | reverse complement strand
GCCCAGCGAAGCTGGGTTGACACACCGGCGGCACCGACGGTACTATCCGTTGGGGCGGGGGGATTACTGTCACCAGCATCGCAAGCCCGTGTCGGCGGTGCAGACCGCGCGGACGGTGGTGTTGTGTCTCATAGGCCAGTAGCTCCAACGGCTAGAGCGCCGGTCTCCAAAACCGGAAGTTGCAGGTTCGAATCCTGCCTGGCCTGTACCTGAATGCTGTCCGGCGTATGTGGTGAAGCGAGATGAACAAGATCATCAGATTCTTCCAGGAGAGCTATGCCGAGCTCAAGAAGGTCACTTGGCCCAGCCGCGAAGACGTCGGGGCCTCGACGCGGATCGTAATCATTTCGACCGCTCTCATCGCCATCGCGCTCGGTCTCGTGGATCTGGTGATCTTCCAGGCGATCGAGCTCATCTTCTGAGGCCGCGCGGTCGCAGCGCCGGCTGCAAGGGAAGGTATGGCAAAGGGCTGGTACGTGGTGCATGCCTATTCGGGGCATGAGAACAAGGTCAAGAAGCAGATCGAGCTTTTGCGCGAGGCGCACAAGGAAGAGATCTTCGAGGTGAAGGTTCCTTCGGAGGAGGTCGTCGAGATCAAAGACGGCAAACGCCGCGTGACGTCGCGCAAGTTCCTGCCCGGCTACGTGCTGGTGGAGATGGACCTGCCCGACAGGGGGTGGAAGGAGATCTGCGGCGACATTCGCAAGGTGGCTGGAGTCACCGGGTTCGTCGGCACGTCGCGCACGCAGCGGCCCGCGCCGATCTCGGCCGACGAGGCCAAGGCGATCCTGCAGAAGGCCGGCGAGATCAAGGCCGACCGGGCGCTGAAGCCCAAGCTGACGTTCGCCCAGGGAGAGTCGGTGCGAATCGTGGACGGACCGTTCAACTCGTTCACCGGCAACATCGAGGAAGTGAACCTGGAGAAGGGCAAGCTCAAGGTGATGGTCGGCATCTTCGGGCGCGCGACCCCCGTGGAGCTGGATTTCTTCCAGGTCGAGAAGATATGAGGAGAGGCGGCGGTCCTCGCGGCCCGCAGTCTCGGAAGCCGCCGTATTCTGGGAGCCCGGCATCGACCGGGCGCTCGGACCAGGAGCCCGGCTCACGCCCGGGCAAGGAGGCGTAGTGGCAAAGACGGCGAAGAGAATCAAGGCGATCATCAAGCTGCAGGTACCGGCGAAAAAGGCCACGCCTGCGCCGCCGGTCGGACCGGCGCTGGGGCCGCACGGGGTGAGCGCGCCGCAGTTCTGCCAGCAGTTCAACGACCGGACCAAGAACGTGGAAGAGGGCCTCATGATACCCGTGGTGATCACGGCGTACGAGGACCGCACCTTCACGTTCATCACCAAGACCCCGCCGGCCGCGGTGCTGATCCGCAAGGCCCTGGGGCTGGAAAAGGGATCGGCGGAACCGAACAAGACCAAGGTCGCCCAGCTGACCAAGGCCCAGCTTCGCGACATCGCGCAGCAGAAGATGCCCGACCTCAACGCGAATGACATCGAGGCCGCCATGAAGATCGTCGCCGGTACGGCTCGAAGCATGGGCGTCACGGTGGAGGCCTAGCATGGGGCACGGCAAGAAGTACATGGCGGCGGCAGCCAAGATCGACCGCCAGAAGAAGTATCCCCTCGAGGAGGCGGTGCGGCTCGTCAAGGAGGCGGCGTTCGCCAAGTTCGACGAGACCATCGAGGTGGCCATCGCGCTGAGCCTGAAAAAGGGCGAGACCATCCGCGACACGGTGGTGCTGCCCAATCAGTTCGGCAAGGAAAAGCGGATCCTGGTCTTTGCCCGCGGGGACAAGGCCGAGGAGGCCAGGGCCGCCGGCGCCGCCTACGTGGGCGACGCCGACCTGATCGAGAAGATCCAGGGCGGCTGGCTCGACTTCGACATCTGCGTCGCCACTCCGGACATGATGAGGGACGTGGGCAAGCTCGGCCAGATCCTCGGCCGCAGGGGCCTCATGCCCAACCCCAAGACCCGGACCGTGACGATGGACATCAAGGGCGCCATCAACGAGCTGCGCCAGGGCCGCGCCGAGTTCCGGGCGGACAAGGGCGGAGTCGTAGCGCTGACGGTCGGCAAGGTTTCGATGGAGCCGCAGAAGATCCACGAGAACGCCGCGGCGTTCATCAGCGAGGTGACCCGCAGGCGCCCGTCGGATCACAAGGGCGAGTACATCAGGAGCGTCACGTGCGCTTCGACCATGGGTCCCGGCGTCAAGGTCGCGGTCGCGGAGGAAGAGTGATGGAACCCAGGATCAACGAGCGCAAGAGGCAGGCGGTCGGCAGGATCAAGGAGACCCTCGGGGCCGCGCGAGACATCATCTTCACGGACTACCGCGGTCTCACCGTCGAGCAGATCACGGCCCTGCGAGGCCGGCTGCGCGAGACCGACAGCGCCTATAAGGTGGTCAAGAACGATTACGCGAGGATCGCGATGCAGCAGCTGGGCATGCCGGACGCCTCGAGCATGCTCACGGGGCCCACGGCGCTAGCCTTTGTCGGTCACGACGTCGGGCCGGTCGCCAAGCTGATCCTCGACTTCACCAAGGACAGCCCGCTCCAGATCAAAGGGGCGATCGTCGGCGGCCGCCTGTTCGGCTCACGGGACGTGGAGGCGCTGTCGAGGCTGCCGGGCCGCGAAACGCTGCTCGCCATGCTGATGGGCACGATCCAGGCGCCGCTGCAGAACCTCGTCTACGTGATGAACGGCGTCACGGGCAAGCTGGTGCGCACGCTGGCCGCGGTGGCGGACAAGAAGAAGGCCGGATAGCAGAGGGAACGAGAGCGGCACTAGTCTTCAGAAGCCTGCGGGCGACCGCAGCTTGGTTGCAGCTACTGCCGCCTTGCCAACACAAGAGGAAGGAGAAGTTAAATGGCAACGCTCACCAAGGAGCAGATCGTCGAAGCGATCGGCGGCATGACGGTGCTCGAGGTTTCGGAGCTCGTCAAGGCGATGGAAGAGAAGTTCGGCGTGACCGCCGCAGCCCCCGTCGCGGTGGCGGCCCCGGCGGCCGGCGGTGCGGCCGCGGCGCCCGCGGCCGAAGAGCAGACCGAGTTCACGGTGGTGCTCAAGGGTTTCGCCGACGGGCAGAAGATCCCCGTCATCAAGGAAGTGCGGGCCATCACGGGTCTGGGCCTCAAGGAGGCCAAGGAACTGGTGGAAGCCGGCGAGAAGCCGATCAAGGAGGGCGTCTCCAAAGAGGACGCCGCCAAGCTCAAGAAGCAGCTGGAAGGCGCGGGCGCGACCGTAGAGGTCCGTTGAGGCGACACAACGCTGAACGCCTGCCGTTCGCCGGACCGGGCGGGCGGCGGGCTGCACAAGTTCCATCATCTCGTTTCGGCCACGGGGATAGGTGTCTCGGTGGCCGGACCGTCATTGGGGAAGGCGAATGTTCGACAAGACCAAGGCAGTGAACCGCTCATACCTGGGGCAGGATTACCGGGAGGTCATGGATATCCCGAACCTCATCGACATTCAGCTTTCGTCGTACGAGCGCTTCCTGCAGCGCCGCACGCTCCAGGAGGGCAAGCCGCCGACCAAGCAGGGCCTCGAGGAGGTGTTCCAGACCACCTTCCCGATCGAGAGCCCGAATGGCGACATGGTGCTGGAATACGGCGGCTACACCCTCGACGAGCAGAACCAGGGCCTGTCGGAGTTCGAGTGCAAGCTCAAGGGCCTGACCTTCGCGATTCCCATCAAGGCGCGGATCAATCTGGTGTTTCTGCAGACGGGTGAGATCCGCCAGAAAGAGATCTACATGGGCGACATCCCCCTGATGACCGACAGGGGGACGTTCATCATCAACGGCGCCGAGCGCGTGGTGGTCAGTCAGATCCACCGCTCCCCCGGCGTCATCTTTGCCCACGAGAAAGGGGTCTACTCCTCGAGGATCATCCCCTACCGCGGCTCCTGGCTGGAGTTCGAGATCGACCAGAAGCGTGAGCTCATCTACGCCAAGATCGACCGCAAAAAGAAGATCCTGGCCACGATGTTCCTGCGCGCGCTCGGCTACGAGGGCCGCGAGCAGATCATCGAACTGTTCTACCGCACCCGCACGGTGGAGGTCCCCGAGGATCGTGAGCAGAAGGAGCAGCTGACCGGCGCCGTCCTCGCCAAGGCCGTCTTCGTCGAGGAGGACGGCCAGCAGAAAAAGCTCTACCGGGCCGGCGACAAGGTCCACCCTCACGAGATCGACGAGCTCATTCACCGCGGGATCGCCAGCATCGAGATCATCGACTTCGACCACGAGCAGAGCCTGCACTCGCCGATCTTCCTCAACTGCTTCGAGCACGAGGAGATGAAGCTCGCCAAGGAGGATCCCGGGCACGACGAGCCGACCAAGGCCGAAGCGCTGGCGGCCGTCTACTCGGTAATGATGCCCGGCGAGCCGATCACCGTCGAGGCGGCAGAGAAAGACCTGCAGGCGATGTTCTTTTCGACCCGTCGCTACAATCTCGGGCGGGTCGGCCGCTACAAGCTGAACAAGAAGTTCGACTACTCCGAGTCGGTCAAGACGCACACCCTGGTCAAAGAGGACATCATCAACACAATGCGCTACCTCGTCGAGGTGTACATCGGCGAGGCGCCTGTGGACGACATCGACCACCTCGGCAATCGGCGCGTGCGCAGCGTGGGCGAGCTGCTCGCCAACCAGCTCAAGATCGCCTTTATGCGCATGGAGCGCATCGCCAAGGAGCGGATGTCGCTCAAGGAGACCGACACCATCAAGCCGCAGGACCTGATCTCGATCAAGCCGGTCGTGGCGGCCCTCAAGGAGTTCTTCGGCTCCAGCCAGCTGTCCCAGTTCATGGACCAGGTCAACCCGCTGTCGGAGCTCACGCACAAGCGGAGGCTCAACGCCCTGGGCCCCGGCGGCCTCTCGCGGGACCGGGCCGGATTCGAGGTGCGCGACGTGCACTACAGCCACTACGGCCGCATGTGCCCGATCGAGACCCCCGAAGGCCCGAACATCGGCCTCATCGTCTCGCTGGCCAACTACACCAGGGTCAACGAGTACGGGTTCCTCGAGACGCCGTACCGCAAGGTCAAGAACGGCAGGGTGACCAACGAGATCGAGTACCTCTCGGCGCTGGACGAGGACAGGCACTACATCGCCCAGGCCAACGCGGCCATCGACGAGAACGGCAACTTCAAGGACAGCCTCGTGTCCGTGCGCAAGGCCGGCGACTACACCACGCGCAAGCCCGAGGACATCGCCTACATGGACGTCTCGCCCAAGCAGGTGATCTCCACCTCGGCGTCGCTGATCCCGTTCCTCGAGCACGACGACGCCAACCGCGCCCTGATGGGTTCGAACATGCAGCGGCAGGCGGTCCCGCTGGTGCAGCCTGAGCCGCCCCGGGTCGGCACCGGGATGGAGGGCCGCACCGCCTACGACTCGGGCGTGCTGGTCATCGCCAGGCGCGGCGGCGTCGTGACGCACGTGTCCAGCACCGAGGTCCACGTCAAGCCCTCCAAGGCCGACGAGGAGACCGACGTCTACAGACTGTTCAAGTACCAGCGCACCAATCAGGACACCTGCTTCCATCAGAAGCCGATCGTTCGCGTGGGGCAGCGGCTCAAGGCCGGCGACGTGATCGCCGACGGGCCCGCGACCTTTCACGGAGAGCTGGCGCTCGGGCGCAACGTCACGGTGGCCTTCATGCCGTGGAACGGCTACAACTACGAGGACGCAATCCTCGTTTCCGAAGACATCGTCAAGCAGGACATCTTCACCTCGATCCACATCAAGGAGTTCGCCATCGAGGTGCGGGAGACCAAGCTCGGTCCCGAGAAGATCACGCGCGACATCCCGAACACCAACGAAAAGGCCTTCGAGCAGCTCGACGAAGAAGGCATCATCCGCATCGGGGCCCACGTGACCTCGGGGTCGATCCTCGTGGGCAAGGTCACGCCCAAGTCGGAGACCGACTCGACGCCGGAGTTCAAGCTGCTGAACTCGATCTTCGGCGAAAAGGCCAAGGAGGTCCGCGACACCAGCTTGCGCGTCCCCCATGGCGTCAGCGGCACCGTGATCGACGTGCAGAGGCTCAAGCGCTCCGAAGGCGACGACCTGAACCCGGGGGTCATCGAGGTGGTCAAGTGCCTGGTCGCCACCAAGCGTAAGCTCCAGGAGGGCGACAAGATGGCCGGCCGCCACGGCAACAAGGGCGTCATCGCCCGGGTGCTGCCGGCGGAGGACATGCCGTACATGGCCGACGGCACGCCGATCGACGTGGTGCTGAATCCCCTGGGCGTGCCGTCGCGCATGAACCTGGGCCAGATCCTGGAGACCGAACTCGGCTGGGCCGCCGAGATGCTCGACGAGTGGTACGCGACGCCGGTGTTCCAGTCGGCTACCGAGGAGCAGATCAAGGACAAGTTCAAGGCCGCAGGGCTTCCGCCCACCTCCAAGACAGTGCTCTACGACGGCCAGACCGGCGAGCCTTTCGAGAACCCGGTCCAGGTCGGAGTGATCTACATGCTCAAGCTGCACCACCTGGTCGACGACAAGATGCACGCCCGCTCCACGGGGCCGTACTCGCTGGTCACGCAGCAGCCGCTCGGCGGCAAGGCGCAGTTCGGAGGCCAGCGCCTCGGCGAGATGGAGGTGTGGGCGCTCGAGGCCTACGGCGCCGCCAACACGCTGCAGGAGCTGCTCACGGTCAAGAGCGACGACATGACGGGGCGAGCCAAGATCTACGAGAGCATCGTCAAGGGCGAAGTCGCCACCGCGGCCGGAATACCCGAATCGTTCAATGTGCTCGTCCAGGAGCTGAGGGGTCTCGCGCTCGACGTCCAGATCTACGACAACAAGGGCAAGCAGATCGGCCTGACGGAGCGCGACGAGGAGCTGATCACCCGCCAGGGCGGCCAGTTCTAGTCGCGCGGGCCGGGCGTGCGGGCGCCCGGGTTGCACTCGCCGGCGACGGACAGACGCCGGCTCAGGGAGGGGAGATGAGGGATTTCCAGGACTTCGACACTATCAAGATCAAGCTGGCCTCGCCCGAGCAGATCCGGGCGTGGTCCTACGGCGAGGTCAAGAAGCCCGAGACGATCAACTACCGCACTCTCCGTCCGGAAAAGGACGGGTTGTTCTGCGAGCGCATCTTCGGCACGACCAAGGAGTGGGAATGCTACTGCGGCAAGTTCAAGAGCATCCGCTACAAGGGTGTGATCTGCGACCGCTGCGGCGTGGAGGTCACGCACTTCAAGGTTCGCCGCGAGCGCATGGGTCACATCGAGCTCGCCTCCCCCGTCTCGCACATCTGGTACTACCGTTCGGTCCCCTCGCGCATGGGGCTGCTGCTCGACCTCACGGTCGGCGCGCTGCGCTCGATCCTGTACTACGAGAAGTACATCGTCGTCGACCCGGGTGACACCGACCTCAAGCGCATGGAGCTCCTCACGGAAGAGGAGTACATGGAGGCCCAGGAGCGCTACGGCGGCCAGTTCACCGCCGGCATCGGGGCCGAAGCGATCCGCACGCTGCTGCAGCAGATCGACCTGGACAGTCTCGCGGCCGAGCTGCGCGTCAAGATGATGGAGAAGGGGCCCAAGAGCGACCGCAGGCTGCTCAAGCGCATCGAGATCGTGGAGAACTTCCGCGACTCGGGCAACAAGCCGGAGTGGATGGTGCTCGATGTGATTCCGGTGATCCCCCCCGAGCTGCGCCCGATGGTCCAGCTCGACGGAGGCCGCTTCGCGACCTCCGACCTCAACGACCTCTACAGGCGCGTCATCAACCGCAACAACCGGCTCAAGCGCCTGCAGGCGCTCAACGCCCCTGACATCATCATCCGCAACGAGAAGCGCATGCTGCAGGAGGCCGTCGACGCCCTGTTCGACAACTCCAAGAAGAAGCGGGTGGTCAAGGGAGCGTCCAACCGGCCGCTGAAGTCGCTGTCGGACATGCTCAAGGGCAAGCAGGGGCGTTTCCGCCAGAACCTGCTGGGAAAGCGCGTCGACTACTCGGGCCGCTCGGTGATCGTGGTCGGCCCCGAGCTCAAGCTGCACCAGTGCGGCCTGCCCGTCAAGATGGCGCTCGAGCTGTTCAAGCCCTTCATCATGAAGCGCCTGGTCGAGCGCGACGTCGTCTACAACATCAAGAAGGCCAAGACCCTGGTCGAGACCGAGGCCCCCGAGGTGTTCGCTGTGCTCGACGAGGTGATCGCCGAGCACCCCGTGCTGCTGAACCGCGCGCCCACCCTGCACAGACTCGGCATCCAGGCCTTCGAGCCGGTCCTGGTGGAGGGCAAGGCGATCAAGCTGCACCCGCTTGTCTGCAAGGCGTACAACGCCGACTTCGACGGCGACCAGATGGCGGTGCACGTGCCGCTGACCCAGGCGGCGCAGATCGAGTGCTGGACGCTGATGCTGTCGGCGCGCAACATCCTGGATCCCGCCAACGGGAACCCGATCACCGTGCCGACGCAGGACATGGTGCTCGGCATCAACTACCTGACCAAGGAAAAGAGCGGCGCCAAGGGCGAGGGACGGTACTTCAGCTCGCCCAACGAGGCGCTCAAGGCCGCCGAGGCGCACGCCATCGAGTACCAGGCCCTCGTCAACGTCAAGGTCGGCCGCAAGTGGCTCAAGACGACGGCCGGCCGCATCATCTTCAACGAGGCCATCCCGCAGCAGATGGGCTACATCAACCACGATCTCGGGGAGTCGGAGCTGCGGCAGCTCATCGGGCGCTGCTACACCGAGTTCGATCCCCACGTCACGGTGCAGATGCTGGATGCGGTCAAGGACCTGGGCTTCCGCTACGCGACGCGGTTCGGCGCCACGATCGGCATGGAAGACGTGATCGTGCCCGAGGTCAAGAAGACGATGATCGAGCGGGCGAACGCCCAGGTCGAGGAAATCCAGAACCAGTACCTCAAGGGCCACATCACCAACGAGGAGCGCTACAACCGCGTCGTCGAGGTCTGGAGCAGCACAAACGAGCAGCTCACCAACGAGCTGATGTCCGAGCTCAAGGCCGACCAGAAGGGATTCAACCCGGTCTGGATGATGGCCAACTCGGGGGCGCGCGGAAGCCGCACGCAGATCCGCCAGCTCGGCGGAATGCGCGGGCTGATGGCCAAGCCTTCGGGCGAGATCATCGAGCTGCCGATCCGCTCCAACTTCAAGGAGGGCCTGTCGGTCATCGAGTTCTTCATCTCGACCAACGGCGCCCGCAAGGGTCTGGCCGACACGGCGCTCAAGACCGCCGACGCCGGATACCTGACGCGGCGGCTGGTGGACATCGCCCAGGACGTGGTGGTCAACGAAGAAGACTGCGGCACGATCAACGGCCTGGAGATGCGCGCCATCAAGGACGGCGAGGAAATCGTCGAGAACCTGGCCGACCGCATCATCGGCCGCTTCACCATCGAACGCGTCCTGCACCCGATCACCGGCGAGGTGATCGCCGACGTGAACCAGGAGATCACCGACGAGCTCGGCCAGAAGATCGAGGCGGCGGGCGTTGAGAGCGTGCGCATCCGCACGGTGCTCACCTGCGAAAGCCAGCACGGCGTCTGCGTCAAGTGCTACGGGCGCAACCTGGCCACCGGCCGTACGGTGGAGATCGGCGAGGCGGTGGGCATCATCGCCGCTCAGTCGATCGGCCAGCCGGGCACGCAGCTGACGATGCGCACGTTCCACATCGGAGGGGCGGCCACCAAGGTCAGCGAGGAAAACCGCATCTACCTCAAGTACCCCGTGATCGTGCGCGAGGTGATCGGCAACACGGTCAAGCTCGATAACGGCAACCTGCTGTTCACGCGCCGCGGCAGGATCATCGTCTCGCGCATCCTGCAGAACGTGGAAATCAAGAAGGGCGACAAGGTGCTGGTCAAGAACGGCCAGCAGGTGCTCAAGGGCGAGACGGTGAGCGTGCACGGCGACAAGGAGATCAAGAGCAAGGAGATCGCCTTCGTGATGCTGCACGACGGAAAGCTGCTGCTGCGCGCCCAGGACCAGGTCGTGGACATCCGCAACGGCAGCGAGCTCATGGTCAAGGCCGGCGATATCCTCAAGGCCGAGGAGACCATGGCCTTTTTCGATCCATTCAGCGAGCCGATCATCGCCGAGGCGTCGGGGATCGTGGGGTTCGAGGACATCGTGCTCGGCACGACGCTCAAGGAAGAGATCAACGAGGACACCGGCAAGATCGAGAAGAAGGTGACCGAGTACACCCTCGAGACGCTGCAGCCGAGGATCGTCATCCGCAAGAAGGACGGCAGCGAGATCGCCAGCTACTACCTGCCCGGCTCGGCCTACCTCAACGTCGAGGACGGCGACCAGATCAAGGCGGGCACGGTGCTCGCCAAGATGCTCAAGGAGAGCGTCAAGACCCGTGACATCACAGGCGGGCTCCCGCGGGTCGGCGAGCTGTTCGAGGCGCGCCGGCCCAAGACTCCCGCGGTGCTGTCGCAGGTCGGCGGGGTGGTCAGCTTCCAGGGGATCACCAAGGGCAAGCGGAACATCGTGGTCACCGACCCCTTTGGGCAGCAGTTCAAGCACCTGGTGCCGATGGGCAAGCACCTGCTGGTGCGCGACGGCGATCCGGTGGAGGCCGGCGAGCCGCTGTGCGAAGGCGCCATCGACCCGCACGACGTTCTGATGATCCTCGGCGAGAACCCGCTGCAGAACTACCTGATGAACGAAGTCCAGGAGGTCTACCGCCTCCAGGGAGTCAACATCAACGACAAGCACATCGGAGTCATCGTGCGCCAGATGATGCGCAAGGTGGAGATCGTGCGCGTCGGCGACACCAACTTCATCTTCGGGCAGCAGGTGGACCGTCACAAGTTCCACGACGAGAACCGGCGGGTCGAGCGCGAGGGCGGTCAGCCGGCGGTCGGGCGGCCCCTGCTGCTGGGCATCACGCGGGCCTCTCTGAACATCGATTCGTGGATCTCCGCCGCCTCGTTCCAGGAGACGACGCGCGTGCTGACCAACGCGGCCATCGCCGGCAATTCCGACAAGCTGCGCGGTCTCAAGGAGAACGTCATCATCGGGCACCTGATCCCGGCGGGAACGGGCATCAAGAAGTACCACCAGATCAAGCTCTACGACGAGAACCGCGAGGACCTCGACGTCACGGTGGCGCGCATCCTCGAGCAGCGCAAGCTCGAGCAGGCGGCCCTGGCGGCCGCCGCTGCCGAAAGCGGCGGGGGAGTCGACGAGTAAGAAGGTGTCGAGAGCGACTCCGGTGTGACGGTCACGTAGCCGGGCGGCTGGCGCGCGGCACCGCGCCATTGCCGAGCTTCGCTCCCCAAGGCCCCGCGTACTCGCGGGGTGGACCGGGGCGCCATGGCGGCAGCCCGGAGCTTGTACATCCATGTACGTTCCGGGCAAGACCATCCATGGTCTTGACTTTTTCCCGAGCCGCT
>CAZKGO010000136.1:0-11435 GCA_964552235.1 uncultured Spirochaetales bacterium | reverse complement strand
CCCCCGCGCAGCCGGTGCCGCCGCCCGCTACGGCAGCCGCGGCGCCCATCGCGCCCGTCGCGCCGGCCCCCGTCGCGTCCGCACCCGCGGCGCCGGCGGGCCGCGCCTACTACGTGCAGCTCGGCGCCTTTGCCGAGGAATCGTCGGCCCGCCAGCTGCAGGAGCGCTACCGGGCGACCTACCCGGTCGACGTGCAGGCAGCCCCGCGCAACGGCCGCAGCCTCTACCGTGTGGTGGTCGGCCCGCTCGGCCGGGACGAGACCGGCAGCGTGCTGCAGCGATTCCAGGCCCTCGGCTTTCGCGACGCCTTTGTCAGGTCGGTGAATTGAGCGCTCGAAGCGAAATCGACGACCTCGTCGAGCGGCTCCTTCGGTTCCAGCGCGAGTACGCCGAGGGCCGCCCGTCGGTGAGCGACGCCGAGTACGATCGCCTCTTCGACCGGCTGCGCGAGCTGGAGGCCGCGCACCCGGACCTGCGCAGGCCCGATTCGCCGACGCAGCGGGTCGGCTCCGACCTGTCGCAGCAGTTCCCCGAAGTCGCCCACACCATCCCCGTGCTGAGCCTCGACAAGTGCTACACCATCGAGGAGCTGGAGAGCTGGATCGCGAAGCTCGAAGAAGGCAGGGAGGAGAGCCTCTCGTTCGTCCTCGAGGAAAAGATCGACGGCGCCGGCATCGTCCTGTACTATGAGGGCGGAGTGCTGGCGCGCGCCCTCACGCGGGGCAACGGCGCGGTCGGCAACGACGTCACGGGCAACGTGCGCACGATCCGCAGCGTGCCCCTGCGCCTTCCGCAGCCCGTCAACGCGGCCTTCCGCGGCGAGGTGTTCCTGCCGCGCGACCGATTCGAGGAGTTCAACTCGGGCCTCGAGACCCCCTACTCGAGCCCCCGCAACCTGGCCGCCGGCACCCTGCGGCGCATCAAGAGCAGCGAGGTCGCGGCCTTTCCCCTCGAGGTCTTTCTGTACGAAGGCTACTTCGAGGGCGGAGCGGAGACGCATTTCGCGATTCTCGAGCGGATGAAGCGGCTGGGCCTGAGCCTGAACCCGCGCATCGGCTTTTTCTCCAACCACCACGACGTCGCCGCTCTGCGCGTCGAGCACCCGAGCTGGCGCATCGGCCGCCTGGAGGACCTGGCGGCATTCGTGCGCGAGGAGGTCGAGGCCCGCGACACGCTGCGCTACGAGATCGACGGCCTGGTGCTCAAGGTGAACGAGATCGCCATCCGCGAGGAGGTCGGCAGCACGGGGCACCACCCCCGGTGGGCGATCGCCTTCAAGTTCGAGGCGCCCGTGGGCAGGACCACGGTGCAGCGCATCGAGATCCAGGTGGGGCGCACGGGCCGGATCACTCCGGTGGCGCGCGTGGCGCCGGTGCGGCTGGCCGGCTCGACGATCTCCAACGTGACCCTGCACAACCAGGCCTACATCGACCTGCTCGAGCTCGCCGAGGGCGACGTGGTGGAGGTCTCGCGACGGGGCGACGTGATCCCGGCCGTCGAGCGGGTCCTGGAGAAGAACGAGAGCGGCGCCACGACCTGGCGGATGCCCGATCGCTGCCCCGCGTGCGCCGCCAAGCTCGTGGAGGTCGGCGCCCACCATTTCTGCCCGAACGCCGAGTGCCCGGACCAGATCCGCGGCCGCCTGCGCTTCTTTGTCGGCAGGGGCCAGATGGACATCGAGAACCTCGGCCCCGAGACCCTGGAGACGCTGTACCAGCGCGGCCTGGTCAGGGACGTCGCGGACATCTACACCTTCGACCCCGCGGCTCTCGAAGGGGTGGAGGGATTCGGGGAGAAAAAGATCGCCCTGATCCGCGAGGGCATCGAGAAGAGCCGCGGTCAGCCCTACGAGCGCGTGCTCGTCTCCCTCGGCGTGCCCGATCTCGGGCAGAAGGCGGTAGAGCTGCTGCTCGGCGCCGGCATCCGCGACATCGACACGCTGCTGGACATCGCCCACCGGGGGGACGTCGAGCGCCTCACGTCGATCCACGGCATCGGAGAAAAGACCGCGCAGCTGCTCGTCGACGAGCTGCGTCGCCCCGCCGTGCGGCGGCGCATCGAAGCGCTGCGTGCCGCCGGGCTCAGGTTCTCCGCTCCCCAGGCGCCGGCCGCGGCGCGCGCGGCCGGGCCGCTGGCCGGCCAGACCTGGTGCGTGACCGGGAGCTTCGAGCGGTTCAAGCCCCGCGAGAAGGCCATGGAGGAGGTCGTGCGCCTGGGCGGCCGCGTCAGCTCGTCCGTCACTTCGAAGACGACGCACCTGCTGGCCGGCGAGTCGCCGGGCTCGAAGCTGGCGAGGGCACGCGAGCTGGGAGTGACGATCGTCAGCGAAGAGGAGTTCCTCCGCCTCATCGAGGGCCGCTGACGCCGCGCTTGTTCGCCCCGCCGGCTTTCGCTACATTCCTTCCCGGATGGTTCCCACGGAAGTCGCCCTGATCGACTGGAAGAGCTGGACGCCCACCGAGCGGGCGGTCCTGTGCTTCGTTCGCCGGGACGGCGAGCTGCTGCTCATCCGCAAGAAGCGCGGGCTGGGCGCGGGCAAGGTCAACGGTCCGGGCGGCAGGATCGAGGACGGCGAGAGCGCCGAGGAGGCCGCGGTCCGCGAGACCTCGGAGGAGGTCGGCGTCACTCCGCTGCGGGTGCGCGAGGCGGGCGAGTTGGCCTTCCAGTTCACCGACGGATACCGGCTGCACTGCCGGGTATTCGTTGCCGGAGGGCTCGAGGGCGAGCCGCGGGAAACCGACGAAGCGGCGCCGTTCTGGTGCTCCGAGCGGCGGGTGCCTTTCGGCGAGATGTGGGCCGACGACCGGCTGTGGTTCCCGCTGATGCTCGCGGGCCGGCGGTTCCGCGGGGTCTTCGTGTTCGACGGCGACGCGATGCTCAGTTACAGGATCGAGTCGGAGGACGAAAAAAAGGCCCCGCTTGCGCGGAGCCTGGCCGATGCCGCCGGTCAGAATTGAACTGACGACACAAGGATTTTCAGTCCTCTGCTCTACCAACTGAGCTACAGCGGCGGACGCGGCAGACTATACCAAGCCGCGCGGGCGCGCGTCAACATTCCCCCGGGGGAGCAGGGAGCGGCCAGTGCCTTCGCACATCTGCCACATTCTCTTTGCCGAGGAGGCTCTCGCCGCGGGGTTGGGGCCCGGGGCTCTCGCGGCCCTCGGGAGGGCGCAGCCGCTGTTCCACTTCGCTGCGCAGGGGCCGGACTTCTTCTTCCACAACGGCTTCAGCCGTCCCTCCGGCCGCACCTTCGGCTCGCTGATGCACCGCAGGCAGATCGGGGCCGTCGTGCGCGTGATGACCGGGAGGCTGCGCGGGCAGCCGGGGGAGGAGCTGCGGGCCTTCGTGCTCGGCTTCGCGACCCACGCGTTCCTGGATCGGGCCGCACACCCGTTCATCGACTACTTCGCGGGCTGGGAGGATCCGACGGACCCGCGGACGCGCAGGTACTACCGGTGCCATGCCTTCTACGAGCGCATCATCGACGTCCTCTTCCTTCGACAACGAAGGTCGCTCGCCCCCGAACAGCTCGCTGCCGAGCGGTTGATGGACTGCGGGCCGGCGCTGCCTCGGGCCGTGGCCTCGGCGCTGGCCGACGGGCTGCGCGCGAGCTTCGGGGGGCTGCAGATGAGCGCGGACGCCGAGGAGCGCGTGCAGAACGCCTACAGCGATGCCTCGGCGTTCTACCGGTTCACGTCGCGGCCCGAGTACCGCGCCCACGCAGCCGAGCGCGACCGCAGCGGCCCGGATCGCCGACGGCTGGCGCTGTTCCATCCGGAGGCCCTTCCTGCCGGCCTCGATTTCCTGAACGCGGGCCACCGCCGCTGGGTGCACCCCTGCGACCGCAGCCGCGAGTCCGCGGCGTCGTTCGGCGAGCTGTTCGACGCTGCCGTCGCACCCGCTGCCGAAGCCCTGCGCGCGGTCACCTCCGCCGCAGCCGGCGGCCCGCTGGAAGCTGTCGAGGACCTGGTGGGCAACGCGAGCCTGAACACCGAGAGCCCGGCCACCGGGCGTCGCCGCTACTGCGAGCCGCTGCCGCTGGCCGAGATCCTGGACGGCATGTACGAGGACCAGCGGCCCGGCAGTCGGGGCTCCGGCAGACAGAGTTGACAGTGCGACGGCGGTGCGGTAGTATGAATGGACATTTGCGCCGGCGCGCCAGCGCGGGCGGAGCGGAGTGACCGTTTGAACGTCAGGGACCTGCGCGCACTCGACCTTCTTCTCGCCCTTCTCAGCCCCGGGGTGCCGGGGAAATCGGTGGGGCGGAGGCCGCAGTCGCGCTGACGGTCGCCGCAAGTTCGGGCATCGAGAGCCCGCCGCCGATTTCCTCGGCGGCGGGCTTTTTTTGTGCCGCGCGGCGCGCAGGATCCCGGCGGACCGGGGCTGCGGGGACCGCAGGAGCGGGAGCAGGGAAGCCCCGCGGGTTCGGCGAGACTCGAACGAGGAGGAGTGGGGAGATGGCCAAGTACCGTCCGTTTCCGAGGGTTGCACTGGCCGACAGGACGTGGCCAGACCGGGTGATCGACCGGGCGCCGATTTGGTGCAGCGTGGACCTGCGCGACGGCAACCAGGCGCTGGCGACGCCGATGAGCGTCGAGGAGAAGCTCGAGATGTTCGCTCTCCTCGTGAAGATCGGCTTCAAGGAGATCGAGATCGGTTTTCCCTCGGCGTCCCAGATCGAGTTCGATTTCGCGCGCAAGCTCATCGAGGAGCGGCTGGTTCCCGACGACGTGTGGATCCAGGTGCTGACCCAGTCGCGGGAGCACCTGATCCGCCGCACCTTTGAGAGCGTGGCCGGGGCCAACAAGGTGATCATCCACCTCTACAATTCCACCTCCGCGCTCCAGCGCCGCGTCACCTTCGGGATGTCAAAGGAGCAGATCAAGGAGATCGCGGTGAGCGGGACCAGGCTCGTGCGGTCTCTGCTGCCGCAGATGGCGGGAACCAAAGTCCGCTTCGAGTACTCGCCGGAGAGCTTTTCCGATACCGAACCGGAGTACGCGCTGGAAGTCTGCGAGGCGGTGATGGAGACCTGGGGTCCGACCGCGAGCGACCCGATGATCCTCAACCTGCCCAACACGGTCGAGTGGTGCACGCCGAACGTCCACGCCGACCAGATCGAATGGTTCTGCCGCCACATGCGGCACCGCGACCGTGCGGTTGTCAGCCTGCACACGCACAACGACCGGGGCACCGGCGTGGCCGCCACGGAGATGGGCCTCATGGCCGGGGCGCAGCGGGTCGAGGGCACGCTGTTCGGCAACGGAGAGCGCACGGGGAACCTGGACATCGTGACGGTGGCGCTGAACATGTTCAGCCAGGGCGTGGATCCGGGCCTGGACCTGCACGACATCCCGGCGGTCCGCCGGGTCTACGAGCGGTGCACGCGGATGGAGGTTCCGCCCCGCCACCCCTACGGCGGCGACCTGGTGTTCACCGCGTTCTCCGGGTCGCACCAGGACGCGATCAAGAAGGGGATGGACCTTCGGGCGGGTCTCGATGACCGGACCGCGGCCTGGGAGGTGCCCTACCTGCCGATCGACCCCCACGACATCGGGCGCACCTACGAAGCGATCGTTCGCATCAACAGCCAGAGCGGCAAGGGCGGGGTCGCCTACGTGATGTCGCGCGACTTCGGCTTGGAGATGCCCAAGGCGATGCATCCGGAGATGGGCGCGATCATCAACCGCGTCGCCGACTCCCTCGGCCGCGAGCTGTCGCCGCGGGAGATCTACGACATCTTCGTGCAGGAGTACCTGAACGCCAGGCAGCCGCTCGAGCTCCTCGCCGCGAGCTTCACGGCGATCAACGGCGGCGGGCACGACGTGGCCTGCAAGGCGCGTGTCCGCTACGACGGCCGCGACATGGAGGTCAGCGGCACAGGCAACGGCCCGATCGACTCGTTCGCCCATGCAATGGAGGCCGCGGGCTGGAAGGACTTTCAGCTCACGGACTTCCACGAGCATGCCGTGGGCACGGGCACCGCCACCGAGGCCGCGGCCTACATCCAGATCGAGCTGCGGGGCGGACGCCGCGTCTACGGCGCGGGGATCGACACGAACATCAACCTGGCGGGAATCAAGGCCCTGGTGAGCGCCTACAACCGCGGCCGCGCGCAGGTGGGCGCGCGGCCGCAGGGACGCTGACCCGCGTCCTACAGGCCGCGCAGCCTCCGCAAGGTCGCGTCGTAGGCGCAGCGCACGCGGGCGCGGCACTCCGCGAGCCGCGCCCGCAGGTCCCGCTCGTCGCTGTCCGGCCCCAGGATGCGGCGGGCGAGCGCCCGCAGCTCCTGCGGCTGAGTCGGCAGGCGGTGGCGCTGCTGGTCGTTCAGCACCTGAAGGGCGTGCTCGACCCTTCGCAGCAGCGTGTAGTCCTCCCGCAGGGACGCGGCTTCGCCGGCGCCCAGCGTTCCCGCCGACTCCAGCTCCGCCAGGGCCTCCAGCGTGTTGCCCACCAGCAGCTGCGGCCGCTCACCCAGGTGCGCCAGCTGCAGCCCCTGAACCAGGAACTCGATGTCGCGGATGCCGCCGAGGCCGCTCTTGACGTCGTGCTCTTCGGGCGCCGCGCGCGCCGCCTCCTGCACCGCCTGCTCGCGCATCCGCTCGATCGAGTCCGCGATCGGAGCGCCGGACCGCGCCTGCAGCAGCACAGAGCGCGCTCTCTGCAGGAAGCGCTCCCCCACCTCGGGGCTGCCGGCGATCGGGCGCGCCTTGAGCAGCGCCTGCACTTCCCACAGGCCCGCCGTGCGCTCGTAGTAGTCGCCGAGGCTGTCGAGCGGGTGAACGAGCATGCCGCCGCTGCCGTACGGCCGAAGACGCAGATCGACCCGGTAGGCGCTGCCCTCGGCGGTGTGGCGGGCGAGGTCGTCGCGCAGGCGCTCCATCACCTGGTCGTAGACCGCCCGGGCGTGTTCACCGTCGCCGCCTGCCGGCGGCTCGCATACGGCGATGAGGTCGACGTCCGAGCTGTAGTTCAACTCGCGGCCGCCGAGCTTGCCGAAGCCGACAACGGCGAAGCCCCGGCTGAGACGAAAGGCCTCGGCCGGTTCCACCGTCTCCAGCGTGGACCAGATGCGCTCGAGTGCGGCCCGCGTGATCGCGTCGGCGACGCGGGTCAGCTCCGCGGTGACGTCGGCGAGCGGCTTGCCGAGCACCAGGTCACGGGTGCCGGTGCGCAGGATCTCGCGCCTGCGCAGGCGGCGCAGCGCGTCCCTCCAGGCTGCGGCGTCCCGCGCCTCGACGGCCAGGCCGCGCAGCTCCTCGGCCAGCTCCCGCTCGTCGCGGAGGGCGTGGATGTGGCCGGGATCGGTCAGCCACGGTAGGAAGCCGGGGTTGCGGATGAGGGTGTCGGACAGGAACTGGCTCGCGGCGAACAGGCGCATGAGGATGTCGAGCCCCATCGGCTGGGCGAGCAGCGCGTGGAAATGGGCCTCGCGATCGCCGGCGGCTTCGACGAAGCGCTCCCAGTTGTTCAGCGCCATGTCGGGCGCGGCCGTGCGCGCCAGGGTGTCGACGGCCAGGATCGCCAGGCGCGCGAACAGCTGCCGCTGCGCCGGCTGGGAGCCCGCAAGCGAGCGCAGGTTGGCCAGCGCCCGCTCCGGGTCCGCAAAGCCCGTCTCCTGCAGCAGCGGGCCCGCCCGCCCCGGGTCCGGAGCGTCGGCCAGGACCAGGTCGGCCACGCTGCCGAGGCTCTGCCCCGGCAGCGTCGACTCGCCGAAGTACCGCTCGACAAAGGTGCGCACGTTCGCGGTGGCGGTCTGGAAGTCGAGCGAGAGCGAGGTCTCCGGGGGAAGGCTGCCGCGGCGCGAGTAGCCCATGCGCCGGGCCAGGTGGCTGAACTCGATCGAGTCGCGATCGGGCAGAAAGAGGTCCTGGGCCGAGCCGCGCAGCATGCGCAGGGCGTTGATCAGGTTGCGCAGAAAGCGGTAGGCGCCGACCAGCGCTTCGGCCTCGGCCCGCCGGATGACGCCGCTCTCGGCGAGCCGGTCGAGGGCGCGGTGAACGCTCGGAGTGCGCAGCCTGGGGTTTTCCGCCCCGTGCATCACCTGGAGCATCTGCACCGCGTACTCGAGGTCGACGAGCGCTCCGCGGCTGAACTTGCTGTTCGGCGCGAAGCCCCGGGTCTTCTCGGCGAGCTGCTTTTCCCGCAGGGCCCTCAGCTCTTCGACCCGGATGCTGTCGGGCGCGTAGACCAGGCGGTCGCGCAGCCGCTCGACGGCGGCTCCAAAGTCGGCGTCGCCGCCGATGGCGCGCAGGCGCACGAGGGCGAGCCGCTCAAAGGAGTGCGCCGGTCCCCTGCGGTCGTAGTAGGCGGAAAAGCTGTCGAGGCTCACGGCGAGCGGGCCCTTGCCGCCGTAGGGCCGCAGGCGCAGGTCCACTTGGAAAATGCCTTCGCGCTTGGCGTGTATCAGCGAGACCGCCGACTGGACCAGCCGCTCGAAGAACTCGGCGTTGCCCACGACCTCGGGCCCCGCGGTCTGGCCGCTGTCGCTGTAGACAAAGAGCAGCTCGATGTCCGAGGCGTAGCCGAGGGCCTCGCCCCCGAGCTTGCCTGCCCCGAGGATCGCGTAGCGCGCCTCCAGCCCGGCCACGGTCATCGGAGCCCCGTAGCGGGGCAGGGCGCGTTTCCACGCCAGGCCAAAGGCGGCCTGCACCACGACCTCCGCGAGCCGCGTCAGACGTTCGCTCAGGCGCCTGAACTCGGCGGCCGGGTCCAGGATGTTCTCCAGGTCGATGAGGTAGGCCTCGCGGTCCTTGAACGCGTTGAGCCTCCGCTCCTCTTCTTCGGGCGTAGCCGCCTCCGCGAGCGTCTCGCGCAGGCGGCTGGCCAGCTGCTGCGAGGGGGTGGCGAAGCTGCGCCCCTCGACCGCCGGTCCCAGCATCGGGATCAGGCTCTCGTACTGCGTGCGTATGAAGTCCTCCCAGAGGAAGTCGCTGGTGCCCAGGAGGCGGGCCAGGTCGGCCATCACGCGCGGGTTGGACAACAGGTCCACCCATCGGCCCTGCTGCGGCAGAGCGAGGATGCCGTCGATGAGGCTTTCGAAGCGGGTGAGCGCCACGTACGGATCGGGGGCCCGCGTGAGGAAGTAGGTGAACTGCTTGGTCAGCAGGACCGACAGCTTGACCTGGTCGAGTGTCGCCGGGTCGAGGCGCCTGCCCCGCGAGGCGTCTACCAGATCGAAGGTGTCCTCGATGCGCCGCTCGTAGGTGCGGATGGTCACGTGCTCGATCGAGATGGCGCGCAGGGCGAGCGCCGTTGAGAACGCCGAGAGGAAGAAGGGCGTGTCTTCGCTGACGACCGTCAGGCGGGTCCAGCGGTCGTCGCTCTCGTCGACGTCCATGTGCACGGGGTAGAGCGCGGCCGAAGCGTCAAGCTGGAGCCGCGACAGGCTCTCGGCCACGCGCTCGTTGACCTTGCGCCGCGCCTCCCCCGGTCCGCCGCCTCCCTGTTCCAGCAGCGCGAACGTTTCGCCGATGCACCGCTCGATCGCGGCGCGGAAGCTGTCGAAACCCACCGCCATCGAGCCGGAAAAGTGATCGACGATGCGCTTGCGCCTCAGCTCGGCGGCCCTCCGCCCGCCCGAGCCGGCGCCCTGCCCGGCCGCCCCGTAGGTGAACACGTCGCCCGCGCGGATGCTGAATCCGCCGGCTGCCAGCAGGCTGGTGATCATGGAGAAGGCCCCCGGGTAGTCGTAGGCGCAGACCGTGCACTCCGCGTCGTCCGCGGTCCCCGCCTCCAGGATCAGTTCCACGGGGCTGGCGGCAGAAAGCCGCTGCAGGCGCTCGATGTGGCGGGCAATCTCCTGAGGGGTGAAGCTGTCGAAGTACCGCTCGGGCAGCCGCCGCAGGTGCTCGGCCGCCAGCTCTTCGTCGACCTGCGGGAGAATCTGCCTGATCGTCTCCAGCGACACGGCCATGGGCGTCTACCGGTAGCTGCGCGGGGCCAGCCCGTGCTTGCGGACCCGCAGCCCCATGATGCGCTCGGTGATGCCGAGGGCCGCGGCGGCTCGGGCCATGTTGCCGCGCGCGCTCTTGAGGGCCTCGACGAGCATCTCGCGCTCGAGGTTGTCCATCGCCTCGGAGAGCGTTCCCGCCGCGCGGGTGTTGCTGTGCTCCGCCGTCTGCAGAGTGGGGGGCAGGTGGTAGCCGTGGATCACTTCGTCGGAGGACAGCAGCACCGCCCGCTCCATGCAGTTCTCCAGCTCGCGCACGTTGCCGGGCCAGTGGTAGGCGGTGAGCATGTCGATGGCGGGCGTCGAGATGCGCTGCACGCTTTTGTGGTTGGCCCGCGCGTACTTCTCCACGAAGAAGTCGGCGAGCTGCAGGATGTCGCTCTTGCGCTGCCGCAGCGGCGGGATGTGGATCGGAAAGACGTTCAGCCTGTAGTAGAGGTCCTCGCGGAAGCGGCCTTCCTTCATCATCTGCTCGAGGTCGCGGTTGGTGGCCGTGATCAGCCGGACGTTGACCTTGATCACCTCGCTGCCGCCCACCCGCTCGATCTCCCGCTCCTGCAGGACGCGCAGCAGCTTGACCTGCATCGCCTGGCTGAGCTCTCCGATCTCGTCCAGAAAGATCGAGCCGCCGTTGGCGAGCTCGAAGCGGCCCTTGCGGGTGGCGATGGCGCCGGTAAAGGCGCCGCGCTCGTGGCCGAACAGCTCGCTCTCCACGATCGACTCGGGCAGGGCCGCGCAGTGCACCTTGACGAAAGGGCGGTCGGCGCGCGGGCTGTTGTAGTGGATCGCGTCCGCCACCAGCTCCTTGCCGGTGCCGCTCTCGCCGCGGATCAGCACTGTGGCGTCGCTGCGGCACACCTGACCAATCAGGTCGTAGACCTCCTGCATCGCGCTGGAGTTGCCGACGATGTTCGAGGGCCGGAACCGTTCCTGGAGCGCGGCCAGCAGGCGCGAGTTCTCCTCCATCAGCCGCTGGCGCTCCTCGTGGCTGGACTGCCGCAGGCGCACCGCCTGGGCGATCATCGAGGCGATCACCGCCAGCAGCTGCATGTCCTCTTCGAGGGAGACGCTCTCGTCAAAGAGGCGGTCGACGCTGAGGGCGCCGATGGTCTCCTGTCCGGCCTTGATGGGGACGCAGATGAACGAGATGTCCTTCTTTTCGACGCCTCGCCGGGCGCCCGTGCGGTTGAGGAACATCGGCTCCTGCGACACCCGCGGTACGATCATCGGCTGCCCGCTCTGCACGACCCGGCCGGTGACTCCTTCGCCGAGCCTGTACCTGCCCCGTTCGAGCTGACTGCTCGACAGCCCGTAGGCGGCGTCGATCGAAATCTCCCCCGTATTGCGGTTCAGGATTGTGATCGTGGCCCTCATCGCCCCCGTGTGCTCGGCCACCAGGCGCAGGACCGGCTGTATGACCTCGTTCAGGTCCATGCTCCTCTCGAACGCTTGGCTGATCTCGAACAGGAGCGGCAGGCTCCTG